>CADALT010000009.1 GCA_902788785.1 uncultured Ruminococcus sp.
TTTGGTTTTCCTTTAGGCATAAAAATGCCCCCTTTCATTAGATTTCTGATTGGTACACTTCTATTATACCACATTGTCTAACAAAAGGGGAGCATTTCAACATCGGATGGTCTGTTTATTTTTTTACTTTATTCCTGAACTGCAAAATTACCTGTGTAAAGCTGGTAGTATTTGCCTTGCTTTTCAATGAGTTCATCGTGCGTACCACGCTCGATTATACGACCCTGTTCGAGTACCATTATGCAGTCCGAATTGCGTACTGTGGATAATCTGTGGGCGATAACGAATGTGGTCCTGCCGCACATCAGCGCATCCATACCTGCCTGAACGAGTTTCTCCGTTCTGGTATCTATTGAAGATGTAGCCTCATCAAGTATCAGTACGGGCGGATCTGCTACAGCTGCCCTTGCGATGGCAAGCAGCTGACGCTGACCCTGGCTGAGGTTTCCGCCGTCACCTTTGAGCACCGTATCATAGCCGTGTTCAAGCTTTTCGATAAAGCCCGATGCATTGGCAAGCTTCGCCGCCGCTATACACTCTTCATCGGTGGCATCGAGCTTTCCGTAGCGGATATTATCCATTACAGTACCCGTGAACAGGTGAGTTTCCTGCAAAACTATACCGAGCGTTTTTCTCAGGGCAGGCTTTTTTATCTTGGTGATATTTATTCCGTCGTACCTGATCTTGCCGTCCTGTATATCATAGAAACGGTTTATAAGGTTGGTGATGGTGGTCTTGCCCGCACCTGTGGAACCTACAAAGGCTATCTTCTGTCCCGGCTTAGCAAAAAGCTTGACATCGTGCAGCACCATCTTATCATCGTTATAGCCGAAATCTACACCATCGAACACTATTTCGCCCTCAAGCTTGGTATAGGTAACTGTGCCGTCCTCCTTGTGGGGGTGCTTCCATGCCCATGTACCTGTGCGCTCTTCACATTCTTCCAGCTGACCTTCTCTGTTGTAGCGTGCGTTTACGAATTCCACATAGCCCTCGTCCTGCTCGTGCTTTTCGTCGATTATATCCATAACACGCTTTGCACCTGCGGACGCCATGATAACGAAAGTCATCTGCTGGCTGACCTGTGTGATGGGCTGATTGAAGTTACGGTTAAGGGTAAGGAATGCCACTATCTTGCCGAGAGTAAGACCTGCCGCACCGTTTATGGCAAGCACCGCACCGAGTATCGCACACACCACGTAGCTCAGGTTGCCGATATTGGCATTTATGGGCATCATGATATTTGCAAACTTATTTGCGTTGCGGGCGCTGTCTCGCAGCTCATTATTGAGCTTTTCAAAATCTTCCCTCGCCTTATCCTCGTGACAGAATACCTTTACGACCTTCTGACCTTCGAGCATTTCTTCGATAAAGCCGTTTACAGCACCAAGGTCTTTCTGCTGGGCTGCGAAATGCTTGCCCGAGCTCTTTGCTATCTTGCCTGTTACCGCCATCATGACACCTGCCATAACTATCGAAAGCAGCGTCATGGGGATATTCAGCACTATCATCGAAACAAGCGTAGACAAAAGCGTAACGCTGGAATTTATCAGCTGAGGTATGCTCTGACCTATGAACTGGCGCAGAGTATCAACGTCGTTGGTATACACCGACATTATATCGCCGTGGGCGTGGGTGTCAAAATACTTTATAGGCAGGCTCTCCATATTATGGAACATCTCGTTACGGAAGTTTTTCAGCGTGCCCTGACCCACGTTTACCATTATCCTGTTATAGGTATAGCTTGTTATTATTCCCAGTGTGAACACCAGTGCAAGCTTCACCAGCAGGCTCACAAGGGGAGCGTAATCCGCCACATAGGTCTCGCCTGCCGCAGCAGCTGCTGCCTTTGCCTCGACCATAGGCGTGATATTATCATCCACCAGACTTTGTGTGAACATTATGCCCACGATGGAGGAAAGCGCCTGCAGGATTATGCATATCACTACTATTATGAAGTGTACCTTATAATCCTTGAACATGAACTTCATGACCCTGCCCAATACTTTAAAGCTATCCTTATTTACGGGCGGTCTTACAGCTGTTCTGTCTCTTGGCATTATACTCCCTCCTTTCCTGCGTCTACCGCTTTGCCTGCGGAATTCTCGGGACGGTCGAAATCTCCTCCGCCGCCGACCTGAGAATTATATATATCTGCATAAGTCTCGTTATTTTTGAGAAGTTCCTCATGAGTACCTATGCCGCTTATCCTGCCATCTTCAAGGACCACTATCCTGTCAGCGTGTTCGACGCTGGAGATACGCTGGGCGATTATCAGCTTGGTGGTACCGGGTATCATCTCAGCAAAAGCTGCCTTTATCTTGGCATCTGTAGCTGTGTCCACTGCGCTGGTCGAATCATCAAGTATCAGTACCTTGGGCTGTTTCATCAGCGCTCTTGCGATACAAAGTCTCTGCTTCTGTCCGCCCGAAACGTTTGCGCCGCCACGCTCGATATGGGTATTATAGCCATCGGGCATACGCTCGATGAACTCATCTGCGCAGGCTGCCTTGCAGGCTTTTATGCAATCTTCCTCGGTGGCATTTTCGTTGCCCCAGCGGAGGTTCTCAAGTATAGTGCCCGAGAACAGCACGTTCTTCTGGAGCACCACGGATACGTTATCACGCAGAAATTCCGTATCATATTTCTTTACGTCCACTCCGCCGACGCATACAGAACCCTCGGTAACATCGTAAAGTCTGCTTATGAGGTTCAC
Source organism: uncultured Ruminococcus sp. (assembly GCA_902788785.1). Lineage (GTDB taxonomy): Bacteria > Bacillota > Clostridia > Oscillospirales > Ruminococcaceae > Hominimerdicola. Next base: position 2,717 of record CADALT010000009.1, read on the forward strand.
AAGCGAGGTCTTGCCGCAGCCTGTGGGGCCTATGATACCGACGGTTTCACCCGAACGGATATGCAGGTCGATATCCTGCAGGACTTCTTTATTCTCGCCCTTGAAGTATGCGAACTGAACATTATTGAAGTCGATGGAACCATCCTTCATCTCCTTTACAGAGTTTTCGGGATCGGTTATATCGGGCTCTTCATCCAGCACCTCGCTGATACGCTTTATGCTGGCGGTGGACATGGAGATCATTACGAATATGAACGAAAGCATCATCAGCGACATGAAAGCGCTGAACATATAGCTGAACAGCTGATTGAGCTCGCCCACGGTAAGGCTGCCGCCAACCACATAATGTGCGCCGAACCAGCTTATGCACAGCACGGCTGCGTAGTTCACGAACATCATGACGGGGTTATTGAGTGCAACTATGCTTTCCGCCTTGACCAGCATATTATAAAGGTTGCCCGAGGCTTTCGAGAACTTCTGCTTCTCGTAGTCCTCACGGACATATGCCTTTACTACCCTTATGGCTGAAACGTTCTCCTGAACGCTGGCGTTGAGTTCATCATACTTATGGAAAGCTGCGCTGAACGACTTCATCGCATTGGCAACGATAAGTCCCAGCACTGTTCCCAGGAATACCAGTGCCACTAGGAACATGGCACTTATCTTCGAGTTTACCCTGAAACTCATGACCATGCTGGATATGAGCATTATAGGCGCTCTGACCGCTATTCTTATACACATCTGGAAAGCATTCTGGATATTGGTTATATCCGTGGTCATCCTGGTTATAAGTCCTGCGGTGGAGAACTTATCTATGTTCGAGAAGGAGAAAGTCTGTATCTTGCGGTATATCTCCTCCCTGAGATTACAGGCAAAACCTGTGGAAGCCTTTGCCGCATACGCACCTGCCAGTGCGCCGAACATCAGGCTGAACATTGCTGCGACTACCATTATGATACCATACTTGACCACAACGCCCAGATCACCCTGAGTTATGCCGTCATCGATTATCTTTGCAGTTATGAGCGGCAGCAGCACCTCCATAACAACTTCAAGCACCACGCAGACAGGTGTTGCGATGGTAGCACCCATATACTGCTTTATCTGTGACAGTATCTTTTTCATTTATCCCTCTCCTTTCCTTTATATGCGCTGAGGTTTTCAGCCATACGCTTGGTTAGCGAGAGCAAGACATTTATCTGCTCTTCGCTGAAACCTTTGAAAGCTTCGTCCTCTATGGCGCTCATGCAGCTGCATATCTCCGCACGGTGGGTATGGGCTTTTTCGGTGACGATTATGCGCCTGCGCCTTTCATCGGTATCGCAGCCCTCCATTGTGATATACCCGTTGGCACGCAGCTTTTTCAGCAGCCCCGTCACCGTTGCGCCCGATATGTTCATCTTCTTCTGTATGTCTGATGCGTACACAGGCGCATCACACGACATTACGAACATGAGCACATGGCTCTGGGCAGCGGTGATATCATTGTGAGCAAGTCTGGCAGATATGATATTCTCTATCCTCTGATGGATATGCTTTGAGGATATGAGTATCTCCGCCTTTCTTTCATCTCTCAAATAATTCGCCTCCTTAATGTTTTGCAGCTTATAATTAGCAAGCTAAGTAATATCAAAATAGATTATACTACTATATCCACACAAAGTAAAGTCAATTATTGTGAACTTTTATTCCGCAAAGCACCGTTCTGCCAAGGAGAGTGCATAATTTGACGAAGCAGCTCGGCCAAGCCGAAAATATACTGATTAGTTATATTTATATTTGAATTATAGTACATATTGCATAATTGCGTCGAAATTTTTCTGTTGGTTTTTATAAAAACCTATTGCATTTTAAGTTTAATTGTGTTAAGATAAGTATGTACTCAAGAGTTAACTTTTCAACAGCCGGGCTGAACTATATCAACCAACATATTATCGGAGGAAATCAACATGAACAACAAGATAAAGATACTTATAGGCGATGACTCGGCGCAGTATGGCGTATTCTGTGCGGCTTCTCTCAGGAATTCGGGATTTTTTGTGATAACCAGGCAGAAGGACGGCATGGTGGTACTGGATGCAGTGAAAAACGAACTGCCCGATGTGGTGATAGTCGATGCGGTAATGCCAGGCATGGACGCCATCGAACTTATCCGCAGATGTGACAAACTCGATAAAAAGCCGAAATTCATCGTGACCAGCCCATATGAGAATTCATTTATAGAAACACAGGTCATGAACGCAGGGGCATCATACTTCATGCTGAAGCCCTTTGATATAAAGGTGCTGGGCGAGCGCATAAAAGCCATACTGGATATCGACACGGATATAACCTCTGAGGGACATATCGTTCACAAAAGGCAAAGCCCTGCAAACTTAGAGATCATCGTGACCGACATAATCCACCAGATAGGCGTGCCTGCACACATCAAAGGCTATCACTATCTGCGTGAAGCCATAATCTGCTCGGTCAACGATAAGGAGATGCTGGAGAGCGTGACTAAGCTGCTGTATCCTGCGGTGGCAAAGAAATTCTCTACCACACCGTCAAGAGTCGAACGTGCCATCAGACACGCCATCGAGATAGCCTGGGACAGGGGCGATATCGACACCCTGAACGGATTCTTCGGCTATACCATAAATACAGGCAAAGGCAAGCCCACGAACAGCGAGTTCATAGCACTGATAACCGACAAGATATCCCTGAAATTCAGGGCAGCTGTCAGCGCATAATGATAAGGATAGCATGGTGCCTGCGCAAAAACGGTCGGAAAACCCTGTTCACAAAAAGTTTACATTAAAATCCCCAGACCCCTTGACAAAGTCATCGGGGTCTGTTATAATATATAAGCATTCGTATTCTAAAGACAGCAGGCACAAAGGTAAGCCCTGCCGAGGAAAAGAACTGCAAGGTTATAATGACTTTGTGCATCTCTTTCGTCTTTGGATGGAAGGGGTTTTCTTTTTAGATTACGCTTTGTAATAACATGCAAAGAGGTGAATTTACAATGCCAAGTGAGAAGACTTTACTTGCTAAGCAGGAAAGAGTCAATGAGCTGACCGAACTTATCAAGAATTCCGCTGCAGGTGTTCTGGTAAGCTATGAGGGTATCACCGTTGAGGAGGATACTAAGCTCAGAAAGGAAATGAGAGAGGCAGGCGTCAAGTACTTCGTTGAGAAGAACACAATGCTGAGATTTGCATTCAAGAACGCCGGTCTGGACGATATCACAAACGTACTCGAGGGTACAACAGCTATCGCAATTTCCGATGAGGATCAGACTGCTCCCGCAAGAGTTCTCGGCAAGTTCGTTGAGGATACTGAGAACGAGAAGTTCAAGCTGAAGGCAGGCTACATCGGTACTGAGGTATACGATGAGGCAGGCGTTACAGCACTGTCCAAGATCCCTTCGAGAGACACACTGCTGGCTATGCTGGTCGGTTCTCTGCAGGGTCCTATGCAGAAGCTTGCTGCAACTATCCAGGCTCTGGTGGACAAGGAAGGCGGAGATGCTGCTTAATAGCAGTATCGTGCAGCATAATTGCTGTATCGTGCTGCATAATGTGCAGTACCACGCCGCATAAGCAGTATTTTGCTGCTTAAGGCATTATGGCTACGGCGGACAGCCTGACAGGTCCGCACACTAAACTAAATTATAAAGGAGATTATTATCATGGCTTCTGAGAAGATCACAAAATTTGTAGAAGATATCAAGACCCTGTCCGTTCTCGAGCTGAAAGAGCTCGTTGACGCAATCCAGGAGGAATTCGGTGTAACAGCAGTTGTAGCTGCTGGTCCTGCTGCCGGTGCAGCTGCAGGCGGCGAGGCTGAGAAGACTGAGTTCGACGTTGTTCTGGCATCCTTCGGCGATCAGAAGATGGCTGTTATCAAGGCTGTTAAGGAGATCACAGGTCTGGGCCTGAAGGAGGCTAAGGCTCTGGTTGAGGAAGCTCCTAAGGCTGTTAAGGAGGCTGCTCCTAAGCTCCTAAGGCTGAGGCTGAGGAGATCAAGGCTAAGCTCGAGGCTGCAGGCGCAACTGTAGAGCTGAAGTAATCCATTACTTTGCATATCAAAAGACCATCCGCAAGGATGGTCTTTTTTTGCATAAAAAAGCCGAGGTATCACCCTCGGCTAAGCTTTTATTCTTTTTTATCCGCAGCATCGGTAACCCCCGCAGTATCCTTTTCTGTGACCGCAGCAGCTTCCGCAGGCTTTTCCTGAACAGGTGCCTGACCGTAAGGCGGCATCTGATGTACCGCAGGCGGTGGAGGAACAGGCGGCGCATTGTAGGGGTGCCAGCCATAAGCAGGCTGTCCGTAGGGCGGTTGTCCATAGGGTGGTTGACCATATGAAGGCTGTCCGTAGGGCGGCTGTCCGTATGGAGGTTGTCCGTAGGGCGGCTGACCGTAAACGGGCTGACCATAGGGCGGCTGAGGATAGTTCGGCTGATTTTGCGGATAATGGTCGGGACCATAACCGTATGCAGGCATGGGCTGACCGCCGTAACCCATCTGCGTGCCGTAGGGCAGCACCACTCCGTAACCCATGGGCGGCATAGGTCCCTTTATGGACTCTACCTTCCCACGTATCGCCATAACGACTTCCGATGCATTGGTGATATAGCGAAAATCCAGATGGCTGTACATAAGCTTTAATATTACGGAATCACCGCTTTTGCGGTCGATACCTTCCTTTGCGACCCTTATATCCATGATAGATTCGTAGGGCACTTCCATCAGGGCATTCTTGTCGAACTTGTTCTGCACATTCTTGCTCCTGCAATATATGCGCCCCTCGGTGGCGATAAGTACCGTGCTCTTTACGCTGTTGATGAAAGACATCTGCATCACCAGACCGATTATGCCCGGTATCAAAGCCAAAAACAAACACAGTATCAGCAAGGCTATTCCACCCGAAAGATCGTTGCCGCTTATAGCCACCGCACCGATGATGCCGACCAGCATTATAAAGCCTGCTATCGCCCATGATACTATGGCTCCGCCCGACACCTTCGGATCGCTCCTTGCTTGTGCCAATACCTTTTCATTATTAAAGAGGTCGCTGACGGGCTGTACGTTATCATTCAAAGCCGTTCCCCTCCGCTTCTCTGAGATATTTTTTATACAAGCGCTCTATCTTGACCGCAATGACCAGCGCAGGATATCCGCCCGATATCTGATAATGCGAATGTGCCTGATACTTGGGTCTGCGGTTCTCGAAACGCTCCCTCAGCTGTTCTTTGGTAGAGCTTGCCGCTATGGGGCGGTGAGGGTCGTCTTTTATCCTGTCATAGCAGGTGCGGAAATCCGTATCTATGAATACGACCATGCCTGCATTCATGGCAGTTTCGCCGTTTCGCTCCGAAAGCAGAGCTCCGCCGCCTGTCGCCACGACTCCGCCCATATCTCCGAAAGCCGCCAGCGCATCGGTCTCGACCTGACGGAAATATTCCTCGCCTTTCTGCTCGAATATCTCGGGTATGGTCATATTTTCCTGCTTCTCTATATAGTCGTCAAGATCTGTGCAGCGGCATTTCAGCCTTCTTGCCAGCAATCTGCCGACGGTACTTTTTCCGCAGCCCATAAAGCCGCAAAGAAAAATAGGTCTCATCTGTTGTCCTCCTTTTCTATGCTCTGTGTCATTCAACACCGTATTCTTCCTCTATCGAGATAAATATACCGTCCTCAAGCCATTCCTTCAGCGAGAACTTAGCAAGAGGATCATCACGATGGTTATGGTCTGCCAGATAAAGCTCACCATTCTCGTCAGATACCATATAAGCACCGTCGCCTATTATCGAACCCAGTTCCAGCCAATTATCGGGCACGCTGTCCCAATTCTTCACAGGTCGTATTTTGTTCAGCGGAAATACCACGACCGCTCCTCAGCCGAGGCAGGCTCGTTTATCAGTGCCGATCTACCTGCTGCTTCAAGCAGATATCTTAATCTTTCAAGTGTTTCTTTCATATCATCAAAGCTTTCTGTTTGAAAAAACTCTCACTCTTTCGCCGCTGTCAGGTGAGATAAAGCTCACCTCGCTGCACATCAGCGCCTGACCCGTCCTTGCGGAACAGTCACCGCCGTACATATCATCGCCCAAAAGCGGAAGCCCGATGTGCGCCATATGCACCCTTATCTGGTGGGTCCGCCCTGTTTCGAGCATGAACCTGCAAAGGGTACTGTCAGCCCGTCTTTCGATGACCTGCCAGCAGGTTGCGGCAAACTTGCCGTCATCACGTACACATCTGAGTATTATGGACTCTTCCTGCCTTGCGATAGGTGCACAGATGCGTCCTCCGCTGAGTTTTGTGGGCGGCACCAGCCCCGTATACACTTTCTCGATACTGCCCTGCAATATCGCCGCCCCGTAACGGGTCTTTGCGGCAACTACACAGCCTGCGGTATCACGGTCAAGCCTGTTCACAGGTCGGAAAGTCAGCCCCGCACACACTGCCGCATAGCAATTTGCCAGAGTATCGCCCCTGTGCTTTATGGATTCGTGCACAGGCATATCCGCAGGCTTATCGAACACTATAACGTCCCTGTCCTCATAAAGCACGGGCACATTAAGGCTGTAATTCGGCTCGGGCGGCGAATTTTCAGGCTCGGTGACTGTAAGCACCTGTCCGCACCTGCATTTATCGCAAAGCCTTACCACCCTGCCGTCTTCCCTGATGCCCTCGGTCTCACGCAGTTTCGTCATAAGCCTTCTCGAAAAGCCACGTCCCCTGAGCATCTCCTTTACGGTTATGCCCTCCTCCGCTTCGCTGACGGTCAGTTTTCGTTCATATACTTTTTCCATCGTTTTATCATACCGGGCATCTTATCATGGTTCTTATCTCCCAGCAGTTCATACATGAACAGCGAGTAGCTCACCTTAAAATACGGATAAACTCCGAAAAACGGATATATCAGCAGCATAAACGGCAGAAATTTCAAATAGCTTGCCACAAATGTTATATACCTTACGTGCTTGCCGTCCATCAGCCTTACCGAAAGGTCGCAGGCATCGAATATATTCGTCCTCGGGTTAAGCACCATTATATAAGGTGTCATAGCAAGAGATATGTAGTATTTCACCGCCAGAAATGCCCATGTGGCAGAAATACTCAAACAAGCCGTCAGGCAGAAAAGCGCCCCCGAGGTCAGTTCGTTTATGGTTATCTCGTGCGCCCAGTAGTTGATACCGTATACCGCCAGTATACCGGGTATCAGCGCTGTTATTTTTATGAACCACTGCACGAATGCACAGTAGCAAGCCTTACTGAAATACTTCATCGAGTGTGCCGTGATATATCTTCGGCTCTCGGTGATATCTCTGCCCATGGCAACATCCAGATACAGCCTGCGTATCAGATTATTGCCCGGCGATACCAGTGCCAGTTCGATGACGCTCTTGCATATCCAGAATATCCAGGTCATGCTGTTGCCGTGTACAAGCTCCTTAAAGCTGTAGAACCAGTCGTAGCCCACATTCTTAAATATGAAATATGCCGCATATTCGGCAAGCAGTATGAATGTTATTACCGAATACTGATATATCATCAGCGCCACGCAGTCGCCGCTGTTATCGGCATAGCGCTGTGCGGATAGCTTTTTTATCTCGGTATCTGTCACGCTTTCACCTTCCTGCATTAGATTTAATGGGAAAATTTCAATGTCGCTTACTTTATCTTATCAGAGAGACTGCCTCGTCCATCGTTATGCAGCGGGCATATCTTCTCTTCCACATAAATTCGTTATAATATCTGTAGCTTTCCTGCGCTGTCATGAACTCGTTATCAAAAGTCGAGTTGGCACAGGCAGGCACTATCATCTCAAAGCCGTGTTCAAAGCCGCATTTCACCGTCGCATCGATGCAGTAGTCTGTTTGCAGTCCCACGGCCATAAGGCTTTTTTCGCCCTTTTCATTAAGATATTCCAAAAGACCGCTGTCACGGAAAGGGCTGTTGACGCTTTTATCGAACACCCTCTCGCCCTCTTTCGGTGCAAACTCGGGGAATATCTCAAACTCAGCCCTGCCCCTGTGCAAAGGCTGACCCTCTCCGTCATCGTGCCTTATGAATATCACTTCGCTGCCGTGTTCACGGGCAGCTGAGATGAGTGTGCAGATATTCGCCTTTAGTTTTTCATACTCATATAGTCCTTCGTTCATGATGCCGCACTGTGTATCCACCACAAGCAGAGTCATTACTCGTCCTCCTCGTCATCTATCTCGGGAAGTTCCTGCTCGCCGTCGGGATAGCGGCGCAGTATCTCAAAAGCCTCTGAACGCTGCCACATAGCTGCTGTCACCATGACCTCAAAACCCTCGCCGAAATCACAGGCATATTCCATAGGCTTGCGCTTAGGCACGCCAAAACAGCTGAGCATATTCATGATTATGCCGCCGTGGGTGACTACCACCGCACTGGTCAGACCCTCGTACATCATATCGGAAATGATTATCTTTATCGCCTCATAACAGCGGTTTACCATCTCCCTGGCTGACTCTCCTCCCGGAGGGGGATTATCAAGGCCGCCCTTTATATACTGCTTGTACTCGGGGGTGTCCATAAGGTCTTCGGCCTTTTTGTTCTCGAAACTGCCGAAATCCATCTCACGCAGCTCGGGCAGTTCGACGGTATAGCAGTTCGGATAGAGTATGCCTGCTGTCTGCTTACAGCGTTTCAGCGGCGATACGTAGACCTTCTGCGGATTGGGATAATCGAGCTTTTCAAGCTTGTCAAAAAGCTCCTGCGCACCCGTATTGCTCAAAGGCAGGTCGGTGGTGCCGATATATCTGCCGTCCTCATTAGCTTCTGTTATCCCGTGTCTTATGAACGCTATCCTGTAACCCTTCATAACCTGATACTTTCCTTTCATGTTAGGCACCGCCATACAGTTTTTGACATCTTTGCACGGCGATGACTTAATTTCTTCATTTTCTCTTTACAAATTTGATTTTTTGTTGTATAATATATCTTTAGAGATATCTTTTTTCAGTCACAGTATCGGAGGTGCGGCAGATGGCAGCTGACAATAATCAGCACTATATGAAAGAGGTCGGTGAACGTCTGCGTGGTGTGCGCATACTCAAAGGCATAACACAGAAACAGGCGGCAGATGCCACGGGTATCACCCAGCCTTTTCTATCTGCGATAGAGCGTGGACAGAGATCTGCCTGCACCGCACAATTGATCGCACTGATACGATACTACAAAGTTCCTTACGATATGATATTCGGCAGTGAGGAAAAAGACTATTCCCTGCACGATTTCCCTTCGGGAGAAAGTTCTGAGATATGTATAGAACTGCTCAGCCAGCTTGTGGGCAAAAGCCGTTCCGAAGCACTGGTGACAGGCACAGATAACTGCCTGAAACTGGTGGTATACACGATCTTCCGCACCATATACCGTGAAAATCCACGCAACAGCGATAAGCTGTTTTCGAGGGATTATTACGAGGCGCTGAAACTGGTGGAGAACATACTCATAGCTGCACCGAACAACATCGCAAGGTTCATCCGTTCAAGCCACAGCATCAACGCAGAAAACTTTGAACTGCCGCCCGAGAAAAATCCCGAGCTGCGCAGCTTCATAAACGAGTGCGAATATATGCTCGACAACTGCACGTACAGAAGGAACATCTTCCTCCCGAAAACGGATTTATAGATATTATAACACATAAATAAAGATATTTCAAGGGCATAAGGCAGTAAATATATGCCGCCCGCATCAGCTGAGATAACTCTGCGTACTTTCATCGGGGGCGTTGGGGGATACGGAGGTATGGCAGCTGCAATACATTTTAAGGAGCTGATAGCTATGAAGATCAGGGGGATCTTCCTCGACCGTGAAAAATCCACGGAGAAAAGCGTCACGATAGCTGTTCCGCTGCCCGAAAAGGTCATAATACCTATGACCCAGTGCAAAGGGCAGGAATGCACGCCTGTTGTAAAGCAGGGCGAATGGGTATTCGCAGGTACTAAAATAGGCGACGGCAGCAGGATGGCACCGATACATTCATCTGTATCGGGCAGAGTGGCTGAGATAAGGAATATGTACGACTCGTGGGGCAATGAATGCAGCGCTGTGGTCATAGAAGCCGACAGCGAACAGAAAACCGCACCATCGTCAATACCGTCATGCACGGACAGAACAAGCTTTATCGACGCTGTAAGAGCGTCGGGCTGCATTACTCTTGACGGCACAGCACAGGATACGGCTGCACTGCTGGAGAAAGCTCACGATGCCGATACTCTCATCGTCAACGGCACAGAAAGCCAGCAGTACATAACCAATGACCTGAGATGTATGATGGATAATGCCGATGATATCCTCTCGGGTATAAGGCTTATAATGCAGTATATGGGTATACAGAAAACGGTCATCGCTCTGTCTGCAGACTTTAAGGATGCTGTATCCGCCATGGAAAAGCTTGCACAGGGCAATGAGGGTATAAGCGTCATGCCGCTGAGGGCAGACCACCCCAATGGTGCAGAGCCTGTGCTGGTAAATAATGTCACAGGCAGGCAGATACATCACGGTGAGACCGCAGCCGACCAAAAGGTGCTGGTGCTGGATACTTCCACTGTGGCTTTTATCGGTGAGTATTTCAGGACTGGTATGCCCATGATAAAAAGGCGTATCACCGTGGACGGCGACCTGGTAAGGACACCATGCAGCGTGGAGATACCCATAGGTATGCCCATCAGTGAGGTGCTTGCTTTTGCGGATACGAACCTTGAAGCCGCAGAAAAGCTCATCATAGGCGGACTCATGAACGGGCGTACCATCACAGATCCCGAGCTGCCGATGTGCAAGGGCGATAACGCTCTGCTGGTATTCATGAAGCCCATCGAAGCAGGCAAGGGCAGACTCCGTGACGGTGAGGATTCAACTGCGTGCATTCGCTGCGGCAGGTGTGTTGAAGCCTGTCCCATGGGACTTATGCCTTTGAAGATAGAAAAAGCTTTCGATAAAAAACGGCTCTCCGACCTGAAAAGGCTCAGACCCGATATCTGCATAAGCTGCGGAAACTGCAGCTATGTATGCCCTGCAAAACGTGACCTGACAAACAAGGTCATTGCAGCCGCAGGATATCTTGACAGAAGGGAGCGTGATTGATATGGCAGAAGATTTCAAGCCCGAGATAGCCGAGCTCAAACAGCTTAGCGCACCCTTCATCAGGGAGGAAAACTCCACCTCGAAGATAATGACCCATGTGCTGATATCCCTGCTGCCGTCGCTGGCGCTGTCAGGTATCATATTCGGCGGTGATGCGCTGATGCACGTAGGTTTCTGCATACTCACCTCGATATTCTGGGAGTGGCTATACTGCCTTATCCTGAAAAAGAAAAAGACCACCACCGACCTTTCAGCTGCGGTGACGGGTATGCTTTTTGCGTATACTCTGCCTGCTGACTTCCCTTACTGGAAAGCCGCTGTGGGCACTTTCATTTCGATAGTTATATTCAAGCAGCTTTTCGGCGGCATAGGCAGGAACGTACTGAATCCTGCCGTGGCAGGAAGACTTGCCACATACTTCCTTTTCCGTTCGAGCTTCGTTTATCCGCTGCCCGTACTGCTAAGTTCTGACGGCGGCCATGCTGAAACTTCGCTGCAAAGCGGTTTCGACACCTACGGAGATATGATGCTGGGAAGAGTCTGCGGAGGACTTGGCGAGGTATCTGTTATCGCCATACTGACAGGTCTGCTCTATCTGGTCGCTATGAGAGTCATCTCGCTGCACGAGCCCCTTGCATTTGCAGGCACAGTGATACTGTTCTCGTACATTTCAGGCAATGACGGACTTTATCAGATACTTGCAGGCGGCACTCTGCTGGCGGCAGTATACTTCGGCAGCGATTATACCACGACCCCCATGACTTCCCTGGGTAAGCTGATATTCGGATTCCTTGCAGGCGGAATAGTCTGCACGCTAAGGTTCTTCACGCCGATACCCGAGGCAAATCTGGTGGCGATACTGATAATGAATTTGCTGACGCTCGTCATCGACAGATTCATCGAAACAAAACCAAGAGCATAAACAAAGCCGCAGGAAAATTTCCCCTGCGGCTTTCTCATTATCTGAATATAAGCACCAGTATCCCTGCGACCGCTGCCGAAACAAACGGAAAGACTATCAGCTTGATGATCTGGCTTTTGCGGTTGAAGCCGACCTTTTCAAAGCTTTCGCAGCCATCGGCTTCGGGGTAGTATCTCTGGAAGAAACGGGTCTTTGTCAGCAAAAACCAGTCGAGGAAAGTCATATCCCATATCTTGTAGAGATACAGCACAGCCAGCAAACGTGCAAAGTATTTCCAAAAACCAAAGCCGTTTTTCACACCGTCCCACACGCCTATGACAAATGCCGCTGCTATCACCGCCATACTGAATACAAGCAGACCCCAGCCCAGCAAATGCTGACCCCTGAAACGTTCGGGCTTATCCTGTATCACTGCCCTTATATCAGGCGGTGCAGAGCCGAAAAAGCTGCGTTTCTGGACTAATGCGACTGCCGAGTACAACAGCAGGAATATCCCTGCGATGACCATGAGAGCTAAAACCAATGTAAGTATCATTCTGAACATCCTTTCGTTTGCACGGTTCAAGTTAGTTTCCTCTAACCTAATTGTACCACTATCCATATAAAAAGTCAAGGGCTGCCCACATTCACAGAAACGGGAACTCGGACATAAAAAATTTGCCGCAGGCATTTTTATATCTTCTCACGGCAATGTAACATACCATGTTGCATCATATCCGTAAACAGCACATACCGATTGGTTGAACATTGTGTCGGTCCATGCTATAATGTATACAGATCCGGATCGGAATAATAATCATGGGAGATGATAATATGAGTTTGGGAAACAATATCAGCTTTCTGCGTAAACAGAAAAAGCTTACACAGGAACAGTTCGCCGAAACAATGAATGTCACAAGACAGACCATATCAAGATGGGAATCTGATGAAGCAACCCCCGAGCTTGATACGCTTATCGAGATATGCACTTTTTTCTCATGCAAGCTGGACGAGCTCGTTCGCAGCGATATGTCCGCAAAGGACGAGATCTACTCAGAGGTAACTATACGCAGGCTGCCCGCTTTCAGGATGGCGAGGTATGTGATGATATCACCGAACCCCGAGGACGATGTGCAGCACTATATGAAAAACTGGGGCGAAAAAAGCGGATTGCTGACTGAACACCCCGATGCTAAACTCATCGGCTGGGATTTCCCGTTCGTATCTCAGGAACAGCAGACAAGGTTCGGTCTGCACGGATATGCAGCGGCATATGTGCTCCCCGAGGACTTCACGACTGACTGCGGCGGCGTGGAATACTCAGATAACAACGAAGCAGACTATGCTGTCATAACCGTGACCGATCCATTCGTACAACCCTTTGAGCGTATACCCACCGGATACAAACATATAATGGAGTATATGCAGGCGAACAATTTCAAGGACAAGATAGCGGACGATGTCCTCGGCTGCTTTGAATACGAGTACGAGAAGGATGGTATATGCTATATGGATATCTTCATCCATACCGAAGCCGTCACTAAAGCCGATGCCTATTCTTCTTTTGGCTAATATAGTATAATAAAGGGATATCCTTAGTAAATCAAGGATATCCCTATTTTTATGACCTTATATCTCGCCCGAAGCGTGCCTTGTAACGTGGCAGCCCACGTTCACCGATACGGGCAGACCTGCGATATGGGTCGGTGCCTGCTCGATATTCACCGCAAGGCAGGTCTTTGTTCCGCCAAAGCCCTGGGGACCTATGCCCAGACGGTTGATCTTCTCCAGCATCTCAGCTTCCAGATCGGCATAGAGCGCCTTGGGGTTGCGCTGACTTACAGGACGGCACAGCGCCTTCTTTGCAAGATAAGCGCACTTCTCGAAATCTCCGCCGATGCCCACACCTATAACTATAGGCGGACATGGATTAGAGCCTGCTGTCGCACATACCGATACCACCCAGTCCACTATCTCCTCACGGGTAACGGAAGGCGTCATCATCTTCAGCTGCGACATATTCTCGCTGCCGAAGCCCTTTGGTGCTACCATGATATTCACCTTATCGCCATCGATATATTTCAGGTGTACCACAGGCGGAGTGTTATCGCCCGTATTTACTCTTTCCAGCGGATCCTCAACTATCGAGCAGCGCAGTCTGCCGTCGATATATCCTCTGGAAACGCCCCTGTTTATAGCCTCGTTCACCGAGCCGCCCACGAAATGCACGTCCTGACCGACCTCCATGAATATTACAGCCATGCCCGTATCCTGACAGATGGGTATGGTCTCATCACGGGCAACGTTTATATTCTCGATTATATCATCGAACACGTTCTTGCCCACAGGCGATCTTTCTTCCTCACGGCCTGCCTTGATACAGTTTTCCATATCCTCGGGCAGATAAAGGTTCGCCTTGATACAAAGCTCTCTTACCAGTTCTTCGACTTCTTTTACATTTATCTCACGCATTTTTTCTTACTCTCCGTTTTCTCACCGCACTGCGGCTTTTTTTAGAAATCCTACAATGATCCGCTTCTCTCTGTCGGTCAGCTCATTCATATGACCTCTATCCCTCAGAAGATACGTCCTGCATCGTGGTATTATCTTTTTCGCCCTGAGTATAACGCCCCTCCCGGGGAAAAGGCAGTCCTTCTCCGCCGCCATGACAAGGGTCGGCGCTTTGCACTTTTTCATATACTTTTCAGGCACATTACTCGGCATAACTGTTTTGACCTTAGTGTGTTCTATGCTGAGTTTTGCGGTCATGAACATTTCTGGCTCAATATCTTCCCTGCCGCATGACAATGGACTGAATACCCTTTTCAGCCATTTTTCCTTATGAGTGACCCAATAGGCTATCATCGGCAGCATCATGCTGATACTGTTCACCGCAGGGGCATTGCATATCCCCGATGGCACATACAGCACCGCACACTTTATCTTTTCTGGCGCATAACACATGACTTTTGCCAGTATACCCGCACCGAATGAACCTGCAAAGCAAGCCATGCTCTCATAGCCCAGCGCCGTTATTATATCCCCTGCCCAGACGCCGTAATCAAGATCACGGGAAGACAAGCTGACTTCATCGCTCTTACCTGGGTGACCTATGATATCGGCTGCATAGATATGAAAGTCCTTCATAAAAAATCCGCAGGTAAGCAGTGTATATGCAGTTGTGGAATTTCCCCCGTGGAACAAAAGCAGAGGTATGCCGTCAAAATTTCCCGTTTCCACAATATGTGTCCTGCCGAAAGAAGTCTTTACATACACATCACGGTATGGCGCACCGAGCCGTTCAAGCTGTTCATCGTATAATTTTATTATCTGTCTTTTTCCTTCTTCTGTTCTGTATATGGACATATTATCCTCCTACATATTGAGCAGTGTCTTTATCTCGCTTATCACAGGTATGATATTGTCCACAGTCTTGACCATCTCGAAAAGCCGCAGCCTTTCCTCCTCGTCGATAATGCCGTCACGGGCTATATCGACCAGATCCTTTGAGATCTTATCAAGATCCGACGCAGAATTCGCAAACTCGATAACTATGCGGTCAAGGTTCTTCTCGATCTGCACAGGCGAGGTATCCCTAAGCAGGAAATCGGTGGTCACATCGAAATAGTTGCTTATCGCCACGATCTTTTCAGCATCGGGCAAAGACTGTCCCAGTTCCCACTTCGATACAGTCTGCCTGCTGACATCAAGTGCGTCTGCCAGGCTTTCCTGTGAACAGCCGCTTCTGTTTCTCAAAAACAACAGCTTATCGCCAATATTCATATTTCAGCTTCCTTTCGCTCCATTTTCCTTTATACACTTTTCCAAAGTTCACTCCATACAATTATAAACTATTATAACACATTTCACACCCTTTTTCAAGACAAAAAGAATATTTTCTCCATCTTTTGCAAAAAAACAGAGCCTCATGACAAGACTCTGTTTTTTCATTTACTTTAACTTATTTCAGCGCTTTGATGCCTTTTATGTGCGAAGCTATCATGGCGATATCGGTGACGTTTACTTTATCATCGTCGTTGACGTCGGCTGCTTTTTGCTGTTCATCAGTCAGAGGTTTGATACCCTTTATATGGGCAGCTGATACTGCTATGTCCGATACATTTATCTCATTGTCACCATTGGCATCGCCTACGGAAACTGTCTTTTTGAGTTCAACGAACTTAAAGCCATTGTCTTTGGCGTATTTCTCGGCGGCTGAACCTTTTACACCTTTGATGGTGAAATCTTCAATTTTACGTTCATTTACTTTTTCACGAATTCCGTCCTTATAATAATATCCAAACGCTTTATCACCTATCTCGGATACGCTTTCGGGGATTCTAACCTCACTTAGTTTTTCACAATTAAAAAATGCATATTCCCCAATGATTTTTATACTATTAGAAATATCAATTTTTGTCAGATTTATACATTCATTAAATGTACCATAATCTATTCTTGTGACACTGTCTGGAATATCAATACTATTAAGATTCGTACATCTAAAAAAAGCACTACTGCCAATGCTCATGACGCTGTTTGGGATTTTAATATCGGTCAAGTTTGTACAGTTACTAAATGTAGCAACGCCTATGCTTGTGACACTAGTGGGTATTGTAACTTTACCTTCACAATTTTTACCGTCAATAAGTATATTGTTTACTACTACTAAAGGATTTTCCACCTGCTTGTTTTCAAGCCACTTTGTCATGCAAAAAGCATTCATTCCAATATTTTTAACACTTTTAGGGATATAAACATATATTAAATCTCTACATCCATCAAATGCACTCCATTCAATATTTGTTACACCATTTTGAATTACTACTTTCTTAATATTAGGGTTGCTCGCCCACGGACTACCGCTATCACCAAAATCCATCTCTCCCGTACCGCTTATAGTCAGCGTGCCGTCTGCATCAAGCTTCCATGTAAGGTTCTCACCGCATTTACCACTTGTTGGCATTTCTTCTGCTGAGGCATTAACAGTGAACACACCCTTATCAACACCGCCTAAAGTTCCGCTTATACCGAATACCAGCGCAAATGCCAGCGCTCCTGCTACTATCTTCTTATACATATTATACCTCCCAAAAATAAAAATAGGCGTACTGCGCCCTAGAGAGCGCAATACGCCTTATCAACATATTTAACAGATGAAAATGTGCATATCAGACTAAAGGCTGCTTTAAGCTGCCCCCCCCCGTTTACAATTCGTTAACATATGAGTTATGCACATATTTCTCACCTCAACGATATTATATCGTATATCAGATCATTTGTCAACAGCAAAATCCCTCTCGACCTCTTCTTCCATCTCCTCGATGATGGACTGCACCTCTTCATTGGTGTAGCTGTCGCCGTCCCAGATCTCGTGGGCTTTTACCGCCTGCCATACCAGCATAGCCATGCCGCCTGCGGTCTTTTTGCCCATAGCCTTCGCCTTCTGCAAAAGCTTTGTCTCACGGGGATTATATATCACATCGAACACAGCCTTTGATGCGCCGATGACCTCATCGTTCACAGGGCAGGCATCGATCTTGGGATACATACCCACAGGGCAGGCATTCATGAGCAGGTCGTATTCGAGTGATGCATCTATCTCGTTTGTCTTCACTATGCGCACATCGGCGTCCTGCTTCATGGCTCTTATCTCCTTTGCAGCCTGTTCAGCCAGAGGTATATCGCTCTCCAGCACAGCCACATAGAGCTCTGCCCCTGCGAGTGCAGCCTCTATCGCCATCATTCTGCCGACACCGCCGCAGCCTATCAGCAGCACTCTGCCATCAAGACTTGCGCCCATAGCTCTTATTGCCGCCAGGAAACCGTCGCAGTCGGTATTATAGCCTGTATGCACGCCGCCCTTGTTATCCATGCAGTTCACCGAATTATAGCGCTTTGCGGACTCTGCCAGCGAGTCGCAAAGGTCTATGACCGCCATCTTGTGGGGTATGGTGATATTCACACCTGCAAAGCCCTTGATATATTCGCTGTGTGGCAGAAGTTCTTCGGGCGGCAGTTCGATAATATCGTAGCTGAACTCTCTGCCCTTCATCTCAAACAATCTCTTATGTATCGGCGGAGACATGGTGTGTTTCAGGCTTTCTCCAAGTATCGCATATTTTCTGTTCATTTTACTTTACTCCTTTATATCAAAAATTGTGCCAATCGGTAAAACGCAGGTCTTCGTCCAGCGTATCGCAGGCAGCGCAAAGTATCTCGCAGCCCACATCGTCAGAGCACTGAAATGTTACTGTGCCGTCGCCCAGGTACAGATATTCAGCCACTATCCCAGAAAGCAGCCTATCCAGACTGAACATGGGGAGTTTTTTCTTTATCCATTCCTGCACATCGGTCTTTTTCTCTGTGCCGTCATTGGGGCGATCAAAATATTCGTCCTGTATTTTCAGGTACTCATCAGTATTGGCAGTATATATAATCCTTACATCCTGCGGCATTTTCGAGGCTACAGTGAGTTCGTCCGTATTCCAGAACACATTTTCCGCATCATGCATATCGGAATATATCCTCATCAGGAAATTATCGTTCACCTGCTTGATGTTCTGCTGGACCTTCTCCTCAAAGCTGTTGAAATAATAGGCAAGTCCCTTTGCAAGTTCCTCCTCGGAGGCATCACGGTAACTCTCGGCAATATCCCACAGGCGCACCGCAGATACATCTGCGTCCACCTTTATCTGTTCATTCCTGTACACGCCCATATAGCCCAGATCAAAACAGCCATTTACGACGAATTTTCCGTCCGCAACAGTTATCTTTATCATAAGCACCTCACAGCGAGATCTTTACCACTCTCTCCGAAAAACCGTACTTCCTTATCTTAACGCCTGCCAGTTCAAACATCTTCTTCGATGCCTTTACTCCATCTGTGTCGGCATACTTGTCATCACCGTACACTACTTCTTTTATACCGCTTTGTATAATGGCTTTTGCGCACTCGTTACAAGGGAAGAGCGACACATATATCCTTGCGTTTTTAAGGCTTCCCGTGGAGCGGTTGAGTATAGCATTGAGTTCGGCATGGCAGACAAAGGGGTACTTTGTTTCAAGGAACTCGCCCTCACGTTCCCACGGCATCTCATCATCATTACAGCCCGTAGGCATACCATTATAGCCCACGGATAGTATCTTGTTATCCTCCGATACTATACACGCACCCACCTGCGTATTGGAATCTTTGCTGCGCTGGGCTGACAAAAGGGAAATGCCCATGAAATATTCGTCCCAGCTGAGATAATCCTGTCTTTTCATATCCTTCCTCCTTATCCTGCCTGTGAATCGCCGACCTTTTCAGCCGAACGTTCAGCCTGTCTGCTTTCCTCCGCCCGACTCACTATCGAAAGTATCTTTTCGGCATCGTAGCCTTTATAGGGGTTCTCCTCGTTATATGCGCCCTTGACGTATATCCCCCACTGACCGCCTATGCGCCAGCCGATGATATCATCAAGTATATAATTTGTATCCTCATCCAGCACGCCCATATCGAAGCTGATATACATATCATCACCATCACGGTAAAGGCTTGCGGGTTCTATCCAGCATACGTCCTGCGTACAGCTGTCTTTCGCAAATCCGCTGCCGTCCGTATGACCGTACAGTGTTGACTCCAGCGCCTTTTGGGTGACTTCGCTTTGCGCATCTATCGAATTTGCCGCATTGCGTGCAGCCTCTGCATAGGCATCTCTGTCGCCCGTCCACTCGAAATTCTCACCGCTCAGCGCATAAAGCAGATATGATACCGACGAGATAACATTATAGCTGCCGTCCTTTTCGGTGACTTCACGCCAGTCATCGCCTGCATCGGCTATCCTGCCCGTCATGTCCGCCAGCGGGTCTGCCACCGTTTCCAGTGCCAGGCTGTCGATATAGCCCTGGGCATCCTGTTTCTGCGCCGCCCTGTACTGTTCCAGCGCCAGCGATACCAGCTGGGCTGACTCCTCGTTGGTGGGACGGTCTCTGCGGTTATCCCCGTTATAGATGATATTATCGGGGTCAACTCCGAATTTTCCCACAAGCACAGGTTCTTTCCTGCTCTCATCAGCACTTTCGGCTTGTACCGCCGAGGTCTCGGCAGGCTTTGTTTCTATCGTGTCCACATCTATACTGCCACGCTCGCTGCACCCCGACATCACGCATATAAGCGCTGCCAAAACTGCGGTCATCTTTACGGTCATTTGCTTTCCCTCCCTTTGCAGGTCTGTTTCAGGTATATTATATCACACTGCACTGCGTAAATCAAGGCTTTTTTGCCTTCTTACAAAAAAAGCTCACCGCACGGAAACACCGTACAGTGAGCTATGATTTTCCCTTAGAACATTCTTATCTTGCTTGCGATAGATGCCGACTTTGAGAGTACCTCCAGGTTAGCGTCGATATCGCTCTCCACCATATTGGGTGTGATGAATGCCAGCTCGTCATCAGGACGGTTCTTGCGCTCGATATACATAAGCTTGCCGAACATCTCGGAGATAGAGGGCTTCAGTGCCTGAACGTCCTCACCCTTGAGTCTTACATACATTGAACAGTTGATGTCCTTGTATCTTACAACGAACTTCTCGTCCTTCTTGGACTCCTCCCAGTGGATGCCCAGAGATCTGCCGTTGTGTCTGAGGCAGTCGATTATATCGCCTACCACAGCGGAAGCTGTAGGCAGCTTGCCTGCGCCCTGACCGTAGAACAGTACATCGCCGACACCGTCGCCTGTAACGCTTACTGCGTTATATACATCGTCAACGCTTGCCAGCATATTGCTCTTGGGAACAAGTCTGGGGCAAACGATAGCACTGAGGCTGCCATCTTCCAGTCTCTTAACGGAAGCTATCAGCTTGATGACATAGCCTGCGTTTGCAGCATACTCCACATCGTCCAGAGTGATCCTTGTGATACCGGACTTATGTACCATCTCGGGATATATATGCTTGCCGTATACCAGTGAACCCAGTATGCAGATCTTGCGGCACGCATCCTCGCCCTCAACATCAGCTGTGGGGTCAGCCTCGGCATAGCCCAGCTGCTGCGCAAGCTTCAGTGCGTCCTCAAAGCTCATCTGATCTTTTATCATCTTGGAAAGAATAAAGTTGGTAGTACCGTTGAGTATACCCGAGATCTGCTGTATCTCGTTACCTGCAAGGCACTTGTACAGAGGTCTGATTATGGGGATACCGCCGCCGACGCTTGCCTCGAACAGATAGCTGCATCCGTTCTCCTCAGCCAGCTGCAAAAGCTCTGCACCGTATGCCGCAACAAGCGCTTTGTTCGATGTTACCACGCTCTTGCCCTTTGCGAGCAGCTTCTTTGTGTACTCATAAGCAAAAGTTGTGCCGCCTACTACCTCGGCTACTACCTCTATCTCATCATCGTTGAGTATAGTATCAAAATCATGTATTATCCTGTCAGCAAAGGGTGACTCGGGGAAATCTCTCAGATCAAGGATATACTTGATATCGCACTCCCTGCCGATCTTCTTGTTTATCGCATCTCTGTTCTTCATGAAAAGCTCGACAGTACCCGAGCCGACTACGCCGTAACCTATAACAGCAACATTCTTACTCATAAATATCCTCTTCCCATTATATATTTTAGATTTTTTCTTGTCCTTACTCTCCCGAGATTATCTTGGCATCCACAACGCCTGCGACCTTCGAGAGCTCCTCGGTCAGCCTTGCTGTATTGAGGCTGTCTCTGTCGAACCGCACCGAAAACGTCACCGTTGCCACGGAATCTACGGGGATGTTCTGATTGATGGTCAGTATATTCGTACCCAGCTCGTACAGCTTCGAGATGATGGACGAAAGCACGCCCTTCTCATCACGGAGTATGCAGTATACCGACACGATATTGTTGGTCAGGCGCTCTTCATAATTGAATACTGAGTCCTTGTATTTGTAGTAAGCGCTCCTGGATATGCCCACAGCCCTGCACGCCTCAGTCGAGGTCGATACCTCGCCCCGTGCCCGCATACGTTTGGCAGCCAGCACCTTCAGCACTATATCGGGCAGCACATCGGCACTTACGACCACAAGCCCCGAACCGTTTTCAGCCACAAAAGTTCACCTCCGGCAAACAAGTGTATTCACAACACATACAACTATACCACGTTTTCCCTCTTTTGTCAAGCGCTGTGCTATTAAATTATCATGAACACGCTCACCTGTTTTACTGCAAAAAGTCGTTTATATTCGGGCATTTTGTCAGCGTATCGGGCAGCGCCGGACTAATATTATGGTTAATATCCACGAAATTAACATCGGGTCATTTTCTGTATTGTTAAATTTGCGGAAAAAGAACACGGCGTCTTGAAATTTTGTAAAAAAAGTTGTAAAATGAATACGTATTTTAATAATTCAGTAATGCCCGAAAGGAGAGACAAATAATGGATATAATCAGCGAGATACTCGAGACTGATAAGCTCGCAGAAGAAAAGCTGGAACAAGCACTGAAAAAACGCAGTGAGCTGCTGGCTGAATGTGAGAAACAGACAGAGAAAATAAAAGCCGATGCAAAGACCCGTGCGGAAAACTACCGCAAAGAGCTCAGCGAAAAGTCGGGCAGCGACGCAGGCGAGAGAGAAAGCAGGCTCAAGGAATCTGAAAAAGCTAAGATAGAGGAATTCGAGGAGCTTTTCAAAAAGAACCACGAAGCCTGGGAGAAGGAAATAGTCTCATCTATCATAGGCTGACAAAAGGGGGTATGTGACATGATGGAGAATACCAGCTCCAACGCTACGACCGCCAAGATAAGAGCCAAGTATGCACAGCTTTTCACGCCCGATGATTACCGTGAGATGGCAGCGCTGAGGACTGTCCCCGAGATTGCGGACTACATCGCAAGGAGCGCACGTTTCAAAGAAGCGTTCAGCGAAGTTGACCCGAACACGATACACCGTGGTTTCATGGAGGAACTGCTGTACCGAGAGAATTTCGAGACATATATCAGGCTCTGCAAATTCCAGGGACTGGACAAGCAGCCGTTCTTCGGTTTTCTCATAAGGCGCAGTGAGATCGACTGCATACTTTCCATAATAAACCGTATAAATTCCTCGCTGGACAGGGCTTATCTTTCAGACCTGCCCGGATACCTTATAAAATATCTGGACATTCCCGTTATGGAGCTCAGTATGTCGCAGACCTATGATGAACTGGTCTCGGGACTGAAAGGCACACGCTATCACAGAGTGCTTAAAAAAGTGCCTGTGCGTGATGACGGCATGGCGGATTATACGGAGTGCGAACTGGCTCTGAGGACGGATTATTACGCTGAACTGCTGGAGCAGGCAGACAAAGGTTTTATGGGCGGCGTATCCGATGAACTGAGGACTATGATACTCAGGGAGATCGACTGCCGCAATATAATAAATGCATACAGGATGAAAGCCTACTTCGGCTATACGCCCGATGAGATAAAGCGCAGGTCGCTGAAATTCTACGGCATTGGCAAGAGACAGATGGAAAGGCTTTACGAAGCCGAAGATGCAGCGGTCATGATGGATATGGTCAACCATACCATCTACGGCAAGAACTCCCCCGATACCGACAATATCGAGGTCGAGATCAACAGCGTCAAGATAAGAAGGCTGCGGCATTACATCACGGGCAGCACCCATGCACCTGTGGCGGTATATGCATTTTTACAGCTTTGCGATATAGATGTGTCGAACATCGTACACATCATCGAAGGCATCAGATACGGTGTCGAAGCAGCTGCGATAGAAGCGCAGCTGATAACACTATGATAATGACTTCCAAATCAAATGAAGGGAGAGCGATCATAACAATATGGCGATAGAGAAAATGGCGCTTGTCAACATCATCGGCAGGTTTGAAGATCTGGACGAGACCCTGCTGCGCTGCTGTGACAGCGGATGCTTCCATCTGGAGCCTGCGTTCAAAAACGAGCAGAATTCCACAGTTAAACTGCTGAACGAGAAAAATCCGTTCGGCGTACCTCTGAAGGAGTTCGCATCACTGGCGACCGAGATGGACATCGGGCTGAAAGAGACCCCGGGCACACAGTTCCGTGGCTGGACGGCAGAACGTTTCAACGAACTGTCAGATAAGATCAACAGCGAGATAGATGTCAAGAGCAACGAGAAACAACAGCTCGCCAAGGAAGTCTCCGACCTGGAGGCTGCGGTATTGCAGGTAAACCACCTGCGGGGCATGAACAGCGATTTCAGCAAGATATTCGCCTGCAAGCACACAGCGTGCAGGGTGGGCAGGATGCCTGCGGATAATCTGGCAAAATTGCAGTATTACGATCAGACGTTCTTCTTCGTGCCTTTCGAGACCACGAAGGACTTCTGCTGGGGAATGTATTTCTGTGCAAACAGCGACAAGGAACTGGTGGACAGCATCTTCCGTTCCATGTTCTTTGAGAGGATACATATTCCCGACTACGTAACGGGCAACACCGATGAGGCTCTGAAAAAACTTGATGTGCAGATAAATGATAAGAAAAAGCGCATCGAGGTGCTGGGCAAGGAGATAGCCGAGCTCGCAAAGAAACACGAGAATACCATTCAGGAAGCCTACACCGCCCTGAAAAAGAGATACGATATCTTTGAGCTGCGCCGCAAAGTCGGGGCTGTCAAGGAAAAGTTCTATATCAA
The DNA here is from genome assembly GCA_902788785.1 of uncultured Ruminococcus sp. Taxonomy (GTDB): domain Bacteria; phylum Bacillota; class Clostridia; order Oscillospirales; family Ruminococcaceae; genus Hominimerdicola. The sequence goes on from CADALT010000009.1 coordinate 27,351, forward strand.
GGGCTTTGTTCCGAAGAAGGAGTCCGAAAAGTTCGCAGGGCTGTTCGGCGATATGGAAGAGGTCGAGGTAGTGCTGCTGCCGCCCGATGCGGATGCTTATGTTACTCCGCCTACGGTGCTCAAAAACGGCTGGTTCACCAAGCCCTTCGGTATGCTGGTAGAGATGTACGGTCTGCCTAAGTACGGCGGCTTCAATCCCACAGCATTCGTGGCGATAACCTACACGATACTTTTCGGTATAATGTTCGGCGACCTGGGACAAGGCTTGCTGCTGTTCCTGGCAGGGTTCTTCGTCAGCAAGAAGATAGATAAGCGTGCAGGCGGCATGGTATCGAGAGTGGGTCTGTCGAGTATGATATTCGGCACGCTCTACGGTTCGGTATTCGGCTTTGAAGAACTGCTCGACCCCGTTTACGAGAGCATGGGCATCGACTTTTTGCCGCTCAAAGTATTCAAGCAGTCAACATTCATACTGCTTACAGCCGTGGGCATAGGTATCTTCCTGATAGTGACATCTATGCTGATAAACATATACATCGGCTTTAAAGAAAAGAATTACGAGAAAGCGATATTCGGCTGCAACGGCATTGCGGGACTTATATTCTACGCATCCGTATGCGCAGGCGTTGTCTGCACGATGATGCTGGATATGGATATCATGAGCGTACCTTTCAAGATATTCCTGATAGTTATACCACTCATCTGCATATTCTGCCGTGTACCGTTCTCGATAGCTATGAAGTATAAGAAGTGGAAACTTTCCGAGGACGAAGAAGATATGACCATCGGCGGATTTATCGTCGAGAATTTCTTTGAGATGTTCGAGTTTCTGCTCAGCTACGTGTCAAACACCATGTCGTTCCTGAGAGTCGGCGGTTTCGTACTGTCCCACGCAGGTATGATGATGGTCGTAATGACACTGATGGATATGACAGCCTCGGCAGGCAAGCCTGTTACACTTATCATAGGCAACCTGTTCGTTATGGCTATGGAAGGTATGATCGTTGCGATACAGATCATCCGTCTGGAATTCTACGAAGTATTCTCTCGTTTCTATGAGAGTGACGGCAAGGCTTTCGAGCCCCTGAGCGTCAGCTTCGACACCGAGATAAATGTTTGATAATCATTGGAGGTTTTTATTATGCTGAATTTATTTCTGATACCCCTGCTGGCAGTTGCACTGCTGCTGGCTCCCTTCGCTGTAATGGCAAAGAAGATAAAAACAGGCAAGTCTTCACCCAAGAGCGCTTTCATCGCTAATCTCTGCACTTTCGCAGGCATCATGCTGATAGGTCTTATACTCCCCTTCGGCAATATCGTTTCTTTCGCAGCTGAGGAAGGCTCTACAATAAAAGAGGCTATCACAACAGGCGCAGGTCTGGGATATCTGGCAGCAGGACTTTCCGTTGGTCTTTCCTGTATCGGTTCGGGTATCGCAGTTGGTTCGGGCGCACCTGCGGCTATCGGCGCTACATCCGAGGATCCCAAGAACTTCGTTAAGTCACTGATCTTCGTCGTACTGGGTGAAGGTATCGCTCTGTACGGTCTGCTGATCTCGATCCTGATAATCTCCAATATCGGCGGCTGATCATGAAGTTTTATCTGCTGAGCGATAATATTGATACCCAGATGGGTATGAGGCTGGCAGGTATCGAGGGCAAGGTCGTGCATACGCCTACGGAAGTTTCCGAGGCGCTGGACGAAGCTATGGAGCTGCCCGATGTGGGCATTATCCTGATGACGGAGCTGGCTCTGAAGCAATGCCCCGAGAAGGTCATGGAATATAAGCTCAACCGACCATCTCCCCTTATCGTGGAGATACCTGACAGACACGCCACAGCAAATATCTCCGACACCATATCAAAGTATCTGGCGGAGGCTGTTGGCATAAAGCTTTGACCAAAACAGAATAGACCCGCCAAAAGCCCAAGGCTAAGCGTCATATGACCCGTGCCGTGCAGGCTGCGGCAGGACTAACAAATGATCGGAGGACAAATATGGCTGATCAGACAGAAAAGCTGGAAAAATTCAAGCAGGCGGTCTTCAACGAAGCTGCCGTTAAAGCTGATGAGATAATCAAAGAAACTAAAGACCAGTGTTCTCAGTGGGTACTTGAAGCAGTCAACGAAGCCGAAGAGTACGTAAATGCTTCAAAAGAAGCTGCTGATAAGGAGCACAGGGAAACTGTGCAGAGGGCTGCATCCGCAGAGAGCCTTAACTCCAAGCGCAATGTGCTGCTTTGCCGTGAGGCTATGATAAACAAGGTCTTTGAGAATGTCCGCAGGGAGCTGGAAAGTTTCAGGCAGACAGCCGATTACGAGAATCTGCTCATAAAGCGTGTGCAGGAGATAGCTAATGCCTGCCCCGATAAAAAGGGCGAAGTCAGGGTGGCTGAGGCAGATATGAAGTTTGCCGATAAGCTGACCTGCGGCGGCAGGTTCACTGTTACAGCCGCAGGCAATATACTGCTGGGCGGCGTGATGGTCGTATTCAGCGAGGATAACCTTGCACTGGATGCTACCTTCGACAATGAGTACGAAAAGCAGCGCAGCAGCTTTGCAGGCAAGGTCGGCCTTGCTGTAAACACCCTCTAGCGAAAAGGTGATAGAAATGGAAACAACTATGGATAAGATATATTCGGTAAACGGTCCTGTCGTTACTGTCAGGGATACCAAGAGCTTTTCCATGCAGGAAATGGTCTATGTCGGCGAGAAAAAGCTGATAGGCGAGGTCATACGTGTAAGCGCAAAGGAGACTACCCTGCAGGTTTATGAGAGCACCACTGGATTAAAGCCCGGCGAGCCTGTTTACGGTACGGGTGCGCCCATGGCAGCTACTCTGGGACCGGGTATACTGGATAATATGTACGACGGTATCGAAAGACCCCTGAAAAGGCTGGAGGAGATAAGCGGCGCTTTCATCTCCGAGGGCGCTAACGTTCCCTCACTGGATACCGAGCGCAAATTCGAGGTGACTATGACTGTCAAGAGGGGCGATATACTGCGTCCCGGCGACATCTACTGCACCTGTCCCGAAACTGCGCTGATAACACACAAATGTATGCTCTCTCCCCTGTCAAAGGGCGGCGAGGTCATATATACCGCTGTTACGGGCAAATACACCGTAAACGATGTGGTATGCAAGATACAGGACGAATACGGCAGAGTCGAGGAACTGACCCTGTGCCAGAAATGGCCTATCAGGACCCCCAGACCCTGCGCTGAAAGAATGCCCATGTCAAGACCGCTGATAACAGGTCAGCGTATAATTGATACCGTTGTGCCCGTGGCAAAGGGCGGCACAGCTGCCATCCCCGGCGGTTTCGGTACGGGCAAGACCATGAACCAGCACCAGATAGCAAAATGGTGCGATGCGGATATAATCGTGTATGTCGGCTGCGGCGAGCGTGGCAACGAGATGACCCAGGTACTTGAAGAATTCTCAGAGCTTATCGACCCCAAGACACAGCGTCCCCTGACCGACAGAACGACCATGATAGCCAATACCTCAAATATGCCTGTGGCAGCCCGTGAGGCTTCGATATACACAGGTATCACTCTGGCGGAATACTACAGAGATATGGGCTACCATATTGCTATCATGGCAGACTCCACCTCACGTTGGGCTGAGGCGCTGCGTGAGATCTCGGGCAGACTGGAAGAGATGCCTGCGGAAGAAGGCTTCCCTGCATATCTGCCTTCACGTATATCGGAATTCTATGAGCGTGCAGGCTATGTAAAAACTCTGGGCGGCAGCGAGGGCAGCGTCACCATAATCGGTGCGGTATCCCCACAGGGTTCGGACTTCTCCGAGCCTGTCACACAGAACACCAAGCGTTTCGTCAGATGCTTCTGGGCACTGGATAAGGCGCTGGCTTATGCACGTCATTACCCTGCAATAAACTGGAACACCAGCTACTCGGAATATACCGACGACCTTTCGGCTTACTACAAGAAAAATGTTGCCCCCGATTTTATGGAGGTAAGGCAGCAGATCTCCAACATACTGGTGGAAGAAAACAGCCTGATGGAGATAGTTAAGCTGATGGGTACAGATGTGCTGCCCGATGACCAGAAACTGCTTATCGAAACAGCAAGGGTCGTAAGAGTAGGATTTTTGCAGCAGAATGCTTATCATAAGGACGATACCTATGTTCCGCTGGAAAAGCAGTACCTTATGATGAAGGCTATACTGGAATTCTTTGAGCTTTCAAAGGAAGCACTCGGCAAGGGCGTTCCCATCGACAGGATCATGCAGAACGGCTGGGCTGATAAACTCATAAAGATAAAATACGATATCCCCAATGATAAACTTGATATGTTCAAGGACTACTCAAAGGATATGAACAAATGGTACGAAGATGCGGAGGTGGTCTGATTGAATATCAAATATATAGGTTTGAGCGAGATCAACGGACCTCTGGTCGTGCTTGACAAATGCAGGAACGTAAGCTACGATGAGATAGCTGATATCGCACTGGACGACGGCACCCACAGACTGGCGAGAGTCGTTGAGGTCTATGAGGACAAGGCGGTATTGCAGGTATTCGAGGGCACTAAGGGGCTCTCGCTGAAAAATACCACCACAAGTTTCGAGGGCAGACCTATGGAACTGCCGCTTTCGGGCGAGATGCTGGGACGTATCTTCAACGGTGCAGGCAAGCCCATAGACGGTCTTGGCGATATAGTTGCAGAAGAGAGCCGTGACATCAACGGCAGCCCTCTCAACCCCGTATCCAGAGTATATCCCAGAAACTATATAAACACAGGTATATCTTCCATAGATGCCCTGATGACCCTTATCAGAGGTCAGAAACTGCCTATCTTCTCAGGCTCGGGTCTTTCCCACAACAAGCTGGCTGTACAGATAGTAAGGCAGGCTAAGATAGCTGATGAGAACGGTCAGGATTTCGCTGTGGTATTCGGCGCAATGGGTGTTACCAACGACGTTGCGGACTATTTCCGCCGCAGCTTTGAGGAAACAGGCGTTCTGCAAAGAGTTGCCATGTTCCTCAACCTCTCAAACGACCCCATCATCGAGCGTATACTTACACCTAAGTGTGCGCTGACCTGCGCAGAGTATCTGGCGTTCAAGAAGAATATGCACATACTGGTCATACTGACCGATATGACCTCATATGCAGAGGCGCTGCGTGAGTTCTCATCCTCAAAGGGCGAGATACCCGGCAGAAAGGGCTACCCCGGCTACCTCTATTCCGACCTGGCTGCAATATATGAGAGAGCGGGCATCATCAAGGGCGCAAACGGTTCTGTTACACAGATACCCATACTCACCATGCCCAACGATGACATCACTCACCCCGTGCCCGACCTTACGGGCTATATCACAGAGGGTCAGATAGTGCTTGACCGTAACCTTGACCAGACAGGTATATATCCCGGTGTTGCGGTACTGCCCAGCCTTTCACGACTGATGAAGGACGGCATAGGCGAAGGCTATACCCGTGAAGACCACCAGATGTGCGCAAACCAGCTGTTTGCGGCTTATGCGAAGGTGCAGGACGCTCGTTCGCTGGCATCGGTAATAGGTGAGGAAGAGCTCACTGCGATAGACAAGGCTTATCTTAGGTTCGGCGAACTGTTTGAAGAGCATTTCATCAATCAGGGCTTTGAAACGAACCGTTCGATAGAAGAGACCCTCGACCTGGGCTGGCTGCTGCTTTCATCGCTGCCAAGGACAGAACTCGACCGTGTGGATGATGAACACCTCGACAAGTTCTATCAGCCCGAGGAAGCTGCAAAGAAATTCGGCATCAAGTAAGATATCTCACCTGAAAGGAAGTGACGGAAAATGGCTGAACAGCAGGTGTTCCCTACCAAGGGCAACCTTATGGCGACCAAAAAGAACCTTCAGCTGGCTGCGCTGGGCTATGAACTTCTGGACAGAAAGCGCAATATCCTGATACGTGAGATAATGACGCTGGTGGAAAAAGCCAAGGAGCTGAGAAGTTCCATCGAGGACACTTACAAGGAAGCCTACAGTATGCTGCAGCTGGCAAATATGTCCATGGGTGTCATAACCCCCTATGCGGAATGTATGCCTGTGGAGAACGGTGTGGAGCTTTCTACAAAAAGCGTCATGGGCGTGGAACTGCCCCAGGTCATTTTCCACGATACACCCAAGGAAGTCTGCTACGGCTTTTCGAGAACGAACTCACAGCTGGACAGAGCCTACCTTGCCTTTGAAAAGGTAAAGCGCCTGACCGTAACACTGGCTGAGGTCGAGAACAGCATCTACAGGCTCTCTGTGGCGATCAAGAAAACTCAGCGCCGTGCAAATGCGCTGCAAAACATAATCATACCCAGATATACCAATACGGTGAAATTCATATCCGACTCGCTGGAAGAGAAGGACAGAGAGGAATTTTCACGAATGAAGGTCATCAAAGCGGTAAAACTGAAAAAAGAAGCGGAAGCATGATACAGCAACACTGCTATGAAAGGAGTAGGACATGGAGTCTCTGAAAAAAGCAGTCAGAAACTATTGGGTGCTATCGGCATTCTGTGTGGTCATGGGCATCGCACTGATATATGAGCCCCATTTCTTCACCAAGGTAGTGGGGATAATAGTCGGCGGAGTCATGGCGCTGTACGGCGTTATCTCGCTGGTAAGGTACTTTATCAAAGCCAAGGAAGACCCCGATAATGCCTTCGGGCTGGCGACAGGTGTTATATCCTGCGCCGCAGGTGTGTTTATCATGTTGCGCCCGGATTTCATACCCAAGGTCATTGCGGTAGTCTTCGGCTGCTATATGCTGATAAGCGGCATCGTCAATATACAGGAGTCTGTGTATATCAAGGGCAGGGGCGACAGCAAGTGGCTCAGGGCTTTTCTGCCTGCACTGCTGACTGCACTGGTAGGCGTGCTGCTGCTGATAAATCCGCTGGTACTCGCTAATACTACCCTGCGTGTGCTGGGCGTTTGCCTGCTCATATCAGGCATAATGAATATAGGCGGAAGCTTCTCTGTGGGCAGGTCGGTATTCAAGCGTGCCAAGGAAGAGGAGAAGGAAGCACTCAATAAGGTGAACAAGGACGAGTTCATCGACATCGAATGATATGTTTGGTTTGAATGCACCAATTCTTTTTAACCATATCCGAACGCTTTTGTGTTTTTGTCCGAAAATGAAAAATCCCCTTGACAAACGGGGAAGATTGGTGTATACTCATACCTGTAAACAGCAATGGCGCTGTGAACCGAGTGAAAAGGTTCGCAGCGCTTTTATTTTTTCAACAGGAGGAATTTCTATGAGCAATGTACCCGAGATCTTCGGCTCTGACGTTTTTAATGAGTCGGTCATGAGAGAAAGACTGCCGAAGGCTACTTACAAGGCGCTGAAAAAGACCATCGACAACGGCGATCCGCTGGGTGCCGAGGTCGCAAACATCGTGGCTAATGCCATGAAGGACTGGGCAGTGGAGAAGGGCTGTACCCACTATACACACTGGTTCCAGCCTATGACAGGTCTTACAGCTGAAAAGCTGGACAGCTTCATCTCACCTACAGATGATGGTCATGTTATCATGGAATTTTCGGGCAAGGAGCTGGTAAAGGGCGAGCCTGATGCATCCTCCTTCCCCTCGGGCGGTCTGAGAGCTACTTTCGAGGCCAGAGGATATACCGCATGGGATCCTACTTCTTATGCATTCATCAAGGAGAAGACACTGTGCATACCCACAGCTTTCTGTTCCTACAACGGTGAGGCACTGGATAAGAAAACTCCTCTGCTGCGTTCTATGGAAGCTATCAATAAGTCTGCACTGAGAGTGCTCAAGCTTTTCGGTTCCGATGCTACAAGAGTTATCTCCAACGTGGGTCCCGAGCAGGAATACTTCCTTGTGGACAGAGAGATGTACTCCCACAGAAAGGACCTGATCTTCGCAGGCAGAACGCTGTACGGCGCACCTGCACCCAAGGGTCAGGAGCTTGAAGATCACTACTTCGGTACTATCAAGACCAGAGTTGCCGCTTACATGAAGGATCTGGATGAACAGCTGTGGAGACTGGGCATCTATGCAAAGACCAAGCATAACGAGGTCGCTCCCGCACAGCACGAGCTGGCTCCCATCTACGGCACTACCAATATCGCCACCGACCATAACCAGCTGACCATGGAGATCATGAAGAGAACTGCAAGAAAGCACGGCTTCAAGTGTCTGCTCCACGAAAAGCCTTTCGCAGGCATCAACGGTTCGGGCAAGCACAATAACTGGTCGCTCTCCACCAATACAGGCATCAACCTGCTGGAACCCGGCAAAACACCTGCCGAGAATGCACAGTTCTTGCTCTTCCTGACAGCTGTTATCAAGGCTGTATACGATTATCAGGATATCCTGAGAGCTTCCGTGGCTACCGCAGGCAACGATCACAGACTGGGCGCTAACGAGGCACCTCCTGCTATCATCTCCATATTCCTGGGCGATGAGCTGACAGCTATACTCGATTCAATCGTTAACGGCTATAAGTATGAAGGCGAACACGTTGAGATGGAGATCGGTGTTGACGTACTGCCTCACTTCCCAAGAGATACGACCGACAGAAACAGAACCTCTCCTTTTGCTTTCACAGGCAATAAGTTCGAGTTCAGAAGCCCCGGTTCAAGACTTTCCTGCGCAGGTCCCAATACAGTTATCAATACCATAGTTGCTAAGGTGCTGGATGACTTCGCTGATGTACTGGAGAAGGCTGATAACTTCCAGGATGCTCTGGATGACCTTATCAAGAACACCATCAAGGACAGCAAGAATATCATCTTCAACGGCAACGGCTATTCCGATGAGTGGGTAGCTGAGGCTGAGAAGAGAGGTCTGCTCAATCTCAAGAGCACACCCGAGGCTATACCCACATATGCTGCGCCCAAGAATATCGAGCTGTTCTCAAAGTACGGCGTTTATACCGAGACCGAGCTAAAGTCGAGAGTTGAGCTGCTGCTGGATGAATACTGCAAGACCATCAACATCGAGGCTCTGACTATGATAGATATGGCTAAGAAGGATATCCTGCCTGCTGTTGCTACCTACATCAAGGAACTGGCTAAGACTTCTTCACTGGCTAAGGAGTGCGGCGCTGATACATCATTCGAGGATGATCTGGTCAAGAGACTGTCCTCACTGGCTGCACAGACCTACAGGAAGATGACAGCCCTTGAAGAGGCTGAAGTAGGCGCAAGAGAGATCGAGGATTTCCAGGAGCTGGCTAATTACTACCACGACACAGTATTCGTTGCCATGGGCGAGCTGAGAGCTTCCGCTGATGAGATCGAGACTCTTGTAGGCGAGAAATACTGGCCTTATCCCACATACGGCGAACTGCTGTTCTACGTTAAGTAAAAACTATAGTAAACGACATAGATCTTTATTGACCGATAGGTAGGTCTGTAGAAGATCGGAATATCCATACTATTATATAAGGTATACACGAGGAAGTGTACAAGCTCAACGTTATATTGAGCTTTGCACTTCCTTTTTATATATCGCATTTCACGGCGGTGTGTCCTTACTCAGCACACTGCATGACCCCATCTTATATATCTGAACGGTCTGTTGTTTTCCCACAGCAGACCGTTCTGTTTTCGTTGGAAACGAAACGGTAAAAAACTGTTTGCAAAAATTTGCACAAATCGACATTATTTGATGTCACTTTTCAGGCGCTGAAAACGATCACATCCAAATCAGAAAATGCCGATTTTACGGGATTTTTCAATTCGTGTATTTATTAAGCGTAAGATACGTATTAACATTATATCTAATTTCGAGCGATTTTCTTTGTGCATGGTGCATGAAATTTGCAGTTAAATCGACTTGTAAAGTGTTTACAAAATGGAAAATACTTGTAACCACCTTGTAATCATTTGTGAAATGTGGTATCATAGTTAACGTCGACAAGAGAAAAGAGATATATTTTTCATGATGCGTGATATTTACGTATCATACATGAAAGGAATATATTATGAGTAAATTGAAGATCGCAGCTGTCGTTTCCGTTCTTCTCGCTTCAGGCGTTTTCGGCGGATATACATACCAGGCTGCAACCCGAAACAGCGAGAACCTCAGAACTAAGATCGTAGCAGAGACCGAAGATCTCTTTACAGATGAGTACGTTACCGATGAGGAGGTCACAGATGCCGAGACAGATGAGGCAGTGACAGATGAAGAGACCACCGCAGAGGAAACAGTCGCTGAAAGGACCACTCAGAAGGACAGAAAGACAATAGTCATCACTACTGCTCCCGATGAGACATCTAAGCCCGAGACTTCCAAGAAGACCGAGGCTGAAACCACTAAGACCGAAACTAACAATAATAAACTTGAGATCCTGAAACAGGAGCTTGCTGCTGAGGCTACAACAACTACCGCCACAAGCGCACCTGCTGCAAAGGACGAACCTGAACTTGTCACAGAGGCAGAGAAGAGAGTCGAGGCTCCCGTTGCCGCTGAGAAGCCTGTAGAGACTGTACGAGAGACAGTCAAGGAGACTGAGCCTGTGACTACCACTACTCCCGAGCCTGTAAAGGATGAACCTGAGACAGAGCACGAGACCGAAGCTCCCGCAGAGACTGAACCTGTAGCCGAGGAGCCCGAGGAAGAGCCTGCTGAAGAAAACAGCGGCTATGCTGTACAGGTAAGCGATGATGAATACATAATGCTTTGCAACGTTGTGGGTCACGAGTATGGCTCCGACTGGGTACCCGTTGAGGAAAAGGCACTTGTCGTTGAGGCAGTAATGAACCGAGTAAACTCACCTCTGTACCCCAATACTATATATGATGTGCTGACACAGCCCTACCAGTTCTCAGGACTGGAGTGGACACTCAACTATGGCGGTTTCACCTATCAGGTAACTGACAGCGTTAAGGCTGCTGTAGATCTGTATCTGACACATCCCGAGCAGTTCCAGCACGGCTACACAAGCTTCTGGGGCGATGGTTCGGCTAACCACTTCTATTGATAAGACAAGAATGCCACGGCTAATAAAGCTGTGGCATATTTTCTTGACAGTGCTAACAACGCAAAAGTAAAGGAGCATACTGCTATGGAGCTTTATGGATACTGGGACGACCTGATCTCACAAGCGTCGGGATTCAACAGATATGTGTCTTCACATTATAATGATATAGTAAGCGATGCAGAGGCTCGCAAAGCTGTTAAAGTGTTATCGTCCTACAGCAGCGGCCTGGGCATAGCTTCGCCAAGTAAACTTACAAAGCACATCGTCAAAAAATACAAAAGCGGCCGCATAATAAAACAGCCTAAACCGGGTCAGCTTTACAAAGCGATATATTATGACAGCGAGGGGCAGCCTGTTGCAATAGAAAGCTTCGATAAGCTGCGTTCGGACGGCGAACTTAACGGCAAGACCAAGACCAGATATTTTATCCCCTATGGCGGCGCTGTATGGACTGCATGGTTCTGGGGCGAAAAAAATGTTATTCCTGACAACGAGCACCACAAGATCGTGTATGATGATAAAAACAGGCTCAAAGGCTTTTACACGATCGGCTGCGGCCCCGTATCACATTGGGTTTCGGCTGAGGAGTACGATCACAGCGAGATAGGCTCGGGGATAGTGACTTGCATATTCACTTACTACGTGGAACAGCTCAGCGGTTCTTCAAAGGATATTCCCATAGGCTATAAAGGCTCGCCTGCCATACAATGGAAATACGTGATAAACGTCGATGAGAACGGCAAATACACCGCCCTGACTTCATACAAAAACATCGAAGGTGAGTTCGTATACAACGAGCACACCGATCTTTGATACAAACAAAAAGCACTCCCGAACTGATGATCGGAAGTGCTTTTTCAGTATATTGTTATGCTCCGTAAGGATATTATTACTTGTTTTCCAGCAGCTTCTCTGCGCTTGCCAGCTTAACACAGATGGTGAACAGCTTAGCTGCTATCTTCAGTTCTTCAACAGGAGGATAGGTAGGAGCTATTCTGATGTTGCTGTCATCAGGGTCCTTGCCATAGGGGAAGGTTGCGCCTGCGCCTGTGAGCACAACGCCTGCCTCCTTGCACAGTGTAACTATACGCTTAGCTGTGCCGTTCATAGCATTGAAGCTGATGAAGTAACCGCCGTTGGGCTTTGTCCACTTAGCAACGCCCAGAGGTGCAAGCTCGCTCTCCAGAGCGTTCAGAACTACCTCAAATCTGGGTGCGATAATCGCACGGTGCTTCTTCATGTGCTCCTTGAGTCCCTCGAAATCGCCGAAGAACTTGATGTGTCTGAGCTGATTTATCTTATCGTGGCCGATGGTCTGTACAGTCATCAGCGAGAGGATATACTTGATATTAGCCTCGCTTGCGCCCATTACAGCCACGCCTGAACCTGCATAGGAGATCTTGGATGTGGATGCGAACATTACCACTCTCTCGGGGCAGCCCGCTGCCTTGCACTCGTCAAGGATATTCAGCAGCTTATCGGGAGTATCATTCAGGTGGTGTACGCAGTATGCGTTATCCCAGAAAATACGGAAGTCGCTTGCCTTGGGCTTGAGGGCAGCAAAACGCTTAACGGTCTCGTCGCTGTATGTTACACCTGTGGGGTTAGCATACATAGGCACGCACCAGATACCCTTGATGGAATCGTCCTCTGCTACCAGCTTCTCGATCATATCCATATCGGGGCCGTTCTCGTCGGTGGGGATATTTATCATCTCGATACCGAACTTTTCGCAGATGAGGAAGTGTCTGTCATAGCCGGGAACAGGACACAGCCACTTGATCTTACCCTGATCTCTCCAAGGCTTGGACTGCTCGTCAACACCGAAAAGCAGGTACTTTGCGATAGTATCATACATGATGTTCAGGCTGGAGTTACCGAATACGATAAGCTCCTTCTCGCTGACACCCAGCATAGGTGCGAACAGCCTCTTTGCAGCCGGCAGACCATCAAGATTACCGTAGTTTCTGCAATCAAGACCCTCATCATCGAAGCAGTCACTGCTCTTTGTAACGCAGGTAAGCATACCCTCGGTCAGGTCAAGCTGTTCAGCAGCGGGCTTACCTCTTGCCATATTCAGTGCAAGACCCTGTGCCTTATAGCCGTCATATTCTTCCTGGACTTTGTTCTTGAATTCCTGCAGCTGTTCTGCGGACATTTCACTCAACATCATTTTACTAAACCTCCACTTATATATCTTATGAATACACATTTGACTATTGTATTGTACTCCATTTCTGCCATTTTTGCAAGTGAAAACAGACAATCCTGCAAAAAATCTCCGTTTTATACTAACTGCCTTGTCCAACAATCAGCTTTATAGGCGATTTTGATAATGCCCTACCACAATAATATGAAATATTCATTAAGCATTTGCCCGTATCATATCAAACCGCACATATCTCATAAATGACATGAACTCAGCCCCGAAGCAAAGATACGCCGCAGGCTTGGATATGAAAACATTTTAAAACACAAAAACGGACGGGCATATCACCCGTCCGCAAAATGCATGATGTCACTGTTCCTGTGCAAGTGCTTTCTCGACAGCCTGCGCAAGCTGGTCGGCACACGATGTACCTCTGCCGTTGCAGTCATTGCCTTTGAGTATCCTTACAGCTTCCGCCGCACTCTGACCTTCAAGCAGCTTGGATATTGCTTTCAGGTTGCCGTTGCAGCCGCCCTCGAAAGAAACTCCGCTGAGTTTGCCGTCCTCGAGGTCAAAGCTTATTTTTCTGGAACAGACCCCCTTGGGGGTATAATCATATCTTCCCATGGTATTACCTCCTGAGAATACTATCAATAGAACGTTGCCACTACCTTTTCGGGCGGTGTGGAATCTTTGAGAGACTCTACCACCAGTACAGGACCCTTGCCCCTGTACAGCTTATGGCGCTGATACCTTACAGTAAATGTCGCATCGACCCACTTGGGCTTATCGCTCATTGGCAGAGGCTTATCATAAAGCGATGCCAGCCAGCAGAAAGTTATATCTTCGATGCAGCAGGTCATTATCTGCCTGCCCAGACCTATAGTGCCCTTCGGGAACTGTGGATTTGTGGCAGCCATTGCTTTGAGCGTTACTTTCTTGCCGTCATACTTCTCGGGTTCTTCGGTGATGTCCCTGTACCAGAGAGCATAGTCCCTGTCTTCGACCACGATGTTATCTGCATTGATATCAAAGGGCAGGGGGTCTTCTATATCATCATAAGCCGAGGTACCGTCGGTATACTCATAAGCTATCTCGGTACGGCGGCTGACTCCACGGACTATCTTGTGGAACTCCATCTGATCCATAGTCGCCTTATCAAAACGGTTGAACACGGTCAGCTCGCAGTTTTGCAGCTTATCCACCACAAGGCTGCGCATATTCTGGTTGAAGTTTAAGAATGTGGTCGCATCGGCAAAGTTCATTATCTGGTAGATAGCCCAGTCATCGGGCAGGGCATCCAGCAGATCGTTCATCGTCCACATACCGTTATATTCCACAATAACTCTGACCGCCTTTGTCTCATCAAGGAACCTGCCCAGCGCCGCAGGGTTCAGGTCGTTTTTATCCTCGATGGTGCGCAGGAACACATGGTCCTTTTCAAAATCGGTCGTATCATATTCCTCGATGCCCTCTTCACAGACCAGCAGCAGTGTTCTGTCGCCGTTATTGAAGCGTTCGTCCTTCAGCGTCTGCTGAATGAACTGGGTCTTGCCTGCTTCAAGAAAGCCTGTGAACAGGTACACGGGAACAAAAGATTCTTCATTCATAGATATATCTCCTTTTCAGAGGAAATTACTGTACTCCGAACAGCTCAGCAACTGCATCTTCCTTGAGTTCTGCGCCGATAACGCAGAGTCTGCCGATGGTGCTTGCGCTGCCTGTTCTCACATCGGGCACACCTGGAACATAGTCATAGTGTATCCATGTGCCGTCCTGACCTTCTACGATACCCTTTGCACGCAGTACAAGTCCGTACTTTTTCTCGTCCTCCAGAGCTTCCAGAGCGTGCTGTATCTCCTCAGCAGTGTACTTCCTTGCAGTCTCTCTGCCCCAGCTGGTGAATACCTCATCTGCATGATGATGGTGGTGTTCATGATCGTGGTCATGGCAGCCGCAGGTGCAGTCGGGACCGTGGTCGTGATGGTGATGTTCGTGCTCATCCTCATCATGGTCATGATGGTGATGATGCTCGTGCTCGTCCTCATCATGGTCATGATGGTGATGATGCTCGTGCTCGTCCTCATCGTGGTCGTGATGGTGGTGATGTTCGTGCTCGTCCTCATCGTGGTCATGATGGTGGTGATGATGCTCATGCTCCTCTTCAAGCAGAGCTTTCAGCTCATCATCAAGAGTATTCTTCTGTGTCATCGCATCAGTCAGCTGCTTGCCTGTGAGCTTGTCCCACTCGGTGGTAACGATGGGTGCCGCAGGGTTCAGCTCACGGAGCCTTGCAACTACCTCATCTAGCTTATCCTGTGCAAGACCTGTGGTATGGCTGAGTATAAGGCAGCTTGCATAAGTTATCTGGTTGTTGAAGAACTCGCCGAAGTTCTTCTGATACATTCTGCACTTCTTGGCATCAACTACTGTGGTGAAGCCGTCAAGCTCCACATCGTGTGCGTCGATATTCTGTACAGCCTTGATAACATCGCTGAGCTTACCCACGCCCGATGGCTCGATAAGGATACGGTCGGGCTTGTACTGTTCAAGCACCTGCACCAGAGCCTTGCCGAAATCGCCGACCAGTGAGCAGCATATGCAGCCTGAGTTCATCTCGGTGATCTCAACGCCTGCGTCCTGCAAAAAGCCGCCGTCGATACCTATCTGACCGAACTCATTTTCGATGAGCACCAGTTTCTCTTTCTGATAGCCTTCTGCAATGAGCTTTTTGATGAGCGTGGTCTTGCCTGCGCCAAGAAAACCGCTGAATATCGTTATCTTTGTCATTTTAAAACACTCTCTTTCCTTATTTAATTATCGTTTTACTATCAGGCAGCACACAGGCTGCTCGATTTTTACGTTAACTTATATTATAGCACAAACTAACTCCAATTGCAAGACCCGAAGCCCTATGTTTCACCAAGCTGTCACAAAGCAGACCTTTTTCGTGTACTTTTGTGAAAATGCCTGCCGTCAGTCAAGGAAAGTGCTGAAAACATCGGCATATAAACAACTTGTGTTGTTTAGTTTGCTAAAACTTTGTTAGCTTGCTTTACATTGGGGGAGGATTGTGGTATAATGCAATTTGAGTACGTGTATCCGTAAGTGACCCCGATAAGGAGAAATGCCGCCATGAACAAACAGCTGATACTTAAAAATACAGCTGAAAAAAATTTCAGCAAATATGTCCTCGGCGTGAAAATATCACCCCTTGACAATGTTCTGGCACTGGCTGCAAGGCAGTATATCTCTTTTACGGGCAGGATAATAAAGAACAAGATAGTTTTCGTTCACTATGATTACAAGTATCAGTGCAACCCGAAATATATCTGCGAGGAACTTCTCAGGCAGCATAAGGGCTATGATATTGTCTATGCGGTCAAGAAGGACTCATCGGGCAATGTGCCGAAACTCCCCAAGGGTATAAGGGCAGTGGAGATAAATACCTATGAATTTTTCAGGGAACTTGCCACTGCAAGACTCTGGGTGGACAACGCACTGAACTGTCCGCTGAGCTTTGTTCCAAAAAAGCACGGACAAGTGCTGATAAATACCTGGCACGGTTCGCTGGGGCTGAAAAAAATAACAGGTGTGCCCGACCGCAAGTGGCAGCTTGCCGCCAAGACAGCAGGGCGCATCACCAATTTCATGATCTCAAATTCGGCTTTCGAGACCGAGGTATTCAGGAGCACTTACTGGAACGATCCGAAGGTCAGGGTAGTTGAATTCGGACACCCCAGGAACGATATACTTTTCTGCGATAAAAAGAAGAAGGCAGAGCTGAAACGCAAGGTATGCAGACATTTCGGGGTGGATGAAGATACAGATCTCATCCTGTATGCGCCGACTTTCAGAAATTCGGGCAGCACCGAATATTACGATATAGATATCCCCCGTGTGCTTGCGGCTGCAAAGGAACGCTTCGGCGGCAGTTGGAAAATGCTGTGCCGCTACCACATCAAGGTGGCTGACAAAATGCAGCGCACCACCTCGGAAGATATCCTTGACGGCAACAGCTACGAAGATATACAGGAACTTATGACGGTCTGCAAAATAGGCATAACCGACTATTCCAGCTGGATCTGCGATCAGGTGCTGGGCAGTTCCTACGGGTTCATATATGCGCCCGACCTTGATGAATATGACAGCGAAAGAGGTTTCTATTATCCTTTGCAGGAGACTCCCTTCCCCATTGCACGGGATAATGATGAACTGATAAACAATATACTTGGCTTTGACAGCGCACACTATGAGCGCAGGCGGCAGGTCTTCCTGAAGACCAGGGGCTGCCATGAGGACGGCAAAGCCTCAAAGCGCACAGTGAAGCTTATAAATAAGATAATGGGAAAGACAAACTATAGCAATCCAACTATTTAAATTTACAAAATCCGGTCGCTAAAGCTCGGATCTATGGGTTTTGTGACCGGATTTTGTCTGAATTTTAAGGCGGATTGCTATAAGACAGCGCCGGCACCTGTTTTAAGGTCCTGTAAAGCTGTTTTAAAACGAGTTGAAGGTAAAATGAAAGGATTGATCGTTAATGAGTAAGGTCGTCGTCAGCGGTAAGCTGGGACAGATAGAAAGACGTGCTGCGGAAAAGTCGTTCTTCAAGTTCTTGTTCATGAGGGCAAGGCAGAAAACAGACCTGCTGATATCTTATCTGACCAAGAAGTATATCTCATACAGCACCAGAGATAAGGTGGAAGATGACAAGATAATCTTCATGCACTACAATAACGTTTACCAGTGCAACCCCAAGTATATCTGTGATGAGATAATAAAACAGGGTCTTAAATACGATATAGTTTTCGTAACCTCAAAAAAGCTGATGAACGAGTTCCCTCTGCCCTTCCCTCCCCAGGTCAGGGTCGTACAGAGAAATTCGCTGGAACATTTCCTTGAAGCTGCCACAGCAAAGGTATGGGTAGATAATGCGGTATGTTTCCCCTGGAACTATGTTCCCAAGAAGAAAAACCAGATATATATAAACACATGGCACGGTTCAATGGGGCTTAAAAAGATCGACCCCTCTGCCATCACTGACAAACACTGGAGAAATTCCGCTGTGATCGCAGGCGATATAACAAACTTCATGATCTCGAACTCTTCTTTCGAGACTATGGTTTACCGCACCACCTACTGGCCCGATAAAAAGGTCAAGGTGATGGAATACGGTCACCCCAGGAACGATATACTCTTCTGCGATGACGAGAAGCGTGCAGAGATAAAGCGCAAGGTCTGCGAGTTCTTCGATATAGAGGAGGACTGTCACCTGATACTTTATGCGCCCACATTCCGTGACGCAAAGAACCTTGACTGCTACGACATCGACTACAACCGTGTGCTTGATGCCGCAAGAAAGCGTTTCGGCGGCAAGTGGAAGATCATCAACCGCTACCACTTCAAGGTGGCTAACAAGCTTGCAGGCGTAAAGGCGATACGAGATAACCCCGATATACTCGCAGGCAACACTTACAGCGATATACAGGAGCTTATGGCAGTATGCGATATGGGTATAACGGATTATTCCAGCTGGATATGCGATTTCGTACTCACAGGCAGACCCGGATTTATCTACGCCAACGACCTGAAAGAGTACGGCGACGAGAGAGGTTTCTACTATCCTCTTGATTCCACACCTTTCGCCATCGCTGAAAACAACGATGAGATGGAAGCAAATATACTGAATTTCGACGACGCTAAATACGCTGCTGATACAAAGGACTTCCTCGAAGCAAGAGGCAGCAAGGAAGACGGCAAAGCAGCCGAGCGTGTGGTCGCTCTTATAAAGAAGTATATGAAAGAAAGCAAATAAACGGAGGAAAATAACATGAACATAGCAGTGATATTCGCAGGCGGCAGCGGTGTCAGGATGGGCGCAGGCATTCCCAAGCAGTTCCTTGAGATAAACGGCAAGCCCATCATCGTACACACACTGGAGCTTTTTGAGAACCACAATGAGATAGACAAGATATACATCGTAATGCTGGAGGAGTACATCCCCTACATGAACAAGCTGGTGAAGAAGTTCGGACTGGATAAGGTCTGCGCAGTAGTTCCCGGCGGCGAAACAGGTCAGGACTCCATCTACAACGGTCTTAAAAAGGCTCAGAGCGAGAACCCCGATGACTCCATCGTGCTGATACATGACGGTGTGCGTCCCTGGGTAAGCTACGATACCATATCAAGAAACATTCAGGGCGTTAAGGACAGCGGCAATGCTATCACCTGCACCCCCTGCTTTGAGACCATACTCATGAGCACCAACGGCAAGACCGTTGAAACAGTGCCCTACAGAAAGGATACCTACGCTGCACAGGCTCCCCAGAGCTTCTATCTGGGCGAGATAATTGCAGACCACGACAAGGTAAGGGCTACCGAGAACCGCTACGACAACCTCGTTGACTCCTGCACACTTATAAAGAGCGTCGGCAAGGAGGCTCACATGGTCGAGGGCAACCGTGGCAACATCAAGGTAACAACTCCAGAGGACGTATATATGTACCGTGCGCTTATACAGTACCGTGAGAACGAACAGGCATTCGGCATAGGTTCAACTCCCGATATCCTCAAGCAGAAATAATTTTGGGAAAATTTTAATGTCGTTTACTAAAATACCACCCGTCATCTTATCGGATAACGGGTGGTATTTTTATTATATCGGTCATTCTGTATTTTCGGGTGCTATGGTTTCCGCTGTGAACTTATTGCCGTCGTAATCGACCTTCATCACGCTGTCGGGCGCAGGGTCGCCTGCGATTATCTCCCTTGCCAGCAGAGTTTCGATATGGCTCTGTATAAATCTTCTGAGCGGTCTTGCGCCGAACTGCATATCATAGCCCTGGTCTATTATGGCAGCCCTTGCAGCCTCGGTAACATCAAGCTTCAGGCGCTTGTCGGCAAGTCTCTTTTCAAGGCTCTTGAGCATCAGTCCGCAGATGCTGTATATCTCGCTCTTCAGCAGAGGCTTATAGATAACTACCTCATCAAGACGGTTTAAGAACTCGGGTCTGAAATGCTGGCGCAGAAGTGTCTGCACATTTTCCCTTGCCTCATCGGAAATATCGCCTGTAGCTTCGTCGATACCCTCGAGTATGAACGGTGAGCCGAGGTTTGAGGTCAGTATGATAACGGTGTTCTTGAAATCCACCGTTCTGCCCTGAGAGTCGGTAACTCTGCCGTCATCGAGCACTTGCAGGAGTATGTTGAACACATCTGGGTGCGCTTTCTCGACCTCATCCAGCAGTACCACCGAGTAAGGCTTCCTGCGGACTGCTTCGGTCAGCTGACCGCCCTCCTCATATCCCACGTATCCGGGAGGCGCTCCGATCAGTCTGGATACGCTGAATTTCTCCATATACTCCGACATATCTATCCTAACGATATTGTTCTCGTCATCGAAGAGCGCCTGAGCAAGGGTCTTTGCAAGCTCAGTCTTACCAACGCCCGTAGGTCCTAAGAACAGGAAGGAACCGATGGGCTGATTTGGATTTGCGATGCCTGCTCTTGAACGGAGTATAGCCTCGCTGACCTTTGAAACAGCTTCGTTCTGACCGATGACTCTTTCATGGAGTATGCTTTCCAGCCTGAGCAGCTTCTCACGCTCGCCCTCCATCAGCTTAGCCACGGGTATACCTGTCCAGCGGCAGATTATCCTTGCTATCTCATCATCTGTTACCTTATCACGCAGCAGAGTATTGCTCTTTGCGGACTGCTCTGCCTTCTTCTCCTCCTCAGCAAGCTCTTTCTGTAGATTTTCCAGCTTGCCGTATTTGAGTTCAGCCAGCTTTGTCAGGTCATAGTCACGTTCTGCCTGCTTGATCTCGCCGTTTACCGCATCTATTTCCTCACGTATCTTCTGCACCTTGGATATAGCGCTCTTCTCATTCTCCCACTTAGCACGCATCTCATCATACTGCGCCCTCATGTCAGCCAGTTCCTTCTGAACTTCCAACAGATGTTCCTCTGCCAGCTTGTCATTTTCCTTTTTGAGCACAGTTTCCTCGATCTCGTGCTGGAGTATCTTACGCCTTATCTCATCGAGCTCTGTAGGCATGGAGTCCATCTCGGTACGTATCAGCGCACAGGCTTCGTCCACCAGGTCTATCGCCTTATCGGGCAGGAACCTGTCGGTGATGTATCTGTCGGAAAGTACAGCCGCCGTTATCAGAGCCTGGTCCTGTATCTTTACGCCGTGGAAGACCTCATACCTTTCTTTCAGTCCACGGAGTATAGATATGGTATCCTCGACTGTAGGCTCATCGACCATTACGGGCTGGAAACGTCTTTCAAGCGCCTTATCTTTCTCGATGAACTGTCTGTATTCATTGAGGGTCGTCGCACCGATACAGTGCAGTTCGCCCCTTGCCAGCATAGGCTTTAACAGGTTGCCTGCATCCATCGCACCATCTGACTTGCCTGCGCCCACTATGGTATGCAGCTCGTCGATGAACAGTATGATCTTACCCTCCGATTTCTTTATCTCACCTACGACAGCCTTAAAACGCTCCTCAAATTCGCCCCTGAATTTAGCGCCTGCTATCAGCGAGCCCATATCAAGCGAGAATATCTGCCTGTCCTTTAAGCTGTCGGGAACATCGCCGTTGACGATACGCTGTGCAAGACCCTCTGCAACAGCAGTTTTACCAACGCCCGGTTCACCGATGAGCACAGGATTGTTCTTGGTCTTACGGGAAAGGATACGTATAACATTACGTATCTCCGCATCTCTGCCGATAACGGGGTCGAGCTTGTTCTGTCTTGCGAGCCCCACCAGCTCCTGACCGTACTTTTTGAGCACATCGTAGGTCTCCTCGGGGTTCTGGCTGGTGACCTTTGCGCTGCCCCTTACCTCTTTGAGCATTGCCAGAAATCCCGTCTTATCTATGCCGAAAGTACGCAGCACCTCAGCTATCTCATTATTTGCACATTCCATTATACCCAGGAAAATATGCTCCACCGATACATACTCGTCCTGCATCTGCTTAGCCTGCGCCTCTGCCTCTGCAAGGGCACGGTCGAGGTCTGTTGAAATATATATCTGACCCTGTGCTCTGCCGCCCATGGTAACTTTCGGTATCTTATCAACAGCTCTGTCCAGCGCACCCCTGAACGCATTGACATCAACGCTCATTTTAGTGAGCAGCTGCGGTATCAGACCATTATCATCAAGGCACAGCGCACTCATCAGATGCTCCTGCCCTATCGCCTGATTTGACTGCCTTGCAGCGATGTTCTGGGCATCCTGCACAGCCTGCATCGATTTCTCGGTAAACTTCTGCATATTCATTATTGTGTCCTCCTTTATATATCAGATATTATTATCAGTATTCACGTATCTCCAGATACTGAGCATCACCCATGAAAACATATTCGGCATATTTCCTCTCGCCTATGCGCCAGTACGCCCTGCATAGCCCGAAGCCGTACTTTCCGCTGGGTTCGCCGAGCTCTTCCACAACTTCATCGTAGGTAGGGCTGCTTTCACTGAGTTTGCGTATATAGTCCTCGGGGATATTTATTATAAGGTCACTGCGCACATGATAAACCACACCTATGACATCCGTTGTAGCCGACTCGGGAAAAGCCACGCCAAATCTGCGTTCCGCCTTAGTAGTCAGCGCAAAGAATGCTATTACCGCTGCCACGATGAGCGCCGCTATGATGCCGACCGTTATCCTGACTTTCTTGCTCATGCTGCACCGCCTATATCACCGAAGTGACCGTTCTGACGTAATCGGCATAAGCAGCGCTTATCTTGCCCGAGGGATCTGTGCCGCTTGTCAGCCCGTCGAAATAGGTCTGTACGCTGCTGTCCATCAGCCTTATATAGCCTGCCACAGCGGAAGCTATCTCCTCGTCGGTCAGTTCACGGGCACGGGGCGAATAAAAATCACGGGTGTATCTGCCGTTATCGGTCTGTGCGGGAGCACCATCGGGATAAACGGCTGACAGATATTTGTCCTCAAGTCCCTGCCAGAGTTTGAAGAAGCCGTCTGCGGCAGAGATAAGCTGCTCGCTCTTGGTACGGAAAGACACCTTTAATCTGCCTACCCTGCCCGTAAGCTCACGGCTGAGTTCAAGGCTGTACCGCAGCGTGGGTTTATACTTATACCTCACGGGACTTTTTATGGCGATCATGCTGTCCGACGGTCGGTCAAGGAACTGAAAACGCTGATCCATCAGCGACTCTATCTCGCTGAATATCTGCCGCATCCTCATTTCGGGGGTCATAAGGCTGAGTTTTTCAGCAAGTATCTGGTTTATCAGATTTGATCTGCTGGTATTCATGGAATATGCCAGCCTGTCGATGGCATCGACCACCTCATCCGACAGCACCAGACTGTACACGCTTTTATTCAATAGTCCCACCTCTTTTCACTGATAACATTATAGCACTGTTTAAATAATTTGTCAATGCAATTATATAATTTTGCGTGCATTTTATTTACATAAACAATCTCAAAAGCGGCAGCACGAGGGTGTATTGTGCAGATTTAATAAATTCTTTCAAAAGTCCGCCCCCGTTCCTCGCCTTGCCGACACTTGTGAAAAAATTAACCAAATATACTTGAATATCCTGTGCGATGTGGTATAATGTAATATAGCTGAATTTAACGGAAAGGAAGACCGATCATGAAAAAGACCGCTATGACCATATCTTATGAACTCTGGGGCAAGCTTTACCTCAATATCACCAACAAATGCCCATGCGCCTGCACATTCTGTCTGAGGCAGAACGATGACGGTGCATATGGTTCAGACCCGCTGTGGCTCGAACATCAGCCCACACTGGAAGAAGTTCTTGACAACCTGAAACAGCGTGACCTTTCATCTTATAAAGAGATAATCTTCTGCGGTTACGGCGAACCCACTTCGGAACTGCCTATACTGCTGGATACCGCAAGGTATATACGCTCGGTGTGCGATACTCCCATCAGGCTGAACACCAACGGTCTTGCAAATATGATCTGGGAAAGATCTACCGAAGCCGACTTCAAAGGTCTGCTGGATACCGTATCCATCAGCCTTAATGCCTCTGACAGCAAGGCTTATATGGATATAACCCGTCCCAAATGGAAAGACAAGGACTGCTTTGCGGAGATGCTGAAATTCGCAGAGAATATGAAAGCCTATGTGCCGAATGTGATACTCACCGTTGTTGATATCATTGGCGAGGAAGAGATCGCAAAGTCACAGAAGGTAGCCGACAGCATCGGCGTTACTCTGAGAGTTCGCCCCATGGAAAACTGATGTAAAGAGAAACGAGGAAGTACGATGTATAAGATACAGATACCTGCCACCTCCGCAAATCTCGGCGCAGGCTTTGATGCGCTGGGGCTGGCGCTGAACTATTATAATTATGTGGAGATGGAAGAGTGCGACCATATCGACATAGCTTCGGCTGATGGTGTTGAGGTCCCCTGCGATGAGCGCAACCTTATATATGTTTCCGCAAAGGATCTTTATACGGTCTGCGGCAAGAAGCTGGACGGATTGAAACTCAGGCAGACCAACAGCATACCTATGGCAAGAGGTCTGGGTTCGTCCTCAGCCTGCATAATCGCAGGACTGGTGGGTGCCAATAAAATGCTGGGCGATCCGCTTACAAAGGACGATCTGGTGGACCTTGCCGCACAGATCGAGGGACACCCCGACAACACCGCCCCCGCACTGCTGGGCGGCATAGTTACTGCGGTGTTCGACGGAAGAAAAGTACACTGGGTAAAGCAGGAGGTCTATACAAAGCTGAAATTCGTGGCTATGATACCCGATTTTGAGTTGAAGACCGAAGATGCAAGGGCTTGTCTGCCCAAGGAGATCTCCCACAAGGACGCTGTTTTCAATCTGTCCCGTGCGGCGCTGTTCTCCGCATCACTGCTTACAGGCAAGTTCGAGAACCTGCGTACTGCGGTGCATGATAAGCTGCACCAGCCCTACCGCATGGAACTTATCCCGGGCTGTCGTGAAGTTTTCGATATCGCCTACACCCACGGCGCATACGCAAGCTATATAAGCGGCGCAGGTCCTACTGTCATGGCGATAGTCGATGAAGAAAACACCTATTTTGCAGGCAGAATGAAATTCTCGCTGGACAATGCAGGGCTTGGCGGCTGGCAGGTCAAAGAGATGTGCATAGACAATCAGGGCACTACTATCACAAGCTGCTGAACCGTCAATGATATGTCATCTATCACATCATGTGATAATGCGTAAAATAGGGCATTCCGAGAACATCGTAAACATTCTGTGAATAAACACAAAATCTCTCGTGTATTGATAAGGTAAATTTAGGCAAGGCTACAAAGATTGCCCGAAAAGCCCGAAAATACGTGCATTTTATTTGACAAAGCAATTATTATAGGGTATAATATCAACATAAATTAAAGGTGTGCAGGATGCACAGGCAAAACCAAGAAAATTTATGGAGGTATTTATCATGAAAAAGGCTGAACTGCTCGCTGCTATCGCTGAAAAGAACGGCAGCACAAAGAAGAACGCTGAAGCAGCTCTTGACGCTGTTATAAGCACCATCACAGAGGCTCTCGAGAAGGGTGACAAGGTAGCTATCCCCGGTTTCGGTACATTCGAGGTAAGAGACCGTGCAGCTAAGAAGTCCATCAACCCTGCAACCAAAAAGCCCATCGAAGTACCCGCAAAGAAGGTACCTGCTTTCAAGGCAGCAAAGGCTCTTAAAGAGGCTGTTGACAAGAAGTAATACAGCTGTAATATACGGCTTATAAAAATACGATCGCAAGATCTTAGAAAAGGAGAATTTTGGATATGGCAAAGGCTACTAAGAAGGAAGTTGCTGAGAAGGCAGCTGAGATCAAGGCAGAGGCAAAGGAAGTTGCAAAGGAGACAGCTGCTAAGACAAAGGCTGTCGCTAAAACAACTGCTGCAAAGGCTAAGAAGACAGCTACCAAGGCTGCGGCTAAGACTAAGGCTGCTGTCGAGAAGGCTACCGAGAAGGACGTTATTTTCGTAGAGTTCGGTGAAAAGCAGATCGACGTAGCTGCTCTTGCAGAGGCTGCAAAGGCTGATTATAAAGCAAAGGGTCACAGAGCACCCAAGGCAGTCAAGCTGTACATCAAGCCCGATGAGGGTGTTGCTTACTACACAGTAAACGACAAGGGTGACGCCGACCAGAAGGTAGAACTCTGATCAGGATACCAAGATCGTTCACGGAGACTTTCTTTCAAATGAAAGGAAGTCTCTGTTTCTATAATGATATATAATGTACAAGAAAGGAATAAGTTTATGATCGAAACATACCTTTTCGACCTTGACGGAACTCTGACCGACTCGGGCAAAGGGATAATGAACGCAGCAAAGTATGCTCTTGAAAAGATGGATGTCAGGATACCGAGCGAAGATGTGCTGCGTAAATTCATAGGACCTCCGCTGTGGGAATCCTTTGAAAAGTTCATCGGTCTTTCAAAGGAAGACGCAGACAAGGCTGTAAAGCTCTACAGAGAATACTACAGCGAAACGGGTCTTTTTGAAAACGATGTTTACGACGGCATACCCGAACTGCTCGAAAAACTCAAGGCTGACGGCAAGCAGCTGGCTGTTGCCACATCGAAGCCCGAGGTTTTCACCGAGAGGATACTTGCGCATTTCGGACTTGACAAGTATTTCGACAGCGTGACAGGTTCACTGCTGGACGGCACAAGGAAGAATAAGGATGAGGTCATCGCCTGCGCACTTCAGCGCTGCGGTTCACCCGATGTTTCAAAAGTCATAATGGTAGGCGACCGTATGCATGATATAGACGGCGCAAAGAAGCTGGGCATAGGCTGTATAGCTGTGATGTTCGGCTACGGCAGCCGTGAGGAATTTGAGAGCCACGGCGCAGTATTCATAGCAGATACCCCCGACGATATACTTAAATATGATGGAGAAAGAAAATATGCTTGACAAAAAAAGCACAGCCGAGCTCTTTGAAAAATTCGGCATGACACTCAGCGGCGAACAGTTTGACAGGCTCGATAAATATGCCGAGATACTGGCAGTGCGCAACGAACAGATAAACCTTACCGCCATAACCGACCCCGAAGGCATTGCTGTCAAGCATTTTTTTGACAGTATATATCCATTCACGATGTATGTGCCCGATGAGGGCGCAAGTGTCATAGATGTGGGCACGGGTGCTGGCTTCCCCTCATGTCCGCTGAAAATATACAGGGACGATCTGAAGATAACTCTGCTTGACAGCCTGAACAAGCGTGTGAACTTTTTGCAGGAGCTTTCAGACCTTACAAAGCTGGATGCACAGTGCATACACGGAAGAGCTGAGGAATTCGGCAAAAAGGAAGATATGCGTGAGCAGTTCGATATTGCCACCGCAAGGGCTGTTGCAAATTTGCGTGATCTCTGCGAATACTGCCTGCCCTTTGTAAAAGTGGGCGGAGTGTTCGTTTCGCTCAAAGGCAGCAGCGGAAAAGATGAACTGGACGAAGCCAAGGCAGCCATAAAACTGCTGGGCGGAAAGACCGAAAAAGTCGAGGAATACGAGCTTCCCAACGGCGATGGAAGAACTCTCATCGTTATCCGCAAGGTTAGCCCCACGCCGAAAAAATTTCCACGCAACGCAGGTCAGATGAAGAAAAAACCGCTGTGCTGAGTGAGCCGAAAGGAAGATATGATGGAATATACCGACTTTACCTTTGAATCACTGGGCGACGGCATCGAGATATGCATATCCGACGAACACCGTTTCGGCACGGACGCTTTTTTGCTGGCGGACTTTGCAAAAGCAAGGCGCAAGGATCTCTGCGCCGACTTCTGCACGGGCAGCGGCATAATAGCGCTGCTGCTGTATAAATACTACAAGCCTCGGCTGACCTATGCGCTGGAGATACAGGAGAAAGCCCACGACCAGCTGAAAGTTTCGCTGGAGCGTTCAAAGATAGACTGCATCACCCCCGTTCTCGGCGACCTTAAAGAGTGGAAAAGCGAGAGCGAGCTTGATCTTATCACCTGCAATCCGCCCTACAAGATAAACAACACAGGCGAGAAAAACAACAGCGAAGCCGTATCCATCGCAAGGCACGAGATGATGTGTACAGTGGATGATGTATGCGCCGCCGCAAAGCGCAGCCTGAAATTCGGCGGAAGGCTATGCCTTTGCAACCGCCCCGAAAGGCTTTGCGACATAATGACCGCCATGCGCAATAACGGCATCGAACCAAAACGTCTGCGCACCGTACACAAGAACCCGAACTGCGCACCGTGGCTGATACTGGTCGAAGGCAGAAAGGGCGGCAATAATTTTATACAGATAGAAAAGCCCCTGTATGTGCGTTCTGCCGACGGAGGACTCTCCGAGGAGATGAACCGCATCTACGGGCTTATATAACAAAACAAGGTGACACGATATGAGCAATTTTGAAAAGGCAGACCCAAAAGAACACCACAAATATATCGCACAGGCAAAGGCCGTCCCATACGGGCGGGTTTACCCCCTCTCGATGACAGAGGGTGAGCAGACAGGCGATATCTTCACGGACGGCAAAGCAGTGCTGTTTTGGCATTACTGCGGATTTGGCTGCATTTCGGGAGAAGCCGAAAGCGCTTTTCTCGATAACGTACACCGCCTTATGAAAGAGGGCGGCAGGCGGCTGGTCATATTTGCAGATGATAGGACAGCGGCATATTTTGAGGGCTGTGAAGATACCGTCACAGAAAAAAGGCTGTTCTTCGAGTATCCCGAAGACAGACAGGCAGAACAGCACCCTGTCCCCGACGGCTATGAGATAGGACCGCTTACACCTTGGCAGGTACCCCGACTGACAGGACGTATAGTGCCCGCTTTCTCATGGGAAAATGACAGGCAGTTCCTTGACGGCGGAACTGGTTTCTGCGTGACCTATCAGGGCAAGCCCTGTGCCTGGGCATTTTCAGCAGCGGTAAGCAAAGATGAGGTCGATATAGGCGTCGAGACCGCAGATGGACACAGGCAGAAAGGTCTTGCCTGCGCCGCAGCAGCCATGACCGCAGCCGCAGTCAAAGAACACGGCAAAAAGCCCGTATGGGCTTGCCATGCGCAAAACCACGCTTCTGCCGCACTTGCCCAAAAGCTCGGATTTGTAAAAACAGCTGAGTGTTTTGTGATACATATTGCATGATCAACGGAGGAAAGTATGAAAATATTAGGTATTGAAAGTTCCTGCGACGAGACCGCTTGTTCGGTGGTGGAGGACGGCAAGACCGTACTCTCGAACATCGTCGCATCACAGATAGATGAACACAGACTTTACGGCGGCGTAGTGCCCGAGATAGCTTCACGCAGGCACGCCGAGAACATTTCGTGGGTGGCAAAGGCTGCGCTTGAAGAGGCAGGCTGCACCCTTGAAGACATAGATGCCATAGCCGTGACCTATGCCCCCGGGCTTATAGGTGCGCTGCTTGTGGGAGTAAGCTTTGCAAAGGGTCTTGCCATGAGCGCAAAAAAGCCCCTTGTGCCCGTACACCACATAGCAGGTCACATCGCCTCGAACTACATATCGCACCCCGACCTTGAACCGCCGTATCTCTGCCTTGTGGCATCGGGCGGACATTCCCATATAGTGGAAGTGCGTGACTACACCCACTATCATGTGGTGGGCAGGACCCGTGACGATGCAGCAGGCGAATGTTTCGACAAAGTTGCAAGGACGCTGGGATACGAGTACCCCGGCGGAAAATTCATCGACGCTGCGGCAAAGCTTGGCGACCCGAAAGCCTATAATCTGCCTAAGCCGAGGGTTCAGGGCAGCGAATACGACCTGAGTTTCTCGGGACTTAAAACTGCGGTGATAAATCTTGTCCACAACGCCGAACAGAAGGGCGAGACCATAAACCGTGAGGATATGGCAGCTTCTTTCCAGAGCACAATTGCTAAAAGCCTTGTGGAGAAGACTATGCTGGCAGCTGAACACCTGGGATACAGGACCATCGGTCTTGCAGGCGGAGTTTCTGCGAACTCAGGCGTGCGTGGTCTGTTGCAGGCTGAGTGCGACAAGCGAGGATACAAGCTGTATATGCCCGAGCTCAAATACTGCGGCGATAACGGCGCAATGATAGCTTGTCAGGGTTATTACGACTTCATGGCAGGCAAACGTGCCGATGAGAGCCTGAATGGTATCGCAACACTTTCGCTCGATGCCATAAGCGAATGATATAAAAGCCCCGATGTACGTGCATCGGGGCTTTGTTCATATCCATATATTATTCGATGGCCTTTATTCCCTTGATGTGCGAAGCTATCAGAGCGATGTCCGTAACGTTTATCTTTCCGCTGCGGTCAACATCAGCACGCATCTGCGCCTTATCATCCAGCGCCTTTATGCCCTTTATATGGGAAGCTACAAGCGCAATATCCGTGACGTTTATTTTTCCGTCGCCGTCCACATCACCTTGCTGATAATGCTCTCCTCCGGGACCGTCATTAGGTTCTGTGCGATATACCACCCGAATATCCACATCATGCGCAGGCATAACGAACTGTCTGCCGGGCATATCGGGCGCTGCCTGCGGCACGAAATCAACGCCGTCCGCTTTGAAGTCCTCAAAAGCTGTGGAGTCGCCCTCGAATATAGCCGTCATCTGCTCGCCTTCAACGCCGCAGCTCGTCAGCTGGTTCTGAGAATTATATACCGCTACCGCATTGTCACAGACTATCTCGTGGAAAGGCAGCTCAGTGCCCGTAACATTGAAAAACGGGCTGTATATCGCACTGCGATCACTGTCATCGAAGTATGCCACTATCTGGTAGCCACCCAGTCCGCTCGCACTGAAAGTATGGCTGCTCTTATCATTTGGCAGATCCCTCAGATATGCGCCCTCAGCCCAAAGCTCTACCTTTGCGGGCTTAAAGTTCAGCTGCCAGCTGACTTCCCTAGAACCTCTTGTCGTGCAGTATCCGCCTCTGGGGGATACCGTGAAAGCGGGTCTTTTATGTGTGAAAATATCGCTCTCCACATAATCCGTCGTACCCCTGCCATAATAAGACCTTATGCGGTATCTGCCCGATGGCATCATGTACCAGTCATATGCATCGAACTCTGTTGCATCATCATCAAACGTTGCAAGCTCTTTTCCGTCTCGTACAGCGACCTGCTTTATGGGGCTGAAATCAACTTTCCAGCTAAGGGGCTTGTCACCGTTGACAGATACTTCCATATCCTGCGGCTGCTTGGTGAAATGGTGGTTCTTATCCGTATTTACGATAACAAACTCATCGCTGTCCACATAGTCATTCTCTCCCGTGCCGTAGTATGCCCTTATTACCTGCTTTTTATCCGCATCATCAGCACCGTAAGCAAACGTTATAAGACCCGAGTTTCCGTCACGGTAGAACTGATCTGTGCTGTATGTGACTTTTCCATCGCATATCTTCTCCAGTTTCACAGGCTCAAATGCAGGGCAGAATGTCACAAATGCCTCCTGCGTATCGCCCGAAAGCACTGCACTCAACGGCTGTACCGAGAAGATCATATCTTCCTCTGACCTTACAAAGAACGGCTCGCTCTCGACGAAATCCGCCCTTTCATCACTGTAGAACACCCTGAATGTCAGCTGTTTGCCCACATCAGCCGAGGTCACTTCCGCATTGACGATATCATCCGAAACTGTCAGTTCACGCAGAAATTCTCCGTTTGCATAAAGCAGTGCCTGAACAGGTTTAAAGCTGACCCCGCAGGTCGCCAGTCCCTTGCCGTTCGTAAGCACGGGGTCTACAGGCTGTGCCAGTATCTTGAAGTCATCAGCATTGCCCTTGTAGATATGGAAAGGCACGCTCTCATAGACATCGGGCACACCGCCCTCTTTCAGAGGCACGTAGTATATCCTCATCATCATTTCCTTGCCGTCAACTTCATCAAAGACCGATATGCGGTTCGCAGGAACATTCTCGTCCTCCCACTCAAGGAAAACTTTGCCGTCCGCCAGCAGTTCCATCCTGTAGGGCATTGATTTGAACGCATATTCCAGATACCCGTGACCGCTTGCAGGGCTGCATACCACATCCTGCGGCTGTATCGCAAAACCCCTTCTCATGAGTATTTCCTCATCCGAGCTGATAGTCTGCGCTATGGACGAGACATTCTCCTGCTCGTCCTGCGCACTTACAGCCGCCGATGACACCGCAGAAAGCGCCATTACCAGCGCCAGCGTCCTCATGACCTTACTCTTGTGACTTTCCATATCATTACCTCCTTGTCTCACAGCAAATACTCTGCCGCCTGTTTTATACACCCTATATTTAAAGGTGTTCAGTATACCCAAAATTATAACACATCATTCATTGATTGTCAACAATATTTACTATTCCATTGGAATTTTTGCCGCAGATTTCGCAAAAATTGCACAAAAGCTTTGCAAATCTGCATTTTGTATAAATGCAAAGCCGAAAGATTGTGTAAAATGTTGAAAACAGGCTCTGATCCAGCGAAAACGTTATCGAGCCGCACTGTACAAAATTTTACACAGCAATTATCTTTCATTACATATCTGCGCTTTATTCAGATCAAACCGACTTCACAAGCCAAAATCATCTCAGATCTCATTTTTGGTTAACGCAGTAAACTTTTAACTTCACAAGTTGCAAATTTCCCGAAATTTAGCAATTCTTGGGATTTGACATATTTAAAATTTTATGATATATTAACAATATGTTGTGCATTAAACGTTTACATAAAAATATAAAACGGGGTAATTTCTCTTAATCAGTATAAGCAGGCACCCACATCAAAAATTGCGGTGCCTTGTGATATTATAATCAGGAGGTTACACTATGGAGATCAACAAAATTTGCGGCGGACATCTGAAAAAGTTCGCTGCGGCATGGGCAGGTCTGGTAATAGCATTGGGCGGTATCGCCGCACCTATGACCTCGGGCAGTTTTTTGTCCGACGGTACACTGCGTGCATATGCCGAAGAAACAGCAGAAGAAAAAACAGACGATAAGATACCCGATAACCTGAACGGCTGGACACTCGGCACTTTCAAGTCGGGCGGACACACTTTCACCTATGCCAGCAAAATAATGAGCTTCACCGAGCTTGAGACCGAGAACAACGAGGCTTTCATGCTTATCGATGTGGAGATGAACGACAGAAATCTTTCCATACCTTCCACTGTTGAGATAGACGGTGTCAAGCACACCGTAAATGCGCTTTATCATAATTTTGGCGCAGGCATAAAAGCCGAATCAGTCACCATACCCGAAACGGTAACAGATATAGGCGACTACGTATTCAGTGACGCTTCCATAGTATCTTTCCATATGGCAGGGAGCGTAAAATACATAGGTCAGTATTTCTGCTCGGGCGTGAAAGGTCTGGTGCCTTTTAAATGCACTTTCGATACCTCTTCTCTCAAAAGTATCAGCAAAGGAGGATTTATCGGCACAGCACTTGATACGCCCAACGACAAAGGCGCTGTTATGATAGGCAATTGCCTTTTGAGGTACACAGGTCCCGATGCCGACACCCTCAAAGTGGCAGATTTTTCCGATAAGCCCATAGAAGTGATAGGCGGCGACTGCTTTATAAAAACTTCCGACCCCGATTTTATATACAATGCAAAGACCCTCGATATATCAGGTGTGCGTGCGCTTAGTACCGGTTCGACCAATCACCTCTATTTCATGACCGATCTCACAGGCACCGAAGACCTGACTTATATCGACGGCATCAATACACTCATATCCACATGGTATTTTAATTATCACAAGAACGATGAAAAAGTTATTTTAGGCAACTATGTATTCAATTATAAGGCAGGAGAAGTCCTCGACTTTACCTCGGACGAATTCAAGAATGTCACCAATACGATGCAATACAACGATCACTATTCTTTCTCGGGACTTGAAAACGTAAAGGTACTTAAACTCAGGAAAGATGAACCTCTGCTGTCATACGATATGATAAAAGATCCCTATCAGTTCAAAAATCTCGAAGAGGTATATATCGACGGAAAAAAGGTCGAGTGCACAAGAACAGAACAGTTCATGCCCGGACTGATAAAAACGTATTATAAGCAAATATTCCAGCGTTCTAAATTCGCCAAGACTTTTGCTGATGATAAGATAAAACTGGTATTCAAGGAGCTGGGCATCGACTATTACGGTCTTTACAATGATAAAGTAGGTACTCTTTCCGCAGACAGAGAATTCTATATCGTGAAAACACTGCATGACTATCTTGCAAAGGATTACTATAGAAAAGATGGCGGAGCAGATTCGATATATGAGATCATTAACATAGGCACACCTGCCGTATGCCAGCCCTACGCCGAGCTGTATGCGTATATGCTCCAGTGCGCAGGTGTAGATGCAGAAGTCGCACAAAGCGCAAAGCTGGTACCTGCGGAGGAATATGTCGAGCCTGATGAAGGCAAATATGTATACACCTATACGGATAAAAACGGCAAAGCATATGCACTTATCAACCTCCATGGTCACTCATGGACTCTTGTAAAGGTCGGCGGCAACTGGTACCATATAGATATAAGCTGGGATTCCATCGCCTGCGAGGATGATTATGCCAGCACCTATTACTGGTTCATGTTCACACAGGACTTTATCGACAATGAAAACATAAAGCGTTCCGCCGCAAAGTACGAAGAAGTATACCAGGGCAGATGGGTCCCCATGGGCTTTATCAACACAGATCCTTATTACTTCTATTCCGACCTCACTCTGTTCGATCACGTTGATACGGATGCGCCATACTACGCCGATGTTAACGGCGACCATGTACGCAGTGAGGAGGACTGGAAGCTTGCGCAGGGCTTCTGCCTGCTGGGTGAAAATATAAAGAAAGATCTGCTGAACG
This sequence comes from uncultured Ruminococcus sp., assembly GCA_902788785.1. GTDB lineage: Bacteria > Bacillota > Clostridia > Oscillospirales > Ruminococcaceae > Hominimerdicola. Next base: position 62,292 of record CADALT010000009.1, read on the forward strand.
GCAAGCCTGCATCGGACGAAGCCAAGGCGCAGATGAAAGGCATAGCCATATATAAAGACGAAGACCTCAAAAAGGAAGATCTGAGCAATGCTGTTCCCATAAAAATGGTAGACGACAAAGGCGATCTCACATTCTCCCCAAAACAGTGCGATGCAAACTTTGACGGCGTTGTGGATATGTCTGATGTGCTGACCCTAAGACAGATATGCTCGGGAAGCTGTACCGATCAGATAAAGGAACTTAACGAAAATGCCGACAGATCGGATGAAGAGTTCGAGTACCATACAAAAGAGCTGCCGCTGTTTTCCTATCAAAACGGCGAAGCAGATTTAGACCTCGAACAGATAGTTGACACCGACGGTCTCCCTGCGATAAATCTGGGCGATAACCGTTATAATATACTCAAGCCCGAGCCCACTCCGAAGCCTGCACCTAAGCCTGCACCTAAGCCTGCTGATGCGACAACTTCTTCCGAGAGCGGTAATAGCAGCAGCCGCAGCGAGACCAATGCAGAAAGAAAATATAACAGCAGCAACGACGACAGGACGAATGACAGTTCAATGCCCGATGCAAAGGCAGAAGATAAGACCGATACGGCAACAGCCGGACCCGATAACACAAAGCCCGAAGATGAAAAGGCTGCCGATACTGCCGCAACAGACGGTGAGACCACAGCCGATGAAAACAACACTGTTATTCTCGGCGATATAAACGGTGACGGCAATATAAATGTAAGCGATATTGCTCTTGCAGCATCTCACATCAAGGGTATACGAGCCCTCACCCCACAGCAGCAGAAAGCTGCGGACATAACAGGTGACGGTCAGATAAACGTCAGCGATATTGCCGCTATATCCGCCCATATCAAGGGCATAAAAGCTATAAGGTCATGATGAAACTTTCCTCATAAACACATTTTTTGCAGATCCCGTTTCGACGGGGTCTGCGATTTTATGTCGAAAACCATAATATACGGCTTTTCATGGCTTTTTTCTTTGGGAAAAATCTCTATTGAAAATATCATGGAAATATGTTATAATAAATAACCGAAAGTTGACCTTGCGCTTGCGCAGGGTTCTTTTGTTGTTTGGGACACTTCGTTAAAGTGCAGTATATATAACGGAAAGAAACTGCCGGAATATGTTAAAACAGCGAAAATTCAAACCAAATCAATCAAACGGTAACAACGTCATAATATAGCGGAGGGAAGTAAAATGATTAGAGAAGATCTCAGGAACGTAGCTATCATCGCCCACGTCGATCACGGTAAGACAACACTGGTCGATCAGATGCTCAAGCAGAGCGGTACTTTCAGAGAGAACCAGGCTGTCGAGGAGAGAGTAATGGACTCCAACGACATCGAAAGGGAGAGAGGCATCACCATACTGGCAAAGAATACCTCTATCAAGTATAAAGATGTCAAGATAAACGTTATCGACACCCCCGGCCATGCTGACTTCGGCGGCGAGGTCGAGCGTGTACTGAAGATGGTAAACGGCGTTCTGCTGCTGGTAGATGCAGCCGAGGGTCCTATGCCCCAGACACGTTTCGTTCTGCAGAAGGCTCTGGAACTGGGTCATAAGATAATCATCGTCGTAAATAAGATCGACCGTCCCGATGCAAGACTCAAAGAGGTCGTTGAGGAAGTTCTGGAACTTCTCCTTGATCTGGACGCTACCGACGAACAGCTGGACAGCCCCGTTCTTTTCTGCTCGGGCAGAGATGGTACAGCTTCACTGACCATGGACGGCGGCAAGGATATGATACCTCTGTTCGATATGATACTCCAGTACGTGCCTGCACCCGAAGTTGAGGAAGAGGGCGGTATGCAGTATCTGGTATCTGCCATCGACTATAACGAGTATGTAGGCAGGATCGCCATCGGACGTATCGAGCGTGGTGTGATGAAGGTAAATCAGGACGTTTCCATCGGTGACTACCACAACACCAAGCAGGAGTACCGTGGCAAGATCGTTACCATGTATCAGATAGAGGGTCTTAACAGAGTTCCCTGCACCGAGGCTAAGGCAGGCGACATCGTTTGCATCAGCGGTATCGAGAATATCACCATCGGTGATACCATCTGCGATTTCGGCAAGTTCGAGCCCGTACCTTTCGTTAAGATCAGCGAGCCTACCGTCGAGATGACATTCTCCGTAAACAACTCGCCTTTCGCAGGAAGAGAGGGTAAGTTCGTTACTACAAGACATATCAGAGACAGGCTGTTCAAGGAACTGCTGAAGGACGTTTCTCTGAGAGTTACCGAGACCGATAACGCCGATACCTACCGTGTGGCTGGCAGAGGTGAGATGCACCTTTCCATACTCATCGAGAATATGCGCCGTGAGGGCTATGAGCTGGGCGTTTCCACTCCCCGTGTGCTTTACCGTGAGGTAGAGGGCAAGCTCTATGAGCCTATCGAGAGAGTTGTTATAGATGTTCCCGAGGACTGCGTAGGTTCCGTTATGGAGAAGCTGGGCAGCAGAAAAGGCGAGCTCCAGTCCATGACACCTATCGGCAGCAGAATGAGACTTGAATTCCTCATTCCCGCAAGAGGACTGTTCGGCTATAAGAGCGAGTTCCTCACCGATACCAAGGGCGAGGGCATCATAAACTCCGTATTCCATGACTATGAGCCTTACAAGGGCGATATCCCCAAGAGATCTCAGGGCTCTCTGGTAGCTTTCGAGACAGGCGAGGCTGTTACCTACGGTCTGTACAACGCTCAGGAGAGAGGCGAGCTGTTCATCGGCGCAGGTACTCAGGTATACGAGGGCATGGTAGTCGGCGCTTCACCCAAGTCTGATGACCTGGTAGTAAACGTGTGCAAGAAAAAGCACCTGACAAATACCCGTGCCAGCGGTTCGGATGATGCACTGCGTCTTATCCCCCCAAGAAATATGTCATTGGAGGACGCACTGGAATTCTTAGCAGATGACGAGCTGCTTGAGGTAACTCCCAAGAGCATCCGTATCAGAAAGCGCACACTGAGCAATCAGCAGCGTGCTAAGGACAGAGCAAAGATGTGATCTTAATATGATAAAAACCACCCGTTAAACGGGTGGTTTGCAACAGCCCGTGAGTGCGTGCTCACGGGCTGTCGTTGTATCGTGCGGTGCTTTGATGATGTGCTTTTTCTCTCCCTTAACACGGTAAGATCAAAAGACTTTACATTTGGCAGGATGTGTGTTATAATATAAAATGTATGTCCAAAGGGACAAGAGAGGAAAGCAAAATTATGAGTAAGAAATTCATTTCTGCCGTGATGGCGGCAGCACTGCTGGCAGGATGCCTTGGCAGCTGCGGCAAAGAGATAGAAACCAATACAGATGTGTATCTCGAACTTACAACAAACGGTGAAGATATCACCAGCGACGACGAAAGTTCAGAACATAAAACTGCTCCCGTGCCCGTTATCGTCGAGGTAAAGGAGGACGAGAAAAGCTACTCCGAGGTTAAGATAACTCCCTCCGAGGTAAAGTACACCGCCTTCGATGAAACATATCAGGCTGAGGACGGCGCTGTATCGGGCAATGCTGTTACTGCGGACAGCCGCAAGGGCTTCAAGGAAAAGGGCTATGTCACCAATATCACTGCTGAGGACGAGTGGAAGCTGACCTTCAAAGTGCCCGCCTCACAGTTCTACAACCTGACGCTTACCATGGCGGCAGACAGCGAATCCTTGGGCGGCATAAGCGTCAACGGCGTTAAACTCAGCGAATTCAAGGTGTCGTCCGCAGGCAGGTTCGAGGCGACTACTTTCCGCAATGTCAAGCTGAAAGAGGGCGAGAATACTTTAAGCATAATACCCTCACAGACCACTTTCGACCTGGATCAGGTAAGAGTGACGGCAAGCGAGGACATCTCGAAAATGACCCTCAAAATAACAGGTGCGCAGCTTTCCGACAACAACGCAGGCTACAACGCAAGGGCGCTGTACAATTTCATCTGCGATAATTCGGGCAGCAAGATAATCCTAGGTCAGAACGATACCGCAGGCACTTCCTACGAAAGCGAACTGATACATAAAGTCACAGGCAAATACCCTGCGATCCGCATGGGCGACCTGATGTATGTTACAGATGAAACTCACGCCGAGCAGTCCGCAGCTGAACTTGATGCAGCGCTGGAATGGTACAAAAACGGCGGCATAGTCAGCTATATGTGGAATTGGACCTCGCCTGCAAAACGCAGTGATGCGGCAAGCGTGTATGCGCAGAACGCTGAGTTCGATATAAAAAATGCCGTTACCGATGAAGATATAGCCAACATGGATATCGAAGAGATCGAGGAACTGGCAGACTACGGCGACATCTCGCAGGAATGTCTGGAGCTTATATACGATATAGACAAGGCTTCTGCGGCGCTGAAAAAGCTCACCGATGAAGGCGCAGCCGTCATCTGGAGACCTTTGCAGGAGGCAAGCAACGGTCAGTTCTGGTGGGGCACGGATCAGGACGCTTACCTGTGGCTGTGGAAGACCATGTATATCAGAATGACCGAGCATAACGGTCTGCACGACCTCATCTGGGTATGGTCTGCACAGAACACAGACTGGTTCGTGGGCGGCGAATACTGCGATGTGCTTTCAGCCGACATCTACGGCGCAGGCAAGGGCAGTCAGGTGAATACTCTGCTTTATCTGCAAAGCATAGCCCCCGGCAAGCCCGTGGCAATGAGTGAGTGCGACAATCTGCCTCAGATACAGAGTCTTGCGGACGAGAGGGCAATGTGGTCGTACATAGGTCAGTGGGGCGGCAATTATCTGGTCGATGACAGCGGCAAGCTATCACAGGAATTCAACACCGAGACCGACCTTGTGACCATCTACAACAACGACCTCACCATCACCCGTGATAAGATACCCGACCTTAAAGCGGCAGCACAGGCTCTGGTAAAAGCCGATGCACAGTCCGAGGAAAAGACAGACAGTGAAGAGGAAAATTCCGATGAAGAGAACGGCGATGAGCCGGAAGTTACCGAAAACTATGCGGAGTGATCGTATATAATAGTATAAAAAGCTGTGGTGTGCACCGCAGCTTTTTTTCTTGACAAATTTCCTCAAAACTATTGAAATAACCAAGGCTCTGTGATATAATAAACTATGTATGTTATTTGTTATACTTCAAACGAAAGGAAAAAGACAGATGTTCAAAAACAAGCTCAAAGCTCCTGAGGGACGGGAGAAAGAGAGATATCTTCAGCTGTTTATCGTGGCATTCCTGGGTATGCTGGTATGCTTTATACCCTCGCTGATAAACAATAAGGGTATCTTCATGTATTACGGAGATTTCAATTCGCAGCAGATAATGTTCTACAAGCACGCTCACCAGATGGTGAGAGCAGGCAATTTCGGCTGGGACTGGGGCACGGACTTAGGTTCGGGTTTTGTCAGCACCTACTCGTTCTACCTGCTGGGTTCGCCGTTTTTCTGGCTGACCACGCTGTTCCCCGAGGGCTCGACCCTCTACCTGATGCCCTGGCTGCTATGCCTTAAAACGGCAACGGCGGCGGTGTGCGCCTATGCATATCTGCGGCGGTTTATAACCAATAAGAACTGCGCTGTCATAGGTTCGCTGCTTTATGCGTTCTCGGGTTTTCAGACGTATAATGTGTTCTTCAACCATTTCCATGATGCGACAGCTTTCTTCCCCCTGCTGCTGCTGGCATTTGAGCTGCTGGTGCAGGACGACAAGAAGGGTCCTTTTGCGCTGGCGGTGGCACTGACCGCAGTGATAAACTACTACTTCTTTGTGGGCTCTGTGGTGTTCACGATAATATACTTCTTCCTGAGAGCCACAGACAAGAGCTTCAAGATCAACCTGAACAAGTTCATAAGAATGGCTGTCGAGTCCGTTATGGGACTTGCCATGTCCTGCCTGATACTTCTGCCGTCGGTGCTGATGGTCGTGAAGAACTACCGTGTAAACGAGAGATTTGTAGGACTTGACTATATCCTCTATAACGACAAGGCAAGAATAGCCAGAATATTCCAGGCATTCTTCACCCTTTCCGATATGCCCGCCCGTGTAAACATCTTCGATGTGGACAGCGCAAGATGGGCATCGCTCGCAGGCTATCTGCCGCTGTTCTCCATGTGCGGCGTAATAGCTTATATGAGGACAAGAGAAAAGCGTGACTGGCTGTGCAAGTCCGTCATCGTATTCGTGATAATGGCTTGCGTGCCTTTCCTCAACTCCGCATTCATGCTGTTCAATTCAGCCTACTATGCAAGATGGTTCTATATGCCCATACTGCTCTTTGCGCTGATGACCGCAAAGGTCATAGAGGAAGACCCCATGCTGTTAAAGAAGGGCTATATCCCCACTGCACTGGCAGGCGTAGGCTTCCTGCTGGTAGGTCTTCTGCCCAAGTACGAGGGTCAGGACCTTGTATGGGGCAAGCTGGCGCAGTACCGTCCGCTTTATATCATACAGGTCAGCGTTACACTGCTCATGATAGCTGCGCTGGGCGTACTCATATACTTCATAGCCAAGCAGAAAGTCAGCTTCAGCAAGGTGGCTGTGTTCATGACGGCTATCTCCTGCGTTATCTGCAATACCTCCGAGGTGCTTTACGGTGTTACTCAGGGCTCTGAGAACCCCGATTATATCGAGAGAGCTATCTTCGGCGGCAAGGACGTTCACCCCGATATACTTGATGCTGAATTTGCCTACGGCGGCGAGGACAGCGATTTCTACAGAATGGATTCTTCCGATAATGTCGATAACTGGTGTATGTTCTGGGATATGTCCTCCATGAGATGTTTCCACAGCTGTGTTGACCCCTCCATCATGGATTTCTACTCCGAGATGGGTCAGACCAGAGATGTGGCATCACGTATGGAGAAGAATGTTTATCCTTTCAGAGCACTGCTCTCCGTAAGATATTATTTCGATGAGATGACCGAAGCCCAGATAAACGGCGAAGAGGAGAACCCCAAGTACGAGACTATCGACGAGCTTGAAGGCTTCACCTACCTCGATACCATGAACGGCTTCAACATCTACGAGAATCAGAACTATATCCCTATGGGCTTTGCCTATGACCTCTACACCGATGACGGCTCCATCAAGGACGCCGAAGAGGTGGAGAAGACCATCATCCTCTCCAAGGCACTGGTGCTGGATGACAATCAGGCGGCACAGTATTCTGATTATATCAGCTACTACGACCCCGACGAGGATTTCCTCGATTATGACGAATTCGAGCAGAACTGCGCTGACAGAAAAGCCCAGAGCTGCTACTATTTCAGACACGATACCCACGGCTTTACAGGCAGGATAAAACTTGACAGCCCCAAGCTGGTATTCTTCAGCGTCCCCTATGAGTCGGGCTGGTCCGCTAAGGTAAACGGTGTAGATACCAAGGTCGAAAAGGTAGACTACGGTCTGATGGCAGTCCTCGTACCCGAGGGCGACAGCGAGATAGTATTCAGCTATCACGCAGAGGGTCAGACCAAGGGCATCATACTGACCATAGTGGGCTTCGGCGCATTTGCGGTATATATGCTCTATTTCAAATATTTCAACAAAAACGACAGTAAGAAAAAGAAAGCTCCCGTATCCAAGGAGCGCAGTGATAACGGAGCTGAGGTATAATGTATCAGAAAGAAAAAAAGCTCTCATCAAAACTGATATTTGACGGCAATGTGGTCAAATTGTACCTTGATGAGGTGGAGCTCGATAACGGCTACAAAGCTACCCGTGAATATATAAAGCATCCGGGCGGAGTCTGCGTGGCGGCAGTTGATGAGGAAGATAATATCTATATGGTCGAGCAGTACCGCTATCCCTTTGGCAGAGTGCTGACCGAAGTGCCCGCAGGCAAGCTCGAACAGGGTGAAGACCCGAAAGACTGCGGCATAAGGGAGCTTAAAGAAGAGGTCGGCGCAGAAGCCGAAAGCTTTGAGTATCTGGGCTGCCTTTACCCGACCATAGCTTACGATACCGAGACGATCCATATTTTCCTGGCACGGGGACTCAGTTTCAGCGAACAGCACCTTGATGAGGGCGAGTTCCTCGACGTGAAGAAAATGCCCCTGAAAGAAGCATACCGCATGGCACTGGATAACGAACTGCCCGATGCCAAAACACAGCTTGCAGTCATAAAGGCTTATCTGAGATTACACGGAGAAAAATCATGAGAAAACTTGGTCTTATAGGCGGCACGGGTTATGAGTCAACTCTGGTTTATTACAGAGAACTCAACCGTATCGTCAACGAAAGATGCGGCGGAAGATCATTCCCCGAGATGTCGCTGGAAAGTGTCGATCTTTATAAAGCACTGGGCTATGTCGCAGCAGATGACGAAGACGCTCTGACAGCCTATCTTCTTGATAAGCTGGAAAATCTGGCAGCAGGCGGCGCTGAGTTCGCAGCACTGACCGCAGGAACGATGCACATCGTTTTCGACCGATTAAAAGAAAAGTCTCCCCTGCCCCTTGTGGGCATACCTCAGACCGTATGTGATGAGGCTAAGCGCATGGGGTACCGAAAAGTCGGACTTATGGGAACTATATTCACCATGGAGAAGGATTTCTTCAAGTCAGCCCTGACAGAAAACGGCATAGAGGTAATTGTGCCCGATAAAGCACAAAGAGAACTCATAAACCAAAGGATAACCACCGAACTGGAACTGGGCATCGTCAATAAGTCCACCGAGGAAGAATTTCTGGGTATAATAGAACAGATGAGAGCCGCACATGGGATAGATGCGCTGATACTGGGCTGTACCGAGCTTCCGCTGATACTCGGTGCGCATAACTGCCCCTTGCCTGTGCTGGATATAATGGCGATACACATAAACAGTCTGGCAGGAATGATCTTATCGGAAGAGGGATAAAATGTCAAAGAAAAAACAGAAAAACCGTTCGCTGCCGGGCACAGGCAGTATCATAACATCGGCAGTGTTCTTAGCACTGGTCTTCGGATTTTCACTGGCAGGCATCGCAAGCCCCGACAGAAAATTCTCCGAGATGGAGAACCGCAGCTTGCAGCAAGCCCCGAAGGTAAGCTTCGAGGGCATCAAAAACGGCAGCTTCACCGAGGAGATCGAAAGCTATATGTCCGATCAGATATTCCTGAAGGACGAACTGGTCACCATGAAAACAGGTGCTGATACCGTGCTGGGCAAGCGCTTCATGAACGGTGTTTATCTGGCGGATGACGATTTCTATATACAGGATTTTCAGGAGAACTCCCAGCAGATAAAAACCAATATCGACTGCCTTAACGAGTTCGCAAAGGGACTTGATAATAATATCGAGGTGGATATGTTGCTGGCACCCAATGCATCGTGCGTTCTTTATGATAAGCTGCCCTCCCCCAACCAGTGCGGCGACCAGCATAAAACAGCCGAGGATATACGTGCTATGCTTGATCCGAAAATACACCTAGCCTATCCCGAGGAAGCACTCAGGACCGAGGCGGAAGAATGCTACTACCACACCGACCACCACTGGACCTCACAGGGCGCTGAACTGGGTTATTCCGCACTGCGCCAGATAATGGGGCTGCCTGCCATACAAAAGTACGAGCGCTCGGTGCGTGAGCTTGATAACTTCTATGGTACGCTTTACTCAAAAGCCCCGAGAACAGGTGCACAAAGCGACACCATCGACCTTGTGACCTACGAGGGCAATGCGATAACCGTGCGCTATCCCGTTGCCGCAGGCGACCATGAGATACCTGCCGAGTGTACAGAGGTAAACGGCATACCTCAGAAAGAGGGCTTGTTCGTAAAAGCCCCCGAGTCCACCAAGGACAAGTACGCCGCACTTATGGGCGGAAATTTCGCCCTTACAGAGATCGAGACCAACGCAGACAGCAGCGAACACGTACTGATACTCAAAGACAGCTACGCAAACGCAGTCCTGCCCGAGCTTTGTGCCCAGTTCTCTCACATAAGCCTTATCGACCTGCGCTACTACCATATGCAGGAAGAAAGCGTATCGGAGTATGTGAAGTCCCACGGCATCAACAGGGTCATCTATATCTACAATATCGACTTCTTAAACACGGACAACAACTTCGTCTGGTTGGAATAATGCATAACAAAAGCCGCAGGAACATATCCTGCGGCTTTTTATTTATATTTGTCAGCCTTCCTCTTCGATGTTTTCTTCGGTCTCTTTTATCCGTTTGAAATAATCCTTTGTTTCATCTGCGACCGTTCCCGAAAGGCATACCAGCGCCACGATATTCGGCAGCGCCATAAGTCCGTTGAAGATGTCCGCCATGTTCCATACAGCCTCAACTGTCATGTAGGGACCTATGAAAACACAGGCGATGTACAGCCATTTGTATATTATCGAGATATGCTTGTGCGAACCCGTAAGGTACGAAAGACAGCGCTCGGAATAATAGTTCCAGCCAAGTATGGTCGTGAATGCGAATACCGCCAGACAGCACATCAGCATGAAAGCCGATACCCTCTCGGGGAAAGGCAGACCCTGCTTGAAAGCATCTGTAGTTACCGCAACGCCCTCCAGCCCTTTTTCGTGGCTGCCTGCCATGATGATGGAAAGTCCTGTCATGGTGCAGACGATTATGGTATCTATGAATGTGCCCGTCATGGTGACAAGACCCTGACGCACAGGTTCATTCGTTCTTGCGGCTGCCGCAGCGATAGGTGCCGAGCCAAGACCTGCTTCGTTGGAGAATATTCCTCTTGCCACGCCGCTGCGCATCGAACCCATCATCAGCGCAAAACCTGCTGCACCGCCTGCCATCGGTCTTAATCCGAATGCGCCCTTTACTATCTGCACGACAGCATCGGGTATCTCACCGAGATGAGTGAATATTATTATCAGGCAGCTGCCCACATACATGAGTATCATCGCAGGCACGACTACCTCTGAGACTGTAGCTATACGCTTTATGCCGCCTATGATGATGAGTGCCGCCAGCACTGTTATTATCAGTCCCGAGATAACCGTGGTCAGCGAGAAGTCCGTCCCGAATATATTTACCTTGTGCACACTTTCAGGGTCGAAGAAATTGTTCGCCGCCGAGGTTATGCCGTTTATCTGGGTGATGGTGCCTATGCCCATAAGTCCTGCCAGCAGTCCGAAGACCGCAAAGACCTTGCCGAGCCATTTCCACTTCTCGCCAAGACCGCCCTCTATGTAATAGAAAGGTCCGCCCAGCATATTGCCGCCCTTGTCCTTTCGGCGGTACTTTATGGCTAGCAGACCCTCGGCGTACTTTGTCGCCATGCCGAGGAATGCTGCTATCTCCATCCAGAACAGCGCACCGGGGCCGCCTGCGCATACCGCCGTTGCCACGCCCACGATGTTGCCCGTGCCGACGGTTGCGGAAAGCGCCGTACACAGTGCCTGAAAGCTCGATACCTCACCGCTGCCGTCCTCTTCATCACGAAACATCAGTTTCAGCGCCAGTCCCAGCTTGCGCACCTGCAAAAGTCCCAGCCTTGCAGTTAGCAGAAGTCCGCAGAACATTATAAGCACGATCAGCGGCACGCCCCAGACATAGCCGTCTATCTTGCTTACTATCTCGTTGAATTTTTCCATTTTTCTTGCTCCGATCGTTCAGATATAGTAAACGGCATTAAAATTTCTGCATTCGGTGCTTGCGTATGTTTTAGTCAGCACCGAACGCCGGGAAATCTATGTCGTTTAATATAATTTCAGGTAAATGTGCAGTGTTTAGTGTGGTTTATTAGTCTTGTAATTATCTCAGTGTTCCCAGTGCCTTTTCCAGAGTTGCGATATTTTCGATATTTACAGCGTTCTTGTCCTTGAGAGTTTTCTTCACAAGACCTGTCAGCACCTTGTTGGGGCCGAGTTCGATGAAGTTCTCATAGCCTGCCTTCTCCATCTCTGCCAGTTCCGATGTGAACTTTACGGGCGAAACGATGTGCTTAGCCAGCATCTCGGGCATATTGCTCATATCTTCCAGCTTTGTGCCCAGTACGTTTGAGTAGAAGTCCTTTGCAGCGTTATTGAATGTAACAGTCTTTGCGCTCTCGATGAACTCATCAGCAGCAGGCTGCATCAGCTTTGAGTGGAATGCGCTTGCCACGTTCAGCTTTATAGCCCTCTTCTTCATCTCGGCAAACTTAGCCGCAGCAGCCTCACAAGCAGCTGTTTCGCCTGCGATAACAGTCTGTACCGAAGAATTGTAGTTTACGGGTACCACATAGCCCTCGGTCTCCTCGCATACCTTCTCCACCTCGGCAGCGTCCAGTCCGATTATTGCATACATCGCACCGCTTGCGCTCTCGGCAGCCTTCTGCATCGCAGCAGCCCTTGCCTTTATCAGCTTAAAGCCGTCTTCAAGAGATACTACCTCTGCCGCTACCATCGCTGCGTATTCGCCCAGAGAATGTCCCGCAACACCGTCAAATTTGATGCCCTCTGCCTTTGCAGCCTCGAATGCTGCCAGCGAACAAGCCATTATAGCAGGCTGAGAATTTACTGTCTTATTAAGCTCCTCATCAGGGCCGTTAAAAGCTATCTCAGCAATGTCGTAGCCCAGCACCTCGTTTGCCTTATCGAATACAGCCTTAGCCTGAGGATATTTCTCACAGAGTTCCTTTGCCATGCCCACATACTGCGAGCCCTGTCCCGAAAATAAAAAAATGTTCTTTGCCATAACTATTCCTCCTAAGTATATTCATATAAAAGCTTACCTATGACTTTTTAAGGTAAACATTTTAATTTTTGAAATATTTTTTCAAAATTGGTCACAAAATATTAACCATCACCCGAAATTCTATGAAAAATTCTTTGAATTTTCAGAAAACGACATGGTTGTTCATAGTTTTTTAATTGATTTAAAAGTCAAAAAAGTCTATAATTAAATATGGGCGTTATTATGCCCTTTAATATAACGGACAGCGTTAAATTTTTAACATACTTCCGTCGGGAAGTATCCGTAAATATGCCCCGAGTAATTATTATAGCATATAAATCAGCAAAAGTAAAGCGGTCACACTATGCATTGCCGTTTGCGAAACTAAGCTGTTTTTGCTGTCGGGCGCCATTGAGAGCAGCATGAGGTCTCAGCTGAAAATAGGCGGTGCGGCAGGGTAAGGAGGAAATAAATTGTCTGAAACAAAAAAAGTAACGGGAGTAAAGATCAAAGGTATAGGAAAGTACGTGCCCGAAATGGTGGCAACAAATGAGGATTTTGCCAAGATAGTCGATACCAGCGATGAGTGGATAACCCAGCGCACAGGCATCAAAACAAGACACATAACAAATGGTGAACCTACCTACTGGATAGGTTCACAGGCTGCTAAAAATGCCATGGAAGATGCAGGCATCACAGCACAGGATATCGACCTGATAATCTGCTGTACTGTAACACCCGATTATTACACACCTTCCACCGCCTGCCTTATACAGCGTGAGATAGGTGCTATCGGTTCTATGGCGATAGATATAAACTGTGCCTGCACAGGTTTTGACTACGGCCTTGATATGGCGAGAAGATACCTGCTCTCCGAGGACGATGTGAACACTGTGCTGCTGGTATCAGCGGAGGAGCTTTCAAAGTTCACCGATTATACCGACCGTTCGAGCTGCATACTTTTCGGTGACGGTGCTGCCGCATTCGTACTGGAGAGAAAGTATGACGCTCTTTATTCTTCATATCTGGGTGCTGACGGCAACGGTGCAAAGTTCCTGGTATCGAGGGCTATGAAGGCGGAGAACGTTTTCCGCACCAATAAGGAAGAATTCGATATGGGTATGCCCGAGACCAAGCTGCACTACTTCACTCAGGACGGCAAAGAGGTATACAAGTTTGCGACCAAAGCCCTGCCAATGGCAGTATCCAAGGCTTGCGAAAAGATAGGTATGCATCCCGATGAGCTGGATGCTATCGTTCCCCATCAGGCAAATGTGCGCATAATCGAAACAGCCGCAAAAAATCTCGGCGTTTCCATGGATAAGATGGTGGTATACATAGACCGTTACGGCAATACATCTTCCGCATCCATACCGATAGCCTTCTGTGATGCAGTGGCTGAGGGCAGGATAAAGCGAGGCGACAAGGTATGCTTCGTGGGCTTTGGCGGAGGTCTTACCTACGCAGGCATAATATTTGAATACTGATGGGCTCACGAATGATGCATTATGCCTTGGGCAAAGTTCTGGCAGAAAGGCTTTGTCCCGAGGACAGAGAGGGCTTCATGCTGGGGTGTATACTCCCCGATGCACTGCCCCCCGATAAAAAGCATGACTGTAACTGCCATTATATCACCGTTTTCGATGACGGCAGCTATAAATGGTTCGACAGCCTTGCATTTTATGACGAGTATGAGGACGAGATAAAGCATGATGCCATATATCTCGGCTACTATTTCCACCTCATATCGGATAACGTATTCAGGCAGATATTCTATATAGAGCTGGGTCTTATCAAAAGACGAGGCGAGAAAAGTCTTTTCAAGGAATTCTATCGGGATTACAATATCCTCAACCGCAGTATAGCGGACTTCTATCAGCTTGAAAAAGACCTGACTGTTCCCCAACGGCTCAGAGATACAGCGCTTTATAAAAGGTACGGCTTTGAGCCCGAAGCTTTGATAAATGATATTTACGGCGATATAGACTCTCACTTCGAGGGCGAAACCATGCACTTTGATATGGATATCGTAAGGCGTTTCGTGGACAGGAGCGCAGAGCTTTGTCTTAAAGAGCTTGCCGCCATAAAAGAGGGCAGGCACGCTTATAACAAGTACGATATGGCGATCGAGAACCATTATTCAGAAAACAGCAAATAAGAGAAATACGCTCAGATCACTAATTATATACAGAAAAAACAAATAAAGCGAGGTAAATGAGATGACTACCACAAAAACAAAGATAACCGAATTACTGGGTATAAAGTACCCGATATTACAGGGCGGCATGGCTTGGATAGCTGAACATACACTGGCAAGTGCAGTAACAAACGCAGGCGGCGCAGGCATAATCGCAGGCGGCTCTGCTCCCATAGACTATCTGCGTGAGCAGATCAGGCTGACCAAGGAGGCTGTCGGCGACAAGCCCTTTGGCGTGAACATCATGCTGATGAGCCCCAATGCCGAGGATCTGGCAAAGCTGGTCATCGAAGAAGGAGTACCTTTCGTTACCACAGGCGCAGGCAACCCCGGCAAGTTCATGGAGGGCTGGAAGAATGCAGGCATCAAGGTGATACCCGTTGTTCCTTCCGTTGCACTGGCAAAGAGAATGGAGAGAAGCGGCGCTGATGCAGTCATTGCTGAGGGTACCGAGTCGGGCGGACACATCGGCGAGAATACCACCATGTGCCTTGTTCCGCAGGTAGTTGACGCAGTTGAGATACCCGTTATCGCAGCAGGCGGCATAGCAGACGGCAGAGGTATCTGCGCAAGCTTCATGCTGGGTGCGCAGGGCGTTCAGGTCGGCACACGTTTCCTTGCAGCAGAGGAATGTCAGATACACCCCACATACAAGGATCTGGTCATCAAGGCAAAGGATACAGACAGCGTAGTTACAGGCAGAACCACGGGTCATCCGTGCAGAAATGTCAAGACAAAGTTCTTAAAGCAGCTGGCTAAGCGTGAGATGGAGGGCGGCATCGACCCCGACGAGTTCGAGAAGATAACCCTCGGCGCACTGAGAAAGGCTGTTCAGGACGGCAATCTCAGGACGGCAATCTCGATGAGGGTTCTTTCCTGTGCGGCGCTATCGCAGGTATGGTAAACGAGATAAAGCCTGCTAAGGACATCATCGAAGAGATGTTCGCACAGGCAGAAGCGATCTTCAATTCATAAGATCATAAATGAGGTAAACGTCATGCCGCAGAAAAAACAGCTTAGTTTCAAGTTCTGCCCCATATGCGGCGCACCGCTTGAAACGGGTCGCATGGAATTCCCAATACCCGATGAGGACGAGTTCGGCAGTATATATCACCGTATCGGCAGCGGATATTACGATGCACACTCTTCATTCTACTGTGTAGAAGAAAAGTATTTCTGGAAATGGTGTCCCGATGAGACAGAGGGCTGTCTGTCCTCGGATGATGAGGAACTGTTCGAGGAAGATGAGCTTTACAAATTAAAAGCCTTTGCAGGCGGTCTGCCGATACTTGAAAAGTTCAGCGGCGCAAGCGGCATAGCCTGCGAGATAGACCGCAGTGATACTATGCCGATAATCGCAGGCTACTGTGAAAACTGCAAAAAAGTCTTTCCCGAGCTTGACGTTTCATACTTCGATGAGAACAGAACATAATATAAAATAAACGGAGGAATATAAAATGGCAACAGCATTTATTACGGGTTCTGCCCGTGGCATCGGTGCGGCTATCGCACTGAGACTTGCAAGCGACGGTTTCGATATAGCCCTCAATGATATCAGCGAGGCTATGTTCGAGGATAACGATATAATGGAAAAGATAGCTGAAAAGGGCGTAAAGGTACAGAAGTTCATCTGCGATGTATCGAATTATGCACAGGCAGAGGAAACTGTAAAGGCTATCAAGGCGGAGTTCGGCAGCATTGATGTGCTGGTAAACAACGCAGGCATCACTCGTGACGGTCTGATGGCAAGAATGAGCGAAGAACAGTACGACATGGTCGTTGCTGTAAACCAGAAGAGCGTGTTCAATATGTCCAAGTTCGTCGGCAATGTCATGATGAGACAGAAGTCGGGCAGGATAATAAACCTCGCATCCGTAGCAGGTGTATACGGCAACCCCGGTCAGATAAACTATTCCGCAACAAAGGCTGCCATCATCGGCATGACCAAGACCGTAGCCAAGGAACTGGGTTCCCGTGGGATAACCTGCAATGCTGTAGCCCCGGGCTTCATCAAGACCCCCATGACAGATAAGCTCACAGATGACCAGAAGAATGCGATGCTGGGTCAGATAGCTATGAAGCGTTTCGGCGAAGTTGATGATATCGCAGGCGTGGTATCGTTCTTGGCTTCCAAGGATGCGGCTTATGTAACAGGTCAGGTCATCGAGATAAGCGGCGGAATAATGATGTAATTTATCGGGCGAAGGAGTAATATACCAATGAGCAGAAGAGTAGTAATAACAGGTATGGGTACAATAAACCCCCTGGGTAAAAATGTAAATGAATTCTGGGAGAATATCAAGGCAAACAAGAACGGTCTCAGCTTCGTAGACCAGTTCGATGCATCTGACTTCCCCGTTAAGATAGTTGGCGCAGTCAAGGATTTTGACCCCACCGAATACATAGACAAGAAGGAAGCAAGAAGGATGGACAGGTTCACCCAGTTCGCCCTGTGCGCTTCAAAGCAGGCTCTCGAACAGGCAGGCACTGATTTCAGCGACGTTGATCCTTTCAGAGCAGGTGTCATCATCGGTGTCGGCATCGGCGGACTCAATATGACCGAGGCAGAGGTCACAAAGTTCAACGAGAAGCCAGATAAGGTATCGGTATTCTTCATACCCATGATGATAGGCAATATGGCAGCAGGTACAGTTGCCATGAAGACAGGCTTCAAAGGCGATAACTACTGCACCACCACAGCCTGCGCTTCGGGCACCCATGCCATAGGCGAGGCTTTCCGCAAGATAAAAGACGGTTATCTGGATGTATGTCTCTGCGGCGGTTCAGAGGCTTGTATCTCCCGTTTCGCACTGAGCGGCTTCAATAACATGAAGGCACTTTCACAGGCTACCGAGCTTGATAAGGCTTCCACTCCCTTTGATGCAAACAGACAGGGCTTCGTACTGGGCGAAGGCGCAGGCGTGCTTTGCCTTGAAGAGTACGAGCACGCAAAGGCAAGGGGCGCAAATATCATAGCCGAGGTCGCAGGCTATGGCGCAACAGGCGACGCTTATCATATGACCAGCCCCTCACCCACAGGCGAGGCTGCTGCACACGCAATGAAGATGGCTTATGAGGAGGCAGGTCTCTCGGCAGATCAGGTAAACTATATCAATGCCCACGGCACATCTACAGGTCTTAACGATAAGTATGAGACAACTGCCATCAAGATAGCCCTCGGCGAAGATGCCGCAAGAAAGACCGTCATCAACTCCACAAAGTCCATGATGGGACATCTGCTGGGCGCAGCAGGCGGTGTTGAAGCTATCGTTACAGCACTCTCCGTACAGAATAACTTCGTACACAAGACCATAGGCTTTACTACTCCCGATCCCGAATGCGATCTGGATTATGCGGTAGACTCGAACCGTGAGATGACAGTTGATGCTGCACTTTCCAACTCCCTTGGTTTCGGCGGACACAATGCAACTATATGTATCAAAAAATGCAACTAAAAGGAGTAACCTGAAATGAGTGAAAAGATCTACGGTCAGTTCGACCTTGAAACCATAGAAAAGCTTGCTGATATCGTAAATGATAAGGAGCTTTCCGAGATCACTTTGTCCGATGGTGACAAGACCATCACCGTCAAGGGCAAGAAGTTCATACCCGTACCTCCAATGGGTCAGATGATGCCTAACATGGCACCTCCCGTGGGTATGCCTGCCCCTGCCGCAGCACCTGCTGCACCCGCTGCAAACAGCACTTCGGGCAAGCAGGTAAAAGCGCCCATCGTAGGTACATTCTACAGCGCACCCTCCCCCGAGAGCAAGCCTTTTGTCAGCGTAGGCGATAAGGTCAAGAAGGGCGATGTTATATTCATCATCGAGTCCATGAAGGTCATGAGCGAAGTGACCAGCGAGTTCGACGGCACTGTAAAAGAGATCTGCGTAAATAACGGCGACGCTGTAGAGTTCGATCAGACAGTTATGATACTGGACTAACAGTTATCAAACAGTCGTCAGCTTAAAATGATCCCTGCAATACACACAGTACAAATATCGGAGGAAAAACAAAATGGCAGTTCTAATGAATAAAGAGCAGATAATGGAAGTAATCCCTCACAGAGACCCCTTCCTGCTGATCGACGAGATCAACGAGCTTGAAGTGGGCAAGAGGGTCAAAGCCACTAAATATATAAAAGAAGACGATTTCTGGTTCAAGGGACATTTCCCACAGTACCCCGTTACTCCAGGTGTGCTGATGGTCGAGATGTGCGCACAGGCAGGCGCAGTTGCCCTGCTGGCACTCCCCGAGAACAAGGGCAAGATCGGATTTTTCGGCGGCATAAACGACTGCAAGTTCCGCCAGCAGGTAGTTCCCGGTGATACTCTTGATATCGAAGTCGAGATAATCAAGGTAAAGGGTCCCATCGGCGTAGGCAAGGCGCTGGCTACAGTAAACGGCAAAAAGGCAGTTTCCGCCGAGATAACATTTGCCATCAAGTAAGGAATATAAATATCCCCCTCCCCTATGGGAGGGTATACTGCCTGTTTTTGACATGATAAGTTCAGGCGGGGGAGGAAAATATGTTTAAAAAGGTACTTATCGCCAACAGAGGCGAGATAGCGGTCAGGATAATCCGTGCCTGCCGTGAACTAGGTATAAAAACGGTGGCAGTATATTCTACTGCCGATAAAAACGCACTGCACGCAATGATCGCAGATGAGGCTGTCTGCATAGGTCCTGCACCCAGCAAGGACAGCTACCTGAATGTCAGGGCTATCATTTCTGCCTGCGAGGTAACGGGCGCTGAGGCTATACACCCGGGCTTCGGATTTTTGTCCGAGAACCCTGCCTTCGCCAGGATGTGCGAAAAGTGCGGCATAGTATTCATAGGTCCCAGAGCCACATCTATAGAGATGCTGGGCGATAAGGCGCAGGCTAAGGAGACTATGAAGGAGAACGGCGTGCCCGTCATCATGGGCAGCGACGGCGCAATATCAAATATCCACGCAGCCAAGACTCTTTCGAGAGATCTGGGCTACCCCGTGCTGGTCAAGGCATCGGCAGGCGGCGGCGGAAGAGGTATACGCATAGTACGCAGCGAGGAGGAGCTTGAACCTCAGATGAAAGCAGCCAAGCAGGAAGCGCTGGCTTGCTTTGGCAATGATGAGGTCTATATCGAAAAATTCATCGAGAACCCCAAGCATATTGAGATACAGATACTTGCCGATGATTACGGCGATGTGATCTGGCTGGGCGAGCGTGACTGTTCTATGCAGCGCCGCAACCAGAAAGTTCTGGAAGAGGCACCCTCACCTGCACCATTCATGACCGAGGAACTCCGTGAACGCATGGGCAAGGCTGCCTGCACAGCTGCAAGGGCTTGCGGCTACAGAAATGCAGGTACTATAGAATTTCTGGTGGATAAGAACGGCGATTTCTATTTTATGGAGATGAACACCCGTATACAGGTCGAGCACCCCATAACCGAGGCTGTAACAGGCATAGACCTCGTCAAGCAGCAGCTGCTTATAGCAGGGGGCGAAAGACTTTCCATCAGACAGGAAGACGTTAAGCTCACAGGCCACGCCATAGAGTGCAGGATAAATGCCGAAGACCCGACCCACGATTTCAGACCGTCCCCGGGCAAGATAAACTCGCTGTTCATCCCCGGCGGATTTGGTGTGCGAGTTGATACCGCAGCCTATACGGGCTATGAGATACCGCCCTATTACGATTCCATGATAGGCAAGCTGATAGTCCACGGCAAGGACAGGGACGAGGCTATAGCTAAGATGAAGTGGGCACTGGCTGAATTCATTGTTGACGGTGTTTCCACCAATGTCGATTTCCAGCTGAAACTCATACGCCGCCCCGAATTTGCCGCAGGCGACTACGACAACGGATTTTTGACCCGTACTGATATACTTGCAGATGAAAGAGGTGACAACTGATGGGGTTTGAAGACCTGTTCTCAGTGGTGAGAGAACGTCTTGGCAGCGATAAGAACGCTGACGACGAACACTCCAAAAAGACCGATATCCCCACAGGGCTGCTGTTCAAATGCCCAAGATGCAGAAATGTCACCTTTATGGAAGAATTCCAGAAAAACGGCAAAGTCTGCCCCAACTGCAACTACCACTCAAGACTGACCGCAAGAGAAAGGCTCAAGATAACAGTGGATGACGGCAGCTTCCGTGAATTCGACCGCAAGATGATCTCGAAAAACCCCATCGACTTCCCCGGCTATGAGGACAAGCAGCAGGCGCTGCGTGAAAAAACAGGCCTCAATGATGCCGTACTCACGGGAAGGGCCAAAATACGTGGAGAAGATATTGTTATCATCGTCATGGACTCAAACTTCATGATGGCTTCCATGGGCAGCGTCGTGGGCGAAAGGATAACCCGTGCCATCGAGTACGCTACCGAACATAAACTGCCCGTAATAGCTTTCACAGCCTCGGGCGGCGCACGTATGCAGGAGGGTATAGTATCCCTTATGCAGATGGCTAAGACCTCGGGCGCAGTGGCAAGGCATAACGAAGCGGGCGGACTGTACATATCCGTCATGACCGACCCCACCACAGGCGGCGTTACTGCAAGCTTCGCCTCACTGGGCGATATAATCATTGCCGAACCCAAGGTGCTCATAGGCTTTGCAGGCAGACGTGTCATCGAGGGCACCATCAAGCAGAAGCTCCCCGATGATTTCCAGTCAGCAGAATTTATGCTGGAAAACGGCTTTGTTGATATGATAGTGGAAAGAAAGAAGATGCGCCGAGTTCTGGCACACCTGCTGAAACTCCACAAACCTGCGGATGTAAAGGAGGCGGCGGAGAATGAGTGAGATACTTACTGCCAGTCAGCGGCTGGATATCATCAGGCAGAAGGGCAGACCTACCGCCCTTGATTACATACCCATGATATTCGATGAGTTTTTCGAGATGCACGGCGACAGACTTTACGGTGATGACGGCGCTATAATAGGTGGCGTGGCAGCCTTCAAGGGCACCCCCGTGACTGTCATAGCCGAGGTAAAGGGCAGAACACTGGAGGAAAACCAGAAGTGCAACTTCGGTATGCCCCATCCCGAGGGATACCGCAAGGCTTTAAGGCTGGCAAGACAGGCTGAAAAGTTCCACAGACCCATCATATGCCTGGTGGATACCCCCGGTGCATATCCCGGTGTGGAAGCCGAACAGCGTGGTCAGGGCGAGGCTATCGCCCGTAATATAATGGAGTTCATGACCCTGAAAACGCCGATAATATCCATAGTAATGGGCGAAGGCGGCTCGGGCGGCGCACTGGCGCTGGCGGTCTGCGATGAACTGGCAATGCTGGAAAATTCGCTGTACTCCGTTATCTCGCCAAAGGGCTTTGCAAGCATACTCTGGAAAGATGCTTCAAGAGAGCGTGAAGCCTGCGATATCATGAAGATAACTGCGGAAGATCTGGTAGATCTCGGTATCTGCGATACCATAATACCCGAGGCAGACGGCGGCGCACATAACGATCCGCAGCTGACCGCAGAGAATATTTCCGATTATATTTCAGAAAGTCTGCAAAATTTACAAATAAAATTTAAAAAAGGACTTGACGAAATGATAAATAGTCGCTATAATAAGTTTAGAGTTGTGGGAGACTTCGATGAGTTTCCGCATTCTGATACACAGCAGGCAGATGATCCTGCTGAATAATGAACTCTGATGCATTTTGCAAAGGGTTCGGTATTGTTCCAGTAAAGTATAGAATGGAGGGAATTGGTAATGGTATTTGACAAGATTCGTGAGATCATTGTTGAGCAGCTGGACGTTGATGAGGATAAGGTAACAACTGACGCTTCTATCACAGAGGATCTGGGTGCTGACTCACTGGACGTTGTTGATCTGGTAATGAGCATCGAAGAGAGCTTTGACCTGGAGATCCCCGATGAAGAGGTCGAGAACATCAAGACAGTTGGCGATATCGTCAAGTTCATCGAGGCTAAGACCGAGGAATAATTTTCCCGGGCATTGTCACATGATAAGCTGACGTTGGCGGACAGGATAGTTCCTGTTCGCTTTTTTATTTTGTCAAAATATCAATGCCAAATTAGTGCAAAAAGCTGATTGAAATGCAAACTAAAGCTGTGTTATAATAATTGTATTGTCAGATGAGGAGGCTTTTACTATGAGTGAAGTAATGGATAAAATAGTTACCAGAAGAAGCGTCAGGGCTTTTACCGATGAAATGCCCACAGATGAACAGCTGGAAGAAATAATCAAGGCAGGCACCTACGCTGCCACAGGCATGAACAGACAGTCCCCAATCATCATCGCTGTGACCAATAAGGAACTGCGTGATAAGCTTGCTGTGATGAATGCGGGCTTCATGGGCAAGGGCGCTGACTTCGACCCATTCTACGGCGCACCCGTAGTGCTGATAGTTCTGGCTGACAAGAGCGCACCTACATATATCTACGACGGCAGTCTCGTTATGGGAAATCTCATGCTTGCCGCCCACGATCAGGGGCTTGGCAGCTGTTGGATACACCGTGCCCGTGAGGAGTTCGAGACAGAGGAAGGCAAGGAGATACTGCGTTCGCTCGGTATCGAGGGCGATTATGAGGGCATAGGTCACTGTGTCATAGGCTGCCCCAAGGACGAACAGCCTGCGGATAAGCCCAGAAAAGAAAACTGGGTATACTATATAAAGTAGAAAGAGGTCGATAAAATGCCGCTGGTCAGGATAGATATGATACGGGGGAAAAGTTATGAATATAAGAAAACTCTGCTGGACTGCGTGCATGAGGCTCTTAAAGAGGCACTGGGAATAGAAGAGTGGGACAGGTTCCAGCGTATCACCGAGATCTACCGCAGCGACTTTGAGACCTCGCCCGATAAAAGCGATGATTTCATGATAATAGAACTGACGCTCTTCCCCGGTCGCACCAAAGAACAAAAGGGCAGGGCTATAGAGCTTATCACCTCAAAGCTAAGTGACAAGCTGGGCATAGCCCCGAAGGACGTGTTCATCGTCATAAACGAACCGCCTTTGGAGAACTGGGGCATGGGCGGCAAACAGAAAGGTTAGGCATATGTACATACCAAACAGTCTTGAACGGGGCAGTAAAGCCGCCGTGGTAAGTCTTTCAAGCGGTATGCTTGGGGAAGACTTCTGCAAGCATACTCTCGATATAGGCACAAAGCGCATGAGAGAAACAGGGCTTGAACCTGTGTTCATGGAGAATGCGCTGAAAGGTTCGGAGTATGTATCCGCTCACCCCGAAAAGCGTGCACAAGACCTGAAAGCGGCATTCCTTGATGACAGCATCAGCGCCATCATAACTGCCATCGGCGGTGACGATACTTTCCGCACACTGCCGTATCTTATGGAGGATGAGGAGTTCATTCGGGCGGTACAGTCTCACCCGAAGATATTCACGGGCTTTTCCGATACCACCACGAACCACCTTATGCTTTATAAACTGGGCTTGCAGACCTACTATGGTCCCTGTTTTATATGTGACTTCGGCGAGCTTGCGAATGATATGCTGCACTATACCAAATCAGCCTTCATGAACTTCTTCAAACCTGTGAAAGAGTGGGAGATTCGTCCGAGTGAATACTGGTATGAGGAACGCAGCGACTTTTCTGCATCGGCAATAGGCACTGACAGGGTGTCGCACCGTGAAACACACAGTTTCGAGCTATTGCAGGGCAGTCCCGTGTTTGGAGGAAAACTGCTGGGCGGCTGCCTTGACAGTCTTTCGGATATGCTCACGGGCGACAGATATCCCGAGGAGAAAGATATCATACGCAGGTACGGCATATTCCCCACGGCTGAGGAATGGCAGGGCAAGGTACTGTTCATCGAGACCAGTGAGGAACAGCCCACGCCCGTTCAGTACAGGCACTACCTCGAAGCCCTGAAAGCCGAGGGCGTGTTCGGTGCAGTTAATGGTATAATATGCGGCAAACCCATGGACGAGGTATACTATGAGGAGTATAAGGATATACTCTGCGAGACCGTGGATAATAAGTCTTTGCCAATACTTTATAATGTGAATTTCGGCCATGCCGTACCGAGAACAGTCCTGCCATACGGCGCAGAATGTTTCGTCGATGCGGAAAGTCAAACCATAAAATTTTAGGAGGAAAACACTATGCCATTTATTGATGTAAAAACAAATGTTAAGATCGCAGCAGATGAGGAGGAGCGCATCAAGAGCGCTCTGGGACAGGCTATAACATCTATCCCGGGCAAGAGCGAGGGCTGGCTCATGGTGGGCATGACCCCCGAATATAAGCTCTGGTTCAAGGGCACAGCCGACCCTGCTGCCATGGTACAGGTGAGCATCTACGGCAGTGCCGACAGGTCTGCAAAGAACAAGCTTACCGAGAAGATCTCCGATATACTTGGCAGTGAGCTTAACATAAGCCCCTCACGTATCTACGTAAGCTATGCCGAGACCCCAGACTGGGGCTGGAACGGCGCAAACTTCTGATATACCGTAACATACAAAAAGGCGCTCTATCCTGATGATAAAGCGCCTTTTTTATTTTGTTATGTCCCGGCTTTCAGAATATACTTATCCATCTGCCTGAACCTCGTTAAACTTCGCCTCGTCATCGGGACGTATGACAAGCTCGGGAGATATTATGCATACCGTCTTGCCCTCATTCAGGAACGAGCCGCTGATGAAACGTGCGTTGACCTGTTCGTTGATGTCGGGGGGCGGCTGTATATCCTCGGGCTGCACCTCCACAAAGCCCGAGATACTGTCGCAGTGCAGACCCAACAGCTTTTCACTGTCCAGCAGTATTATGCACTCGTGCTCGTCCTTCCTCCTGTGGGCACAGCCAAAGCGCTTTCTCAGGTCGATGATGGTATAGGTCTTGCCGCCGTTTACCAGCGTGCCCTCGGCATAATCGGGAAAATCAGGCAGGGGCTGGGTCTTCTCTGCGGCGATTATCAGCCTTACATCCGAAAACCCGATGGCATATAACGTTCTGCTTATATAGAAAAGCAGATATTTATTATCACTGTCCTGCATGGCAGTTCACCTCTTTCATAGTATAGCTTATTTGCCCTGTTTCAGCCTGTTCATGATATGACCTGCGATCTTATCCAGCGGCAGGCTAATATCAGCTGCACCGTTCTCCGCAGCGACCTTAGGCATACCGTAAACCACCGCCGTGCTTTCATCTTCAGCGATGTTATATGCCCCCATGCGCTTCATATCGAGCATACCCTTTGCGCCGTCGCTGCCCATACCTGTCAGTATCACACCTATTGCGCTGCGCTTTGCCGCATAGGCTGCCGAGTCGAACAGCACATCCACCGAGGGGCAGTGCCCGTTGACCTTTACGCCAGTTTCACTGTTGACGAAATAGCCGTTCTTGTCACGGAACAGCCTGAGATGTTTACCGCCTGCGGCTATCACGACCAGACCCTTTTTAAGATACAGTCCGCTCTTTGCCTCGACCACCGTCTGTCCCAGCGACAGATCCAGCTGCTCGGCATATATCTTCGTATAGCCCTCGGGCATATGCAAAGTGCAGACCACAGGCGGACAATCCGCAGGCAGCCCTTTCAGCACCACAGGCAGCGCCTGCGTGCTTCCTGTTGAACCGCCTATGACTATGACCTTGTCCGTATCGGGGGTCGTCTTTTCGGGTGTCTGTACACGCACCCTGTTCACGCTGTTCATAATGCTGGCGGACAGCCGTGCTATCAGCCGTTCTTCGCCCTTTTCAGCCGCCTGCCAGCCAATGGCATCCAGCGCACCTGCCTGTATCAGCGCAGCCACCGATGTACTGCCTTTATAGAACGCTATTATGGGCACCGAATATCTGGGTGCCAGCGCCTTTACGTATTCGGGCGCATCGCCTTCATGCATACTGTTCACGTCCACCAGCACTGCCGATGGGTCCTCCATCCTCAGCCTGTCCCTGCCCGATCTCACATCACAGGCGGAAAACATCGTGCCTGCGGGCATACTGCTGTGCAGCCCGTGTACTATCAGACTTGCCAGGCTTTTATCGTTGGATATCACCAGTATCCTCATCAGCCGTTCACCTCCTTGCGGTAAACGGCAGGCTGTTCACGCACATAAGGCATATCCGCAGGTGCAGATTCAGCATGACCGATATAAAAATACCCTCCGTCCTCCGTGGCATTGTAAAACCGCTTGCACAGGTCGGACTTAGTCTTGTCGTCAAAATAGATCATCACATTGCGGCAGACTATCAGGTCGAATTTTTTCTTGAAGCTTATCTCGTCCATAAGATTATGGTACTTGAATATCACATTGCTGCGCAGGCTGTCCTTGATGCGGTAAAGCCCGTGCTGTGTGGGATCAAAGTATTTTTGGCGCCATTCTTCGGGCAGGTCGCTGAGTGCCTGCTCGGAATATATCCCACGCTGTGCCGAGCGCAGGGCGTTGAAGGAAATATCCGTTGCCAGTATCTTCAGATCCCAGCTGTGCTGCCTGAACCCGAAATAATCATCAAGGCACATGGCGAGATTATACGGTTCGTTGC
The DNA here is from genome assembly GCA_902788785.1 of uncultured Ruminococcus sp. Classification (GTDB taxonomy): domain Bacteria; phylum Bacillota; class Clostridia; order Oscillospirales; family Ruminococcaceae; genus Hominimerdicola. The sequence goes on from CADALT010000009.1 coordinate 89,555, forward strand.
CAAAGGAACACCCTGCCGACCAGATACACAGGTCATGGTCACGCACCATTTTCTCCATCTGCGGCAGAAAGACCTTCTCAAAATGGTCGAAGTGTTCCGATTCACGCATAAAATAGGTGTGGTTGGTAGTCAGCCTGTTGATAAGGTTAGCCGCCTCTCTGCCCGAGGTATCCGAGAACACCACTTCCAGATATTCCGAAAAATCCGCAAAACCGCAGTCAGATAGGTAGTTCGCCAGCCTTGACTGCACGATGAACTGTTTGCCTGCAAGGTCGATGCCGTAGCCTGCTTTAACAAATGTTATAAGTCTTTGAAAATCGTCTTCGTTGATATTTGATCCTGTTGTATTTATATTCACCACGCTGCCACCCTCTTTCGGCTAAAAGCTCTGTACTGTAAAGATAATTATACCATAAATCACTTCACTTTTCAAGAGTTTTTGTAAAATTATCACAAAAACTTTTGTTAAAAATAACCCCGAAGCGTCATACGTCCTGTCGCTTCGGGACATCATGATGTTTATGTTATCGTTTATCCGACTCTATCCTGCTTTTAGCCGCCTCACGGACTTCTTCCCTATCATCTTCCAGCAGTTCATATACCTTAGATAATGGCGCATTCGGATTTAATACGGCTGTCTCCCTGACCTCAAAATCGGCATCTTTCAGCAGTACCTCAAGGGTCTCGGCTGATGTATGTGAATTATTCGCAACGCTTTCACGCACTTCGACATAGGGCGAGCGTGACAGCTTATCCAACAGCTTTACGTTCACCAGATGATCTGCCGCATACCAAAGCTTTGCTCGCTTTTTCAATTCCCTGCGTGATACATTTTCTCCGAATATCCTTGCTGTATCGGCTATCAGCTGTTCTCTGCTGTAATGATCGTTTATATGGTCTTTGTTATCTAAAAACAGTTTTAAGAAGATCATCATGTCCCACCTTTCTGCTGTAGTAATTTTAGCACAGCGCCAGACTTTTGTCAACACACCATGTTTCTCGCAAAATTTTCACTTTGCATTAAGTTTGATTTAAGTTAGGCAGATTATAATGTATACAACAACAAAAACAGAAAGCGAGGGCATACCTTATGAAAAAGAATATTATGATAACGATAGCAGCAGTTATGATAACCGTCCTCTCGATGACCGCTTGTTCGGAGATCGCAGAGACTTCACAGCAGGCTATGCAGAAGTCAGCCACGACCGTTTCGGGATCGGCTGACCCATCTGCCCCCGACACCGAGGTCGAAAGCACAGCGGAAGTGACCACGACCACTGCCGCTTCCACGACCGCAGCCGAGGACGAACCCGAGATAAAGGCTGTATCCGATGAAAAGTCCAATGCCGAATTAGTCAGCGCATCTTATACCTCATACGATAACGGTGTGCTCGATACCACGGATATATTCACCTCACGGGACCTCGTTCAGCAGGCAGACCTCACCGCTGCACAGACCTTAGAGGCAGCCGACGGCAAGATCCTGACCATATCCGATGAGGGTGTATACGTTATAAAAGGCAGCGCTGAAAACTGCACCATACGTGTCGAGGCTGATGATACCGCCAAGGTACAGCTCGTGCTTGACGGTGTGAGCATCACGAACAGCGACTCCCCTGCGATATATGTCGTAAGTGCGGATAAGTGCTTCATCACCACCGCCGAAAACAGCAAGAACACCCTTGCCGTTACAGGCAGTTTCACAGCCGACGGCGATACCAATACCGATGCGGTCATCTTCTCAAAGGACGATATAGTGTTTGGCGGCATGGGTTCGCTGGAGATAAACTCCGCTTACGGCAACGGTATCTCGGGCAAGGACGATGTGAAGTTCACAGGCGGCACATACAGCGTGACTTCCGCACTTGATGCCATCGAAGCCAACGACTCTATCCGCATCTGCGGCGGAGACTTCACCATCACCGGCAGTAAGGACGGTCTGCACAGCGAGAACGATGAGGACAACACCACGGGCTATATCTACATAGCAGGCGGAAACTTCACCATCGACGTTTCGGGCGACGGCATACAGGCGACCACCTATGTGCAGATAGACGGCGGTACTTTCGATATAAACGCCTCGGAAGCCATCGAAGGCACTTATATCCAGATAAATGACGGCACAATAAATGCCTACGGCTCGGACGACGGCATCAACGCTTCAAGCAAAAGCACAGCCTGCGATGTCTGCATAGAGATAAACGGCGGTGAGATCAGTGTCGAAGTCGGTCCCGGCGATACCGACGGCATCGACTCCAACGGTAGTATCATCGTAAACGGCGGAACTATCAGCGTTACTTCGCAGATGTCTTCCTTCGACTATGACGGTGTTGCTCAGTTCAACGGCGGCACTATCACAGTAAACGGTCAGCAGGTCAATGAGATACCCCAGTCCATGATGGGCGGCGGTATGCGTGGCGGTATGCGTGGAGATATGGGTGACATGGGCGAAATGCCCGACTTCGGCGGCATGAGGATCTGACCGCAAACCAAACCGACTTCAAAAGGCAGCGCCCTCCCCATTAGTTACGCTGCCTTGCCTCCTCTATATAATGTTTCCTTCAAAAATGCCCTCGGAGATCTGACCTCCGAGGGTGTTTTGTCGTTGTATTACAATATCGTCCCGTCCACACATTCCAGCATGACGGTGAAAGGTCCGTCGTTTTCGAGCGTAACTTTCATATCTGCCCCGAATATACCACGCTCTACCTTGCCGCTTATCTTCTCCTCACAGCATTTGCAGAAATATTCGTACAGCGCCTTAGCCTTATCGGGCGAACCTGCCTTGACGAACGAGGGGCGGTTGCCTTTGTGACAATCCGCATACAGCGTAAACTGGCTCACTGCCAGTATATCTCCCCCAACATCGTTTATCGAAAGATTGGTCTTGTCGTTCTCGTCAGCGAAAATGCGCAGTTTCGAGATCTTCTCCGCCAGACGTTCGCAGTCCGCATTCGTATCATCTTCCGCTGCCCCCAGCAGTATCAGCAAGCCTTTTCCTGCCTGCCCGACAACAGCTCCGTCCACTTCGACCTTAGCGTAATTCACACGCTGTATAAGTGCTCTCATTTTCATACCTCCGTATATCGTGTTATAGATATTATAACACATCTTGCAGTCAAGTGCAATAAGGCAAAGCGTTAGCCTGTGGTCGTGAGGGGCGCTTAGTACAATTCCTGCTGTAAAGTACGGAAAGTCTCGGTGTCAAAGAACTCCGTTATAGTCATATCCAGCCCGTCACACAGCTTTTTTATCGTGACGATGCCGATGTTCTTCGCCTTGTGATTAACGATGTCGTTAACGGTGGACTGGGTCACACCGGAAACAGTAGCCAGTTTATTTATGGTTATTCCCTTGTCATTACATAGCTCAATAAACCGTGCCGCTACTGCTTCCGAGACCACAACGGCCGAGCCGACAACTACTACCGCTGAAACCACCACAACTCAAGCCACCACCACCGAAACCCCCGAACCCGAATCGGATATGATGATCGTGGAAGAGTGTATAAAAGTATTAGCTGAAAATCATGCTAAAAGCCCTGTTACCGACATACTTGTTCCCCCAATAGATGACGGCACTGTTTTATGTGCTGTTAAAGAAAATAACATAAGATTTTATTTAAAACAAGGAAAAACAGAAACAACTGAGTTTGATGACAATAATACAGCTTTGTCAAACCAAGACAGCGGTATTCTTATAATGTTCCAAAATGGTGAGAAAACTAAGGTATCGGACTATAAAATAGAATATAGTTCTGATGATGGCTCTGAAATATTTATACAGTACGATCCGTCACTACAATAAACATCAAGCGCCCCACGCTGAGAAAGCGCAGGGCGCATTTTTATTGTTCTATCTGCTTGCCTAAGAACATCGCAGCAGCCTTGCAAAGCATAGCCTGGTCGTCGGTCACACGCTGACCGTCCCTGCCTGCCAGAAAAGCCACCGCCCCCGATACATCTCCGCCCGAGATTATGGGCGATACTGCCAGCGCACGGGCATTTATCCCCTCCACGGGACAGAACTCCTCACTGCCGCTGCGGAACTCGTAACTGCGGCGCTCCTCCATCATATCCTCCAAAGCCTGTGACAGCCTGCGCTGGGAATACTCCTTTTTTGAGACCCCCGATACCGCCACCACATGGTCGGTATCAAATATCACCGCAGGCGCACCGCCCAGCTTCGCAATGACCTCCGCCGCCTGCAAAGCCCCGTCCGAAAGCTCGTTTATCGGCGAATACTTTTTGAAGATGACCTCACCGTCGGTGTTGGTGTATATCTCCAGCGGGTCGCCCTCACGAATGCGCATGGTCCTGCGGATCTCCTTGGGTATGACCACCCTGCCGAGATCATCTATGCGTCTGACTATTCCTGTTGCTTTCATCATCATTCCTCCGTGATAATTTTTGTGGAAATAGTTTGCGCAGAGTTTGGCAGATTATTCATCAGCCGAGACATTATAGATCACACCCTAAACCCGACTTGCTCTTTATATAAGAAATTAAAAAAAGTCCCCGATAAACTGAACCGCCCCACATTGTGCGTACAGCACAAAAAAGCCCTATGGTAAATTAAATCAAGCTACGAACTGGCTTCGCAATTCAAGCGGAGTCAGTTTTGTT
>CADALT010000010.1:0-69168 GCA_902788785.1 uncultured Ruminococcus sp.
CTGTACCGAGAGAGGTGCGTATGTCACGCTGATGTCTATGGCAGATGACTGGAACTTCTCTATCAGAGGGCTGGCTGCAATCATGCCCGATGGTGTTTCAAAAATCTCTGCTGCCCTGAAAAAGCTCGAAACATTCGGATACCTCCGCCGTGAACGTGTCTTTGAGAATGGCAAGATCAAGGACTGGGTGTATTACATCTATGATGAGCCTTGCAATGGTACAAATCCGGATAACAGCAATGTTGAAAAGAATACTTATATCACGATAATAACGGTTAAGCACTCTGGTGATGGGTCCGGTCTTGAACATTGAACAACACCATCTCATCATACGCGCAGGAGGACCAATATCCTCACAAACATTATAGAAATTCTGCTCACGATTTATAGCAGTTCTAAAAATAGATAAAGGATTATCTGCTCTAAAACGTTGCGCGTATTCTATAGTCAAGGGAAACTCAAGCGTGGTATTTCCAAAAATGTGTACTAACTTAGGTTCCGCTAATGCCTTCACCGCTAAGTCAGCAGTTACTGTTGAATCTTTTCCTCCCGAGAACGATAGTACAATATTTTCAATCGGATAATTAGTAGCTTCCTGTTTGATAAAAGTATGAGCCTCTTCAATGATCTCTTGAAGATGAACAGCATTTGCTTTAACAAACCGTTCAATGATTAAGTCAAACTTATCATATGTATTTATCTCTTTGTACTTCTCCAGCTGACTTATAATGTACTCAGGATTAAATTTTTTATAGTAACTTGAAGTAATTTCTATAGATTTACCATTTATGTAATACCTATTATTATACGCCCATACTGAACAATTTGCATATTTCATAGGCTTTTCTAGTAGTATCTCTACCAGTAATCGTTCTTCCGGAAATACAGGACGGATGTCTTTTACTAGCTTTTTAATTTCACTGCCACAAAGAGGACACTTATGATTATTAGAACTTCTTTTAATTATTACCGGTATCTCACATTCTTTGCACCAATAGGTATCGATTGGTGTTACAGGCTCAGTAATATTCCCACATAATTCACAGTTCTTTTCAGATGTTTCATGTTGACAGCTTTCACACCACATACTTCTTCTCCTAGCACTTGAAATTCCTTTTAATCATATTATTATAGCACACTTTTTACTTTTTTTCAACATTAAAAGCTCTAATTTTTGTAAAAGACTTTAAATTTGGTCATTTTTCTTGTCTTTTGTCTTTCCACTCTATATATTCCTGCCTCATACAAACCGCACATGGTCTGTAACCGGCTGATTCAGCCGTCTCTTTGTCAGCAAAGAACACACGATATTTCACATAGTGTCCCTTCGCAATGTGGCGTAATGCAGAGGGGCAATCCAGTTTTCCATATATTTTCAATTTTTTATGCCCACCGAATTGTCCCGGCGTGTCAGAAAGATACTCTTTCCCACTTTCATCCAAAAGTTTATATTTCTTTTCAATCATGGCTCACAACACTTATTATCGGTCTATTCTCTGAATTAAAATCTATAACATAATTTTGCGGGTCGTTTATTAGTAAATGCGCAGTTTCTTCATCAAGTTCAACTGCACTGACATCATTATCTTCTTCCATTGTACCCAGCGGACAGCTATCCATTTCAAGATGAGCCTCCTGCCCCCAGAATGACACCATTCTAAGTACATAAACACTTTCTTTGTTTATTGCAGCTTTAACGGCAAATTTTCCATCGGAATAGTGTACTATCTTTTCTTTCGATGTATCCCATACAAACACTATACCGCCCTGTCCCTGAGACACATAAGCACAGCACACTAAAAGATCATCATAAAAATCTGCTGAAAGATACTCTATATCATCACAACTTCCATCAGCAATATCGTGCCATATTTGGCGCAGCAGATCCATAGTAATGATCTGCTCAGAGTTTTCCGTCTTTATTGTCAGAAGTGTATTTCCTGTGCCTATACTGATTGTTTTCATAATACTACATTCCTTTCCTCTCATACGATTAGCCATACATTCTCACTCAGTTCTACAGCGATTGTCAATTCGTAACCGCTAAAAAATCAAACACAATATAATTATAAGCAATACAATGCCTAACACTTTTTGCCAAACGGGAATATTATCTTCCTGCGGAAGGTCTCTACGTTTGAATGCATAATCATCGCTGTCATCATTAAACATTTCAAATTCCAGAAGATCATCTGATCCATTGTTGTTAAAATCCATATCAGCACCTCCCGAGTCGTTTTTTGTATTTAGAATATTATATCATACAATTTATATTTTGTGGTAACTTTTTTTGGACTATAGTCATTTATGACATAAAAAACTATCCAAAGATTATCGCCTAAATTTATACACAAAAGACAATTCGCAGTAAATGATCGGTGTTAAAAACACATAGACATCATACATAAAATCTATACAACAAAAATAGGCAAATCGCAGAAATTAAAAATAATTTCTCGATTTGCCTTAACTTTTTTACTTCAATCCTAGGTATATATGAGAACGAAATATATTTGCCAGAAAAAAATTATTTTTCTAAGCAAATCTATTGAGCTATATCCAGCACAGAATATAAATATCTGAAATTAAATCAAAAAAACGATGTAAAGCCGCTATGCTTAACATCTTCATGTAGTTTTAGAACATAAGTTCTCAACAATGTTAAAAGAAAATATTGAAAAAAGAGATTTATAATTTATCTTTCTCGATTTGCCTTCACTTTTCGGTCGATTTTGTAGGTTCTTATGAGAGTGATCGACGTATCCTATCCAAAACCAAAATATTATTTTATAATCTGAAACTATGATCCCATAGAAAACAAGAATAATTACTTCACCGCCAGATTATAAAATCCCGCCCCTGTGAAATACAATCAGAATTAGAGTAAAACACTTGCTTTTTATCACGCTTTCGTTCTGAAATAATTATACAGCAGACCGAAATATTTGTCAATACGCAAAACAATAAAATCTGTCAGAAGGATTATTATTCTCGTCAAACATAAGGCAATTGCCTTTTTACCCTGATGATTTTTGGATGTATTATCCCTCGTACAAAATTTACAGAGTGCCGTACAATCTTTCCGCACCAAATATATTATTCCTACAAACTTACTGAAAAAATAAAATTGCCCTTTTCGAAAACGGCCTGCAAGTGTGCAATACTTATGGAAGGAGTTTTTTATAAACATCAAAATCAAAATTATACTTGTGATATGCCTTATGTTAAATATGATTTCACGCAAATTAATTTTGTAATGCCGCACCTATCATCTGTGCAATTCGCTGTTAAAAGATCACCATGCCGTACCATGTCAGGCGGTTCTCACAAAAATTATTACAAACACCAAAAGTGACCTCAAAAAAACGTCCCATCGTCCCCTAACTTATGAAAGGGAAAAACATAATACCCCGAATACGGCCTCGCGTGTTTCAGATAATTTTTTCTGAAATCGCTGACCCCAGCGTATGCAATCACAAAAAGATGCGGCATTTCTAGGCTCTACCAATTCCGGACAATTATGTAATCCTACAAACATTTCAAAAGCGGTTAAGTTTTTGCACGAAAACTCCCTTTACCTTATGAAGATATGTTTTATCTTCTTTTCAAAAAAAACAATTGTGCTAATGTGAGATTTCACTCGTCACTGTTGAATTATTTATTTCTCCAAACTTTTCTCCCAAGGTTGGATTTTTGCCATTCTCAGGCCTTACCTAGTGGAGGGACATTTTCATCGTGATAATGCCGAAAGAAAAAGCTAAATATGACACCCCAATTATTGCATCACACAAACTTTATTACAAATCGCAGAACAGACCAGACAAAAATGCTCTGCCGTTTCCTACCTATTGAAAGGACTTTTTATAATTCAGTAAAATCGAACATCTTCAACCGTCCACCATAATCGCTGACCGCACAGTTTGCTGTCTCGCCAACAGCAGATAGAAATGCAATAGTGATACCAACAACCGTTCAGACCGAAAGGAGACATTCAGGCGCAGGTACATAGTTTTAGATGAGATTACATCGAAGTAATCCACCGCACTTCGATATCAAAACTGTCGGATCCAGTATCCTAGATATTGACCCTAATACCGAGTCATATCTCAGCATCTATCCGACAGAACCAAACCATACACCACTATATATTTCTAACCGAAAAACGAAAGGACGTTGCAAATGACATTTACACAGAAGAAAGAGATCATCACCAAGATAACCGAGCTGCTGGATCAGCTCATCGAAGTTGATACAGCAGTGGCTGCCCATGCTCCTGAAGCGAACGCCGACAAGCCGCTGGAGATGCTGACTGTCAAGGAGTGCGCCGCGCTTGTGGACGGACTGTCTGCGAACACTATTCGTCAGTTATGCGCACAGGATAAGATCGCCCATGTTAGGGCGGGCGTTGGTCGCCACGGAAAGATCCTTGTAAGCAAAGTGTCGCTGTTAAAATATCTCGGTATCGTAGGTTAAACTTAAAAATGATTTGATGGAGATAATCGCTAAATGTATATTATTTCCATTTTCAAAAACAATATTACGCAAGTACAGAAAAGCCAGGTAAAATACCGGCTTTTCATCTCAATTATGGACAAGCCCATAATTGCACTGTTTAGGGACAGCTGTCTCTAAACACAGGCTCGATAAAATCGAGCATGAAAAATAGAATGATAAAACGAAAGGGATTGATAATCATAGCAAGAAAAAACGAAACGCTCCGACGCAAGGAAATCGTGTACACAGCGGAGGAATGGAAACAGATCGAAAAGAAGGCTGCAAAATGCCACTTGAAGACTGCGACGTTCATAAGGGCTATGTCGCTCGATGGCGCAGTTACGGTGGTTGACCTGAAAGAGCTTGCCCCTCTCCTGAATGGTATGAGAATTATTTCCAACAACGTTAATCAGGTCGCCAAGAAAGCTAATGAAACTAGCAACATATTCGCTGAGGACGTCGATATTCTACGAAATGAGGTGCAATCGCTTTGCCGTACTGTAAGTCAGTGGCTATCCACGGTCACGTTGCCAAAACCCTGAAGTACATACTCGACCCTGACAAGACTGAGAAGCTGCTGTATACATCCTCAATAAACTGCATGACCGAATCCGACCTCGCATTTACACAGATGAAAGCTGTTTACGAACAGTACGCAAGACGAAGCTATGATGCACCCCAATCAAAAAGCGGTAAGTCCCCAGTCAAGGCAATACACTACATAATCAGTTTTGCAGATTCGGAAAACATCACTCCCGAGCTTGCGCATAAGATAGCCAAAGCTTTGGTGCGCAAGAATTTTGGCGACGATGCGCAGGCGGTCATCGCTACGCACACCAACACTGACCATGTGCATTGTCATATCCTTGTGAACTCATGTTCATTGTCAGGAAAGCGGTTTTATGATAACAAAAAATCTCTTCGTATAGTGCGTGAGAATACAAATGGTGTGTGCCGTGCGTATGGTGTTACGCCCGCGCTGAACTTTGAGAACAAGGGACGGTCTATATCTCATTATGAATGGGAGTGCAGGAAAAAAGGCATCTCTTGGAAGGAGCATATCCGAAATGCGATTGATAGCCTTATACCTTCCGTCATTTCGCTTGATGATCTTCTCTCCGAACTTGAAAGGCGTGGCTACATCATAAAGAGGGACAGGCTCATTTACATCAAAGCCCCGAGGCAGCAGAGGTCAGTGAGTTTGTGGAAACTTGGAGAGGACTACACTGAGGAATCATTGAACGCAAGAATACTCTGGCGCATGGTGGGTGGCGGAAATGGCATCGAACATTTCAGCAACACTGCGATAGAGCGAGCGTATATTTCTGTTATTGGCGAGGTCAGAATTCTTGCTTCTGAAAAGAGAAAGGTTCCACGTAGGGCAAATCCAAATGCTCCGTATGTGATTGATAATGATCTGGATATTTACAGGCTGTCTGCACAGCTAACTGTTATAAATCGGGATAAGATCATGTCAATTGAAGATCTGAAATACCGAATCGATAAGCAGGGAGCGGAGTATATTGCTTTGCAGGAGCAGTTATCCCGAATGCTGTTGGAGCAGGAACAGGTGCAAGAGCTGATACGTCAGAGTGAATTCTATTTTGCTAATGTCGATAAAACCGATTTGTCGGCTGAGGATAATAATCGTCTTGAAATATATAAATCTTCGATGCAGGCTAATGATATTCACTCGCCCGATGATATAAATACTTGGCGCGAGCAGAACAGCAAACTGCAATCTGATATCATGGCACTCAAAAATACTCTTACTGAGAAAAAGAATAAGCTTGCGATGTACACGGATATTCGAGATACTTATAATGAGATGTCCCGTGGTGATTATATTTCAAAGATTGTTGAGGAAGAAAAATTGCGCCGGGAGCAGGAACGTAAAAAGAAATCACAGGAAGCAAAAAAGAAGAAAGGAAGTCGATAATTATGGGTAGAAAAGCAGATATAAATAATCTCATTAGAGATGCGGAACACAAGGACAAGATCGTTATTGATGCTGAAAACTATCTTGAAACTGCCAAGGCTAACTCAGCCGAGGCTTGGGTCAAGGTCGAAAAGCGAAGAAAAGAATTGGAGCAGGAGAATAATAATGCTCTTGCTGATATCAGCAAGAAGTTATTCTGGAATGACATATCAGCTGAGGAATTGCAGTCAAAATGTGACGAGCTGCTTTTGATTGCTGAGGTCAAGGAGTATATTGAATTCGAGAAGGCAAATCATGAAGCTGAATTAAAGAGGAAGGCAGCTGAGGAAGCTGCTAAGAAGAAGGCGGAGAACCAGTATAATGCAGGTGTTATTGACAATAATGATGCTGGAAATGCTACGGTATCTGAAACTGAAAACGTCAATTCCGATGCACCTAATCATACCAATAATAATGTAGATAACAATTAAGTATGATATCATGATTTGATATCTGAGAGAACAAATCGTATACCGGCATATCTCCCGAAAAACATAGAAATTTAACGCGATTTGCACTTGAAATACATTCTAAAGAATGATATAATAGATATAGGAGATATGCCGTGATATACCTTGAAGGAGGTCTATTATGGCTAACATAACAAAAAGAGGAAACAGCTACTCCATAAGAGTAAGCTGCGGATATGACAGCAAGGGCAGACAGATCATGCAGTCCATGACATGGAAGCCCGAACCTAAGATGACACCCAGACAGATCGAAAAGGAGCTCAACCGTCAGGCGGTAATATTTGAAGAGAAGTGCAACATGGGCTACCAGAGCAAGGCTGTCAAGTTTGAGGTCTTCGCCGAGGAATGGTTCGAATCCTACGCAAAGCCGAACCTGCGCGACACGACATACGAGAGAATGTTACAGCTTCGTGGAAGAGCTTATGCTGCGATTGGACACATGAGAATGGACAAGATTACTCCAAGACAGTTACAGGCATTTGTCAACACGCTATCGAAGGACGGCGCTAATGAAAGGACGGGCAAACCGCTTGCGCCGAAAACCATTCGTCACAATCTCAGCTTCATCTCGGATGTATTCAGCTATGCAGTGAAGATGGGTGTTGTCAGTGAAAATCCGTGCTCAAAGGTGACTATACCCAAAGGTCAGCCTACGGAAAAGAAGATATACACAATAGAGGAGGTTGAAAAATTTCTCACTCTGCTGAATGACGAGCCGCTGAAATACCGCACGTTTTTCAACATCATGATATACAGCGGATTCAGGCGCGGCGAGATGCTCGGCTTGGAGTGGAAAGACGTGGATTTTGAGAACAACGTCATAAGTGTCCGCAGGACAAGCAACTACACAGCAAAGCAGGGTACATACACCGATACCACTAAGACAAGACGTTCACAGCGCAGCCTGAAATTCCCGCAGGAGATCATGGATATGCTGAAAGAGTATAAAGATGAGCAGGACGAACAGGCACTCAAATATGGTGACAAGTGGGTGGAGACCGACAGACTCTACACAAAGTGGAACGGTGAGCCCATGCAGAACGGAACACCTTACTTCTGGCTCGGTGAGTTCTGCGAGAAGCACGACCTGCCATTTTATGGTCTGCACAGCTTCAGGCACCTGTTCTGTTCACTGCTCGTACATAACGGAGTTGATATAGCTACCGTTTCGGGAGCTATGGGTCATTCTTGCATAAGTACCACGAGCAATCTGTATTGTCACATGATAGGCGATGCGCAGGCAAAGGTCGCAGCGGCAGTTTCAAATTCTCTTAATTTCCACAAAAAGAAAGACGGTAAGAATACCGCCTGAAAGCTGTTCATTGCCACAATGAACAAGTAATGAACAATTGGATTTTTTGGCAAAAAGAAAAGCTCTAAAACCGCGCATTTACGCTGTTTTAGAGCTATCGTTAGAATGACCCGTACGGGAATTGAACCCATGATTACGCCGTGAAAGGGCGTCGTCTTAACCTCTTGACCAACGGGCCATAAATTTACGGGAGATAAAATGGTGGCGGTAACTGGATTTGAACCGGTGACACCCTGGGTATGAACCAAGTGCTCTAGCCAACTGAGCTATACCGCCGTTAGGTTATCTCCCGTAACGACTTAATTATTATACACCATTTTGCGCTGTTTGTCAAGGCTTTTTTCAGATTTTTTTCACTTTGTATATTCAGACAGTTTTTCTCAAAAAAGCTCGCCTCATTTTATTTATTAGGACTCATCCGTTTACCGCAGAGAACTTCCGTCCCCCGTTTCAATATCTTACTGTTGAGTGTTTACGTGAAAAAAATCACCTGCCCCCACAGGATAGAATCCCGAGGAGGCAGATAATGGAACGTGTTATGATCGTATTCAGAAAGAAATTATTTAGTAAAATTACTTCTTTACATTGAAAGCGCCCATCTGAGGATAGCAAGCAGCAGCGCCCAGCTCTTCCTCGATACGCAGCAGCTGGTTGTACTTAGCAACTCTCTCAGATCTTGAAGGTGCGCCTGTCTTGATCTGGCAGGTGTTCAGTGCCACAGCCAGGTCAGCTATAGTAGTATCTGCTGTCTCGCCCGAACGGTGAGAAGAAATAGCAGTGTAGCCTGCCTTGTGAGCCATCTTTATAGCTTCCAGAGTCTCGGAAACAGAGCCGATCTGGTTGAGCTTGATGAGTATGGAGTTACCTGCGCCCAGCTGAATGCCCTTAGCAAGTCTCTCTGTGTTGGTAACGAACAGGTCATCGCCGACCAGCTGTACCTTGTGACCGATCTTAGCGGTCATTCTCTGCCAGCCTTCCCAGTCCTCTTCATCCAGACCATCTTCGATGGAGATGATGGGGTACTTGTCAACAAGGCTCTCCCAGTGAGCGATCAGCTCGTCGGAAGTAAACTCCTTGCCGCTCTTGGGCTGCTTGTAGAAGCCCTTGCCCTTTTCGCTCTTCCACTCGGAGGAAGCTGCGTCCATAGCGATCATGAAGTCCTTGCCGGGCTCGAAGCCGGCTGCCTTGATAGCCTCCAGGATCTTCTCGATAGCCTCTTCATCGCTGGTGAGCTTGTTGGGAGCGAAGCCGCCCTCATCACCAACAGCTGTAACGTCGCCCATCTCCTTGATGAGAGCCTTCAGCTTGTGGAAAACTTCAGCGCACCATCTGAGAGCTTCCTTGAAAGAAGGAGCGCCCACAGGCATTATCATGAACTCCTGAGTGTCAACAGCGCTGTCAGCGTGTGCACCACCGTTGAGGATGTTCATCATAGGAACAGGCAGCTTAGTACCCTGGATACCGCCTAAGAATCTGTACAGCGGAATGTCCAGAGAAGTTGCAGCTGCTCTTGCACAAGCGATGGAAACAGCCAGTATAGCGTTTGCGCCCAGCTTGGACTTATCCTTTGTGCCGTCAGCCTTTATCATGGCAGCATCTACAGCGTAGATGTCAGATGCATCCATGCCTGTGATAGCCTTAGCGATAACAGTGTTGATGTTCAGGACAGCCTTCTGTACGCCCTTGCCCAGATATCTGCTCTTGTCGCCGTCACGAAGCTCCAGCGCCTCGAACTCGCCTGTTGATGCACCGCTGGGTGCTGTACCTCTTGCAACTGTACCGTCAGCGAGGGTTATCTCAGCCTCAACTGTGGGGTTTCCTCTGGAGTCGAGAATTTCTCTTCCGACTACCTTTTCGATCTCTAAATAATCCATATTACAACTCCGTTCTGCCGTATCACGGCGATTTTTTTATAGTAAACGACGATCAATGCCGTTTAATATATATCATGCGGTATACCTTTCGGCAACTGCATTATTGACTGATACAGGCTCTTTATACCGAAAACATTAGGCAAGCTGTTGTCCGGCAGATCGCCGCTATCGCACAGCGGCTCTCACATCGTATTACCGAAAGGAGCCTGTATTGTGACCTATTCGCAGTTAGTCTATGCAAACTAACTATAATGATTTTATCATTTTTTCGCTCTTTTGTCAATACCCTACGAGAAAAGCCGCACAGATTTGTTGCTTTAAAGAATGACGGGTACAGCTTCAGCCGATTTTTAGTTAGCTTGCACAAACGCCGTCACAACAAAAAAGCTATAGTATTTCCGCCTTACCATCGGAAACACCATAGCCCGTATATCATTTACTATAATATCTATTTATCGAACAGCCACATAAACAGCTCTTTTAGCTGGTCGAGCACACCCTGTGCCGCATATATGGTGGCTATCATCATCCTGTCCTTATCCACAAGGCTGAAATCTATCACGTGACCCGCACGCTGTGCTATCTGCGTCACGAGCACTCTCTGCGCCCTGCCGTTGCCTTCCCTGAATGGGTGCAGCAGATTGATGTCGTTGTAGAATTCCGCCAGATGCTCTGCAAACTGCTCCCTGCCATCGTCCATGAAACACCCCTGACTGTTCAGATACTCAAACAGCAGTCCCAGATCACGCTCCAGCCCGTCAGGCGCATGGAAGTGCGTACTCTTCTTTGAAAGCTCTACCTTGCGCACACAGCCTGCCCAGTCATACAGGTCCTCAAAGATAAACCTGTGTATATCGCAGTAATGCGCCGACGTAAAATCGCCCTCATACCGTTCGCCCAGCAGCATCGAGATCTTCGTGGTGGTGACAATGCTCTCCACCTCCGCCAGTGTCGCTTCGTCCCGTATATCAAGCTTGTTCACCAGCACCGATGTGCCCTCATAGCACTCATCGAAACCGCTTTCCACCGAGTAAGCCATATCAGTTAAGGTAGTTGGGGAACTTCCCCTTTTTGCAGTCTGCAAGGAACTTCTCGTAAGAAACTACACCCTCCAGTATATCCTGACAGAGCTTCTTTTTCTTTGCCGAGAAAGCAAAGCCCTCCATCTCAACGGAGGCTATCGCCTGCTCCAGAAGCTTTTTCTTTTTGCTGTCCATAACGACCCTCCTGTCCCGTGCCATACCGACACTATTGATGCACCGATCAAATCTTGATGAACAGATGCGGCATCAATATTATCAAACACGATTATTATAGCGCATTTTTCCCGATATGTCAACTGTTTTTACAAACTATTCTTCATATTGTACAATTTATCCGACACTTTACGGCACTTTGTCTTGACAGCCCTATAAGTTTGCGATATAATAAAGCCAAATAAACTCATCACTCAAAATGGAGATGTTCCCATGAAAACTTACCGATACATCAGCGAAAACACCACCGCCCACCTTTCCCTGCATGACTGTGTCTGCTCACGGTGTTACTCAGACGGCAGCGACCTTATCTTCGATATGCAGTGGCTGGAAGTTTTTTCCTCTCACCCACACAATCCCACAGACAAAGCACGCCAGTCGGGTGAAGGCAGGATAGTCCTGCATGGTGCCCGTATAACTCACGGCGCACTTATCTCGGACGACACCGAACAGCCTGTCTGCGATACCATAGACGTACAAAATGCCGAGATACTCGATTTTGATGAGACCACCGACGCAGGCGAGTACATCTATAATATATTCGCAGTGTTCCACAAGCCCCACCCTTTTGATTTTATAAAGCTCACAATCCGCTGTGCTTCCTCCACCGTGATGTTCGATGAACTGAACGACCCCTCATGGTTCGAGGCAGAGTGCTTTACCTCTCATTGAACAAAAAAGAAGATACACATTCCCGTGTATCTTCCTGTGTTCCGTGTATTTCTGGCAGTTCAGAGAAAGCTCAGTCTCATCACTATGACCATCACATCTAATATGAGCGAAGGTATCATAACTATATATCCGAATATCCTCAGCCCTATCCCCAGCTTCTTATGTTCGGTCTTTCTATAAAGCACAGTTCCGATAATGAAAGGCGCTAGCCCCAGTATCAAAACTATCACGATATAAAGGATAGATACATACGTCAAACCTATAAAAGCCATAGTCTCTCCAACTTTTCCAGAGTGTCCTCCACATTCTTTATATCCCTGAAAACATCTCCCGTTTCAAGCGAATGGTTCGCACCCTCGTACTCATAAAGCGGCACACCACTCACTTTGCAAAGCTGCCTTATGATAGCCGTATCAGCCCATGGGTCGGCTGTCCCATGGAAAGCTGTGCAGTCCTTGGTATCAAAGTCAAAGGTCTGCACCAGCGGTGTCAGCAGTATGCACTTCGCAGATATGCCGTACTTCTGCCTGTACGCCAGGCAAGCCGCCGTACCTATGCTTTTGCCGATGAACACCACCTCGTCAAACGCCGAGAAGTCCGTGTCAGCCAGCTGTTGTTCAGCCTGTGCCAATGCCGTTTCCGCCGCAGAACCTATCTTCTCGCCGCTGCCTTTTATCTTCGTGGTAAAGCCCGTAAAACTCAGCTTCACCACCTCATATCCTTTTTTCTCCGCCAGCTTTGCCGAATAGTACAAAAGCGGCTTATCACAATGGTATCCCACTCCGGGGAACAATACGCATATCTTCAAAAAATGACCTCCATGCCCTTTTATCTGCCGATGTTCATCGTCCTGCTTTTTATAAATCCCACGCTCTCGTAAAGTGCCGCAGCACCGCTGTTCCACTTAGCCACATGGAGCGTTATCGCCTCGCTGTTTTGCTCACGTATCTTATTCATCGCCCACAGCAAAAGCTCTCTGCCGTGACCTTTTCCACGGTAAGCCTCAGCCACGAACAGCCCATCGACCTCGTTCCCGATGATACTCACCGAGCCTGCCAGCTCACCATCTTCAACAAGCAGAAATATCCCCGACCTGTCCTCGGGCACTTCCCTGCCCTCACTGTACCAATCGTAAGGTCTTATGTCCAGCGCCTCACGCATGGGACGAAAGCACTCGTTGTAGATCCGCTTGTATTCATCAAGGTATCCCTCCAAGAACGGCACACATTCTATGCCGCACTCGGGAACTTCCCTCTTATCGTATGTCATCTCATATACCGTGAATTCTCTCATATCCATTCTATATCCGTGACGTATATCAGCTCGCAGGCACCGTCTCCCTGATCCGTTCGGCTCGTGCTCGATGTCCATGTGAACACCTCGCCGTCCGACTTCTCCGCATAAATATCCGCCAGATAGCCCTTTATGCGGATATGGTCGCCACGCCTTATCTTTTTGACCTTTTTCCTTATATTGTCGTTCGCAGGCACCAGATGGTTGTTCGATGACTGCTCATTCAGCCCTGCTTCACCGCCCACAGGCGCAAGCTCAGCAATGTCATCTACCCTCCAGTAGTACCACCGTCCGCTTTGCTTCCAGTGGAAATCTATCTTCCTGTTGTATTCAGCCACCTCGCCCCATGCAAGGGCAGCGTCCACAGGTGCCAGAGCCGCACCTATCCCGTCACCGCCGTACTTTTTGCGGTGCACCACCAGACCCTCTATATCATACTCCGCCAGATACTTGATGTCCACCGCATATCCAGCCGCATGGAGAGTTTCGCCGCCTTCGGCATTTTCCTGTATCGGTCCACGTATGCCCGTTATCGCCCTGCGTGTACCTGCGTTCCATATCATATAGCCCGAACAGGCAAGCACAATCATCAGAAAAACCGCTAGCCTTATATAACCGCTTATCCTGTTCTTACCCATAAGCTCACCGTCCCCGATACTTCTCCCACTTCATGCCTTTTCCACGTGTGTATGCTCTTGTTTCGTCCATAGGCATGGGCTTTCCGAAATAAAATCCCTGCGCTCTTTCACAGCCCACCGCTTTCAGGAACTCATAGTGCGCCGCAGTCTCAACGCCTTCGCACAGCGGCGAGAGCCCCATCTCCAGCGCAGCCCTGATTATATAGGTCATTATAGTTTCCGTCTTAGGGTTCTTGCCCAGATTTCTCAGGAATATCAGATCAAGCTTCAGCACATCGAAGTCGTACTCCGCCAGCGTGTTCAGTGATGAATAGCCGCTGCCGAAATCGTCCAGCCATATATGATACCCCAGCTCCTTCATCTTCTCGCACTCGTCCTTGATGTAGCCCTCGTTATGTATCAGTGCGCTCTCGGTTATCTCCAGGTCGATCATGTCCCTGGGTACGCCGTAGCGCTCCCTCGTGCTCTCGATAACGCCGAATATGTCGCAAAGCTCGAAATCCAGCCTTGATATATTTATTGATATTGGCACGAGCTGTTCGCCTGCTTTTTCCAGTTCCTTTATATCCTCGCATACCTTTGATATAACGAACTTGTCCACCAGATGTATCAGATGGAACTGTTCCAGCGTTTCCACAAAATCCATCGGGCGCAGTATGCCCAGATTAGGGTCGCTCCACCTGACCAGTGCCTCGTAGCCGCATATCTCTCCCGTTTTTACCCTTATGACGGGCTGATAGTATACCTTTATAAGGTCCTGTTCCACTGCCTCCTCGATGTGGTCGACCACATACTGCTGCCTTCTCAGTCGGTCACGCAGTATCTCGTCATATATGCAGTAGTTCACATCGTGCCTGCCCTTTATGCTGTTGCAGGCAAGCCTTGCATGGTCGCAGGCAAGTCCCACCTCTGCATATCGGTCGTCCATCAGGTATATGCCCGCTTTGAGCCTTACCTTTTTATTTATGTCGTCCGAAAGCAGCATATCCTTGTATACACGCTGTACCTTCTCCACCACTTCTTCCTTGTCGCCTGTGGTGCAGACAAAAAAATGGTCGTCCGAGAACCTTGCCACCGTGCCGCCCTCGAATTCCTTCCTGATGGTCTTAGCCAGGTCGCAGAGCAGTTCATCGCCCATCTTGAAGCCGTGGCGCTCATTGTACAGCTTGAAATTTGGTATATCAAAATGCACCAGTGCGATATTGCTGCGCTTGCCTATCCTTGAATTTAACAGCAGCTGGGTCTGGTTGTAAAAGAATGACATATTGAAAAGCCCCGTAAGAGGGTCGGTATCCTGTGCGTCCGAGAGCAGCTCCGCTTCCGCATAGGAATTGCTGCGGCGGTTGTGGTATTCGTTCTTGTCCACGTCCACCACGAACACGTAAAAATACTTCTTGCCGTCATCAGCCGTCAGCAGATGCCCGAAATCTTCAACATAGCGCACCTCGCCGCTTCTGGTGATGATACGGTATCTCACATAGTCGTGGCGCTTTTCTCCAAAGACCGTCTGCGCCTGTATCTGGTTTTCGATACGGTGCAGGTCATCAGGGTGTACCATGCCCCTGAACGAACCGCCCACATATCTCAAAAACTCACCGAAATTGCTGCACCCGTACATCGCCATTACACTGGGTTCAGCAAACAGTATCTTTTCATCGTCATCGGCTTCATATATAAACCATCCGCCGGGCAGCCCCGAGGGAACACGTCCGCCCGTGTATATATCCAGGTATTTTTCAGCCATAGAGTTGCCTCCCTAGTTAAGCGCCTTGAAATGTCTCTGAGATACCTGCATAGCACGCTGGGCACGCTTTGCCACATCTTCTGCGCTCTTATCATTCCTGTCACAGACCGACATACCGCTCGATACCCCCGTCAGCCCCATACGATCATTCTTCTGCGAGACTTCATTCAGGCTGTCCATCAGCGTATCACGTATATCATAATCATATCCCTGCAGCAGCACCGCAAACTCATAGTCGCTTATGCGGTATACGGGGCTGTGCTTGAAAGTACCTGCCACCAGTCGGCAAGCCGATCTTATGAGCTTTTCCGATGCCGTGCATGACAGCTTGTCCTTCGACCGCCTGATACCGCCTGTCTCGGCTATCACGAAAGCAAAGGGCGCATTGCTGCCCTCGCTCATCTCCTTATTGAGTGAGGCTAAGGCTTTCTCGTATGCTGCCCTGTTTTTCACACCTGTCAGCTCATCACGTCCCGGTTCTTCCTCCGCACGGACTATCTCGCCCGCCAACAAGCCCTCCACCGTGAAAGCATACCGTCCGTCAGCCAGCGTGAGTGCCTTCATCACCAAGCTTCCGCCCTCGGCAGAGCCCACATAACAAGGCTTGTCATGCTCTTCAAAGAACTTTACCGCCTTGTCCCTGTCCTGTTCGCAAACCATTTCCTGCGCAAGCCCACGCACATCATCGCCCTTCTGCGTCAGCTCGATACCCGAGCCGTCCTCCGCAGCCTTATATACCTCAAAACTGCCGTCCTGTACATTTTCAACGATAAGGCATCTGATACCCCTGAGCATTGCCATCGCAAGACTGCAAAGCAGTTCATTATCCGCACCGTTCACAGCACTCACCCACCTTTCGGAATATACCATTTATTATAGTGTCTTATATAGTTTATTATACCATTCGTATACACATCTTGTCAATAGATTTGCGCAATGTTTCATGGCATAAAAACAGCCCATCGAGTGATCTTGCACCCGACAGGCTGAGACATTTATTTTTTATGCGAAAGCGCCGCATAGACCTTCTGCTGTGCAGGCAGCCTTTCCCATCTTTTGAAGTTTGCCCCGTAGCTTTTTTTAAGCTTTGCAGCATCTTCGGCAGTGAGCTTGTCTATGAGTTTTTCCGTCAGTCCGTGTACAGCCACCAACATCCAGTAAATGCTCTGATACTCACCGTTCCGGACAGGCATATCGTAGATATATCCAAGCACCTGCGCTGCCTCCTGCGCCGAGATATCCCCCGCTGCCATCTCGTCCAGAGCCTTTTCCAGGTCATCTGCGAATTTCTCGTGGCAGGGATCGTCCGCAGGCTTTTTGCCCATACCGAACAATCCGTCCGTGGGCTTGCGCTGCTCCTCCAGCTTTTTGGCAGTCTCCAGGTAATCCTCATATATCGCCTTTATCTCGTTTATACCCATGATATCCTCCTAAAGAAACCGCACTCACCCGACAGTTTCGGGTGGGTGCGGAAATTATACGATATTATTCTTCGGAGGCCTTCTCGGCTTCAGCCTTGTCCTCCTCGGGCAGGAGAGCTCCTTCCACATCACTGCGCCAGCGCTTCCAGATATAAAATCCGAAACCCAGTGCGATCACTATGAAAGCTCCGCCCAGCACCCTCGATAAAGCAGGCGACATATCGGTGTTTTTGTTGGTCGCTATGGTAAACCCGAGATATACGAGATACCCTGCCACCACCGCCCGTATGACCGCAGCCTTATCCGCACGGGAACGCTTTTCTGTATCGTAATTACGCTTATCCATTGACACTTTCTATTAGCCTGCCTTACCTGTCTTCTTGTTGGAAACAACGTCGAAGATAACGGCGATCAGCAGAACAGCGCCCTTTACAACGTACTGCCAGTTGTTATCCAGACCGATGATAGACATACCCTGGTTGATAACACCCAGCAGGATAGCACCTACCATGATGCCCGAAACAGTACCGCTTCCGCCGTATGCAGAAGCACCGCCGATGAAGCAGGAACCGATAGCGTCCATCTCGAATGCGTTACCTGTATCACCGTTTACAGAGCCGATACGTGCAGCCCACAGCAGACCCGAAAGACCTGCCAGCAGAGCCATTGAAGTATAAGCTGCGAAGTAAACCTTATTGGTGTCGATACCTGAAAGCTTTGTAGCCTTCTCGTTGCCGCCTACTGCATAGAAATATCTGCCGAATGCGGTCTTTGATGTGATGAATGCGTAAGTAAGTACAACTACCAGGATCCAGATAGCCATTACAGGGATACCCTTGTAGTTAGCCAGCTTCCATGTGTACAGCAGTACCAGTACGCTGATGATGATGGTCTTTGCGAACTCAGATATAGCAGAACCCTGCTTGTAGCCCTTCTTAGCCTTTGCTGCACGGCTTCTTATCGTGTTGAAGATAAGGAAAGCTGCAACAGCTATACCAACGATGAATGCGCTCCACTTCTTCTCGCCGCCGTCGATGCCGGGAACATTGATGTAAGAAGCAAAGATGTTCAGGAAGGTCTTGTTGTTAACTGCGATGGTCTTTGAACCCAGTATCGCACGGCCCAGACCACGGAACAGGAACATTCCCGACAGGGTGCAGATAAAGGGTGGTATGTGGATATGACCGATCCAGAAGCCCTGCCATACACCGATCACGATAGAGATGATCAGGCAGAGGATTATAACTACTACTGACGGCATACCGTTTGCAAGCATCTGCGCTGCGATAGCGCCGACCATACATACGACTGAACCTACAGACAGGTCGATGTTACCACCTGTCAGTATACACATCAGCATACCGCAGGCCATGACCAGCACGTAAGCGTTCTGCAACAGCAGGTTAGACATATTCTGCGGTAAGAGCAGACGTCCTCCTGTCAGAACTGAGAATAGGATGAAAACCACGACCAGAGCTATGACCATGGTATATTTTTTTATAAATGCTTTAGTGTTCATGATACACTCCCTCGTTCACTTTATCACTAATTTTTATCAGATTGTAATATAGCAGCCATGATCTTTTCCTGCGTTGCTTCCTCTGCAGGCATCTCCGCTACCATCTTGCCTTCGTTCATAACGTAGATGCGGTCGCACATACCCAGAAGCTCGGGCATTTCGGAGGATATCATTACCACCGATTTACCTGCTGCAACGAGGTCGTTCATGATACAATAGATCTCATATTTAGCACCAACATCTATACCACGGGTAGGTTCGTCCAGTATCAGCACCTCAGGCTCTGCGAACATCCACTTGGAGAGCAGTACCTTCTGCTGATTTCCGCCCGAAAGATTACCCACTGCCTGCTGGACAGAAGGAGTCTTCGTCCTCAGACGCTCCTTATATTCTTCCGCTTCCTTATTTTCCTTATCCACATCGATGATGCCGTTGTTGCACACCTTTTCGAGTCTGGCCATCGTCGTGTTCTTAGCGATGGATTCCGAAAGGATAAGTCCGTTACCTTTACGGTCTTCTGTTACATAAGCAAGTCCCGCCTCAATGGCGTCACGTACATTTTTGAAGTTCTTGGTCTGACCGTCGATCTTCAATTCACCGCTGATATTCGTTCCGTAGGATCTTCCGAATATGGACATTGCAAGCTCTGTTCTGCCTGCACCCTGCAATCCCGAGAAACCTACGATCTCGCCACGGTGTACATTAAATGATACATTATCCACTACCTTCTTTTCTGTGTAAAGCGGATGATGTACGGTCCAGTTGCGGACCTCCATACCTATAGTATTGCTGATATTATGTTCTCTCGAGGGATAACGGTCGCTCAGCTCACGTCCAACCATTCCACGGATGATACGATCCTCATCAATATCATGGTTCTCGTTGTCGATAGTCTCGATGGTCGAGCCGTCACGAACTACGGTTATCTTATCAGCAACGTAAGATATCTCGTTGAGCTTATGGGAAATGATGATCGAAGTCATGCCTTCCTTCTTGAAGCTCAGAAGCAGATCCAGCAGCATCTTGGAGTCTTCCTCGTTCAGTGAGGATGTAGGCTCGTCAAGTATCAGCAGTTTAACGTTCTTACTGAGCGCCTTAGCGATCTCGACCAGCTGCTGCTTACCTGTACCGATATCCTTTATCAGTGTTGTTGCTTCTTCTTTAAGTCCTACCTGGCGCATATGCTCCTCGGCCTCGTGGTATGTACGATCCCAGTCGATGCCGAATTTTCCTAGGCGTTCATTACCCAGGAACATATTCTCACCGATGGAAAGTTCGGGTATAAGTGCCAGTTCCTGATGGATGATAACTATGCCCTTCTCCTCACTGTCATGCAGTGTTGAAAATTTGCAGAGTTCACCATTGTATATGATATCACCTGTGTAGGTACCATAGGCGTAGGTTCCGCTGAGTACGTTCATCAGCGTGGATTTTCCCGCACCGTTCTCGCCTACCAGCGCATGGATCTCACCGGGTCTGACCTGAAGATTTACGTTGTCCAGAGCCTTAACGCCGGGGAACTCCTTCGTGATATTCTTCATTTCGAGAATGTATTCGGCCAAGTATGTTCCTCCTCCTTACATCTTATATGCCGGAGAAATATTCAGCCATATTTTCCGCCCGCCGCTTAAAGCAGCAGGCGGAGATGGCATTTATTTCCTGTTATTGGTTTTTTGCATAAAAAGCAGGGGTGGGCATCGCCCGCCCCTGCAATACAGTTTTGATTATCAGATTTTTACCGACTGTATATTAGGTCGTTGTTGCTGTGGACTCAAGATACTTGTTGTCAGCATCCCACTTGTACAGACCTGTATTTACCAGTACGTCCAGGTTATCCTTTGTGATAACGTAAGGAACCAGCAGGTAAGAAGGAACTACCTTAGTACCGTTGTTATAAGACTCTGTATCATAGATAGCCTCTACAGACAGTGTGCTTACCAGTGCCTCGTCAGGTGTCTGACCGGACAGGATAGCCTTGGAAACTTCCAGTGTAACAGCAGCCTCATCGTTTACGTTCTTGTAAACTGTCATGGTCTGGATGCCGTCAACGATGTTCTTCAGGTTAGCGATATCGCCGTCCTGACCTGTAACGATAGGAGCATCGCCCTTGTAGTCAGATGTGATAGCCTGTGCAACACCAAGTGCTGTGGAGTCGTTGGAGCAAAGTGCAACGTCCAGCTTAGTGCCGTCAGAATAGTAAGAAGCCAGTGTGTTCTGCATATTCTCCAGAGCTGTATCTGTAGACCAGCCTGCTGTAGCTACCTGCTCGAATGTCTTCTTACCGGAAGGAATGTTCAGCTTGCCTTCGTCGATGTAGGGCTTCAGGGTGTCGAATGCACCGTTGAAGAAGTAGCCTGCGTTGTTATCAGCGGGGTCACCTGCTGTGAACTCGATGTTGAAAGGACCTGCCTCGCTGTCCAGCTTCAGCTGATCTCTTACGAATTCACCCTGCAGCTTACCAACTGTATAGTTATCGAAAGATACATAGTAGCTTACTGCGTCTGTGTTCATGATCAGACGGTCATATGCCAGTACAGGGATGTTAGCGCTCTTAGCGTCATCCAGTGTCTGTGACAGTGTGCTGCCGTCGATAGCAGCGATCAGGAGCAGATCTACCTTATCAGCGATCATACCCTGGATATCGTTGTTCTGCTGGTTAGTATCGTTATCGGAATACTTCAGCTCAACATTGTAGCCTGCCTGCTCGAACTGAGCCTTCAGGTACTCACCGTCTCTGTTCCAACGCTCGAGAGACTTTGTAGGCATTGCGATACCTACGGTCTTACCAGCTGCATCTCCGCCTGCGTTTCCGCCGTCATCAGTAGCAGCGGGTGCTGCATCGTCAGCCTTGGCAGTGGTAGTGTCACCAGCATTATCACCGCCATTGTTTGTGTCTCCGCAAGCTGCCAGGGAAGCTCCCATAGTCAGTGCAAGAAGTGCTGCAAGAAACTTTTTCTTAGTCATTTGAAATTTCCTCCTTATCATTAAAACGTTTCTTAACATTTAAGAAATTGTTGCTCAACTTCCATAAGCTATTTTACACAAAAGTTGTCATGATGTCAATATGTTTCCTAGAAAATATCCAATATGTAATATAATTTTTGTTACTTTGTCTAATCCTACCCTCCAATAAATGTGCAAATCATCAATTGACTTTAACCAAATTGTCACTTTTAAGCAAGTTCATATAATAAAAACAGCCCCGACCCCGATGCACGTATACTCCCCATTATACTACATTTTCCGCATCGAAACAGTTGTGTTAATATCCTGATAAGAGCACTTAATCAACGTAATATCGGGACGAAAACGTTTGCTGAAAATTAACATTAGCACACAAGCTTCTTTTGGCGGATTAAGTGCTTAAAATTTTGTTTATCACGCTTAAATTTCCAAAATTTTCCTCCATTTTATGACTAATTTGTGTATAATTTATTCTATTTTTTTAATTTGTAATGAAGATTCATACCCAACTCACCATTTTTTGCGCTGTCATTTTGACCATACAAATCGTCAGAAAATGCAAAAACAGCCGTGCGCACACGACTGTTCATTATTTCTTATTATTTTTTGAAGTCTCCCCTGTCAACTTACACAAATTCGATACTATCTATTTGCCACAGCACTTTTCCGACGTTTATCACCTTTTTTCTCTTTAAAGTAATAACGCAATCTTTGCCGTATTCGGAGTACGCAAGCACTCCGTCCACAATATTTTCCCGACGCACCGCATTTACCCTGCACGTATTCCTGTCAATAAAGCTCACATCATCGTCCGCACGCTGATAAAGATCACGCCCGTCTTTCATATGATCGGCACGGAAATAATACTCACCGTCGTTCTCAACGATGGGCGCATCACTTCCCAGATATCCCCTCTCACTGCAAAACTCACAGCTCAGCCTTCCTCCGCCGATCACCATCTCCAACGGATCGGCATTATAGCCCTTTAATAGATAGTACCTGCCTGCGCTCTTGTCGCTGCATGGCTCGAGATCCTTGCCGTACAGCTCATCACTGTCCCTTACCTCCTGACCGCTGACTATGTACTCCACAGCATTCAGGTCACTTACCGCATTGTCTATCTCACAGTTAAGCGCCTCAATATCGTTCTCCTGCGAAGTCTCTCCACTCTCCTCCGTCATCAGCATAGCCTCCGCCTGTACCTCTGCATTGTTTTCTCCAACGACAGCCTTCTCCACGTCCAATACAGTGTTCTCAGCAGACTGCGCTGCGTTCACCTTCGTCATCTGCGCATTGCAGACGCTTGCTTTCTCGGTGTTCTCCTCACCGTCATAACTTCCGCAGCCTGCCAACGCCATTACCGCTGCGAACACTGCAATAATGATACTCTTTCTCATGATTTTTTCCTCCGTATCATATCCGATCGTTTTTTCTACACTTTTTTCTCTCCATCTATTAGACGCCAAAACATCATTTCAGGTTACACCCTCACAAAAAGTTTTTTACTAAAAAATTTTTTCCTCCGATAAAATGAGAACAGCCGTGTTCACCACGACTGCTCTCATCCTTTTATCCATTATCATATATCCTGAATGCTGTCTAACTGCCAGTTGTCAGTACCGCTGACCTTCTTCATTGTTATTACGCACTTTCTGCCATCACCCGATATATTCATACCGTCCTTGTGCATTGCATCTACTGTGAATGTGCTGTCATCTATCACATTGACGCTGCCCTCGATGCACTGGAACAGATCATAATTGCCTGTACCCATATAGTTAGAGTCGAAATAAAACTGTCCCTCATGCTCAACTATAGCGTTCTCTGCCCTGTACAGACCATATGCGTTGCAAATGCTCTCGCTCAGATATCCGCCGTAGAGATCATTCCTGATCTCCTGCAAATAATCTGCACTGTAATCACGCAGCTTCCAAAATCTGAAAGAATCGGAAGTTTCTTCACAAGGCTCAAAGTTCGCATCACAGCATTCATGCCCCCACCTTATCTGAAGTCCGCTGGCAGAATAGCAAAGACTGTTCAGTACATCAACAGATGTGCTTGCATATCCGTACAGTTCAGCTGTGTTCACGCTGACATTGTTTTCCTGCGCATTTGTCACCGCAGTCGTTGTCTCAGCCTGTGACTGTGCAGGCGCAGCATTGTTTGGCGCTGTTGTCTGTGCAGGTGCATCATTCTTTGCAGGAGCACTTGTCTGCGCAGGAGCATCATTCTTTGCAGGAGCACTTGTCTGAACAGGTGCAGCGCTGTTCTCAGCCTTTGAAGCGTTCTCAGCTTCTGTCTTGCTCTCGACTGCCGATACTGTCTCCGCAGCGCTCTCTTTCTTGACCTCAGCATCACCTGCCGAAGCTGCCTGCTCTGCATTTGTGACTGCCGCAGGGGTCACATTCACAGCACCTGTCTTCTCATCTACCGTGTATGTTCCGCTGCATCCTGTGAAAGCAACCATTGATATTGCTGCAACAGCAGCTGCAATAATAATTCTGTTCTTATTGATCTTCATTGTATTTTCCTCCATTTTTTACATTCTTCTTTTCCCCGGGTCATTGTTTTTGCCTTACATATATTAGACGGAAGTTTTTGTTCCGGGGTTACACTTTTTTGAAAAAATATTTTACTTTTTTATTTTCCCCGTCTCATTGTTTTCGCCTTACATATATTAGACGGAAGTCTTCGTCCCAAGGTTACACTTTTTTGAAAAAATTTTTTACAATAAAAAACAGCCGTGTTTCCACGACTGTTTTATAGTATCATCAAAGCATCTCACATTTTTCTGTCACCCGAACAGTCCGCCCAGCATCATCAGGTCAGCCCTGCCCTCCTGTATCTCCTCATAAATGATATCCATGTTGTCGCTGTCATATTCTATCTCTTTCGAGAATTCCTTGACCAGCCATTGCCTGCGCTTGCCGTCGGGCAGCTCGCCCCTCTCGCAGAACTCCGCCATGAACATCACCCTCACCGCCGCTGTGCATATCAGCGCCGAAAAAATATGCTCCGCCGCCGAAAGATCACGGGTGCATTTTATAAAATATCTCCAGATAAAGTACACCAGTATATTTTCAAGCTCGTGCTCATAGGGCGCATACGCCTTTTCAAAACTGTCCCTGCATTGTTCGAGCTTGTCCGTCATGCCCTTGCATTTTGCGAATATCTCCCCGAGAGTGCCCATGTACTCCATTCTCTCAAAGATACTGCACAACATCCGCATCGCCCTTTCGGGAGCGCTGTGCCTATCCTGCTGACTGTGTATCACTATCTCCATCCTGAAACCGTCTATCGCCAGCATACCCGATAGCTGCGCCAGCCTCTTAACATCACGGTCGAATACCGCATCTGCTATGTCCTCAGTGCTGTAGGCAAGTATCATCATGCGCTGCGATATGCTCATGCCCCTGTCCTGCGCAATATCTATCAGCCTGTCACGCAGCTTTCTCACCTCACGGAAAAGCTCACGGTCAAACTCCAGTTCGTCCGCAGCCTCGTCTATCTCACGTTCAGTGAACAGTATGGGCTTCTCATGCTCCATGACCAGCCGACAGACCTCCTCACAGCACAGCCCGAGCCCTGCCTCTTTGACATCGCCGAACCATTCGTAGAACCTCGGGTGTTCACGGCATATCTCCGAGATATGTTCCGCACCGCACTCCAGCTGTACACTGCACAGTCCTTCCCCGTCCATGAAAGGACAGCCCTCGGGCTGACCCATGTACAGCGCACCGTCCTCCTCATAGATATTCTCGCAGAGCCGCCTGCCCAGCTCGGTACCCAGTCCTTTATAATATGTATATGTATCCTCATCTATCTCGATATCCCAGCCCATCTGACAGCAGTTATCCTCACAGCCGCCGCACAGACATTTAAAGTCGAAAAAAATATCGGGGTAACGCAGTAACACAAAAACACCTCCGAAATGATCTGCAAATAAATACTTATCACATTATAACATAAAACCCGTCCGAATTCAAGTTCTGCCGAAACCATCATCATAAGAAATTGACAAAACCCTATGTTCTATGTTATAATATTAAATTATAGTATAACTAAGGAGATGGCTCGCATTTGACAGATATTACAGACAGGTCGGCAATGCCGCCCGTTAATGATGAGGCAACGATAAAGAGGTCGCTTTTTATAGATTGTACCAAGGTTGCGATACTGCTGCTGGTATACCGTGGACTGACCACCCTGATGAGTGATCTGTTTTATGAACTTACCTACGTGATGCTGCACGGCACCCCCGCAGATATGCAGACCGTTCTGGAAACACTTTCCACCGAGCATAAGGACCTTGTGTTCACCACTTTCTACAGTATGCTCATGAACAGCTCGGTCACAGTGGCATCGCTGCTGATAACGCTGGTGATAGGCAGGCTGCTGAAATTCAGTTTCAGAGGATATTTAAAGCCTAAAGCTAAAGACATAAAGCATGGCTTCTACTGGGCGCCTGCGTGTTTCATGTTAAACATCGTTTTTTCCCTGGCGGTGAATGCCTTCACCTCAGTCATGGGCTCCATAGGCGTGAATATACCCGAAGCGAACTTTACCATTCGCAAGCCCTCCGTAGGGGCGGTACTATTCCAGTTTTTGTATATCGTGGTGATAGCGCCGCTGATAGAAGAGCTGATCTACCGTGGCATGATCTTAGGCTCGCTCAACAAATACGGTCAGGCACCTGCGGTATTCATGTCAGCGCTGTGCTTCGGACTTATGCACGGCAATATCCCCCAGGCGGTATCCGCATTCGGTACGGGTCTGGTATTTGCACTGCTGGCATCCGAGTGCGGTTCGATATACCCCTCGCTGGTAATACACATGATAAACAACTTCCTGATAAATCTTTCCGAATTCGGCAGTGCGCTGGAACTGAAATGGATAAACTCGCTATCCAGCGCAATGCAGATTATCCTCAGCATAGTCGGCGCATATATCCTGATGACAAGGTACAGCTCGCTGCGCTGTGATAAAGAACAGTCTCTGTCACGTCCCCACGAAGTCATAAAGAAGATACTCACAAACCCCATGATGCTGCTTTATCTTGTATACCTCCTGTGGGAGATAGCAATGGGCATCATAAATTCCAACCTACAGCATTAAACAATATAAAAACACAATGCCCCGAGGCGTTATTGAAAACGCTTCGGGGCATAACAGCTTGTCAATAAAGAAAAAAATTAAAAAGGTTTGGGGTCAAGCCCTTTCCTCAAAAGGGCTTGCAGGATACACTATCAGCAAGCTGATAGTTAGGGCAGAGCCCTTGGTCGTCGCCGCAGCGACGAGATCTCCCCACGGAGTGCGCTCCGCAAGGGGTGAATTTTAAAACAGTCCGGTGGATTGTTTTAAAAAAGGGGACGCCCTGCAAGAGAGGACGTCCCTTTATTCAAGGCTCATTATAGGTTTTTCAACAGACTGAATGCCCCGAGGCGCTCTTGAAAACGCTTCGGGGCATATTTTAATGTCGTTAACTTATATCCTGCTGCATCGGCATTTTAAATAAATGCTCAGCCTGTATTTTGTGCAAACATATGTTTTTATTTTTAAACAAGATATATTCCATTTAAAGTTGTACGTTTTCGTACAACTTTTGCACATTTTTGGCTGTAAGTAGAAAAACTCTTTTACCTCCGTGCACGATGGCAGGCTGCCGCCAAAACAGAGCATAGCATGAAAAGATGCCTGTACAGCGACAGTGTCATACTATGGAGCAGCAGCTTGACAACCGAATAATTATCCTATCATACCATCAGCTTGCAAACCATGTTCGCAAATTCCACAGGATCCTCTATTGTCAGACCCTCTATCAGCAGTGCCTGATCGTACAGCAGCTTGGTATAGTCTTTCAGAGTGTCCTTATCCTCTGCATAAAGCTTTTTCAGCTTTGCAAAGATATCATGGTTGGGATTTATCTCCAGTGCCTTCTCAGCCTTTACACGGTTAGCATCGTTCTGAGGCATAGCGTTGAGCACCTTTTCCATCTCGATGGTGATAGGACCGCCGTCGGATGACAGGCAAACAGGGTGGCTCTTGAGCTTGGCGGAAAGACGAACGGTCTTTACCTTGTCAGCGATAGCCTCCTGCATGAATGTGAACATATCCTTGTTCTCCTCATCAAGCTTCTTAGCCTCTTCCTTTTCTTCATCTGTATACAGATCGAGATCGGAGTCGCTGATAGAGCGGAATACCTTGCCGTCGTAATTTATCATTACCTTCATGCAGAACTCGTCAACGTCCTGTGTCAGGTAAAGCACCTCATAGCCCTTATCCCTGATCTTCTCGATCTGGGGCAGCTTGTCGATACGCTCCTTGGTCTCGCCGCAGGCATAGAAGATGTACTTCTGGTCTTCCTTCATTCTGGAAACGTACTCTGAAAGTGTAACGTTCTTGCCGTCCTCGAAGGTAGACTTGAACAGCAGCAGATCCTTCAGCGTGTCGATGGCTGCGCCGTAGCTCTGGTAAATGCCGAACTTGAACTGGAGACCGAAAGCCTCAAAGAACTTCTCGTACTTCTCACGGTCATTTTTGAGCATCTTAGCCAGCTCGTTCTTGATGGACTTCTCCACGTTCTTTGCAATTATCTTTACCTGTCTGTCCTGCTGCAGCATCTCACGGGAAATATTCAGCGACAGATCTTCGGAGTCGATAACACCCTTTACAAAGCTGAACCAGTCAGGCAGAAGATCGGCGCACTTATCCATTATCAGTACACCGCTCGAATACAGCTGCAAGCCCTTCTCATAATCCTTGGAATAATAGTCGAAAGGCGCTCTTGCAGGGATATACAGCAGTGCATCATAAGTAGCAAGACCCTCGTTCCTTACGTGGATATGTGCAAGGGGCGCAGTATAGTCCATGAACTTCTCGGTGTAGAAATTGGTGTAGTCGTCCTCGGTGAGCTCGTTCTTGTTCTTCTTCCAGATAGGAGTCATGCTGTTGAGAGTCTCCACCTCAGATGTAACAGTAGGCTCTTCACCCTCTTCGGCATAGTTTGTATGCTCGACCTCCATCTTGATGGGGAAACGGATATAATCGGAATACTTCTTGATAAGTCCCTGTATACGATACTGGTCGCAGTATTCGGAATACTTCTCGTCCTCGGTATCATCTTTCATTATCATGGTTATAGATGTACCTGCGGTTTCCTTCTCGGCAGGCTCGATGGTATAGCCGTCAACGCCGTTCGATTTCCAGAGGAAAGCCTTATCCGAACCGTAAGCCTTGGTCAGTACACGTACTTCCTTAGCCACCATGAATGTGGAGTAGAAACCTACACCGAACTGACCGATGATGTCAACATCTTCACCCAGGTCGTTATCTGTCTTGAATGCGAGAGAACCCGACTTTGCGATAGTACCCAGATTGTTCTCCAGTTCTTCCTCGGTCATACCTATACCGTTATCTTCAACAGTCAGCGTATGTGCTTCCTTATCGGACTTTATGGTTATAGCGAAGTCGTCCTTGTTAAGACCCACCGATGTATCGGTCAGCGACTTGAAGTACAGCTTGTCGATGGCATCGCTGGCATTCGAGATTATCTCACGCAGGAATATCTCCTTATGGGTATAGATGGAATTTATCATCATATCCAGAAGTCGTTTGGATTCCGCCTTGAATTCTTTAGTTTCCATTATCTATCAGCTCCTAAATATTATAGTATTTCCTTACAGATTAGCACTCGCACTTATCGAGTGCTAAATACATTATAACTCATTATACGTAAAATGCAAGGGATTACATAAAACATCTATAATTTATTTACAATTAAGCAAAAAAACAAATCCCAAGCATTTCATTCAAAGTGCTTGGGGCATAGTGTTTTTTATATTGATAAGCTGATCGGGATCTTACAGTATTATTTCGCCTGAAATGATCTTACCTATAAATGTATAAAAATCGTCAGCAACAACTGAGGATACCTCAAATTCAGGTTCATAGCCTACAACAATATTGCCGTTTTCGGTATTGATGGCATAATAAGAATATTCACCGTCAACAGATATAAAAATCGGTAAATGCTTATCCCAATATGAAATGATGCCGCTGTCATTGTCGGCATATTCTAAACTTTGGAGTTCAAGATCATTCCACTGAAAGCCTTTATCCTGCGGATAATAATCTTTAGGAGTCAAAAACCATTTTGTTTCCGAATGATCTTCGCAGATCTGAAAGCTGCAAATAAAGCTATACCATTGAGAAGGGATATCATATCTGCGTTTGATCTCATCAGGCAGGTCTGTTTTATCACAGGTCGGTATGACATTCCAGCCGTTATTCTTTGCCCATTCCAAAAATTCATTCAGCATACTTTTCACCCCTAGATCCCGATGTTATTAGTAACAATTATAGCATGACACAGCTGTGTTGTCAACAAAAGCCATAATGCTTCCGAACTTGCAGCGGAAATACTATGGCTTAAAACTTCTTTATGAGAACCGTACTGATATCACTTTACCGTGCGCTCCTTTATCTCGTGCAGATAGGACGAAAGATCTTCCGAACACAGTGTTGCTGCATAATGACCGCCCTTAACATAGCGGAACTCCTTATCGGGAGCTTTGATGTTATCGTAATACTCCTTTGCTACTGTATTCATCGAGAACATATGCTGATCTTCACTGCCGACCAGATAGTATACGGGCACTTTATAATCGAACCTGCCTTTTAATGACATCGGCGTTACCATATAGAATGTACTTTTACACAGATTTTTGCGGTAAGCACCGAATTCCTTTGAGTCAAATGTAAGCATACCTATCTGGTCAAGGCTAGCATAAGGGTCGAACATAATACCCGTCAGCAGACCATAGTCTGCGGCTTTGAAAAAGTTCTCCTTATAGCAGTATTTTTTCTCCAGTTCGTTAAGCTTATAGGGGCTGTCTTCGGGGTCGGTATAGGGTTCGATGCTCTCGGCAAGCGCACGGGACTCGGGATCGTTCTCTGTGAGAGATATTATCCTGTCTTTAAAAGCCTGCTGACTGTCAACAGTATCCACCACCGAGCTGGTACTTACCATAGCCGTGTAGTTTTCGGGGTTTTCCAGCACCAGGTTCGAGCCGAGCACCGAACCCCATGAAGAACCTAACAGCGTTATCTTATCAGTATCGAAGCGCTCTTTGAGATACTCTGTCATGGCAACACCATCAGCCATCACAAGTTCAGGGGTGAGCGTTTCGTTATAGGGCGAGACTTTATAGTTGTGACCGCAGCCACGCTGGTCCCAGTTTACTACCGTGTAATCCTTGCCCAGTTTCTTCATCAGCGGAAAATCAAGAAAACTTGTAGCTACACAGGGTCCTCCGTGCAGGTACAGCAGCACGGGGTTCGACTTATTCTCGCTGTATATGCTTATCCACTGCATTGAGCCGTTTATCTCAACATATTCCGAGGTGTTTATGCCGCCCTTGGGAGTGATGCTGTTTATCCTGCGTCCCACAAAGCAAACCAAAAAGAACAGCAGCACCGAAACAATGATCGCTATTATCAGCCATTTGAAAAACCTTAATATCATCTTACCCGCTTTTACCATTTTAACATTTCCTTTCCAAACTATTTTCCATGATAATAATACCATACTTTACCATTCGTTTCAATTAGAATTTTTAACATTTCTTTGAAAAAACAACCAATATTATATAAATTATTATTTTTCTCCCGTAATACGGTCAGTTCCACAGGTATATGCCGTGCTCGGTGAGATCACGCCCTGTTTTTTACAGGAAAATACTGCTAATGGATATGTCAAAAGGCACGGGCAAATTTCGTACAATTCATGGAAATTTAATAAACATGGTGCTATCTTCTTGAAAAGCTGTCAAAAATATGTTATAATCAATAAGATAATGTGGGTGAGGTATCTTTCGCACATATTTATATATAAGGAGGAATATCACTATGGCTAAGACCACCGAAAAGACCATAACCAAAGAGGAGCTGAAAAAGCAGTTCATAGATGTACTGCATGATGACTACCAGACTACCCCCGACGAAGCTGACGACAAACAGGTGTACGAAGCACTGTCTAAGATAGTTGTGGGCATACTGAAAGCAAAGCGCAGAAAGTTCACAGTAAAGACCCAGTCCGAGGGCAAGAAGAAGGTCTACTACCTCTCGATGGAATTTTTGATGGGACGTTCCCTCAAGACCTCACTGTATAATCTTGAAATGAATGTACAGGCAAGAGATATGCTCAAAGAACTGGGCATATCCATAAACGGCATATACGAGCAGGAACCTGATGCAGGTCTCGGAAACGGCGGTCTTGGCAGACTGGCTGCCTGCTATCTCGATGCACTGGCAGCTGACGGCTACCATGCAACGGGCTACTCCATCTGCTATGAGTACGGCATCTTCAAGCAGAAGCTGGAAGACGGCTGGCAGACCGAGCTGCCCGATAACTGGCTGCCCGGAGGTTCGGTATGGCTGGTGCCCTGCCCCACCAAGGCGGTAGAGGTACGCTTCGACGGTGAGCTGAAGGAATACTGGGATAATCAGTACCACTGTGTTACCCACGAAAACTATACTTCCGTTATGGCTGTGCCCTACGACCTGTATGTATCGGGCTACGGCAGCAAGGCAGTATCAAAGCTCAGACTCTGGAAGGCTGATATGGCATCCTTCGATATGGCTATGTTCAATAAGGGCGATTACTCAAAGGCACTGAGCAGGAACATAATGTCGCAGGCTATCACTAAGGTGCTCTACCCCAACGACAATCATGCAGAGGGCAAGTCACTGAGATTAAGGCAGCAGTATTTCCTGTGTGCAGCATCTATCGCTGATATCGTAAGGCAGCATATGGGCGTTTACGGCACACTGGATAATCTCCACGAAAAAGTCGCTATACACATAAACGATACCCACCCCACACTGGCTATACCCGAGCTTATGAGGATACTGCTGGATGACTGCGGATACAGCTGGGATAAATCGTGGCATATCGTACAGAACACATTCGCTTACACCAACCACACCGTTATGCCCGAGGCACTGGAAAAGTGGGACTGCAACCTCTTGAAGAGCGTATGCCCCAGAATATTCTCCATCATCATCGAGATAAACGAGAGATACTGCCGTGACCTCTGGGAAAGATACCGTGACGAAGCCAAGGTGACACATATGTCCATAGTTGAGAACAACAAGGTCAAGATGGCTACCCTGTGCGTACACGCTTCACACAGCGTAAACGGTGTTGCGAAGATACACTCCGAGATAATCAAGAGGGAGACTTTCAAGGACGAATACCTTGATACTCCCACAAAGTTCAAGAACGTTACCAACGGCATCGCATACAGAAGATGGCTGTATCAGTCCAACGAAGGGCTGACCGAGCTGCTGGTGGATAAGATAGGCAGGGGCTTCTTAAAAAATGCGGCTGAACTCAGCAAGCTGGCAGTATTCAGCAACGACAAGGAAGTGCTTAACAAGCTGGCTGACATCAAGCACGAGAACAAGGAGAAATTCGCAAAGTACGTAAAGAACGAGTACGGCGTTGTTCTCAACACAGACTCGATCTTTGATGTACAGGTAAAGCGTCTGCATGAATACAAGAGACAGCAGCTAAATGCGCTGAACATCATTGCCGAATACAACAGGCTCAAAAACGACCCCAATGCGGATTATGTTCCCAAGACCTATATATTCGCAGCCAAGGCAGCACCCGGCTACTATATGGCTAAGCAGATAATCAGGCTGATATGGAACATCTCGGAGGAGCTAAAAAAGAACGACAAGCTGCGTGAGAAGCTGAATGTAATCTTCCTGGAGGACTACAATGTATCGCTCTCGGAGATACTGATGCCTGCGGCTGATATATCAGAGCAGATCTCGCTGGCAGGTACCGAGGCTTCGGGTACGGGCAACATGAAGCTGATGATAAACGGCGCTGTA
The DNA here is from genome assembly GCA_902788785.1 of uncultured Ruminococcus sp. Classification (GTDB taxonomy): domain Bacteria; phylum Bacillota; class Clostridia; order Oscillospirales; family Ruminococcaceae; genus Hominimerdicola. The sequence continues at coordinate 33,537 of CADALT010000010.1, forward strand.
ACACTGGGCACTATGGACGGTGCAAATGTGGAGATACATGAGCAGGTGGGCGATGACAACATCATCATCTTCGGTATGAACGTGGACGAGGTAAATGCCTGCAAGGCAAACTACCGTCCTATAGAGATATACAACTCGAACCCAATAATCAAGCAGGCTATCGACACCATACATTACGGTGTGAACGGTGTACAGTTCACCGAGATAGCTGATACGCTGAAGAACACTGATGCTTACATGGCACTGAAGGATTTCGACTCATATCAGGCTGCACAGAAGTATGCATCGGAATGCTACAGCGACAAGATGAAGTGGCAGAAGATGAGCCTTGCAAACATTGCAGGTGCAGGCATTTTCTCTGCTGACCGTGCTGTTGCGGAATATGCAAAGGACATCTGGGGACTTACCTGATAGGTGCAGTAGAAGCTCCGCTTTATCCGAATATAAAAACAAGATGCCCCGAAGTGATCTTGACGGATCGCTTCGGGGCTTATTTATATATTTATATATAGTATCAGAAAAATGAGCATACCATCTTGCTCATTTCTTCGGCAGGTCTGCGGTCTTCTTCCGAGCACCACTCGACAGTTACACGCCAGAAGCCCGAGAGCTTGAATATGAACTCGTAATACTTCTGAGAGCGAAAGACCTCGGCAAGCATTTCATCTGTAAGCTCGGTGCCGTTATATTTGATATCCATGGCAACTTTCAAAATTATGTTCTCGAACTCATCGGAGATGTAGTGGAGTATACGTGCCTTTTTGAAGTTGCGGATAAGGTCGAGGTTTTTCTCCCAGAAACGGAAATAGAAGATCGTCACCATACGGAGAGGATCGGCTTTATCGGACATTTTCTGAGCTTTAAGTAGCTCATCCGTAAGACCTTTCCCGATACCATCGACCACAGCACGGATTATCTCTTCCTTATTGCTGAAATATCTATAGCAGGTACGTCTGCCGATGAATGCGGCTGATGCTATATCGTTCATGGAAAGGGTATTATAATCATGGTCTGCCAGGAGGGCGACAAAGGTCTTACAGATAAGTTCCGGGGTAGGATTATTTTTCATAGGCTCACCTCGCAAGTTAGTTGTTACAAACATTATAACACACAGGCGGAAATTTTTCAAGTACGCAGGCGAACATCAGGCGCAGGATACGCATAGTATACCTCGGAAGGCGATATGCCTTCGCAATACACAGAAATGGAGTGATACAGTTGGATAAGACGGATATGAGTATCCTCAATAAATTGTTCGATGAGCTGCCCGATGCGGAAAGCTGTCCTTTCCCGGGGAGCATAATGCCGCGCAGGCTCTCGCTGGCGATGGCTTATGTACCTTACCAGACCTGGGCTGAACCCTACGAGGACGATGTGGCGCTGAGCCGTGGGACGGTCTTTCCGTGTCTTGACAAACCTTTCATCGGAGAGGAGGCTGTGGCTGATGCCGATACTGAATGAGAAGCAGAAGCTCATGAGGCGCATACAGCAGAGCTGTTTTGCGCTGGCAGAAGCAAACCTCTACCTTGACAGCCACCCGACCTGCAAGATGGGTCTGGCTTATTTCAAAAAACACAAGGCTGAAAAGGAAGCACTCGAAAAGGAGTATACAGAAAAGTACGGTCCGCTGACGGCTATACAGTCTGACAGCGACAAGAAGTGGGAATGGGTAGCTAAGCCTTTTCCATGGGAAAGGGGTGAGAGCTGATGTGGCAGTATGAAAAGAAATTACAGTACCCCGTAAACATCAAGAACCCCAACCCTGCGCTGGCTAAGGTGATAGTGAGCCAGCTGGGCGGTCCCGACGGAGAATTGGCGGCGTCGCTCAGGTATCTCTCGCAGAGATTTGCCGCACCGTGCCGTGAGGTACAGGCGATGCTGACAGACATCGGAACGGAGGAACTGGCGCATCTCGAAATGATAGGTACTATATTATATCAGCTGACACGCAACCTTTCCATGAAGGAGATCAAGGAAAGCGGTTTTGACACCTATTTTGTGGATCACACCACGGGCATATATCCTGTGGCGGCTTCGGGAGTGCCTTTCACGGCGGCTTATTTTGAGAGCAAGGGCGACCCCATCGCTGACCTTAACGAAGATCTTGCCGCTGAACAGAAGGCAAGAGTGACCTACGACAATATTCTCAGGCTGGCAGATGACCCCGATGTGCGTGACCCCATAAAATTCCTGCGTGAACGTGAGATAGTCCACTATCAGCGTTTCGGCGAGAGTCTGCGGCAGGTGACGGAGATGCTCGACAGCAAGAATTTCTATGCGTTCAACCCGTCCTTCGACAAGAAGAAACCTAAATGATATATCCCCGAAGCGGTCTTTGGAACGTTTCGGGGATATTTTTAAGCGCAGAAACTGCTAAGTGAATAATGAATAGTGAAAAATGAATAGTGAATAGTCAAGGTGTCCGCTTTGCAGACAGATTTCTATAATACATTGACAAAGGTGATACCTTAAATATTCACTTTTCTCTCAGCCGATGCGGCTGCTGCTGTAGTTTTCAAATAATTCTTTATTGCCGCTGCGCTTATCGGTGTGTAACTACAGAATATATGAAACCTTGGAATATCAGCCTTTCAGATATGAAACGGCTGTGGGGCAATGTCAAAACATTGTGTAAATTGCTTAATATTTCAGAACTCTTTTGTGCAAAAGGGTAATTGTTTGTACGCAATGTGTCTAAACCATTGACTAAATTCGTGCAGATGTGATATAATTAGAACGATAATGAAATCTTATGCGCTCATCATCATGCGTGTTTATTTTGTATATAAGAAAACGGAGGTCAATTCCATGGAAAAGCAGATCAATTACGGAAGCTATGCAGGCTATAAGGAAACCGTAGGAAACCTTACTTCCGACCTACATCAGCTCCTTAAATTGAGTGAGGAGATCTCGCTCGTAAATACAGCCGAGTCCATCAGGGAAACTCTCGGCAAAGCTAAGGATGAACATTTTGAGGTCGCTATCGTCGGCGAGTTCAAGCGTGGTAAAAGTACGCTGATAAATGCTCTGCTCGGACAGGAGGTCCTCCCTGCGGATGTTCTGCCTGCTACAGCTACACTCAACAGAGTTACATACAGCACAGAGCCCTATGTGCAGGTCGAATATAAAAACGGCGACTCGGAGAAAGTCGATATAGACAGGCTTGAAGACTACGTGACCAAGCTTACCAGCGAGTCGGAAATGAAGGCAGAGACAGTAAGAGAAGCTACTGTTTACTATGACACAGAGTTCTGCCGCAACAATGTTGATATTATCGACACCCCCGGTCTTAACGATGATGAGCAGATGACCAACGTTACTATGTCGATCATACCCAAGATAGACGCAGCGGTTTTCGTTATCAGCGCTAACTCTCCTTTCTCACAGTTCGAGAAGGAGTTCCTTGAAAAGAAGATGCTGACATCGGACGTGGGCAGGATAATCTTCGTGGTAAACTGCTTCGGCACATTCACACAGGAAGATGAGAACAAGATCGTAGAGACTGTCCGCACAAGGATAGGCAAATACGTTATGGAAAAGGCGAAGAAGGTCATGGGCGAGGACAGCCGTGAGTTCGCCGTATATAAGAGAAAGATAGGCACGCCCAGAGTAATAGGTGTGTATGCCAAGAAAGCCCTCACTGCTAAGACACAGGGCGATCAGCAGATGCTGGACGAGTCTAACTTCCCTGAGTTTGAAAAGGCACTGGAGACAATGCTGACTCAGGAGCGTGGTGTTATCACATTGCAGATACTGGCAAACAAGATAACAAACTCGGGTACTGAGATACTCAGGTCCGTAGTTATGCAGGAAAATGCCCTGATGATGGCTAACGACGAGTTCATGGAGAAGTATGAGGCTGCCATCAAGGAGATAGATGAGATCAGGAACATGAAGAGGCAGGAGTTCGTTAAGATCAACAATGCCGCTAATCAGGTATTCGAGGATCTGCGCCCTGTACTCGACAACTACTGGAGCAATATCGAAGAGGCAGCTATGGAGGTTATAGACAACTTCCAGATGTCCCGTGAGGATTTCAAGAAAGACAGACTGAAGCTGGTAAGCTCCAAGCTCACTGACAGGATCAAGGAGAGCATGGAGGTAAGAGCTCAGATAATCTGTGAGCAGATACAGAACAGCATCAACCGTGCGGTAAGCGGTGAGACTGAGAGATTGCAGGAATTCGAGGACGAGTTCTTTGAGAGCGTTGCGGCTATCCAGAGAATGTTCTCGGTATCCGACAGGCTCAATCAGAGCGGCGGTGCCCTTGATAAGGTCATCGGTGCGGCTACAGGTATGTACGGCGTGGGCGGTGTATACCTGGGATTCCGTGAGTCGGGCATAAAGGGTGCGCTGCTGGGCGGTGCGACAGGTCTTGCAGGCTTCTACGGCACATTCTATGCAGCTACTTTCCTGGCAGGCTTCTTCGGACTGACAGGTGTGCTGCCTGTTACACTGGTGATAATGGCTTTTGCGGGCATCGCAGGTACTTTCACATCTAACTTTGCTGTGGACAAGGTGCTTGTTCAGGAGAGGATAGATAAGTACAAGTCAAACTTCAAGGCTAATGTAAAGAAGCAGTTCCACGAAATGATGCTCAACAACGACTTCACAGAGACTGTAAGACGTCAGGTATTCTCATCCTTCGACAGCATCAAGAGCAAGATCGAGGAAGAGACAGAGATCATACTGAGAGATACTCAGGAAACTCTGGATAATCTGAACGACCTCAAGGCTGAAAAGTCCGAGGTATCTCAGAAGGAGATGGAAAGACTTCACATGATCGCAGAGAAGGCAAGCAACATCGTTCAGGACGCTTATGCTGTACGTAAAGTTCTCAGCGACGAAATGTCAGCTCAATAATAAGCAGCAGATATACTTGGGAGGATGACCTTCCGAAAATCTTACTTCTAAAAGGAGGCCACTCGATGAGTGACGTTAACGAGAAAGTAAATCCGCTGCTTCAGATCGATACCGGTTTTAGATCATATCTCAATGCTTACACAAGAAGCTATCAGAACCATATGGTAGACGGAAGTCTGGACTATGCTTTTGAGTCGGACTTCGCTGTAAGACAGAAGATAATGGGTCTGGGGGGCAGCGCAAAGCTGTTCAAAGCGGTGAACAGTTCGGATGTTTCCGCAGAGGCAAAGCACCTGTTCATGAAATGCAATCAGGTGGGTCCGCTGAAATATCCCGAAATATATGATAAAGTAAAAAAATGTGCAGAGCGTTTGGAGCTTATAGTGCCGATAGTTTTCGTAAGAGAAGATCTGGAAAGACCTCTGGCATACTCCATCGCCAGCGACCTTATAGAACCCTGCATCGTACTCACCAAGCAGTTGGTGGATATGTGCAGCGATGACGAGCTCACATTGCTCATAGGCTGCGAATGCGGCAGAGTGCAGAACAATCACTGCACTTTCAACATGGCATATACCTACCTGAATACACTGCCTGATGTGTTCAGACCAATGGATAAGTCATATAGCTCGCCCATAGGTGCGCAGCTGCGTGCGGCGCTGATACAGTGGGTGAAGTATGCGGATGTTACCGCAAACAGGGCAGGCATGATATGCCTCGACAAGCCCGGAAGATATATGGATATCATGTGCGGTCTTTACAAAAAAGGCTTTGTGGATTATTACGGAAGATCACAGGCAAACATCGACAACGTGCGTATGGCTTCACTGGCAAGGCAGATACACGGAAGCACATCGAGGACGCTCACCGTTGAGGGCGAGCTGACTGATGTGGAAAGATTCATACTCGCTGCGGACGAGTTCATCCATTGCAGGACGCTGTATTCATGGCGACAGGACGTGGAGGATCTGGACAGCGTGGCTGAATCGGGACAGATGTGTGATGTGCGCACGAATGTTATCGTCGGAAACGGAGGTCAGCTATGAGAGAAAACGAAGACCTGATGGCTGCCGACGAGAACATCGTCACAGTCAGGCAGCAGCTCGGTGAGATCATCGAAGATGAGCGCATTGCCGAGATACTGGGTGCGGACTGCGTGACCCACCTGAAGGAGTTCGGAGCACTGGTGGACAAAAAGTGCGAAGAGCCTTTCACACTGGTCATACTGGGCGAGTTCAAGCGTGGCAAGAGTACCATCATAAACGCTCTGCTGGGCAAAAAGCTTGCGCCTATAAATGTTACACCCGAAACCTATACCATAAACGAAATATCCTTCGGACACACCCAGACCGTTGAGGCGATACTGGAGAACGGTCAGCGTGTGCCGCTGGTACTGGCAGATATAACCAGAGAAAATCTGGAAAAGCGCATGAAGCTCTTCCCTGCGAAGATAAGCTGTGTGCAGATAAAGGACAATTCGCCGATACTGAGAAATATCAGGATCGTTGATACACCGGGTCTGTCCGACCTTGAGGACCTGGACAAGCAGGTGCAGGACTATATAGTTAATGCTGATGCTATAATGTATGCAGCATCCTGTCTGCTGCCCTTCTCGGAGACAGAGCAGGTGTTCCTGGCGACCCATGTACAGCCCCAGAGATTCGGTATGCTGTACGTGCTGGTCAATATGATAGATGCTCTGGGCGGCATGAACGATGTAAACAAGATCATGCGCAGGTTCAGGAATATCGCAGAGAGGATAGTGCCAAATGCGATAGTATACGGCATAAGCGGCGGCGATGAGTTAAGGCGCAGACTGGGCGAGCCAAGGGGCGATGACAAGGGCATCAGAGAGTTCTACGAGACACAGTTCATGCAGTTTGAACAGTCGCTGAAACGTGATATAATCATGCAGAAGGACGTTATACGCTCGAAGCGTGTGTTCACTATGCTCGATCAGATGCACTCGGAGATCAGCACAAGATTGCAGATCATCAGCGAGATGGCTGAGCTCGACAAGCAGAAGCTCGAAGAAAAGGCAAGAGAGTTTGAAGAACAGTGCGAGGTACTGGCGGCTGAGCTGGAAAAGCGCAAGCCCACGCTGCACCTCTCGATACTGGAAATGCAGCAGGAAGCCGAGACATGGATGTACGAGTTCTTTGCAAAGCTCAGGACAAGCATACTGGAATGCAGGTCAAAGGACGAGAACGGCGAGGATATTTACAACTCGGAGGATATAGAGAAGTATTTCTACTCGTTCCTGATGGAAAAGGTCGGCGAGGCTTACAGGACGTGCATAGAGTGCCACAGAGATGCTATAACAGAGCTTACCGACAAGATGAGCAGACAGCTGGCACAGGCACTGGGTATAGCCAATATAACCGACGCAGGCAAGGCACCCTCGGTGGAAAGACTGATGATGTCTGCCAACAAGAACGTCACAAGAAGCGTTATGGGCGTGCGTATGTTCGGCACCAGCGAGAATTTCTCACCCGGGGCTATGACCATATTCAGCAGCATAATGAAGAAGAAAAAGCAGACCGATATAATAGATATCGCTCTGGAGAACTACGACCAGATCAGGATAAACATCGTCAAGGATATAAAGACGGTTTATCAGGACCTGGAGGTAAAAGCAATTTCAAGGCTGGACAGCCTGTATCAGTATCAGGTGGAGCTCAGCAGAAATGCGCTCAATCAGGCACAGGAAATGGTGGACAGCGGCGACAACGAAGAACTGGTGGCTACACTTTCGGACGCACTCAAACGTCTGGAAGCACCACGCCGTATACTGGACGAAAATCTTCCTGCATGACCGAATACAAGCAAAGGCGAGGGCGACCTCGCCTTTTTTATTTAACGGCATATTCGGGCGTGACTGCATATATCTATAGTAAAGTGCATAACTCGAACAGCAAAATGTTCGGTGTTTTTTATCGGTTAGTAGAAACTAACCGATAGTCATTGACTTTTACAGTTAGCGGTGGTATACTTATATTGGACGACAGGAAAATGGTCGTAAAGGCAACACCGCACAACCAACGGCTAACGCCTTTGTACGGTGTTGCCTGAAAAATAAAGTTAGGTTAGTTTATACTAACCACATAGAGAGGGGAACACATATGAATGAGATAAAACAAACGGCAGAGGGGCTGCTGGTGCCTTTTCTGGGGACATCGCTGGGAGCTTGCTGCGTACTGTTCATGAAAAACGAGTTAAGTGTAACGGTGCAGAGGATACTTACGGGATTTGCCGCAGGAGTAATGGTGGCAGCAAGCGTATGGAGCCTGTTGATGCCTGCGCTGGAACAGTCCGAGGCGACCATGGGCAGGCTTGCTTTCATACCTGCGTCGGTGGGATTTCTGATAGGCATATTCTTCCTGCTGGTGCTTGACAAGCTGATACCGCATTTACATTTTTACAGTGAACAGGCAGAGGGTCTGCCTGCGAAAAGTCTCACAAGGAACACCATGATGCTGCTGGCGGTAACGCTGCACAACATTCCCGAGGGAATGGCAGTAGGTGTGGTTTACGCAGGACTTATCTCAGGAAGCACGGGCATAACCGCAGCAGGTGCATTTGCGCTGGCGGCAGGCATAGCTATACAGAATTTTCCCGAGGGCGCAATAATCTCAATGCCGCTGCACGGCGACGGAATGAGCCGTGGAAAGGCGTGTGTGATGGGAATACTCTCGGGGGCGGTGGAGCCTGTGGGAGCGTTCATAACCATTCTCGCAGCCAGTGCGGTAGTGCCTGCGATGCCGTACCTTTTAAGCTTTGCGGCAGGGGCTATGATATACGTCGTGGTGGAAGAGCTTATACCCGAGATGTCCTCGGGCGAACACTCGAACATCGGAACGATCTCGTTTGCCTTTGGATTTGTGGTAATGATGATACTTGATGTGGCACTGGGATAGAAACAGCAAGCCCCGAAGCGTTTCAAAATGCTTCGGGGCTGTTTTTATATGTTTACCAATGGGTGAAGAAGAAGCCTGCAAGGGGTGAGAGGACTATCATTATCAGCGAAAAGCTGAGGGACTCCACCGAGGTGAGGGTAGCTCGCTGTTCGGAGGGGAACATATTCTGGAGCTTGACGTTGGTACGCACTTGCAGGGCATCGTCGCCCACGGCGGCTAAAAATCCGCCTGCTGCCATGATGAGGCAGTGGGGGGAATGCTCTGCCAGTATGCCCAGCAGCACCAGACCTATGGTAAAGGCGAACACGGTCTTATACCTGGGCTTGGTGACTTTGAGGATAAGCTTTGAGCCGACGACTCCGCCAAGTGACATAGTAAGCAGTGCTAAGCCCAGCGCCCATCTTGGTATGCCACGCTCGGGCAGTTTAGCCTGCAAGAAGAACAGGAGCAGTATATCAAGTGCTCCCACCAGCGAGTTGCAAAGCATAAGTCCCATGGCACGCTTGGCATCTTTAAGGAAAGCGAGGCTCTTCCTGATGCAGGCTATGAGCCTTTGGGTGATGCTGCCCGTATCACGGTCGCCTATGGTGACTTCTCTCAGCGTTGCCAGCACAGCGAACTGTAGGGCGCATATAACGAGGTCAAGACCATATGCGAGCCGGTACCCTATGGTCAGGGCAAAACCTGCACAGAGGGTGGATATGCCGTCAAATACACGATATATTATGAGCTGGTCGGATTCATACTTATCAAAGCCGCTTTCTTTATTCACGAGCTTCATGGAGTCATAAGCCAGCGCATCGCCCGAGCCCGAGGCGAAATTATATCCCAGAGCATTGAACGCCACGGACAGGCAGACCATAGCCAGCGAGTTTGAGAAGATCATGACGGTATTGGCTATCATGGTCATGAGGGTACTGATGAGCAGCATTTTCTTTCTGCCGAACACATCGGCGAGTATGCCCGAGGGCAGTTCAAACATTATGCTGACCGCATGGAAGATAGTTTCTGCGAAGCCTATCTCCACAAGACTGAAGCCACGGGCGCTGAGTATAGCGACCCATGCACCTGTCAGCGAGAGGTTCCCCAGTATCGAGGACGTATAGAGTTTTCTGATCTGATCTTTTAATTTAAACATAAAAATATCTCCTTAACTATAATAAAATAAACGTTAAGAAGATAATGCGCATATATTCAATTGCAGAAAAAACTATTTAAAAGTCAGACTATTTCTGCAAAAGGGCGCACTATCCCCGTAAAAGGGAAAAATGTATCCTTTTGTCAGCTGTACGTTACGAATTATTTTGTACATAGTCCGACCGTTCCTTTCACAATTATCTTATGTAATTATACCACACTTCCCTGCCCTTGTCAAGGAGTTCACCATAAAAAACGCCTTTCCCGTTATGGGAAAGGCGTAAATATCATCAATAGGGATGTATCAGTTTACAACAGACTTCTCTGTTTCCTTATCGAAGATGTGGATCCTGTTAGGATCGATAGCAACCTCGATCTCGTCCTGAGGTCTAGCTGTAGATCTGGGCGATACTCTTGCGGTCAGGTTAATACCCTCGCAGTTCAGGTACAGATATGTCTCAGCACCCATCATTTCGGTAACTTCTACCATGCACTTGAACTTACCTGTTGTAGCGTTGGAGAGGAACATCTCCTCATCGTGGATGCACTCAGGTCTGATACCCAGAACAACTTCCTGCTCTACCAGTGGCTCAAGTACCTCGGGATCTGCCTTAGCAGCAGGTACGATAACCTCGTACTTAGTACCCTTCTCTGCACCGAACTCAACTACATAGTTGCCGTCCTTCTTCAGCAGTCTGCCGTCGATGAAGTTCATCTGAGGTGAACCGATGAAGCCTGCAACGAACTGGTTTACAGGGTTGTTGTACAGGTTTGTAGGTGTATCTATCTGCTGGATGTAACCATCCTTCATAACTACGATACGGTCGCCCATTGTCATAGCCTCTGTCTGGTCATGAGTAACGTAGATGAATGTTGTACCCAGCTTCTTGTGGAGCTTGGAGATCTCAGTTCTCATCTGTGCTCTCAGCTTAGCGTCCAGGTTGGAAAGAGGCTCGTCGAGCAGGAATACCTTAGGCTCACGAACGATTGCTCTACCCAGAGCCACACGCTGTCTCTGACCACCGGAAAGTGCCTTAGGCTTTCTGTCCAGCAGGTGAGCGATGTCGAGTATTCTTGCAGCTTCCTCGACCTTTCTTGCGATCTCCTCCTTGGGGACCTTTCTCAGCTTCAGACCGAATGCCATGTTATCGAATACTGTCATATGAGGATACAGAGCATAGTTCTGGAAAACCATTGCGATATCTCTGTCCTTAGGAGCTACGTCATTTACCAGTGTGTCGCCTATGTACAGCTCACCCTCACTGATCTCTTCCAGACCTGCGATCATTCTCAGTGTTGTGGACTTACCGCAACCTGAAGGACCTACCAGGATGATGAACTCCTTATCCTTGATCTCGATGTTGAAGTCGGAAACGGCGATTACACCGCCGGCATACTTCTTATAAATTTCTCTTAATGATACACTTGCCATTAAAAAGAACCTCCCTAATGATATTTCTTCCAATACGGATCCATAAAAATTGCACCCGAATTAAGTACACTAATATCATATCAAATTTTTAACAAGGTGACAAGAGTTTTTTTAACTAAACTTTATCCTATGACTTTAGATATATTAACGAAAATGTACTATTTCTTTCCAGAAATTACCATTTTTACCTTTTGACTGCCAATAAATTTTCAACATCTTTGTGCAGTATCTCCAAACACTCTCCGGGCTGTAAATCCCCATCTAAGGGCATTTCACCGATTGCGACACGTTTGAGATAAACGACTTTGTTTCCAATTTCAGCGAACATACGTTTGATTTGATGGTACTTTCCTTCGCAAATTTTGACAGTACACTCGCAATCGTTTTCGTTAGATCCGATGAACTGTGCAGGCAGACATTTTTCCGACTCTGCGCCTGCCCTTTCGGGACGAATGGTCATGCCTGATGCAAAAATATTCTCATAATCCGGCTGCCATGGTTTTTCAAGGCGCACGAAATAAGTCTTCTGCACATGGCTTTTCGGGGAGAGCATGGTATGGCTAAGTGCGCCGTCATCGGTAAGCAGTACAAAGCCCTCGGTATCCTTATCAAGGCGGCCTGCAGGGAAAAGCCCCTCACGCATGAGGTCATCGGGCACAAGGTCGAGCACGGTCATGCTGTCGCCCTCTTTGGTGGAGCAGACCACTCCTGCGGGCTTATTGAGCATGATATAGATATGCTTTTTATACTCGATCTTTCTGCCGTCAACGATTATCTCATCGTCCGTATCGACCTTAGCATCGGACCTTGCCATAAGCTTGCCGTTGACGGATATTTTCTTTTTAAGGCAGAGCTTTTTAACGTCCGCACGGGACACATCATAAAGCTGGGAAGCTACCAGCTTATCAAGTCTCATTTTTTCACCCATATCTTCACCTACTTACCCGTTAATTCCTCAAGACAGCTTTTAACATACTTCTTGTGAGCGTCTGCAAGCATCAGCACAGCCCCTGCCGCACCTATCCCGAGGAAGACCAGCGCCCCCTGCCACGAGCCGCCTGCATACGTCCCCACGGCACACAGAAGGCACAGCAGGACGAGTATCAGCGTCGAGATATACGCATACAGCGGCTTGCGGAAATGGCCTGTGATGGTACAGCCTGTCTCGGTCTCGGTTATAGTACCAAAGAAGCCTGTGGTGCCGCCGTCACGCTTTTTCGCACGGTGATAGAACAGCTTGACCTTACTGCCGCTGCACTCGCCGTAATATATGCTCTCCTCCTTATGTTCACGCATAAAGCGTCCTGTGGACAGCACATTCATGGAGGGGGTATATTTTACCATTTTCTTTTCAAGGCGGTTGATGACCTGTTTGCGGCTCATGGTGCTCTCGAGCACGAATTTTTCGGGTATTACCGACATACAAAACGTCCTTCCGTAACTATATTAGACGACATAACTATCGTATACTGCAAAATAAAATTCAGCGCCCTTTACGCAAAGTCTGCCAAAAGGGCGCATAACATCATGTTTACTTTCTGCCGAGTTCGGCAAGCTCTTCATCAAGGTCCTTGAACATCTCTGCCATAAGGGCATTGGAAAAGGTATCTGTAAAGCTGTTATCCAGCTTAACTGCTACCTGTTCGCCGCTTGCCATGTTCTTCAGCTTTGCCTCGCCTGTTTCAAGCTCATTATCGCCCAGCACGAGCACGAACTTCGAGCCGATCTTATCGGCGTATTTCATCTGGGGCTTGATACCTCTGCCCACCAGATCGTACTCAACAAAGAAGCCTTCGTCCCTGAGTTCCATGGTCATAGCCATAGCCCTTTCGGAGGCAGCCTCGCCCATTGATGCGATATAGAGGTCACAGGTCTTGGCTTCCATGAAGTCACAGTTCTGGCTCTCCATGGTGAGTATAAGTCTTTCAAGACCCATGCCGAAGCCCAGTGCAGGCACCTGCTTGCCGCAGAGCTCGCCTATAAGACCGTCATAGCGTCCGCCTGCACATACTGTGCCCTGGGCGCCGATGTCCTTGGATATGAACTCGAACACTGTTCTTGTATAGTAATCAAGACCTCTTACGATGCGTGGATTTACCACGAAGTCGATATTCATAAGGGAGAGGTTCTTTTTGAGCTTCTCGAAGTGGTCGTTGCACTCATCGCAGAGGTAGTCGATTATCAGGGGAGCGTCCTTGCCTATCTCCTTACAGATGGGAGACTTACAGTCAAGGAGTCTCATGGGGTTCTTTTCAAGTCTTTCCTTGCAGGTATCGCAGAGTTCCTCACGCCTTGCGCCGAAATAGTCACGCAGAGCCTGCTGATACTTCGCCCTGCAGGTGGGACAGCCGATGGAGTTTATATTAAGCTCGATATTCTTCAAGCCTACCCTGTCCATCAGGTTCTTTGCCAGTGCTATAACATCTGCATCAGCCTTGGGGTCAGCGGTGCCGACCATCTCACAGCCGAACTGGTGGAACTCTCTGAGCCTGCCCTTCTGGACATTCTCGTGTCTGAAACAGGAGAGGATATAATAGAGCTTCTGGGGGAAGCCGTCGTTGAGGATACCGTTCTCGATAACGGCTCTCATAACGCCTGCTGTACCCTCGGGGCGCAGAGTAAACTCGCTGTCGCCCGTAGCTGTAACGGTATACATCTCCTTCTGCACCACGTCGGTAGTTTCGCCCACCGAGCGCAGGAAAAGTCCTGTTTCTTCAAAAGTAGGTACTCTTATCTCTTTAAATCCGAACTGCTCTGCGGTCTCGGAAGCGAGCTTCTCGACGGTGTGCCACTTATAAGCCTGTGCTGGCACCACATCGGCAGTTCCCTTTGGTCTTTGAATCATTGCCATTTTTCATTTACCTCCATTTATCGTAAGCCCTTGTCGGGGGCAACTCATATTCTATCTTTTATATCTGCTCGGGGCAGCGACAGTATGTCGTGGCTGACTTCCCCACTGTTCATGCATGATACGCAAGCTTGCTTTTATTCTCATACCGTCACCTCCAAAAGACAGTTTTATCTTGTGGTCAGACTTCTTCATCGTCAATAAGACCCACTCTTATATAATAACCGAATTTTCTCCATTCGTCAAGTGCTGTTTGCCTGCCTTTGTCAGTTTTATACCAATTTTCTTTTGTGGCAGAGCCTTTTTGCACGGGACATGGAATAAAATCATACTCGGGCATGAGTTTTTTTGCCATACACATCGCCCTGCGCATATGGTAAGCGGTGGTGACCAGTATTATTTTTTTGCCCTTTGGGAGTTGACCTGTCAGCAGTTCACCCGAGAACCTGAAATTCTCGACAGTGTTCGCCGAGCGTTTTTCGGCAAGTATATCACTTTCGGGAATCCCCATAGAAAGTGCGACTCTTTTCATGCTCTCCCATTCAGCCATCTCGCCCAAAGAAGTTTCCTGCACCTGACCTCCACTCAGAAGCATCTGCGGTGCTTTGCCCTCCTTATACAGCCGCACAGCCTCGGGCACACGGTAGTCGCAGGCTTTCCTGCTGCCCAGCACCATTATAAGGTCAGCAGAGCTGCCGTCATAATCAAGGCCGTCATACAGCAGCCTCTGTATATCTTCGTCACACGGACATTCTTTCAACAATTCGGATATTTTCATGCATACTCCTTTATCCGCACAAAAAATCGGCAAACAAAAGCGTTTGCCGATGTTCTGTCAATTATCAGTTGGGCGTTGTCGGATTGACGATATCACGCCAGTCGAGGTCGCCTCTCTCCAGCGAATGTATCAGCGCTTCCGCAGTAGCTATATTGGTAGCCACGGGGATATTGTGTACATCGCAGAGCCTTAGCAGGTTCATCTCGTTGGGCTCGTGGGGCTTTGCCGAGATGGGGTCACGGAAGAACAGCAGCAGGTCGATCTCATTGCATGATATACGTGCTGCGATCTGCTGATCGCCGCCCTGAGAGCCGCCCATGTAGCGCTGTATCGAAAGACCTGTCGCCTCAGCGACTATCTTGCCTGTTGTACCTGTTGCGCAAAGTCTGTGCTTGCTGAGTATGCCGCAGTAGGCTATACAGAACTGTACCATCAGTTCCTTCTTTGTATCGTGAGCTATAAGTGCTATATTCAAAAGAAATTCCCCCTAATCTATTTACATTTTGATCTGGATCGGGATGTGCTCGCCCTTGATCCTTCTTGAGATCGCAGAAAATGCCACGAAGCCCATGGAGCTCGATGACAGGGGCGCACCCTTACCTGTAGCCAGCGGTATTGCAGAATCCTCGGGGATAACGCCGAGAAGCTGTACGCCGACGGTATCTATGATAGCATCGAGGTCGTCCATTTCCTCAAATTCGAATATCCTCTTGCTTGCCTTGTTTATCACAAGTCTCTGCTTCTGATTGCCTCTCTTATAGAACTCATCCGACATCATCTGTGCATCTCTTACACACACAGGATCGGGAGTAGTTACTATCAATATAAGATCCGAATTTGTTACGATATCGAATACCGATCCGTTGATACCTGCGGAGGTATCTATCAGGATGTACTCGAAATACTTCCTCATCTCCTGAGTGATCTTCTCGATATCCTCTGCCTTCAGCTGTACAAAGGGATCGGATGGTGCGCACAGCACACTGAGGTTCGACGCAAGCTTGACTGTGGTAGTCGCTTTATATACATCGCAGGTACCTTCAAGCACGTCACCCAGATCGTAGGTGATATTGCCCTGCATACCCAGCATGATATCCATACACCTCAGACCGAAGTCCAGTTCGATTATCAGCGTTCTGTTTCCCTGCTTAGCCAGAGCGTAACCGAGACAGGCGCTTATGGACGATTTGCCCGTACCGCCTTTACCTGATGTTACCGCTATGATCTTAGACATAAATCCATTACTCCTTTCACAACAGCCGCACCTGAAACAGCGCCGCTGTCATTTCCACCAAGGCTGCTTTTGTTATCTGTTTTTACCAATTGACCTTCCGACAGCTTTGCGCACAGTTCCGGGCGCAAGTTGAGAAAATCATAACCAAAGCCGGTGTTACCTAATATATATTTTACCACATATTTCAGAATTGTCAAAGCAATTCGTACAAAAAAACTCAAAATCGTTATTTCACATCAATTAACAAACTCTTTTTTAGAGATAGTGCACAACTCTCGGTACAAATCGAGTGCATTATTTCTTCAAAATATGTTAAAAAATAGTCTTTCGTAAATTGATTTTACTTGTTTTTCGGGCAAAAAGTTCAGAAACGGTACAAAAGTCTGAACTCTATAGTTATATTAGCTTATATCAACATATTATATTACAACTTCTAAATATGCTTATCCACGAATAAATTATAACAAAAGCCCATGTGCGATACATGAAACGGAGTTGATGATATGCTGATAAAAACTTTCAAGATACGGCGGCCGAAGTTATGGCTGGGGGCGATAGGGATAATTGCGGCGGCTGCGGTGGTGTTCCTGCTGATAACGGGCATGAGGAGCAGCAAGGTGCGTGAGCTGGACACTGAGCCTCGCAGGCAGGCTTTCCTGCACGAGATGGGCTGGGATATACCCGAGCGTTTCGAGCAGGTCAAGACGGTCATCGTACCCGAGGAGTGGGACGAGGTCTACCGCAGCTACAACAAGCTGCAAAAGCAGCAGGGCTTTGACCTGAAGGCATACAAGGGTATGCAGGTACAGGTCTACACGTACAGGGTGCTGAACTATCCCGGACACGAGGGGGAGGAGGGCATAGAGTGCCATCTGATGATCTCTGACGGGACGCTGATAGGCGGCGATGTATGCAGCACGGCGCTGGACGGGTTCATGCAGGGTCTGCGGTGCAGTGACAGGACAGACGATACCTCCAAAGATAAAGCGGCGCAGTCAACATCTTCAAAATGATGATACTGTGCCGCCAAGCAAAAAAATGAGCTGCCTGCGTAATGCGGCAGCTCATTATATTATCAACAGCTATTGATTATTTGTAGGGGTTCTCGCCGAAGTATCTTACGCCCTCGGGTCTGTTGTACTCTCTGTCCTCAACGCCCAGGAACTTCAGGACATTGAACAGGGTCTTGCCGTGGTGGCCGAATACAACTGCGCCGTGGTGAGGATAGCCCTTCTCCAGCAGAACGTATCTGTAGAATCTAGCCATCTCCTTGATACCGAAGATACCGATAGTACCGAAGGAACGTGTAGCTACAGGCAGGATCTCGCCCTCAGCTGCATAGGAACGCAGAGCAGCGTTAGCTGTGGACTGGAGTCTGAAGAATGTGATCTCGCCGGGCTTGATGTCGCCTTCGAGAGTACCTCTTGTGATATCAGGCTCGCCGCCGTTCTCAAGACCACGGTTCATTATCAGCTGATACTTCATTGTGGGGTTGTTCAGGATGCAAGCAGAACCGTTGCCGCAGTGGAAGCCCATGAATGTATCTCTCTGAGTATAATCGAACTTGCCCTCGATATCTTCCTTATAGATGTTACCGGGAACAGTGTTGTTGATGTCGAGCAGAGTAACAACTTCATCGGATACACACTCACCGATGAATTCGCTCAGTGCGCCGTAGATATCAACTTCGCAGGATACAGGGATGCCTCTTGCGCCCAGTCTGCCGTTTACATAGCAGGGAACGAAGCCGAACTGTGTCTGGAAAGAAGGCCAGCACTTGTTAGCAAATGCGATGCACTTTCTCTCACCCTTGTGAGCCTCAGCCCAGTCAAGAAGAGTAACTTCATACTGTGCGAGTCTGGGCAGGATACCTGCCATCTTGTTGCCGTCGCCCAATTCCTTCTCCATATCAGCGATAACTTCGGGGATACGGGGATCATCCTTGTGCTCGTTATAAGCAGCCAGCAGATCCAGCTCAGAGTTCTCCTCGATCTCAACGCCCAGATCGTACAGTCTTGCGATAGGTGCGTTACAAGCAAGGAAGTCCTGAGGACGAGGACCGAAGGATATGATCTTCAGGTTTCTCAGACCTACTACTGTTCTTGCGATAGGAACGAATTCATTTATCATGTCAGCTACTTCGGGAGCTGTACCTACAGGATACTCGGGGATGTAAGCCTTTACACCTCTCAGCTGAAGGTTGTAGCTTGCGTTGAGCATACCGCAGTATGCGTCGCCTCTGTTATCAACAAGAGCATTGCCGCAGTCATCCTCGGCAGCTGCAACGAACATTGCAGGACCGTCGAAATACTTAGCCAGCAGTGTCTCGGGAGTCTCGGGACCAAAGTTGCCCAGATATACGACCAGGGCATTGCAGCCTGCTGCATTTACTTCGTCCAGAGCCTTTCTCATGTGTACTTCATTCTCGATAACGGTGGGACAGACATACAGGCCATCCTTACCGTACTTTTCTGTATATGCCTTAACAACGGCATCTCTTCTGTTTGCGGACAGGCTCATAGGGAAGCAGTCTCTTGAAACTGCAACGAGGCCCAGCTTGATCTCAGGAATGTTACCCAGCTTATTGCTCATTTTTTATACCTCCGTTTTTCATTTCATAAATTTCCGACCTTTAATTGTCCGAACAACTTCATCCGGGCATACTCCGATCGTTGAGGACATTATATCACAGACATTAACCTTTGTCAATTCAATAATTTGACATTGCTTGCCCATTTATTGCGGATTTTACATTTTTCATCAAAAAAAGCGCTCCTGCCGTGCATAGAGCGCTTTTCGATGTTTAATTTTTTTGTTTTGATATCAAGGATTTTAACATGAAGTCATACGTACATATTTGTACTGACTATCCTTGCCGTGAGACTATTCAAACTTTTCCACATCAAGATCGGGGGGAGCGTCTATATCCCTGCCAACATAGCCGCCGTTCTTCCGCCGCTGCTTGACACATTCGCTCAGCAGATACTCTATCTGCCCGTTCACTGAGCGAAAATCGTCCTCCGCCCATGCAGCTATATCGTTATACAGCTTTTCGGAGAGTCTCAGGGGCACTTGCTTTTTTGCTGCCATCAGTACAGGCTGCCCGAATTCACGATAGGCTGTGCGTCATGATTTCCGCAGAGTACCACCAGCAGGTTGGATACCATTGCAGCCTTACGCTCTTCATCAAGTTCAACTACGTCCTTCTCGCTGAGCTGTTCGAGTGCCATCTCGACCATGCCGACTGCACCGTCAACGATGAGCTTTCTTGCATCTACAACAGCCGATGCCTGCTGACGCTGGAGCATTGCTGCGGCGATCTCGGGAGCGTATGCAAGGTAGGTTATACGGGCTTCGACTATCTCGATGCCTGCGTTTGTGACCTTCTCCTGGATCTCATCACGGATACGCTTTGCAACTATCTCGCTGGAACCTCTCAGGCTGCCCTCATCGGCGATGCCGTCGCCTGTGGTATCAACATTGGGTGCCACATCATAAGGATAGAGCCTTACGATATTTCTCAGTGCAGTATCGCACTGGAGTGAGAGATACTCCTTATAGTTATCCACCTCGAACACTGCCTTGGCGGTATCGGTCACTTTCCAGATAACAGCTATGCCGATCTCGATGGGGTTGCCGAGGCAATCATTGATCTTCTGCTTATTGTTATCAAGGGTCATTATTTTGAGGGAGATACGCTTATCTATCTTCTGATAGCCCGTTGCGGGGTTAATGCCGTCTGCACCTGCGGAAACTGCGATCTTAGCAGTCTCGTTCTTGACATCACCGCTCTGGCGCAGCTTTGTGGTCGCAGCAGGGTTAACTGCCACGCAGAAAGGGTTCACCCAAAAGAAGCCCTCGCTCTTGAGTGTGCCAACATATTTACCGAACAGTGTGAGCACCAAAGCTTCCTGGGGCTTGAGCACTTTAAGTCCGAGGAAAGGCACCCAGCCCACTACCGCCCAGATACCTGAGATGATAGTCAGCAGTATGCCTGCCGCACCGTCCATCGAAGAACCTATCGCACAGCCTGCGAACGAAGCTAAATAAAGCAGTATAAACAGCATCAGCATTGCCATACCATTCTGTCTCTTAGAAATTACCTTTTCTGTCATTGTCTTATCCTCCTGAAATATCTTTTTTGTTTTGTTATCATTGTTGTCTTTTCCTGTTAAAGTCGTACTAACGCTTTCGCTTCATCCTGTACATCTTTGTTCTCTCCTTCGTCTTGTTCTATCAGACTCATTTCTATCTGATATCAAAATAATATCACTTTAATCTCAAAATGTCAATAGCATTTACCCTTCCACGAGCAAACTTTGTAGGCTTGCACAACAGGTATTCCCCCCCAGATATGCACACTATACAATTTTCACAACGCAAAAAGACTGCGCAGGATAACTGCACAGTCTTTGATATCTTTTTATGAGCGCATCACGCTTTTTTCTTCTTCACAAGCACGGCTATAAGGCACACTATCAGGAGCAGCACTGCTGTCAGGCTGCCTGCTATGAGGATGATGCCCTCGGTGGTAAGGTGCTCATCGCCCTCGACCATGACGGTATAGCTGTAGGTATGCTTGCGCAGTTCCCTGTCAACGGTCTCGGCTATGACCTTATGGCCATCGGCATTGGGGTGGATATCATAATCCGACATATTGGTGAGCTGGCTGTTCCTGCCATCGAACTGACCGCCCACATCTACCACGGTATAATGATGGGTGCCGTCAGCGTCATCTGCGTGGGACTTGACTATCTCATTGAACCTGTCGATCTTGCCGTCGGCATAGTCCACGAGCATTTTCCAGTCCTCGAAATATTCCACGGGATTATAGAGCGTCTGCACATATATCTCGCCGTCGGTGCGTTTAGCCACCTCATCGGCAATGGTCTGTATATTGGTATCATACCCGTCAAGCGCCTCATCTATCTCGCTGCCCATGGAGGTCAGTGCGGTGATGGCTTCTTTGATGTCCACACGGCTGAAATCGAAATCGCCCGTTTCATCGTCCCAACCCAGCTTATCTGCGGCTGAAAATATGATATGCAGCACATCGTTTCCGCCGATGGATATGACCACGGCATCGCTGCCTGCAAGGGCTTCATCAAGCTCGCCGCTGTTCAGATGATCCAGAAGATCCTGAGAGGTATCGCCCGAAACTGCACGGTTTATCATAGTATGGCCGCACTCGTCCTTTAAAAGTTCGGTATAGTCCTCGCCCAGCATATTGGCATAGGAATCACATTTGGTATTATCATCACGGCGGTAGCCCTCCAGACCGTAGCCTGCGGCAATGGAGTCGCCTAAGAACACCAGCTTCGGCGGAACGGGGACCTCACGCTTTTCCTCCACCATATCATGATATGTAAGGCTGCACGAGCACAGACTGAGCGCTGTCAGCGACGCAAGTATCACAGCAGTTATCCTTTTGAGCATGATAACACCTCCAAATCTTTAGTGCGAGGGTACTAAATGATCTACACCTTGCCCTTTGTGATAGCCGTTCTGATGGCTCTCAGTTCATCGGGCTTGAGTTCTCTGTACTCACCGGGTTTGAGCATACCCAGGCGCAGAGGACCTATGGAGGTACGCTTCAGTCTTGCGACCTCGAGCCCTACGGCTTCGCACATTCTTCTTATCTGTCTGTTCCTGCCCTCGTGAATGGTCATTTGCAGCACTACTCTGCCCGGCTGCTTATCGAGCACGACCACCGAACACTCCTCGGTCATCCTGCCGTCAAGCTCAACGCCCGATGCCAGCTTGACCAGCTGTTCATCGGATATATCGGGTCTTACGGTGACACGGTAGGTCTTTGAAACGTGGCGTGAGGGGTGCATTATATCGTTGGCGAAACTGCCGTCATTGGTCAGCAGCAGCAGACCCTCGGAATTTTTATCCAGTCTGCCCACGGGGTAGACCCTCTCGGGCAGACCTTTGAGCAGGTCGGTGACGCATTTGCGGTCAAGCTCATCGTTCATGGTGGTCACATAGCCACGGGGCTTATGCAGCATTATATAGTAGAGCCTGCGCTTTTTTGCAACCTCTATCTTTATGCCGTCCACCACTATGAGGTCCTTGCCGGGGAGCGCTTTATCGCCCAGTGTACAGGGTCTTCCGTTGACTGTGACCTTGCCCTTGGATATGTACTCCTCAGCCTTGCGCCTTGAACAAAAACCGCTCTCTGCGATTATCTTCTGAATTCTTACCTTTTCCATACTTTACTCCTTACCCGACATCCCGTCGTTTACATTAGGACTATCCGATACCTCGGGATAGTTCTTACTTTCAAAAATACCCGAACAGACCTGTTTATCTGCCCGACACTGTCCGTGAGAAAAATTCTGCCATGACCTCACGGGGTCTGCACCCGGGGGACAGCGCTTTCATCTCATCGGCTGTCAGCATAGCTTTATCGAACAGCTTTTTCATTATCTTATCATCAAGCTTTCTGCCGTAATGTTCCTCAGCCCAGGCTTGCATACGGTCTGCCGAGGTGAATATGTAGCCCATAAGTTCGGTTTCGCCGCCGTCAGACTCCGTTTTGTTCTGATGCCAGACACCCTCGGTCTGCCACATACAAAAAGTCGTTTCACGGCGCTGGGCTTCATCAAAAAGCGTCAGCAGCCCCTCGGGCATATCTTTGAACAGCAGCGCTGATGAGTCTTCGGTATCTTCCGAAGACCGTCCGCAGCCCCTGATGACCACTGCATCATCAGTAAAGATCACCCACAGTCTGCCGCTGCTGCTATCCAGCACAAAGCGGTTCTGCCCATCTTTGCAGGAAGCATCCATTACAGGATGATGCCTGCCGTCTTTGGGCTCAAGTATCATGTCAAGGAGAGTCAGCGCCCTTAAACTGCGCCAAAGCTCCTGTCTTGTCAGCTTTATCATTTATAATTACCCCATTATACACTTTAGACAGCACCACACAGCCATTGTGTGCGGCTGCTTTTATATCCTATATTTCCTGCGAAGCCTGCGTATAAGCTTCACAGCCCCGTTGGCTTTACTATTGCGGCTTTCGAGTTTTTGTGCCGCTTTGATGGTACGCTCGGCTATCTCCCTGCCGTCAAGTTCATACACTACTTTGCCCACCGCTTCATCTTTCTCTACGGGGGCATACACGAACTGCGGGATATACACTTTTTCTGTCACACGCTGTGCAGCTTTTTCCGTCATGGACATTATAAGGTCGGGCACCTCGCATACAAGCTCGCCGCCGTCTGCGGAATTTATGCGCACTTTACTCTCGGGCGGTGATATTCTTCTGGGCTGTACTTTACTGAAAGCATAGCCGTAGAGCTTCATATGGTCGTTCCAGTCATCAGGGTCGTTGAGGGTCACGCATATCAGTTCACAGCCCTCTCTCATGCAGGACGACACCAGACACCTTCTCGCCTTATCGGTAAAGCCTGTTTTTATGCCCGTGATGCCCTCTCTGTCCAGCAGTTTATTGGTATTTATCAGCCACCTCTCAAATGGCGGATGACCAAAGCTTAGCTGAACTTTTTTCAAGCCGCATATCTCACGGAAATTCGTGTTCTGCATGGCTTGTGAAGCAAGCAGAGCCATATCCATAGCGGTGGAATAATGCTCATCGGTATAGTCATCGAGTCCCGAGGGCGTTACAAAGTGCGTATCCGCAAGCCCCATAAGCTCTGCACGCTCATTCATAAGCGCCACGAATTTTTCCACACTGCCCGAAACTCTCACCGCCGCCGCATTTGCCGCATCGTTGCCGCTGGGCAGCAGCATACCGCAGGCAAGGTCACGCAGAGACACTTCGTCGCCCTCCTGCAAGCCCATGGAACTGCCCTCGGTCTTTACGGCTTCGCTGTCCACGATAAATCTGTCATCGAGCCCGTTCTGTTCAAGGACTATCAGCGCAGACATTATCTTTGTGGTGCTCGCCATTGGCAGGCGTTCGTCCGCCGACTTTTCGTATATGACCTCGCCCGTTGCGCCATTATAGACTACTGCCGCTTTTGCGGATACCTCGGGCGCTTCCTCGGCGCTGACGTTCACCCTGCTCATGGAAAATATGACCAGCATGGCAAACACTGCCGCACCTGCGTAAAATCTGATCTTATCAAGCCGCATATAAACACTCCCCTTCGGGAATATTGTATGCGTAATATCAAAAGTTATTCAGACCTCAACGATTTTAACGCCTGCTTTTTCACACATATGCACGATCGTCTGTTTATACTTACACTCGGGTATTTCGGCATAAGCGCCCTCGCCTGCCTGTGCCTTAGCAAATTCAAGCAGTTTTGTGCCGAGCCCTATCTGATGATAATAGTTGCGCACATACAGGTCGCCTATCCTGTTTTTGGCAACAGATATGATACCTGCTTCACTGCCGCACTTTATGCAGAAAAATTTTCCGCCCTCGGTCTTTACTCTTTCGAGCTGTGCAAGGACATATTCCCGTTCCCGTGCTTTTTGAGCTTCAGCCTCCTCACGGGTCATACTGCCTAACCACTGACTGTAGAAAGTAGAGTGATCTATCGTTTCGGTAATAAGCTCCATATCATCTGTTTCGCTTATACCAAACTCCCAGCCCATAGCCGAGAGAAGTTCCGATTCGGCATTTTTATTCACTGTCTTACTGTCAAAAAGGAAAAGCTGCACCGCAGGCGCTTCGAGGTATTTTTCATCCACGGAAAAATTTCCCAGCAGCTGATACTTATGCTTTTTGAAAAACGACATCTTGCTGCTGTCGAGGCTGTAAAACACCGATGTAAGACAAGGATCGCCGATGAGATGATAAATATTTGCGTCTTTGAGCGCACTTATATCCGTTATCTCGGGGACTGTATCATACACCCCGTCAAAAAGCCTGAAATAAGCCTCGTGGTCTGCTATCTCGGGCACTACCGCCGAACCGTCGCCGATACGGCATTTCAGTTTCTGCATCAGCACATACTTGCCATCGCAGGCTTCAAACTCTTCCTGAGTAAGCTGCTTGTAAAGAGATCTCGCATATTGCTTTCCCGAGGTTTGCAGCTGTATCGCTATAAGGTCGCCGTCGGTGAAGATATCGGTCAGATTGTAATTGGGCTTTATCTTCTTCACCGCACCCATGGGCGAGGTTATCTTCTCACGGAATTTATCCAGCGCCTTTTTACGGTCACGCAGTATCTTATCGCCCGACTCTGCCCAGAGGTCAAGCCCATAGCCCGAGTCCAGCATATCCAGAGCTTTCTGCTTTACGCCCTCGGTCAGTATGCCCTTTTTCCACATGAAATCTGCCAGAGAATAATAAAATCCGCAGACTTCTTCCTCATCATCGGCATCATATTCGCTGCGGAAATACTCCTCCAGCTTTTTTACGCCGCTTTCTATATCATCTTTATAATGGTAGAATACACAGGTATACTCATCTATAAGGTCTCTTGCGGTATCGTTGCCTGTGATGCTTACGTCCCACGCTCCCATTTTTTGTCTCCTTTTATTTTATCAGTCTATATCTGCGTAATCATCTATATCATCAACAGCGGACTTATCATTCTTTTTGCCGTCGATGAAAGAAGTTATCTTATCAAGCACAGTGGGCACCATATCGACGATAGCGTTGCCCTGGGGAGAATTTGCGGTAAGCTGCAAAAGCTTGACCTCGCCCTTATAGATAGCTATGAATGCCATGGGGGTGATGGTCACGCCGCCGCCAGAGCCGCCGCCGAAGGTATCCTTGGAGGACTTTGTGGGCAGGTCCGAACCGCCCGATGCAAAGCCCACGCTCACCTTAGATACGGGGATTATGGTGGTGCCGTCGCCTGTTACTATGGGCTTGCCGATGACAGCTTCACCGTCTGCAAGTTCCTTTACTTTCGCCATGGCTGTATTTACCAGTGCTTCTATCTTTGTGCTTTCGTTCATATCCAACAACCTTTCTTTATGCGGGCTCGGGTGAAGCCGCTGTATTCTTTTTCTTCTTTGCTTTTTCTGCCGCTTTCCTTTCCCTGCGCTGTTTCAGCTTATAGGGAATGAATATCTTTGCGCAGCACCACAGCAGGCAGAATGCTATGGCGATGACTGTACTCGGGCGCAGTCTTATGGTAGTTTCGCCCTTTGCGTCCAGCTTTTTTACATTGAACAGGCAATTGATGTTGACCTCTTTGACATCTACTGTGAATATCAGTGACAAAAGATGCAGTGCATTGAACACCGCCGCCTGTAATTTTCCGTAGAATGTGGCGCTCTCGTAAGCGTCCTCCTTGCCCGTGTCGATGGCTATCTTTATCTGTTCGATGCGGATAGCTTTGAGCAGCTTTTTGGTATACTTCCACACATGGGGGATATAGGGTCTGATAAAGTCCCACTTTGCTTTGAGCTCTTCAAGCTTACCCTTTGCCTTGCCGCCCTCATCGGAGTCCTCTTTGGGCTTTTTTTCCTTTTTCTCCTTTTTCTCCTTCTTCTCTTTCTTCTTTTTCTCTTCCTTTTCGGGCTTTTTATCCTCTTCGGGCTCGTCCTCGGGTGGAGTTTCCTCGGGGATAGTTTCCTCGCTTACGGTTTCTTCCGCCGTGTCTTCTATGACCTCGTCTTCAAGAGTGACCTCGGGCTTTTCTTCAGAAACAGACTGCATCATGGCAGAATTTTCAAGTTCTTCCGTAAGGTCGTCATCAAACTCATCTTCGACGACTTCTTCTTTCTTCCTGCGAGTTTTCTTTTTCTTAGCCTTTTTCTTCCTCGGATAAAGCGTTATGCCGAGATATTTCGCCTTTATAACAAACTCACCGTCTGTGCCGCCGCTGACATACAGCGTCACAGAAAAATGCAGCAGTATAACAATGACCAGTATTATTATCAATAGTATTTTAAGTACGATCGTTGTTATCACCACCTTGCTGTATCTGTCTGTAATGCGGACTATTCACCGCTCTCAGCTGCTTCCGCAGCCTCTATAACTTCATCTATCGTCACCTGACCGCTTTGCTCGGGCAGAGGCGGCAGGTCTTTCAGTCCCGAGAGTTTAAAGGCTCTCAGGAAATTATCCGTAGTAACATAGGCTATTGGTCTGCCGGGCAGGTCAAGTCTGCCTGCTTCGGCAAGCAGTCCCTTTTCCACCAGCGAGTTCACCACGCCCGAGGAGTCAACGCCCCTTACGCTCTCAACAAAAGCCTTTGTTACGGGCTGGTTGTAAGCCACTATGGTAAGGGCTTCCATCGCCGCAGGAGAAAGTGCCGAGCTGCGCTTTATCTCCAGGGTCTGCTTTATCCTGTCGGCGTAGGTCTGCTTGGTTGCCAGCTGGAACGAACCTTCCAGACGCAGCAGTTCTATGCCGCTGTTTTGCGAATATTTTTCGTCAAGCAGCGCTGCGGCTTCCTCCACCTCGGAGATGCCTGCATCCAGCGCCTGACACAGCCGTTTTGACTCCACGGGTTCACCCGAAGCGAACAGCACGGCTTCCATTGCATTTGCCAATTCCTGTATATCCATATATGTTATCCTTTATATATCCTGAGCCTTGCCCGTGTCCAGCCCACGCTGCCCCAATAGCTGCGGCGTCCGAAATAGTTAGGTCTGAACCTGAATGCGGGCTTATCCTCGGGAGTTTCGCCCTGCAAGGGCTGTTCCTCTGCCGATGCAAAAACGGGTTCTGCCGCATCGGTGATGATGGGCTTGTCCTCGGGGGTTTCACTCTGCGAGGGGTATTCCTCTGTTGATGGAGAAACGGGAGTTGCCGCATCTGTGATGATGGGCTTGTCCTCGGGTGTTTCACTCTGCGAGGGGTGTTCCTCTGTTGATGGGGAAACGGGAGTTGCCGCATCGGTGATGATGGGCTTGTCCTCGGGTGTTTCGCTCTGTGAGGGGTGTTCCTCTGTTGATGGGGAAACGGGAGTCGCCGCATCTGTGATGGTGGGCTTGTCCTCGGGGGGTTCGCCCTGTGAGGGGTATTCCTCTGTTGATGGGGAAACGGGTTCTGCTGCATCTGTGATGATGGGCTTGTCCTCTGGGGTTTCTTCTGTGATAGGTGTGAGGATACGCTCGGTTTCGGGTGTTTCCTCGGGTATCTCTATGGTCAGCAGAGATGTGCCCTCTGCATATCTTGTTTCGCTTTTATATGAGGGTCTGTGTACCGTCACCGACCTTAGCGGAACGAACTCGGGCTCGGGCATATACCGCTGTGCCCTTTCCTCGGGGGCGGTCATTTCGGAGCTTTCAGCGCTGTCCTCGGGCTGGACCTGAGTTTCGGTTTCGTGTTCATCGGAAACCTCACGCTCTTCCTGTGCCGCAAGTTCCGCTTCTTCCTCCGCCTTATCAAAGGAAGACTCTATCCTGCGGTTTTTGGCAGCCTTATTCATATAGACCATAGTATTATCATCGTTCAGGAATATCCTGCCCGACCTTGTAAGCTCCAGCACTGCCAGAAATACCGCCACACGCTCGCTTTTATCAGCGCAGCCGTCATACATATCGTCAAGACAGCACTCGCCCTGGGTTATGAGCTTTTTGAGTACGTGTATTATCTTCGAGGTCACGGAGACTATACGCTTTGAGATTATGGGGCGGAACATTTCCGCACGCAGAGGCTTGCTCGCCCTGGCTTTCTCACTCATGCCGAAATAGGCATTCAGCAGTTCCTCGGGTTCACGTTCGCCCGTAAAGGTCTTATCCACAGGCAGCTTGATCGGGTTTCTAACGAATATCTCGCCGCCCGCATACTGTTCCTGTAGTCTTGCCGCCGCCATTTTACAGAGCGAATACTCTATCAGGCTGCCCTCGAGTTCCTTTTTGAGAGCCTCTCCCTCGTTATCCTTAGGCAGCAGCGACACGGTCTTGATATATATCAGCCTTGCAGCCATTTCAAGAAAATCAGCCGCATCCTCGTAATCCTCTTCTTCAAGCCCTGCCATGTATTCAAGATACTGCTCCAGCAGCACCGCTATCTCAATATCGTAGATATTCAGCTTATGCTTGCTTATCAGGTGCAGCAGCAGGTCGAGAGGACCTTCAAACATATCCAGTTTGAATTGTGCCGTTGACATCTTAACTTATCCTTTCGCTTATCATATCGCTTCGGTCAGAACACATTTACACTGAACACTGCCCTGACTATGGGATCCACCCAGAAAGTCAGCAGGTCCATCAGCTTGTAAAAGCCTGTGTTCACTACCGAGATCGGACCATCAAGTATGTTTGTGAACACCAGCAGACCCATAACGATTATAGTTATATACTGCTGATAATTACTGAGCTTTGCATTTATCCTGTCGCCTGCGAAATATGCAAAAATCTTTGAACCGTCCAAAGGCTGGATAGGTATCAGGTTGAACACGCCAAGTCCGATATTGAGCACGATGACATAGTATATGATCAAGATGAGCCCACGCAATGCTTGATTTGGCGATGTTAAAGCTGTTGCTGCATATGCACCGCTGAGAAATTTGTATATTATCGTGGCTATGAATGCCATAACAAAATTCGATATGGGGCCTGCCGCCGCAGTTATCGCCATACCCTTGCGCATATTATGCTTTCTGTCGAACCTTGCAGGATTGACGGGTACGGGCTTGCCCCAGCCCATGCCGCAGAGCAGTATGCCCAGCGTACCTATGGGATCCAGATGGGCTATGGGATTAAGGGTCTTTCTGCCAAGGTTGGCAGCGGTGGGGTCGCCCAGTTTGTATGCGCTCCATGCGTGCGCCCATTCGTGGACAGGCTGGCATATGAACAGTATTATTATACGTGGAGCATAGGTCATTAAAAAATCTAAACTCATTTTCTTTCCTCATTTCTTTGTCTGTATACATCATTGACTTATCTGCTCTTTCAAATACACAAATACACAGTATATTATACTACATTTACAAGAATATTTCAAGAGCGAACAGATGATTTTTGTTATTTTTCATCAAATGGCGGTAAATTTAAATTTTTTGTTAAAAGGGCTTGCATTTTTCTTTTGG
This sequence comes from uncultured Ruminococcus sp., assembly GCA_902788785.1. Classification (GTDB taxonomy): domain Bacteria; phylum Bacillota; class Clostridia; order Oscillospirales; family Ruminococcaceae; genus Hominimerdicola. The sequence continues at coordinate 63,659 of CADALT010000010.1, forward strand.
ATATGATATAATACTCTAGTATCGTGTGATTGGATTTAAGCTGACTATGTCAAATGCTACGAGGCTTAGATCAAGTCAGCTTAAATTTTCAGTAAAGGAGGTGCGCACCGATATGGCAAAGTGCGAAGTTTGCGGAAAGGGTGTAACTTTCGGTATCAAGGTATCTCACTCACACAGAAGGACTAACAGGACCTGGAAGCCCAATGTGAAGAGAGTAAAGGCTGTAGTTAACGGTTCTCCCTGTCACGTATATGTTTGCTCCAGATGTCTGCGTTCGGGCAAGGTTGAAAGAGCATAATATCATCTGTAAAAGAGCTTCACGCTCAGAATACGGTAAAACACAGCGCATCTTCGGGTGCGCTTTTTTTCTGCCCTGACGGCGGATTGACTTTTTTATGCAGGGCTGATATAATATATTCAGCGAAAGCTTGTTTATTCTCACATCAAAGAATGAAACGGAGGTACATCAATGAAAAAACAGATAACCACAACAGAAGCTATTTTCCCGATGCCTGTGCTTATGGTAGCCACTTTCAACGAGGACGGCACGGTAGATGTCATGAACGCAGCCTGGGGCACTATGCTGTCGAGGGATATGGTCGCACTGAACCTGACGGAGACCCACAACACGGTAAAGAACATCAAGGCGAGAAAGGGCTTTACAGTATCCATAGCTGATGCAAAGCACGTTGTCGAGGCGGATTACTTCGGCATGGTCAGCGGCGGCAAGGTAAAGGACAAGTTCGCTAAGAGCGGCATGACTTTCACTAAATCAGAGCGTGTTGATGCCCCCGTGATCAACGAATTCCCCATTGTGCTGGAATGTGAATTCGTCGAATACCAGAGCGATGCGACAGGTCTTGGAGTAATAGGCAAGGTCGTGGCGGTATCGGCTGATGAGGAGATACTGAAGGACGGCAAGGTGGATATAGACCTGCTGGGCGCTATAGCCTTCGACCCATACACCCACGGATATTACAAGGTATCGGGCAGAGTAGGCGAAGCTTTCAGGGACGGCGCTAAGCTGAAATAAAAAAGATATAAAAGTTCAGCCGGATATGTGCTGTTAGAACAAAATTTATAAGGAGCAATTTTATCATGAAACTCGAAAAAGAAAAGATCAACCGAGAGAAATACTATTCAGCCGGCTATTCTCCCGAACTGGGTAAATATGTACTTGCCTGTGTGGTCCCATGGGTAGCTTGGTATAACAGGTATTACGAGATCTCAAAAGAAGAGTACGATTCATTCGGTTCTGCCGAGTTTGAAAAATTAGCAGACACTATATATAAACAGGGTTGTGATTCCGAGCGTTTCTTATTCTCCGAGAAGGAAGAAGAAAACCTCAAAAAACAACAGTGATCGCAAAATACAATGCCCCCGAGTGCTTTGAAACGCTTGGGGGCATTTAGTTGTATATAGGGTATCAGTCTTATCACGGGTGACATTTTTTTTGCACAAAAAGCACCGCAGAGGATGATGCGAACACCATCCTCTGCGGCAGAAAACATATGAAAACCTTTTAGGGTGGAAAGCTTAGTTGTTATTGCTGCGGATTATCGTCCTGCTGCAAAAATAGGTGATGAGGAAATATCCGCCGTAGATAAGCAGTATTATTATACCTGTTATCAGGGCAGATACGCCCATGTTCTGAAGACCGATGACCCTCATCGTTGCCTGACCGAATTTGAGTCCGAATATCGAATGAACCATACCCAGCAGCAGCGGCAGCAGGAAGAATACACCTGTCTGACCGAAGAGCGATTTGGAAATGCTCTTTTCTTCTACGCCCAGCTTGCGCAGCATGGTGTAGCGTGTGGAGCTGTCAACGCTGTCGCTCATTTCTCTCAGAGCAAGTATAGCACCGCTGGAGATCAGGAAGACCATACCAACATAAAGTCCCAGCAGAGTAACTATCGCTGTAAGACCAACAGTCTGCTTCATCATATCCCTGCTTGTGGAGAGAGATACTGCCGTATCGGAATCCTCGGACTGAGTGACCTCTGCCCATGCAGACTGTATCTCTGCTTCGACAGTCTCGGGATCGCCCTTATAGTTGCCTGTTATCATATCCATCATCTTGCAGTTCGGATCTACCACGTCATCGGGAACTATGAACAGACCTGTGTTCATGTGTATGGACGACATCATGAAATAGCCGTTAACGCAGTGATCGAACTTGGATCTGAGCTGCTTGCCGAACACGGTGATGTCACCGCCGTATGTCTTTAAAGTATAGTCTCGGATCTCCTTTTCGCCGTCGAAATCGCACAGCAGGATATATTCGCCTGCGCCGAGTTCAAGTGTCTCGTTGCCGAGGAATGCTGCAAGCTCGTTATAATCGCTGAGAGTCATGACCATCTCGGATGAATTTTCTCTGACCTGCTTTGCATAATCGGAGAGCCCGACAGCCTCATCATTGAAAGCTTCGCCGTAGAATGTACCGCCTGTGAATGCGGTATCCTCATAAACAGCGGCTTTGGAATAGCCGTCTGCCAGATATGATGTAACATCAAAGCCAAGCTCGCTGCACATATCGACCGCATCGAGATCGGCGGTGCTTTCCATGCTCATGCCATACAGCTGCATATCTGCCTTGCAGAGTTCATCTACAGTCTCGTTCATGGAGTTGCGTATGGAGAACGCTGCACAGAGCGTGCAGATAGTCAGGAACAGCATAAGGCAGATAACTGTCATGGACATTACCATGGTATTTACCTTGCCCGAGAGCTGACGGAAAGTAAAGCTGTTAAGTCCGTTGAAGTAAAATCTCTTCATGGACATGGTAAGCCTTAAAAGCATACCCGATACCGACCAGAAGATAAAATAGGTCGATACTGCGCCTGCTGCGATGCAGGCTATTAACTTTTTCTGTGTGAGCAGGTCATCTCTGAATGCTACCAGATAGTAAGCTGTGCCCAGCAGTGCAGCCGAAACTATGAACACCAGTACGCACAGCAGCAGATTCTTGCTGTGGAGCTTTTCATTGCGCTTGCCCGAATTTATCAGGTCGATAAGCTTGCACTTGCCTATCATGAAGCTGTTGAACAGCATAACTACCAGGTACATTATACCGAAGTATATGCAGGTCTTTACCATTGCACCTGTGGATACCGTAAAGTGGAAATCGCTCATATCCGCCTTGAAAAGGCTGACTACCAGCACGCTCATGAGCTGCGAGAGCCCGACACCTGCCAGCATACCGACTATCAGTGAGCCTAAGCCTATTATGATGGTCTCGGTAAGCAGTATCGACGATACCTGCCACTTGCTCATACCGAGCAGCATATACAGTGCGAATTCCTTATTGCGGCGCTTCATCAGGAAGCGGCTGGCATAGACTATCAGCAGTCCCAGCACGCCTGCCACGAAAATGCTGACACCCGAGAGCATACTTCTCAAAAGGTCTGCCATAGCGTGGGTGCTTGCATCAACACGCATGAAAGCGGTCTGGGTCTCGATGGCGTTGAATACATAGAATACGGATACGCCGATTATCAAAGTAAAGAAGTATACTGCATAATCACGCATACTTCTGCGGATATTGCCTAAAGAAAGCTTAAATCGCATCGCTGATGTCACCTCCCAGAAGTGTCACAACGTCGATTATCCTCTTGAAGAACTCCTTGCGGCTGTCATTGCCACGGTTGAGCTCGCTGAATATCTTACCGTCCTTGATGAATATCAGTCTGCTCGCATAGCTTGCGGTGAAACTGTCGTGAGTTACCATCATTATGGTAGCGCCCTTTTCCTTATTGAGGTAGCCAAAACGCTCAAGCAGGAGCTTTGCAGCCTTGGAATCCAGCGCACCTGTAGGCTCATCTGCCAGCACGATGCTGGGGTCGGTAACGATGGCTCTGGCAGAAGCTACTCTCTGCTTCTGTCCGCCCGACATCTGGTAGGGGTACTTTTCCAGCACCTCGGTGATGCCCAGCTCTTCTGCCACATCACGTACTGCCTTATCTATCTCTGCGGGAGACTTCTTCTGCAAAGACAGCGCCAGTGCGATATTCTCGTAAGCTGTCATTGTATCCAGCAGGTTGAAATCCTGGAAGATGAAGCCCAGCTTTTCACGCCTGAATTTACCAAGCTGCTTGGATCGGAGCTTGGTGATATCCATATCCTCCAGCCAGATATGGCCTGCGGTTACACGGTCGATGGTGGATATGCAGTTGAGCAGCGTTGTCTTGCCGCTGCCCGATGCGCCCATTATCGCCACGAATTCGCCCTTATCGACCTCGAAGGATATATCGTCTATCGCCTTTGTCAGGCTGGATTTGCTTCCATAATATTTTTCTATCTGTTCTATCTTCAGTAATTTCATTTAAGTCTCTCCGTTTCCTTTTTAATTAAAGAAGTATATTGACTACTGCCAAAGCTATACCTACAAGAACTATCGCACTGCCCTTTAACTTCTTATCTGCACTCTCAAAAAAGTTATACATGATGTGATCTCCTTTTGTTCATAGGTCTTATGTGCGTCCCTTATCTTTTGTTCTACGTAATCATATATCTTTTCTTATATCTTATCTCAGCAGGTTCATTGCGATGGCAGATGATACCATTGCGATAAAGAATACCTTTGCTGCTCTCTTTGGGGTGATCTTGTTGAATAGCTTTTTCATAGCGATCCTTCCTCTCGGTCTGTCATATTTTGTTTAGGGAGCGTTCCCCTTACTGTGTCTTTATTATATCATGGAATGTTTAGTTTGTCACGCTTTTAATATTTCTTTACATTACAATTTTGTAATGTTACTGCTCGGAACGGTGGATATGTCTGTAACTTCTTGCAATAGCAAGACCTCCTACGGTCTCTATTATACCATAGGAGGTCTTTTTCATTGTATGTTTTTATTGATACGGTCCATGACCATGGATCTTTTAAAAAGCTTTATTTATCATTTGCGTACAGACTTTACAATGTCAGCTGCAACAACGCCGAACAAAAAGCTTATAACAACTGCGGCCAGCACATATGTGTTGATGATCCACAGGGGATCAAATATGCAAACAGCAACTGCTGTTACCACAGCGAAAACTATGCCTGTAATGATGTTAGCCTTATCCTTCAGCTTGTTTTTGTAGAGTTTGAAGATCTCAAATGAGCCCAGTACAGATATTACAGTAACTACATAGCCCATCTCTTTGTTTGCCGAAAGCAGCATCATTGCTGCAAAGATCAGCGTTGCGAATGCGTAAATAACTTTCAGGCTCAGTGTGTTGTTTTCATATGTTTTTGCTTTCATGATAATATCCTCCATTATCTTCTATATTCAGCTAAGGGTTATTTCCCTTGCTGTGTTTACATTATAACACGTCGCCTTTCGTTTGTCCTGTTTTTAATATTTCTTTATCTTACAGTTTTGTAATATTACTGCTCGTTCTCTTTTTTGAGCTTTGTGTATTCTTCCGATGCAAGCACGCAAGCCACGGTTGCGCAGGATATAACGCAGGAAAGCTGTGCGTCCCAGATGCCTGTCTTGATGTAGTTTACAACGCCTGCTGCTGCA
>CADALT010000010.1:69185-69511 GCA_902788785.1 uncultured Ruminococcus sp.
GCTGTTGTTGCGATCATCATTCTCTTAGCTCTTATTGTCTTTTTCATAGTTATTCTCCTTTTCGGTCTTTCATATGTTGTTTTGTTTTCTTTGATGGGGGTCGTTCCCCTTACTGTGTCTTTATTATATCATGCTGTCTCTTGTTTGTCCTGTTTTTAATATTTCTTTATCTTACAGTTTTGTAATATTACTGCTCGTTCTCTTTTTTGAGCTTTGTATATTCGTCAGATGCAAGCACGCAAGCCACGGTTGCGCAGGATATAACGCAGGAAAGCTGTGCGTCCCAGATGCCTGTCTTGATGTAGTTTACAACGCCTGCTGCTGCA
>CADALT010000011.1 GCA_902788785.1 uncultured Ruminococcus sp.
CAGACTCAATGCCGCATAACAAAAGCGACCAAGATTCCTCTTAGTCGCTTTGCATAAGTTTTCTTTTAAAAGTTTGTCTAACTTTTTGGGGTCAGTTCAAAACCTACGGACTGTTTTATTTGCCTGTTTTTTTGGGACCTTTGTATCTTGTATCCTTGTGCTTGGTGGGGGTATCTATCTTTACCTCAGCGGTGGGAGGCTTTATGTGGGTATCCCTCAAAAACTTCCTGTAGACCCATCTTGTAAATCTCATGGGCAGCAAAAACAGCATCAGCTGCATTATACATGGAGTAAAGAAATCACGGAAGCCTATGAACCCCTCGGTGAATATCATCCATCTGACTGCAATGAATGCCTTGGTAAGCCGCCAGCTTTTGCGTATCTCGGAAGTGCTAGAATCGACCCTGTACCTTACCAGCACCTCGGGTATGTTCTGCCCCTTTGCGCCGTTTGCCAGCATCCTTGCGGCGAACTCGTAGTCCTCGCAAAGCTTCAGGTCGCTGTAGCCGCCCGCTTCGATGGCTTTGCTCTTGCGGAAAGCCAGAGTCTGTCGGTTGAAAGGGTTGCGGCGCTTGCAGAAGCTCTCGATTTCCTTCTGCAAAAGAGGCACCTTCTTGATGGCAACAGTCTCATCGGTCTCGTCATCGAACTCCTCCACGAAACTGCCTACCATATCAAGCTCGGGCATGACCGCAAACAACAGCATCTCCTTGATGCATCTGTCGGGCAGAGAAACATCATCACTGTCCATCCTGACGATATAGTCGCAGCGGCAGGCTTTTATGCCCTTGTTCATAGCTTTGCCCACGCCCACATTCTCATCTATCCTGACAATGCGGAATATCTGCTTGTACTCATTCTGGAAACTTTTTACAATGATATTGAGTTCATTGGTCAGCTTGCCGTCGCAGACAAGTACAAAATCCGACGGAGGATATGTCTGCATGAGCATAGATTCAAGGCTCTGATTGAGATTTTCGGGCAATTCCTTATCATAGACGGACATAAGCACGCTATAATCAGGCAATTTATAGCCGCCCACATATCGGCTCACAGCAAGCACCTCCTTCACAGAATTTTTAGCAAGTATAGTGCGCAGCGCACAACAAGATACATATATATAGTATTTTACCACATTCGACAGCTTATGTCAAGATATCGCAGGGCTCAAAACGAGTCTGCCGCACTATGCGTGCTTGACATTTTCCGAAGGATGTGCTATAATTTCTTCCATACGTAAAATATTTGACGATACCCCGTTCCTAACAAGTTCGGGGATTTCGTGCGTACACAATAAATGGTATATAGCTATATGCCGTTTCGGAGGTAAGGTATGGATATCTTTGAGAAACTCAAACAACTTTCGGCGCAGCGTGAGAATAACTCCGCCAAGCCCGAATATATTATTGTGGGGCTCGGCAACCCCGGTATACAGTATCAGGGCACACGCCACAACGCAGGTTTTATAACCATCGAGATGCTTGAAAAAAAGCTGGGATTTTCCTGTGACAGGCACAAATTCAAAGCGAAGGTCGGCAATACTGTCATAGGCGGAAAGTCCTGCCTTGTGATGAAGCCCGAGACTTTCATGAATCTCAGCGGTGATGCGGTATCGGAAGCTATGGACTTCTACAAGATACCGCTTACGAACGTTATCGTTATATTCGATGATATATCTCTTGAACCGGGTCAGATGCGCATACGCAGAAAAGGCTCGGCAGGCGGTCACAACGGTATAAAGAGCATCATCGCACAGTGCGGAGGAGAGGATTTTCCCCGCATAAAGATAGGTGTCGGCAAGAAGCCCCACCCCGATTACGATCTGGCAAAATGGGTGCTCTCGAAATTTGACGATGATGACAGGGAAAAGCTTGATAAAACTGCGGAAAATGCCTGCGCTGCACTGGAGCTGATGGTGCAGGACAAGATAAGCGAAGCCATGAACAAATTCAATTAGGGTAAGTGAACAGCATGAACATTTTCTATGATACCGCCCGAAAGCTCGGGGCATACAATGATATAAAAAACTGCCTTATCAAGGGCTATACACCTCTGGCAGTCACGGGCGTTTCAGCGATACACAAGGCACATCTGGCTGCGGCGCTGTCATCACTGGGCAGCTGCCTGCTCATATGTGATGATGAAGCAAATGCTACCAAGATGGCTGCGGACATCAACGAGATGGCAGGCGAGCAGATAGCCTGCGTTTATCCTGCCAAGGATATGAATTTCGCCTATATGGAGGGTATCTCCCGTGAATACGAGCACAGGCGCATAGAGGCGCTTTCTGCGGTAAGGTCGGGCAGATGCAGGGTGATGGCTGCAAGCATGGAGGCTTGTATGCAGGGCACTATACCGCCTAATGCACTGGCGGAGTATACTTTCGAGATAGCTTTGGGCGGCACACTGGATATCGAGGAGCTGCAAAGAAAGCTGCTGGCATCGGGCTACAGCCGCACCGACCAGGTAGAGGGCGCTGCACAGTTCGCTGTAAGGGGCTCTATAGTGGATATATTCCCTGTTCAGGAAAAACAGCCCGTGCGTGTTGAGCTCTGGGGCGATGAGGTGGACACTCTCGCATACTTCGATACCGAGAGCCAGCGCCGCACAGATAATATCGAAAGCATAAGCATCGCACCTGCGCTGGAGATAATCTTCCCATCTTCCGAAGAGCTGATAAAGCGTCTGGAAGAACTGGCAAAGGGCGCAAGGGGCAAGCTGGCAGACAAGATAAAGGAGAACATCAACAAGGATATCGACCTTGTGAACAGCGGAATAACACTTACCGATCTGGATAAATATTACACCCTCGCTTACCCCGAGACTGCCACGATATTTGACTATTTCTCGGGCGGTGCCTGCATAGTTTCGGAATACTCTAACTGTATCGAAAAGGGCAAGGCTGCGCTGGCACAGCTTTCCGAAGACTTAAAGATACTGTATACCGAGGGCATACTCTTCAAAAAGCTGGAAGGCTTCTGCCTTGATATGGGGCAGACCGAGAGCCGCATAGTCAACATGAAGACCGTGTTCTTCGATACGTTCATGCGTTCGCTGGGAAGTGTAAAGCTTAAAAAGCTCATAAATACCGACTGCCGCCAGACCGCTGCATGGGGCGGCAGCATGATAAGCCTCGAGGAAGAGCTGAATACGCTGGTGGAGAACGACTACTGCACCATAGTGCTGGCAGGTTCCGAAAAGACCGTGCCAATAATCGTCAACGACCTGAAAGAGTCGGGCATACCTGCGGTGCAGATGAAGGAGGACTCCCCCATCGCCCCGAGGACTGTTTATGTCCGCACAGGCAGCCTTTCCGCAGGCTATGACTATCCCGATATAAAGTGCGCCCTCATCACCCAGATGAAAGCCATGACCTCAAAGCGCAAAAAGCCCAAGCATAAAGCAGGCGAAGAGATCAAGGCGCTCTCCGACATACACACGGGAGATCTGGTGGTACACTCGATGTACGGCATCGGAAAATTTCAGGGCATACGCAACATCGAGACAAACGGCGTAAAGAAGGACTATATCACCATAAACTACGCAGGTACGGATGTGCTGTACGTACCAGTAACACAGCTTGATCTGGTATCAAGGTACATAGGTCCCGGAGATGACGGGGCTGTAAAGCTGAACAAGCTCAATTCCACCGAATGGACAAGAACAAGGAGCAAGGTAAGGGCTGCTGTCAAGGATATGGCAGAGGAACTCACCAAGCTCTATGCACAGCGCCAGATGGCTAAAGGCTATGCATTCGACCCCGATGACGACTGGCAGATGGATTTCGAGGAGAGATTTGACTATCAGGAGACCGACGACCAGCTGCGTGCGATAAGCGAGATAAAGGGCGATATGGAAAAGCACACCCCTATGGACAGACTGCTCTGCGGTGATGTGGGCTTCGGCAAAACGGAGGTCGCACTGCGTGCAGCTTTCAAGTGCGTCACCAACGGCAAACAGTGTGCCATACTTGCGCCCACAACGGTGCTTGCATGGCAGCATTACCAGACCGCAGTAAAGCGTTTTGAGCACTTTGCTGTAAAGGTCGAGCTGCTCTCACGCTTCCGCAAGCCCAAGGAACAGGCAGCCATCGTAAGAGAGCTCAAAAGAGGTACCATCGACCTTATCATAGGCACTCACAGGCTGGTATCAAAGGACGTGGAATTCAAGGATTTGGGACTTGCCATCATTGATGAGGAACAGCGTTTCGGCGTGGCTCATAAGGAAAAGTTCAAGGAGAACCATCCCGGGGTGGATATGCTGACGCTTTCGGCTACTCCCATACCGAGAACGCTCAATATGGCACTCAGCGGCATACGTGATATGTCCGTTATCGAGGAGCCCCCCATGGACAGACACCCTGTACAAAGCTACGTCATCGAGCACAACGAAGGCGTGATACTGCAAGCTATCAGCAAGGAACTGCGCCGTGGAGGTCAGGTATACTACATACACAACCGCATAGGCACCATCGAGCGCACCGTGGCAAAGCTCCAGCAAAGCCTGCCCGATGCACGCATAGCCATTGCCCACGGTCAGATAAGCGAGAACGAGCTTTCCGAGATATGGCGGCAGGTGGTCGAGCACGAGGTGGATATACTGGTATGCACCACCCTCATTGAAACGGGTATAGATGTACCCAACGTAAATACCCTCATCATCGAGGACGCTGACAGACTGGGACTTTCGCAGCTTCATCAGCTGAGAGGACGTGTGGGACGCTCTAACAGGCGTGCATTCGCATACTTCACCTTCCGCAGAGGAAAGGTGCTCTCCGAACAGGCAGCCAAGCGTTTGCAGGCAATCAGAGAATTCACACAGTTCGGTTCGGGATTTCATATCGCCATGCGAGATCTGGAGATACGAGGTGCAGGTTCGATACTCAGCGCCCGTCAGCACGGTCATATGGAAGCTGTCGGCTATGATATGTACCTGCGACTTCTCAACGAAGCCATAGCCGAACAAAAGGGCGAGGAGATACCGCATTCTCCCGAGGACTGTCTGGTAGATATTGCCATAAACGCTTATATCCCCGACGGATATATCGAGAACTCGGCACAGCGTGTCGATGCATACCGCAAGATAGCCTCGATAGCTACAGACGAAGACTCCCGTGATGTGCTGGACGAACTCATCGACCGCTACGGCGACCCGCCGAAGGCAGTGCTGGGACTTGTCCATGTGGCGCTTTTAAGGAACAAGGCATCACGAATGGGCATCAAGGAGATCAAGCAGGCAGGCACGAAGATGCAGTTCTACATCACTACCCTCGAACCCAGACAGATAGCGGCACTTGCAGAAAAGTACAAGAGCCGTGTACGCTTTGTGGACGAAGCTAAACCGTATTTCGCCATAACAGCGGATAAGAAACAAAAGTCACCCGAACTAATGCAGGAAGTAATCGAACTATTAACACAGTATTCAAGACAGGAAAAATCAGAAAAATGAAAAAGGAATTTTTAAAGGGTATGTCCCACGGTATACCCATAATGCTGGGATACCTCTCGGTATCTTTCAGCTTCGGGATAATGGCGGTGGGCAAAGGTATCTCACCGCTCTGGACATCGCTCATATCACTTACCAACTTAACAAGCGCAGGTCAGGCAGCAGGCGTGGATATCATCGTTGCGGCAGGCTCTCTCATCGAGATGATACTGGTACAGATCACCATAAATATGCGCTATTCGCTTATGGCGCTGTCGCTGTCACAGAAGCTTGACAAGCGCTTCACCACGCCACACAGACTGGCTGCATCCTACGGCATAACCGACGAGATATTCGCTGTATGTGCCGCACAGGAGACTCCGCTGACACCTGCCTATATGTACGGCATGATACTCATAGCCACCATCGGCTGGGTCATGGGTACAGTAATGGGCGCTGTTGCGGGTCAGCTGCTGCCTGCCTCGGTAACAAGTGTCATGGGGCTGATGCTGTATGGTATGTTCATAGCCATAGTAGTGCCGCCCTGTAAAAAGGAGCGTGGCGTACTTGCCGTATCGCTGGGCGCTATAGCGATGAGTCTGCTGTTCAAATACGTGATAAAGGGTATCCCGAGCGGCTTTGTCATAATGATATGCGCTGTGGCAGCCTCGGCTGTGGGAGCGGTGCTTTTCCCTGTGCAGGATGAGGGAGGTGCGTCATGAGTATTGCGGTATACGTTTTAGTTATGGCAGTTGTGACCTACCTCATAAGGATGCTGCCTTTCACATTCTTCCGCAAGAAACTCACATCGAAATTCTGGCTGAGTTTTCTGCACTACATACCCTATGCGGTGCTTTCTGCCATGACGATACCTGCTATCTTCGAGGCTACGGGCAGTATGGTCACGGCGGTGGTCGGTACGGCAGTGGCGCTTGTCATGGCATATTTTGAACTGCCGCTGATAGCAGTTGCGCTGGGTGCGGCGGCATCGGCATTCATCGCAGGGCTGTTCATAAAATAAGAGGTAACTATGGGAACAAAACACATTATCGTCCTGCCCTATGACGAGGGCTGGGCGCAGGCATTTGAGAATATACGTGCCGAACTCGATACTGCGCTGGGCGGACTTGCGCTCAGCATCGAACACGTTGGCAGTACCTCGGTCAGAGGGCTTGCGGCTAAGCCCATCATAGATATAGATGTGGTCATAGAAAGCAGCGCTGTTTTCGGCGAAGTAAAAGCTGCCCTTGCAAAAGCAGGCTATCATCATAAGGGCGACCTTGGCATAACAGGACGTGAAGCATTCAGCTATGAGGGCAAGGAACACCTCATGAAGCATCATCTTTATGTATGTCCCGAAAATTCGGCAGAATTGCGGCGGCATACAGCTTTCAGGGACTACCTGCGAACACACCCCGATGCTGTGGCAGAATACAGCCGCATAAAAGCCGAGGGCGCAAAACTTTTCCCTCACGATATCGAAAGCTACATCGCACATAAGTCTCCGTTCATCGAAAGCATTTACCGCAAAATAGGTTTAGCAACCAACTGAAATTCATTATCAGGCATCTCTTTATTAACAAAGAGATGCCTTTTTTGTAAAATAAATTGTGAAAAATGACGGCAATATTCGGTTAATAAACCATCCATTAGTTAATTGTTTTACGAATCGAGCCCGAAATTCAACCATTCGGGAAAAATCGCTTGCAATTTGTTCACATTTGTGATACAATTATACACAGAGATAAATAAAATGATTAGACCAAATAAAAAACAGTTCATCGTAATATTTGAGAGGAGACTGATCGATGAAGCACAGTAATGAAAACGGTAGATGTACGACTTATGAAGAAAAGGAGCGTTTGTGATGAAAAAAACTGCAAGACTTGCTCTGTTCAGAGTATCATATATCATCATGATGTTCACTGCTGCTATTTTTTCAGTTGTGGAACTTCTGCGTGAAAAGGGCTTACACGATTATTATGACCCGGTGCCGCTGTGCACGTTTATCGTACTGACCATAACTTTTTTCTCAATAGATAAAAGGCTCAGGACCAGACATTGACCTAATGGGTTTTCCACCCTTACCCCTATATAAGTTTATGTATTCAAGCAAATACACCTCCCATCAGCGGCAGGTGTATTTGCTTTTTCTATTCAAAAAAAGGAGTACCTTTCGGCACTCCTTTAAGCTCTTTATTCGCTCTCCTCCACAGGGTCGGGAGATTTGCTGTAGAGATATTTCAGGAACACAGGCGTTACCACGCTGCTGACTATGATGAGCAGTATCACCGCAGTGGACACCGACGGATCGATGACACCCAGGCTCAGTCCCTTGTTCGTGATTATCAGCGCTACTTCGCCCCTGGTCATCATGCCTGCGCCTATCTTAACGCAGTCGATATTTTTGAACTTGAAACACTTCGATGCCAGTCCGCAGCCTATGAGTTTTGAGAGCATTGCCACTGCCACGAATGCCAGCGAGAACAGTATCGTTTCAGCGCCTATGCCGCTGAAGCTGGTCTTCAGACCTATACCCACGAAGAAAAGCGGTGCAAAGAACATATATCCGTTTACGCTTACCTTGCGGTCGATATACTCCGCATCACGCACGTTGCACAGGATTATGCCTGCTATGTATGCGCCTGTGATGTCGGCGATACCGAAGTATTCCTCTGCCACATAAGCCAGCACGAAGCAAAGGCTCACGGCGATGATCGGGATACGTCTTGTGTGGGGATACTTGTCGTCCACAACTTTGAATATCTTGTAGATAAGAAATCCCAGTATGAACGAGGCTGCAAGGAACCCGAAAACTTTAAGGCACACAACGCCGATCTTGCTGGAAGGGTCTTTCATGCTGAGTACAAAGGTCAGCACCACGATGCCGATGATATCGTCGATTATCGCAGCGGAAAGTATGGTCTGCCCTACCCTGCCTTTGAGATAGCCCATCTCTTTGAGCGCCTCAACTGTGATGCCGACGGAGGTCGCCGTCATGATACAGCCTATCATCAGCGCCTTGAAAAAGCTCTCGCTGCCTATACCGTCAAAACCGTTGAAACCGATATACAAAAGCGTTCCGCAGCCCAGCGGCACGAACACGCCCACACAGGCTATGACCAGCGCTATCAGCCCCGACTTTTTTAGCTCGGTCAGATTAGTTTCAAGTCCTGCCGAGAACATTATGAGGATAACGCCTATCTCTGCGAACATATTCAGGTATTCCGACGGCTGCACAAAATTCAGCAGGCACGGTCCTATCAGCACACCTGCGATTATCTCGCCCACGACCATTGGCGCTTTAAGTTTCCTTGCCAACAGTCCCATGAACTTTGCGCACACCATTATGACAGCCATATCCATGAGTATCTCGTATGCTTTCATTACACTCTCCCCTTCACATTTTTCATTCAGACAAAGTATCTCCCCTGCCGACTGACAGGGGAGTATACCTTTAACTTATTTATATTATACCAGATATTTCGTAGTAATGTATAAAATTTCTTTGCAAAATTTGTGAATAAATGCCAATCACTTCAAAGCCTTTATACCCTTGATATGTGAAGCTATCATGGCGATATCCGCAACGTTCACATTGTTGTCCTTGTTTACGTCCGCAGCCTTTATCTGCTCGGCAGTCAGCGCCTTTATGCCCTTGATGTGGGCAGCTGCCACGGCAATGTCCGCAACGTCTATCTTCTTATCGCCGTTGGCATCGCCCATAATTGTCTTGCCGCCTGCATTATCTGCCTTATATACTACGGCTCTGTCAAGCACGATGTTTACGGTATCCTCAAAGTATTCTGCATTTTTATAGGGATCATTTAAATAATGTCTGCCGCCTGCATAAAAGTCTTTATAAATGCCGTTACTGCCATATTTCAAGCCTTTTTCACCGGGCTTTGTTATAATGTAATCGGAATCAGCAGTTGAGGGTTTCTCCGCATAACCGAGATAACTGCTGCCATCTTTCTTGATCCCTTCACCCTGTGTATAAGCATGATATTTTATCCTGTAGCTGTCATCTATACCAAGGCTCTTATCAAAGCTTGCGGTTATATAGAAAACCATGCCGTCGGCATCATTTACAGTCTTGCCTGCCGCTGTAAGCTTTGCTTTATAGTCTTTTGTAGCAATACGACTTGTAAGAGCGTAGCCTTTATCTGTCTTTGTGACATTATCAGCTTTCCAGCCTGTAGATATGGTGCTTCCGTCTTTAAGGCGTATAGCTATCTCAACACTGAATTTCGCCTTTCTTGCGAGAGCATTCTGCTCTGCATCAACTTTTCCTGCTGACGCATACAGTTCCGACTCATTGACCTCATCAAGTACCTGCTCGACTGCGATATCCTGCTCATTAGTCGTTTCCTCTGCGAAAGCATATACCGCCGTGCTGCCGAAAGTCATGATAAGTGCCGCTGCAAATGATACTGTTTTCTTCATGTTATTTCTCCTTTCACTTCAAAGCTTTTATACCCTTGATATGTGAAGCTATCATGGCGATATCGGTTACGGTAAGCTTGCCGTCGCCGTCCACATCGGCCGCCTTGAACTGAGTACCCGTCAGCGCCTTTATGCCCTTGATGTGGGTAGCTGCCACGGCAATGTCTGCAACGTCTATCTTCTTATCACCGTTGGCATCGCCTTTGACGGTCTTATTCCCGTTGGATGATGGCGCAGATACTTCGGCATCATAGCAGGATACATTCACGGTCAGGCTGAGTCTCGACAGATCGTCATATGTCAGGTCACGTTCCTTTTGTTTAAGGACAAATTCACCCTTATCATCTTTCTCGTATCCATCAGTACACAGTTTTCCCAGCACGATGTCGCACTTACCAAGATCTATCTTATTCTCGTTCACTTTATAGGAAGCAGCTGCTTTTATTTTCGTACTGGAACCGTAATTGCCGTTTATATAAGCGTTCTTGTCTTTAAGGACCTTATTATAGCTTCCGAGGAAATAAAGCCCCTTTAAAGTTGACTTATTATCTATGCCCGAACCCGAAGGATTGCTGATGGACAGATAGTAATGGATGCCATCCAGATCGTCAAGCTTCTTTCCCGACTTTTTCAGGGTGCTCTCCAGTTCGGATATGGTGGGATTTAAAGTAAACACATAGTCTTCGTAATCCCCGTTACTCTTGTTGAATTTCCAGTTGGTAGCCAGCTCGGTGCCGTCTTTCATTATCAGGGCCGCCGTGGGAGTGTATGTAAGCTTCATGGAGTTCAGGTGCGCCTTGGTCGGCTTATACACGATGGCTTTGGTCAGGTCGATGAATATGGTATCTTCAAGATACTTGTTATGGGTATCGGTCAGAAGATCATCCCTGATGACACTTTCGACAGGCATGACCTCTCCCGGCTTTTTGGTTATGAGGTTGCTGCCAAACACAGTACCGTAGCCCGATGATCCGTAGTCATTTGTGACAGCACCCTTGAGTTCTGCCTGATATCTTATGCGGTAGCTGTCATCTATACCGAGATCTTTCTTGAAATTTGCTGTCAGAGAATAGGATATCCTGGAAAAATCATCAGTGCTCTTTCCTGCTGCGGAGAGAGTCTCTTTGATCTCATCAATTGTTATATGAGTCTTAAAAGCATATCCCTCATCTGTGGGCACAATACCAACATCAAAGTCGGCGGGTATGCTGGAACCGTCCTTGAGCTTTATGTATGTACTTACTTTGAATATGGCTTGTTTTGCCAGAGCGTTCTGCTTGGCATCGACTTTCTCGCTCGATGCAGCAAATTCAGATGCATAGAGTTCATCAAGAGCAATGTATTCAGACTCGGGCTCAATCATCTCCTGCTCAACAGTTTCCTGTCCCGTGAGCTCTGCATCCTGCTCGGTATCGGCATATGTTGCAACAGCGCTGCCAAAGATCATCATAAGTGCCGCTGCGAATGCAGCTATCTTCTTGATTTCCATAGTTTTCCTCCTTACAGGTATTTTACAAAAAAGGCGAGACCCAAAAACATTTGACCTCGCCCCGATTTATTAAATTTCAGCTATCACTTCGACCTCTACCAGAACATCTTTCGGAAGTTCCTTGACTGCCACGCAGCTTCTTGCGGGCTTTGAGGTGAAGTATTCACCGTACACACCGTTGAATGCAGCAAAATCGCTCATGTTCTTCAAGAAGCATACCGTCTTTACTGCCTTGTCGATGGAAGTTCCTGCTGCTTTGAGTACCTCGCTGAGGTTCTTGCATACCTGATGTGTCTGCTCCTCTATGGTAGCCGCCTCAACATTGCCTGTTGCTGGGTCAATAGCTATCTGTCCCGAGGTGAACACCAGTCCGCCTACTACCTTAGCCTGTGAATAGGGACCTATCGCATCAGGGGCTGTTTTTGTGTAAACTGTTTCTGCCATAATTGATTACTCCTTTATGTTTATTTATCATCATCCGATATCGTACCTGTGCCATCGGATATTTACTTTTTTCGTGCTCTGCTGTCACATCACAAGAGTCTTTAGACTGTAACGCTCACTTCATCCGCATCACAGTCGTCACGGACCTTTGTCTGCCAGTTTTCTTTCAGCCAGTCGGTGCGTATCGCCACAGCACCCTCCGCCTGTGCTTCCTTCGGGAAAACATATTCCAGACTTCCTGCATTATAGCCCGATACGCAGTACAGTGCCAACGGACATCGATCCTCTTTCATGCTGTGGTATTCGCAGATCATAAATTCAACATACTCCTTATCATAAGGATATGCACCTTTATATCTGAGCACCGTGCCCCTGTAAAGATGGGGCTCGGTACATTCACTTAATTTCATCACTTATTTACTATCTTGAATCCCTTTGCAGTCAGAGCCGCCCTTATCTCACGGATATGGCTGTAATCTCTGGTCTCCAGCACAAGACGGAGCAGGCACTCGGTGATGTCGCTGTCCTCGCTGGCTCTCTCATGATGGATAGATACAACATTTGCGCCCATATCTGCAATGATAGCGGAAACGTCCTTGAGCTGACCGGGCTTGTCTTCAAGCTGTATGGTAAGCGTATCGGATCTGCCTGATTTGAGCAGACCTCTCTTGATGACCCTTGAAAGTATTGTAACGTCGATATTGCCGCCCGATACCAGACAAACCACGTTCTTGCCCTTTATATCGGGTATCTTGTTGAACATCACAGCTGCTACGGATACCGCACCTGCGCCCTCGGCTATGAGCTTCTGCTTCTCGATGAGGTGGAGTATCGCCGAGCTTACCTCATCATCGGTAACGGTAACTATGCCGTCAACATACTGCTTGCAGTATTCAAATGTATTCTCGCCGGGCTCCTTTACCTGTATGCCGTCTGCGATGGTGTGTACGCTGTCGAGACAAAGTATCTTATCCTCTGCGATGGACTTGACCATCGAAGGCGCACCCTCTGCCTGAACACCGTAGACCTTTACTCTGGGATTGAGCTGCTTTACTGCGAAAGCCACGCCCGAGATAAGTCCGCCGCCGCCCACAGGTACTACGATGACATTGCAGTTAGCCACCTGATTGAGTATCTCAAGACCTATGGTGCCCTGACCTGCTATTACGTTCTCATCATCAAAGGGATGTATAAAAGTATAGCCGTTCTCGTCACGCTGACGGATAGCTTCGGCATAGGCATCATCATATACACCCGGTACAAGACATATCTCAGCACCGTAGCTCCTTGTAGCCTCGACTTTAGAGATAGGCGCACCGTCGGGCAGGCAGATTATGGAACGTATACCGTTCTTTGCAGCTGCAAGTGCAACGCCCTGTGCATGGTTGCCTGCGGAGCAAGCGATAACACCGTGAGCCTTTTCCTCATCGGAGAGCTGCGAGATCCTGTAATATGCGCCCCTGACCTTGAATGAACCTGTTATCTGCAAATTCTCGGTCTTTAAAAATACATTGCAGTCGGGATTTACCTTGGGTGCTGCAATGCACTCGGTCGGTCTTATGACCTCTTTAAGAACATTTGATGCGTCGAAAACCTTGTCAAGCGTAAGCATTTGAAATGACCTCTTTTCGGAAATTTTTAGCGTTCGGGGGAAAGTTTGCCCCGATACATTCATATAAAATAAATTATATCACTATACTTTTAAAATGTCAACTATAAAAGCCTGCTCCGCACGACCTTTTTGCGCCCTGATGTGACATGAGAAGACCAATGGGCAATGTACACAAAATTTGTATAATATATTCTACATCGCCGACATTTGGTTAGTATTGACAAACAGTGCATCGTCATGCGATAATATTTGAAAGACCTACTGTTCGGGTAGGTCACTAAAGCCAATAAAGGAGGAATATCAAAATGAAAAAGTTTGTTTGCACGATCTGCGGTTATATCTATGAGGGCGAGGCTGCTCCCGAGAAGTGTCCTCAGTGTAATGCTTCCGCATCCAAGTTCGATGAGCTGAAGGAGGCTGAAGAGCTGGTATGGGCTGATGAGCACAGAGTAGGCATCGCACAGGGTCTTGATCCTGAGATAGTTGCAGGTCTTAAAGAGAATTTCAATGGTGAGTGTTCTGAGGTAGGTATGTACCTGGCAATGGCAAGAGTAGCCTACAGAGAGGGCTATCCCGAGGTTGGTCTGTATTACGAGAAGGCTGCATGGGAAGAGGCTGAGCACGCTGCTAAGTTCGCAGAGCTGCTGGGCGAGGTAGTTACACCTTCCACCAAGAAGAACCTCGAAATGAGATATATGGCTGAAAACGGCGCTTGCGAAGGCAAGATGAAGCTGGCTAAGAAGGCTAAGGAGCTGGGTTATGACGCTGTTCACGACACAGTTCACGAGATGGCTAAGGACGAGGCAAGACACGGCTGCGGCTTCAAGGGTCTGTATGACAGATATTTCAAGTAATTTCTCAATACATCAAGGATGTGCTCAGGCACATCCTTTTTTGTTTAATATGAATGAGTTGTTTATATCTTGCTAAATTATTTACAAAATTATAATTAAATATGCTGCGAGCTGTGCTATAATGTGTAGTGTATAATGTGTAAAAATATAGCTGTTCTCGGCGGAAGAAGAAAATATATATCAGCGATAGCTCCGCAAAGACAGCGTGACAGAGGTTTTTTGATGGAAAAAGAAAACAAGCAGCCTGATCCCAGACGGTCACGTATACGTATGATCGTCATGTATATCCTGACACTGGTCATAACCTGCGCCGCTTGTCTGTGCTATTCGGGGTATGTTCATTACGATGAGCATCTCGAAAGTGAAGGCGAGCTGATCTCAGCATCGGCTGACCAGATAGCACTCTCGGTGAATATGCAGCTCTCAAAGCTTGAAGATGCAAGTACTACCCTGCTCTCCAATAAAGAGTATATGGCTTTCGATGCTGCTGACAGCTCCATGGGTGTTTATCAGAGTGCCCAGAAACTGGCAGAGCTCAAAAAGACTATCACAGGGCTGAGCCTTATCGACAACTACTGCGATTTCGCTATGGTATACCGCAACAGCGTCGCAGCAGGCAAGCTTTCGGACAGCACCCGTGAGCGTCTTTGCGATGTTGACGGTGAACTTTATCCCCAGCTCAAAAGGATGCTGGGCAGCAACCGCAGAGTCTGGATAACAGGTGTAGGCAATAATTACGACAAGATATATTTCATAAGTGAAGCAAACGACCACGCCTGCTTCCTGGGAAGTTTCTATACCGAGGAGCTGCGGTTTATGTTCACCCCCGTGAACGGATTGGAGGCTTCCGGCATATCGCTGCTGGATGAAGAAGGAAATATCATCATCTCCGCAGGTACAGACAATATCACTCCCATTGAGCACAGCGACAAAGATAAGTATATCTCAATAAAATCTAAATCGATACAGGCTGTTACCACCATGGATACAGGCTGGAAAGTCGTTATCCATAAGGATATGACCGCCATATTCGAGCTTTACCGCAAGCTGGCGCTGGAGACTGCTGCGGTGCTGGTGCTGGCACTGGCTCTGCTGCTGATACTGTATATCGTCAATTTCAAGGACGATACATTCATAGGCGGCGCACCGCTGATGACACCCGATGTGGATATGCTCACAGGTATAACCAACGAGGAAGAAGCCGAAAATCTTGCGGCTGACAGACTGGAGACCTGTATCTCGGGTTCAACGCTGATGCTGGCACTGGTCAAGATAATAAACCTGAACGATATTGCCCATAAATACGGCAGAGCAGGCTACAACGGCGCTATAATCAAAACTTTCAGAGGCCTTGCGGGATTTTTCGGCACGGACGACCCTGACTGCAAGAACATACTGGGAAGAGCAGGCGAAGGCAAATTCCTGATAATGGCTGACTATACTCAGTATGACCTTTTCAAAGCCAATGATAATCTGAAAGAGGGTCTGGTGCAGCTGAGCGAAAGGCTCAACAGCATCTATATAGATACCCCGGGTGATATAAACATCTGCATCGGTGCGGCAGTATATCCCCATAACAGCACCGATTACGACGAGCTGTTCGAGATGGCTGAAAAAGCCCTTGAGGAAGCTCTGAAGGATGACGAGAAGACCTACGCTCTCTACAGGAAGGAAAAGGGTCAGCACAAATGATGAAAAATCAACGATGCATAAAGGCTGCCGCACTTATGGTATGTACTGCAATGCTAAGTTCATTGTGCGGCTGTCACGAATATTTATACGAACCCAAAGATGAAAAGCCCAAGATAAGCTTTTCATGGTGGGGCAGCGACGAACTCAACAGCTGCACCCTCACAGGGCTGTCGAAATTCACCGAGAATACGGGCGTTACGGTAATACCTCAGTATGAAGAGTTCAGCGGTTTCAAATCCAAGATGGATACCCAGGTATACTCCGATAATGAGCCCGATGTTATGCAGCTCAATTACGACTGGCTGTATCAGTATACCTCGGATGGTGAGAAATTCTCGGATCTTTCACAGCTCAATGAGATAAATCTTAGCACTTACCCTGCCGGAAGTCTTGACTGCGGAACTATTGACGGTGAGCTGATGGCTGTGCCATACGGCATGAACGCACTGTCATTCCTCTATAACAAAACGCTCTATGACAGTTACGGGCTGAAACTCCCGTCAAAGTGGGACGACCTGTTCGAGCACGCCAAGATAATGCGCCGTGATATGGTCTATCCGCTAGCTATGACGGATAAGCATTTCTGGCTGTCAAGCTGCGCATATCTGGAGCAGACCACGGGCAAGGCTGTTTTCGGAGAAGACGGTCAGCTTGCTTTGACCAACGAAGATATACAGATCATGCTCAAATTCACCATGGAGCTGTTAGACAAAAAAGTATGTCCGCCGCCCCTTGAATATGACAGGCGAGAGTTCTCGATGTTAAGATATGCAGGTGTTACGAGCCTTGCTTCGGAATCCGGCTATTTTGAAGACGCAGCCAACGAGATGAACATGGACCTGACTACGGGACCATATCCGACTACCACCTACTACAGGCGATACGGCTGGTATGTAAAGCCCACGGGTCTGTATGCAATAAAAAAAGGTTCTAAGCACAATCACGAAGCCGCAGAGCTCATAAACTTCCTGATAAACAGCTCTGAAATGGCAACGAGCCTCGGCATGAGCAAGGGTGTACCTGTCAGCACTGCTGCGGAGGAATCCCTTGAAGCGAGGGGAATGCTGCAGGGCATAGAGTTTGAGGCGCACAGACAGCTGATGAATGAGCCACGCATGATGACCATGAACCCTTATATGGAAAGCGATGAGCTGGTCGAGATATACACCGACGCTGTAAACTCCATATATTACGACGAAGCAAGCATCACGCAGGCAGCTTCAAAGGTATATGATAAAATTTCTGATATGAAATTCTGAACAAGATATAGAAAAAAACGACCCGAAAGCGATATATAACCGCTTTCGGGTCAAATTGTTTTCATACTATTTCAGCAATCACTTGCTCTCCTTGCCCTTTACCGAGATATCCCAGCAAAGACCTGCTGCGATGAAGAACAGGTATGTGGCACTGAACCATGTGGTGTTGAACCATGCCTGTGCCAGATATGTCAGCACTGCCGCCAGTGCCGCAGCACTCATCCAGTCGCCCTTGCCCTTGATGAACGCAGCCACCAGCTTGATACCCTTGACAATAGTCACCAGAAGGAATGCTGCATAAGCGATAAGCGTGAGCAGACCTTTCTGCATAGCTGTATCCATGAACTCGTTATATGTACGGTCAAGGCTCAGGCTGTAGTCGTTTATGTAGTAAGGCGCATTATCAGGTCCTATACCCAGTACAGGCTTAGCCGAGATGATATTCTCAGCATCACCGAAAAGGTAGTTGTAAATATCTCTCGTATCGGTCTCCTTATCGGTAACACCGTGCATATAGTCGTATCTGGTATAATTTCCTGTTGCCCTGTTGTTTGCGAATGAATCGGTAAAGATTATAGCCTCATCTTTAAAGCTTGCCTTTCCGCTGCCGAACAGCGCACCTGCGATAACGCCTGACAAAACCACGGGAAGCAGCACAGCCAGCGCACCCTTGCCGCCCTTAGCTGCCTTGATAACAGCGATTACCGTAACGATCAAAGCTGCGGCACAGATGCAGACAACGCCCGACCAGACCTCGCTGAGGCAAGCCGCAGCAGCCATTACAGGGGCTGCGATGATATAGCATATCCTGCGCTTTTTGTTATCATCGAATGCCGCACCTGCCAGTGCTATGGCAAAAGCCACAGCTATCAGGGCTGCCAGGGCATGGGGCGAAGTCAGGTAGCCGCTTGCTACCTTGCCGTCGGTATAAATACCGGGCGAGAGGAGATTTTCCTCGGGCGAGACATAGAATTCGCCGTCCGCCTGAACCTCTGTACCCAGACGCAGGAACAGCTTATCGAAATAGTTGCAGAAAGCACCTGCGGTGGCAGGTATAGCCTCAAGTATGCCCACCAGCGACTGCAGCACGCCTGCACCTACTATCACATCGCCCAGTTTTTTCTTATCCCCTGCTTTTCCCAATGCCGCTGCCACAGCAAAAAGTCCGAAGCAGCCGAATGTCATGAGAAAACCGTCATGTCTGCCGATATAGCCGAGTATCGAGTCATGTATGCTCACCGCTGCCAGTGAAGATATGAGCGTGAACAGCATAACGATCAGCGGCAGTACCAGCAGCCTGTTGCCCTTGATGTCCACAAGACCCTTCTGCCTGGATACATTGAACACCAGATATCCCACGCCGCCTGTCAGCATAACCATCGAAGCTGCATAGAATATAAAGTTATCACTCAGAAAATGCGGTACATTATCCTCCGTATACATTTCAACTGTCTGCGTATAGTATGCAGGTATCAGCACCAGCGTAACTATAGCTATAGCCAGCATAAGAAAACGGCTGCACATACGGTGTGCACCGTCAAAGTCCATATTCAGTATAAAATCCGATTTTTCGGTAGTGCCGAAAAGGTGTTTGTGCCCTTGGTTCGGAACATCTACCCTTTTTTCTTTTTTAGCCATAAAAAAGCCTCCGTAAAACTCATGATGTGAGTTCATATATCCATTTCAAACTTCTGTATACAAAAATGACGGGCAGGCTGTCTGCCTGTCCGCCATATCGACCAAATTACTTGGCATACTCCACTACTCTGCTCTCTCTGATAAGATTTACCTTGATCTGTCCCGGATAATCCATCTCGTTCTCGATCCTCTTGGCGATCTCCCTTGCGACCAATACCATCTTCTCGTCATTGATCTTGTCGGGCTGGATCATTATTCTTACCTCTCTGCCTGCCTGTATAGCGTAAGATTTCTCTACGCCGTCATAGGATGTGCAGATCTCTTCCAGCTTTTGCAGCCTCTTGATATAGTTCTCGTAATTCTCGCTTCTTGCACCGGGTCTTGCAGCAGATATGGCATCCGCAGCCTGTACCAGCGCAGCAACGACAGTTCTTGTCTCAACATCGCCGTGGTGTGCTTCTATAGCATGGAGAACGTCGGGGCTCTCCTTATACTTCTTACATACATCCACACCTATCTGTACATGAGATCCCTCGATCTCATAGCTAAGCGCCTTACCTATATCATGGAGCAGTCCTGCTCTTCTTGCGAGATTAGCATCTACACCCAGCTCGGATGCCATCATCCCTGCCAGATGTGCTACCTCGATAGAGTGATTGAGCACGTTCTGACGATAGCTGGTACGGAATCTCAGTCGTCCCAGCAGCTTGATGAGTTCGTGGTTAAGACCGTGTACATTGGTCTCAAGCACTGCTCTTTCGCCTTCCTGCTTGATCTTCAGCTCTACCTCTCGCTTGGCCTTCTCCACCATTTCCTCGATGCGGGTCGGGTGTATCCTGCCGTCCTGGATAAGCTTCTCCAGAGCTATCCTTGCGACCTCACGCCTTACCTGATCGAAGCAGGAAATAGTGATAGCCTCAGGGGTATCGTCGATGATAAGGTCAACACCGGTGAGAGTCTCGATGGTCCTGATGTTCCTGCCCTCACGTCCGATTATCCTGCCCTTCATCTCATCATTAGGCAGTGCTACGACCGACACAGCTGTCTCTGATACCTGGTCTGCCGCACATCTTGCGATAGCAAGTGAGATGTACTGCCTTGCCTTTGCGTCGCATTCATCCTTGATCTGTGACTCGTAGTTGGCTATCTTGACTGCCTTTTCATGCACCAGATCACCCTCCAGCTGCGAGAGCATATACTCCTTAGCCTGATCTACTGTCAGACCCGAGATCTTCTCCAGCATATCCAGCTGTGACTTCTTGATGCGTTCAGCCTCTGCCACCTTCTCGTCGGCGGATTTCAGCTTTTTCTGAAGCGTATCTTCCTTCTTTTCCAGATTGTCCAGCTTCCTGTCGATGCTCTCTTCCTTCTGCTGGATACGTCTTTCCTGTCTGGATACTTCGCTTCTTCTTTCTTTCAGCTCTTTTTCTGTTTCCTGGCGTGATTTGTGGATCTCGTCCTTCGCCTCGACCAATGCAGACTTTTTCAGGGTCTCCGCTTCTTTCTTAGCTTCCTCCACTATCTTACCTGCCTCAGCCTCTGCCGAGCCCATTGCAGCCTCTGCCGTTTTTTTGCGATAGTTAATTCCCTGTTTAAAGCATATGTAGCCGCTTATGGCTGCGCCAAGAACAAGAGCCGCTACACAAAGACCTATTGCCAATCCAATACCCATGTATAGCATTCCTCCTTCTTGAAAGTATGAAGTTCCCTTTTATCATGCATATACATAGCTTCTGCGCACCCAAAAAGAAAACTCCACCCGATATTAAATTGTAAAGATACAGTTTAGCAAAATTTAATTATATGATCAACCGCCTTGACTTTTGCTATGGCGGACCAATATAAAAACATAATGCATAAGATTATTGTATAACAAAACGCTCCAAATGTCAAGTTGTTTTTTAGTTATTCTAACAAAAAATTTATTTTTCTTTTAACGGGCTGAAATTCCCCCTTGACAAAATGCGCAAACAGTGATAGAATGAACACAAGCTGCAATGCGTATCAAGGGCATTACAGCAGTTTTACAGTATTTTACAATTCGATATGATGAAATCTATGACGGGGAAGCCGAAAGGGCATATGTGCTGACACAGAGAGTTCTGCAAAAGCTGAAAGCAGGACAAGGTACGCTCATAGGACACCACCCCGGAGTGCGCTCAATACACGCCGCAGTTCTGCGTTAAAGACGAAAATGAGTCATATCTTCGTTATAAGGAGATATGAGAATCAGGGTGGAACCACGTATTTTACGTCCCATGTGAGATTTTTTCTCGCATGGGACTTTTCTATTTTCTGCGGAGGTGAACGAGATGATGATACAATACCCCGACTACAGAAACTGCACAGCCAACATTCCCTGTTCGGTGCTGGCACATTTCGGCATCACCCCCGATGTTCCCACATTTGCGCCTATGGACAAGCTGCTTTGCGAGAAGGAGTACAAGAACATCGTGGTCATGCTGCTTGACGGCATGGGCACAAATGTTATGGAAAAACATCTCTCGCCCGACGGATTTTTCAGGCAGCACTTTATTTGCAATATGTCATCGACCTTTCCGCCGACAACGGTGGCTTCGACCACCTCGGTGCTGAGCGGACTTTATCCATCGCAGACCGCATGGCTGGGCTGGGTAGGGTACTTTCCCGATATCGAAAGGAACATCATATATTTCCTGAACAAGGATAATGATGACAAAGAGGCAGAGTTTTCGGAGAATATCGCATACAAGTATCTGTCATACGAAAACATTATAGACAGGCTGAACAGCGCAGGCAAAAAGGCTTATATCGTATCAAAGTTCGCCGAGGGCGGCGAGAATATAAAGTGCTTTGATGATATTTGCAGGCAGGTGGAAAATTATTGTGCAAAAGACGGCAGAAAGTACATCTATGCATACTGTGATGAGCCCGATGCAACGCTCCACCACGAGGGCATAGGCAGTGCGGCGGCTGACAAAGTCGTGAATGAGCTTGAAGCGGCAGTAAAAGCGCTGGCTGAAAAGCTTGAAGATACGCTGCTCATGATAATTGCCGACCACGGTCATATCAACATCGAAAACAAGACACTGACGGACTATCCCGATATATGCGAATGTCTTCTGAGGATGCCGTCCATTGAAGCAAGGGCTGTGAATATGTTTGTCAAGCCCGATAAAAAAGAACTGCTGCCAAAGCTTTTCAAAAAGCATTTCGGCAGAGAGTTTCTGGTGTTGAGCAAGGAAGAAGTCCTTGAAAGACAGCTTTTCGGCGAGGGTAAACCTCACCCGAGATTTGAGGAGATGCTGGGTGACTATCTGGCGGTCGCTGTGGATAATACAGCGCTTAACACCTACGCCAGGGATTACAAAAGCAATCATGCAGGCTTGACGCCCGAGGAGATGACTATACCGTTCATAGCGGTGAAAAGATAGAGGAGGAAAAGTAATAATGAAAGGCAGAAAAACATTTGCTGTGATATTCTACGTGCTGTGTGCAGCCGCACTTATTGCAGCAGGTGTGATATCATTCATGGCATTCAGGGGAACTATGGATTATACCTTTGGGTTCCTGCTGTTTATGCCCATATGGATAGGTTCTTACTGGTTCTTGAGTTTCTTCAATGCACTGGCAAGGCTCAGAAAAGGCAAGAAGATAAAGTGGGTGATAGCTAAGCCCGTCACCCGTGGCTTGAGTACCGTGGCAAACATACTCAGCGTGCTGCTGGTATGTTTCTGGATATATGCTTACATATTCAAGATAATGCCCGTAAGCAAGTAACATAAGCTTAAACAATAATACTAAGGAGGTTCCGCAGATGGCAGATAACAACGATCGTGCACCCGGCTGGGATGCGATAGAAGCAGAGTTTTTAAGGGTATACCCCGGGCAGACCGACCCGAAGCATTATGGCACCGTCATTTCATGGGACTTGGGCGGCGATGATCCGCTGGACGGCATAAGCATTTATGACGGCGGAGATCACTGGCATTTTGTCAGTTTCGGACTCACCGAGCTTTACGAAAAAGAAAGCGAAAATCCCAAGTACAGCGGTTTCGGCTTTGAACTGACCTTCAAGCTGAAAAAAGGCTGCTACGACCCCGACAACGAGGAAAATGAGCTCAAATGCGTGGTGGGCATACTTCAGCAGGTGGCGAAGATAACCTTTACAAACGGAGATATCTTCCAAAACAACGAGTACATCTACACGGGTCAGACCGCAGGTATCGACTACAAACAGAAGTCGGCAATAACAGGTTTCATCTGCATCAGCGACCCCACAGTGAACACCCTTGATACCGAGCACGGTATAGTTGAGTTCATCGAACTTATCGGCATGACCGATGCAGAACTGAAAACTCTGCATTCCCGTGACGATGTGGCAGATATATACAAGCGTCTTGGCAGCGATGTCACAGACTATAACAGAAGTTCATTGGTTTAATTGAAAGGCGGAATAGATATGATAAAACTTACATTGAAAGACGGCTCGATAAAAGAGATCGAGTCAGCAATGCCCGCATATGAGGTCATCAAGGGCATAGGCATGGGTCTTTATAAGGCTGCGTGCATCGTAAAGATAAACGGCGAGGTCAAGGACCTGAGAACTGTCATCGACAGCGACTGCGAGTTCGAGGTGCTGACTTTTGACTCAAAGCAGGGCAAGGCTGCATTCTGGCATACTGCTTCGCACCTGCTGGCACAGGCTGTAAAGAGCCTTTATCCCGAGGCTAAGCTGGCAAGAGGTCCTGCTACAGAGAACGGTTTCTACTACGATTTTGAGGTAGATAAGCCCTTTACTCCTGCCGATCTTGAAAAGATACAGGCTGAGATGAAGCGCCTTGCAAAGGAAGGCTACGAGCTGGAGAGATTTGAACTCTCCCACGATGAGGCTGTTAAGCTGATGCAGGAAAAGAACGAGACATACAAGCTCGAACTCATCGAAAAGCACAACGATAAGGGCGAAAAGCTCTCATTCTACAAGCAGGGCGATTTCGTTGACCTCTGCGCAGGTCCTCATATCATGAGCGTTGCACCTATCAAGGCTGTAAAGCTGACACAGTGCACAGGCGCATACTGGGGCAAGGCTGAGGACGGCAAGATGCTCTCCCGTGTGTACGGTACTGCTTATCCCAAGGCTTCCCTGCTGGAAGAACACTTAAAGCAGATGGAAGAAGCAAAGCTCAGAGACCACAACAAGCTGGGCAGAGAGCTGGAATATTTCACAACTGTTGACTACATCGGTCAGGGTCTGCCTATCCTGCTGCCAAAGGGCGCTAAGGTCATACAGACTCTCCAGAGATGGATAGAGGACGAGGAGTACAGACGGGGCTATCAGCTGACAAAAACTCCTTTCATGTCCAAGAGAGAGCTTTATAAGATCTCGGGTCACTGGGAGCATTACAGGGACGGTATGTTCATACTGGGCGACCCCGATGACGAAACAAAGGAATGCTTCGCCCTCAGACCAATGACTTGTCCTTTCCAGTATCAGGTATTCCTGAACAGGAAGAGAAGCTACAGAGACCTCCCCATGAGACTGGGCGAGACATCCACACTGTTCCGTAAAGAGGACAGCGGTGAGATGCACGGTCTTATCAGAGTAAGACAGTTCACTATCTCCGAGGGTCACCTTATCATCAGACCCGATCAGCTGGAAGACGAGTTCAAGGGCTGCCTTGATCTTGCAAAGTATTGTCTGGAGACAATAGGTCTTGCAGAGGACGTAAGCTACCGTTTCTCCCAGTGGGATCCCGCAAACCCCAACAACAAGTACGAGGGTACTGCCGAACAGTGGGAAGAAGCTCAGGGCGCAATGAAGAAGATACTGGACGATATCGGTCTTGATTACGAGATAGGCATCGACGAGGCTGCGTTCTACGGTCCTAAGCTGGATATCCAGATCAAGAACGTATTCGGCAAGGAAGATACGCTCATCACGATACAGATAGATATGCAGATAGCTAAGAAGTTCGGCATGGAGTATGTTGATAAGGACGGCAAGATGAAGATGCCTTACATCATCCACAGAACATCTGTCGGCTGTTACGAGAGAACACTGGCTCTGCTGATAGAGAAGTACGCAGGTGTACTGCCTCTGTGGCTGGCTCCCGAGCAGGTACGTATACTGCCCATAAAGCCCGAGCATAACGACTACGCTTACGACCTGATGGAAGAGATGCGTGACCTGGGCATCAGAGCCGAGGTAGACGGCGAGGACGACAACATCGGTCCTAAGATCAAAAAGGCAAGACTTGACAGAGTGCCCTATATGTTCATCATAGGCGATAACGAAGTCAAGGACAAGACAGTTACTGTACGTTCAAGAAAAGAAGGCGAGCTGCCTGCTATGCCTGCATCGGACGCTATAGCTAAACTCAAGGAAGAGATCGACACAAAGGCTAAGTAAGCCGTTCAATGAAACTTACGGGCTGTTTTCACGTATTGATCGGAACAGCCCGTTTTATATTTACAGTCTGGAAAGGAAAGTTTTTTAAATGTTCAGAGCACTGAGAGGTATACTATACATAGTAAATGCCAGAAAGATCCCACCAAAGAACGCATACTTAACATCTATCATCTTATTGATACTGGCGCTGGTGATACTGATAATATCAACCGTTGATACAAACAATAACGGCAAACTGGTAGCAAAATGCAGCGAGCAGACCGCAGGCGAGGTGGTAGACACCGATACACAGCACGTTTACAGACGCAGAGGCGGAAGCTACGATAAAAACATGATAACCGTAGAATTCAAAGACAAGAACGGCAAGGTACACACCGCATACTATGAAGGCAAAAAGTATTTCGGCAAAGGCGACCCTGTGCTCATAAACTACGATCCTACCGACCCGGATACAAATTACTTTGATGCCGCACCGCCCTCAAGCGGTGTTTCGGGACTGCTTTGTGGAATACTCTGCGCAGGACTCGGATGCTGGTGCTTATTTGCATCGAAGCACTCGCTGTATTACGGAGGATAAAAAGATCGGGACTGGTTTCATAAAATGGTCAAAAACCCAAACACATTTTTACAACGATACAAGAGCTGTCTTGCACAAGGGCAGCTCTTTTTTATGCCGTAAATACGCCGTTTCAGCGAGGTATTACAGTAATAGTCCAAAACATCGTACAAATGTTTTTGTGCATTATGACGATATTATTGTTGAAAACTACCCCCTATATGGCTGATTTGGTCATCTTACACTCACTTATCACAACCATCGGAAGAAAAATTTCGCTTTTGTTCCAAAATGTGCCATTGTAATAATTAAGCGTTTTAACAATTATTTTCTGTAACCGTTTTTAATTTTTTGACATTTTCTGTTTTTCTTAACTGTACATAGAATTACGCTTTAATGTATTAAAGTAAATTTTCTTCCGTATTTTGTGTGTAATTTCGGTGAAAACTATTGACGTATACCAGTTATTGTGGTACAATAATGTCAGTGAAAATGAAATTTTAATAAAGGACGGTTCGGCGGACGTATTTTTCCTGTAACCATATTCATTTTGCCCAACTAAATATCCGCATTTTTTCGGGGTCAGATACCCAGATGTAGTGGTCGGTAAGAGTTCACAAAAAGTTAAGAAGTTACAGAAATATTACAATCGGCGTCTAAAAAGTTACAAGATACGCCCCCACAGAACATTTCTGACCGCCCGAGTACAATAAATTTCCCTCGTTCTGTGCGAATTCGGAAAAAATAACAATTGCAATTTTTATCATTTTATTGTATAATATTCATGGTGGTAAAAAGTGCGATTTGGTGTCAAATCCGACACTGTTTTTCCAAATAAGCGGCACGGAGGTGGGAAGCTTTGTCTATGAAGACCCTGATGGGTACATATAATCAGTCGATGGACGTAAAGGGACGCATGAGTTTTCCTGCCAAGCTGCGTGAGGCGCTGGGCGAACAGTTCATCGTGACCCGTGGGGTGGACGGCTGCCTGTTCGTGTATTCGCAGGAGGATTTTGACCGCAAGAACGAGCAGTTAAAAAATCTCCCCATGAAAGCCTCAAAAGATTTCCAGAGATTTTTCACGGGCGGCGCTACGGTGGCTGAGCCCGATAAGCAGGGCAGGATACTGATACCTGCGGCACTTCGCAAATGGGCAGAGCTTGAAAAGGACGTGATCGTTCTGGGCGTAAACGACAGATGCGAGATCTGGTCGAAAGAAAAATGGGAAGAGTTCAACGAGAATATCGACAGTGACGCTTTGCTCGAAGCCCTTGAGGGAGTTGGATTTTAATGGAATTCAAGCACGTTTCGGTGCTGCTGGATGAATGCATAGAGGGACTGAACATACGTCCCGACGGGATATACTGCGACGGTACCGCAGGCGGTGCAGGGCACTCGAAGGAGATCGCAAAACGGCTTGACAGCGGTCTGCTGGTGGCTGTGGACAGAGATCCCGAAGCCGTTGCGGTCGCAACGGAAAGACTTGCGGGACTGCCCGCAAAGGTCGTAAGAGGTAATTATTCCGAACTGGATGAGATATTTGAAAGGCTCGGTCTTGAGGGTGCTGACGGCATACTGATGGACCTGGGCGTAAGCTCTTATCAGCTTGATAATGCAGAGCGTGGTTTTTCTTACCACAATGACGCTCCGCTGGATATGAGGATGAGCAGTGAGGGGCTTTCCGCCAAAGACGTGGTCAATGATTATGACGAGCAGAGACTTGCGAAGATAATTTTTGAGTACGGCGAGGAAAAGTTCTCACGCAATATAGCAAAAAAGATAGTTCAGGCAAGAGAAGAAAAGCCTATCGAGACTACGCTGGAGCTGGCAGAGATAATAAAGTCGGCTGTACCGCAGAAGGTCAGAAGAGAGAAAAATCCATGTAAAAAGACCTTTCAGGCGATACGCATAGAGGTAAACAGCGAGCTTGAACATCTCAGCACAGCGCTGGATAAAGCGTTCGACCTGCTCAATGTGGGCGGAAGGCTTTGCATCATTACTTTCCACTCGCTGGAGGACAGGCTGGTAAAGCAGCGTTTCAGAAGCTTCTGTCAGGGCTGCATATGTCCGCCGGACTTCCCTGTCTGCGTGTGCGGAAGAACTCCCAGGGGCAAGCTTATAACCAGAAAACCCATAGAGCCTTCGCAGGAAGAGCTGGAGATGAATAAGAGGTCTCACAGCGCAAAACTCAGGATAATAGAGAAGATAAAAGACTGACACCTTAGCATTGGAAAAGACAGACATATAAAACAAAACGAAAGTGTAAAAGTGTAAAAAATTTGAGGATGGATATCACAGAGGTGTATCATAATGGCTAATAAATATTACGGTCACGACAATCTAGCGCACGAATTCGAGATGCCTTACGAGGATGAGGGTCGTGCATATGAAAATACAAGGGAATATTCCCGCAGAAACAGCGTGCGTACCGAACCTGCAATGAGTCTTAAAGAAAAGGCGATGTGGGGCATACTTACTATAATCGCACTTACGCTGCTGGCATCTCTCATTTACGGCAGAGTCGAGATATCAAGACTCTACAGCGAGAGAGCAGGACTTGAAAAGCAGCTGGCTGTCATACAGAATGAAAATATCAGTATGCAGTCCGAGATAGCCGAGCGTATGAATATGACTAAGGTCGAGGAATACGCAAAGGATAATCTGGGCTTGCAGAAACTCGATAAATCTCAGATAGAATATATCGAAGTCGAAACACCGTCTACGGTGGAGGTAAAGCAGGAAAAGGAAGAAGGCATATTCGTCCGTATCAAACAGCTTTTCAATTCCGCTTCGGAATATCTGGGGCTTTAAATCCATATAGTATAAATAAACGGCATCATATCCTGCTCTATGAGTGCAGATGCAGTATTTCAGGGGCTTTGACGGGTGGCGTTTATACGTAAGAAAGTTAAGCACATATTGTACTTAGCTTTCTTATTCGTTATTGAAATAGGTTCATTTATCGGGACGGAGGTTTGTATAGTGATATCCGATAAACCAAGTGTAAAGATGAAAACAAGGCTCACCATATGGCTTTGCCTGCCTGTATTGGTGCTGCTTATCTATATGATATGGGGCATATGGAAGGTATCCATCAAGGAGGGCGAAAAATGGAAAAAGCTGGCAAATTCGCAGCAGCTGAAATCCACTGTAGTCACCGCTTCGAGAGGCACTATCTACGATGCTAAGGGCAATGTGCTGGCGCAGAGTGCCACAGTGTACAGGATCTTCGTTGACCCCGTTATGCTCAAACAGCAGTGCGACAAACGTGATGCACGCATCACCGAACTTACAGCTGCCATAAAGGAAGAGGACGACGATGTTACGTTAGCCAGGTATAAGGCTGAACTGGCAGAAGCCAAAACAGGCGAGGAGACCTTCAATGAACTGGTGGAGTTCCTTGCGGTAAAATTACAGCTGGATACTTCCGATGTCAGAAGCAAGCTGGGCGATACTTCACAGCAGTATATCGTCCTTAAAGAATCCGTGGAAAAAACTCTCCGTGATGAGATAGATGCAAAGCTCACCGAGCTGAAGATAGACGGTGTACGTGGCGAGCCCAATACAAGGCGTGTTTATCCGCAGGAGACACTGGCTGCCCATGTGCTGGGTCATACAGATTACTCAGGCGCAGGCACCTATGGTCTTGAGGCTTATTACGACGACTATCTGCGTGGTGTTGACGGCAGAGTCATCACCGCAACGGATAAGGACGGCAACGATATCCCTTACAGGTATAAGCAGAGTTATGACGTTCAGGACGGCAACGACCTCAACCTGAACATCGACATAAATATCCAGTATATGCTGGAAAGATCACTGCAAAAGGCTTATGAACTGAATGCCCCCACAGACAGGCTCTGCGGCATCATCATGAACCCCAAGACAGGTCAGATATACGCTATGGCAACTTCATACAGCTATGACCCGAACAAGCCTTCTGTAATATCTGACAAGAATGTTGCAGCCCAGCTTTCGTCCTTACAGGGCAAGCCAGAATATGAGCAGGCTCAGATGGACGCATGGAGCCTGCAATGGAAGGATAAGTGCATTTCTGAACTTTACTTCCCCGGTTCCGTATTCAAGATAATCACAGGTTCGGCTGCACTGGAAGAAAAAGCCATAACCATGAACGATATCTTCTACTGCAACAGCCAGATACACGTCGAGGACAGAGATATCTCCTGCTGGACAACAGGCGACCACGGCGGACAGAACCTGGCACAGGCTATGGCCAACTCCTGTAACCCTGCATTCGTGCAGATAGGTCTTAAACTGGGTGCTGAAAATTTCACCAAGTATTTTGACGGCTTCGGCTATAACGAACTCTCGGGCATCGACCTGCCCGGTGAGGTAAATTCCTACAACATCCACTCGCTGCCCTGGATAGGCAATGTGGAACTGGCAACTTCCGCTTTCGGTCAGACCAATAAGGTCACACCGATACAGATGATAACCGCAGTATCCGCCTCGGTAAACGGCGGCTATGTGGTGACTCCGAGAGTTGTCAGCAGCATCACCGACTCAAACGGCAATGTGGTAAAGCGCAACGGCACAGAGATAAAGCGCCAGATAATCTCCGAAGAAACTTCCGAGACAATGAGACAGATACTCAAAGACGTGGTCGAGACAAACAAGAGCTCAAACTGCTATATACAGGGCTACAGCATAGGCGGCAAGTCGGGTACTTCCCAGAAGCTGGACGAAAACGCAAAGGGTGATACCTACGTGGCATCTTACTGTGCATTCGCTCCTGCCGAGGACCCCGAGGTCATCATGCTGGTCATGGTAGACCACCCCACAGGCAAGGAATTCTACGGCAGTATGGTGGCTGCACCTATCTGTCAGGAAGTGCTCAGCGAAGTGCTGCCCTATATGGGTATGTTCCCCAACTACAGCGAGGAAGACCTGAAGACCCTCAGCGTCAATGTACCCAACGTTCAGTATTATACAGTTGATGAAGCTAAAAAGACCCTTGAAGAACACGGTTTCGTGGTCAAGGTCAAAGGCGAGGGCGATACTGTACTGCGCCAGATGCCTTCGGGCGTTAAGATAGAACACGGCGGCTCGGTAGTTCTGTATACAGACCAGAAGACCCAGATAGAAAAGGTAACTGTGCCTAATCTGCAGGGCCTTACCAGAGAACAGGCAAGGGCTACGCTGGAAATGTACGGGCTGAACCTTATCGCAGAGGGCGCTGCGGCTTCGGAAGAAAATTCCGTGGCACAGGGCGACCAGACCTACGATGCGGGCGCAAGCGTGCCTATGGGTACAGCTGTCACTGTTACCTTCGCTACAATGCAGGTAGCTTCGCAGTAAGCTGCAACATCTTACAAAAAATGTTAAGGGAATGAGTATTATGAAGCTTTACGAGCTTATAAAAGATGTGGCAGAGACTTCTCTGCCCGATATGGAGATAAGCGGTGTCACCAGTGATACAAGGGGCGAAGCCAAGAAGGGCAGCCTGTTCGTTTGTATCAAAGGCAATACCTTCGACGGTCACGATGCTGCACAAGAAATGCTGGATAAGGGCTGCGCTGCGGTGGTATGCCAGCGTGACCTGGGTATAAAGGAACAGATAATCGTTGAAGATACCCGAGCAGCTTTCCCGATGCTGTGCGCCGCATGGTTCGGTCACCCCGAGCGTGAACTGACGCTCATAGGCGTTACAGGCACCAACGGCAAGACCACCATAACCACGGTCATCAAGAAAGTGCTCACATCATTCGGTTTCAAGGTGGGGCTCATAGGCACCTGCCAGAATGAGATAGGCGATGTGGTGATACCCACCGCAAGAACTACTCCCGAGCCTTACGACCTGTTTGAGCTTTTCCGCAAGATGGCAGATGCAGGCTGTAAGTATACTGTCATGGAAGTATCCTCTCAGGGACTTGAACAGAAGCGTGTGCAGAGCTGTCATTTCAAGGTGGGCGTGTTCACGAACCTGACTCAGGATCACCTTGATGTCCACGGAACTATGGAGAACTATTATCAGGCTAAAAAGCTGCTGTTCGATATATCGGATACAGCTGTGATAAATATTGATGACAAGTACGGCGCAAGATACGCCAAAGAGATCCCCTGCCCCTACAGGACTTATTCGGTGGAAGGCAGCGCAGATTTCATGGCGGAGGACGTTATGCTAGGCACATCAGGCGTAAAGTATGTGTTCGATGACCGCAAGGTCAAGAAGAATGTGTGCTTCAATATGCCCGGACTTTTCAACGTTTCCAACTCGCTGGCTGTCATAGCCTGCATGGAAGTGCTGGGCTTTGAGCCTTGCAAAACGATAAAGGCTTTCGAAAACATCGAGGGCGTCCGGGGCAGAGCGGAGATAGTCCCCACAGGACGGGATTTCACCGTTATATGCGACTATGCGCACACTCCCGATGCGCTGGTAAATGTGCTCTCGGCAATACGTGAGGGCGCAAAGGGCAAGGTAAAATGTCTGTTCGGATGCGGCGGCAACCGTGACCGCACAAAGCGTGCGCCCATGGCAGCAGCTGCGGCAGACCACGCAGATTTCCTGATAGTTACCTCGGATAATCCGAGAAACGAAGATCCCGATGAGATAATCGGCGATGTGCTTGAAGGACTTAAAGGCAAAGATACCCCCTATATACGTATCACTGACAGACGTGAGGCGATACACTGGGCGGTGAAGAATGCCGAAAAAAACGACATCATAGTGCTGGCGGGCAAGGGTCATGAGGATTACCAGATACTTGCAGGCGGCGTTAAGATACATTTTGACGAGCGTGAGGTAGTGGCGGAAGCTCTTAAAGAGCTGGACAGCTGATATAACGGCTGCCACAACATACTCACAAAATCGAGAGGCGGACATAAACATGGAAAAACTAATGCTTTCAGAGATAATAGGCGCTGTCAGAGGCAGCTTCGGCTACCCTGCGGACGTGGAGATAGAGGATATCTCCACCGATACCAGGACCATCAAGCCAAACTCTCTTTTCATAGCGCTCAAGGGTGCGAATTTCGACGGACATGATTTTGCCGAAAAAGCTATGGAGCTGGGTGCGGCAGCGGTCATGACCGAAAGACCCGTACAGGGCGCACGCTGCCTGATAGTCGATTCGACAGCTCAGGGGCTGCTGGATGTGGCATCATATTACCGCAGCAAATTCGATATACCTCTGGTGGGCATAACAGGCAGTGTCGGCAAGACCACCACTAAAGATATGATACACAGCGTGCTTTCGAGAGGATTCAAAACTCTGAAGACCGAGGCGAACCATAATAACGAGGTGGGTATGCCCAAGACACTGCTGGAGCTTGACAGCTCATATAAAGCGGCAGTGATCGAGATGGGCATGAACCATAAGGGCGAGATATCCAGAATGTCCACAAGCTGCAAGCCCACTATCTGCGTGATAACCAACATAGGCGTATCGCATATAGAAAATCTAGGCTCGCAGGACGGCATACTCAAAGCAAAGCTGGAGATACTGGACGGTGCATCGGCAGACGCTCCGCTGATACTTTCAAGAGACGACAGACTGCTCTCCAAAGTACAGCTTTACGGCGACAGGAAGAAAATGTACTACTCAATATCCAAGAAAGACAGCGACGTTTATGCATCCGAGGTCAAGGCTGACAGCGAAGGCATAAGCTTCAATATACACTACGAAAAGCAGAAATATCCTGCACGCATCAACTGTCTGGGCGACCATAATGTAAAGAACGCTCTGGCGGCTTTCTGCTGCGGTATCTGCGCAGGTATGGACATAGACTCCATAATCTCGGGACTGGCTGATTTCAAGCCCGAGGGCATGAGACAGAATATCATTCGTGAAAACGGCATGACCTATATCCTTGACTGCTACAACGCAGCACCCGATTCCATGAAAGCCAGTCTTTCCGTGCTGACACAGGTGGAAGTCACAGGCAAGAGGATAGCTGTGCTGGGCGATATGCTGGAACTTGGCAAGGGTGCTGCACGCTATCACAGGACAGTGGGCGAATACGTCAAGGCAGCAAAGGCAGATGTACTGCTGTGCTTCGGCGATAATTCAAACTACTACATCGAAGGTGCCTGCGATAAGGGCTTTGACCGTGAAAACACAAAACATTTCGATACAAGGGAAGAACTGGCAGAATACCTCGGCAGCATATTGCAGCAGGGCGACGCTGTGCTGTTCAAGGGCAGCAGAGGCATGAAACTGGAAGAGGTCTACAACGCCGTAAAACAGGGCTGACATGGCAAAGACCCTGATAGTTGTACTGCTCGAACTGGTATCGAGCGTGATGCTGGGACGGATAATGATACCTGTTTTTCGCAAGATAAAAACAGGCAAGTTCGATATTTATGTGGGCGACCGTTTCAAACAGGACGGTTCTGAACCGTCGGGCGGCGGTGCGCTGATACTTCTTACTCTGATAATAGGCGTGTTTGCAGGTGCTGCGGCGTTTGAGACCGACTCTGACAGCGTCCGTGGGATACTGTGCATGATGATGTTCGTTTCGGCATTGACTGCTGTAGGACTTGCGGAGGACTACGTCCGTGAGGTGCGTGGCGGCATCGGCATGAAAAGTGCGCACAGAGTGCTTATAAAACTTACCCTCTGCCTGTGTTTTACAGCAGTGATGAAGCTTTGCGGCTTTGAGAGCAGAGTGATACTGCTCCCCTTCAGATGGGGCGGCATCGACATGGGCAGGGCATATATACCGCTTACTGCGGTGATAATGACTATAATGATAACAGCAGCAGAGGTCTGCGATTGCCAGCGTGGTGTACACGATACGGGCATCGACGGGCTTTGCTGCATGACTATGTTCGTGGGCTTTCTGGGGCTTGCGGCAGCTTTTGGCACAGGCAGCAGAGAGGCATCACGGCTTATCTGTATTTGTGCTGCGGCAGCCTGCGGTGCTTTCGAGGTATGGGGGCTTTCCCCTGCAAAGCTGTACATCGGCAGGTCGGGCGGACTTCTGCTGGGCGGACTGATGTGCGGCATAATGGTACTTTCGGAAATGCCCATAGCAGTGTGGCTGGCGATGGCAGTACCTCTGGCAGAACTGGTGATGATGGGTCTGCAATGGGCTGTGTTCAGAGCCAACAAAAAGCTGCTGCTGAAAGGTGCGACCATACACGAACACCTGCATAATACAGGCATGAGCGACAGCGGGATATTCATGATATTCGCCATAGCGCAGCTGTTGTTCGGTATAGGTGCAGCGGCTTATGCGGTATACGAAACTAAATTCTTTCTGAAATAAATGACAGGAGGCAGCTGAATGGCTGATAAAGGTATCTACAGGGATCGTGACGGCGGTCTTGTTTACAATAATCACCTGCCCAGGCTGAGGAGACAGCCCGTGGCACAGGCGAGAAAAAAGCTGAATTTCAAATTCATAAGGACGGGCACAGATAAGCCGTTTTTGATACTGGTGCTGGTGCTGCTGGGCTTCGGCGTGCTTATGATGTTTTCGGCATCCTATGCCTGGGGACTTAATGATATGGGCGACGGCTATTATTATGCGAAAAAACAGCTGACCTTTGCAGGCATCGGTCTTGCTGTCATGTTCGGCGTTTCGATGCTGGATTATCACTTTTTCCAGAATACGCTGATATGTTATGTGTTCTATATCATAATGTTTTTGCTTTCATTGTATACGGCGCTGTTCTCGGACTGGTCAACGGCAGGCGCCAACCGATGGATAAACCTGGGATTTATGCAGTTCCAGCCGTCGGAGATGCTGAAAGTCGCATTCATAATCATATTCGCCTATATAATGGCGGTCAACTTCCCGAAATTTTCCAACTGGAAATACTGCGTGCTGCCTTTCATGGTCATCATGGGTATGACAGTCGGTGTTCTTATGCTGCAAAGACATATGTCTGCGGTGCTTATCATCGGTGTTATCGGTCTTAGCATGATGTTCGTCAGCGGTATGCCCGCAAAGACTTTCTGGAAATTCATTGGTGTCTGCGGCGCACTTGGCGGACTTCTCACAGGTGTCATCGCACTGACGGGAAAATTCTCATACATCCAGCAGAGGATCGAAAGCTGGAAAAACCCCGAGGCTGATATACAGAACACTACCTGGCAGACCTATAACTCACTGGTAGCCATAGGTTCTGGCGGCTGGTTCGGACTGGGTTTCGGTGAATCAAGGCAGAAATTCCTCTACCTGCCCGAAGCACAGAACGACTTCGTTTTCGCAGTCATCTGCGAGGAACTGGGCTTTGTGGGCGCACTGGTAGTTGTGGTGCTGTTCGTTATATTCGTGCTGCGTGGATTTTATATCGCATCAAAAGCCAAGGACCGCTTCGGTCTGCTGGTGGCTGCGGGCATAACGATACAGATAGGTATCCAGGCTTTTCTGAATATCATGGTAGCTTCAAACTCCTTCCCGAATACAGGTATCGCACTGCCGTTTTTCAGTTACGGCGGTACAGCGCTGATAATACAGCTGGCTGAGATGGGCATACTGCTGAACATCTCCCGTCAGGGCAGCATCAAAAAATAACGGAGATATTTATATCGACGCTGCAAATCCGCATATCAGCTTCATCCATAAACAGGATGCGGCTGATTTTCTCGTGTTCGCACCGAAACAGCGTTCCGAATTGACGTATTTGTGAATTTTTGTAAAATTTCAGAATTTCATTTTGTCTTGTTAATAAAACTTCTATAATATAGTTGTATAATAAAGGATAAGACATTTTTAGAACGATATTATGTTTTCTGCAATGGCAGGATAGTGAGGTATTTTTATGCTGAAAGTGCTTATGGCAGGCGGCGGCACAGCAGGTCATGTGAACCCTGCGCTGGCTATCGCCGAAATGATAAAGGAAGAACATCCCGATGCGGAGATAAGGTTCGCAGGCAACCCCGATAAACTCGAGGCTAAGCTGGTGCCGAAAGCAGGCTATGCTTTTGAACCGCTGAGGATAGAAGGTTTCCAGAGGCAGATAAATGCCGAGAACATCAAGCGCAATCTCAAAGCTGCGGTATACCTGATGAAGTCAGGCAGCCGCTGCAAGGAGATAATACGTGGTTTTCAGCCCGACCTTGTCATCGGTACAGGCGGATATGTAAGCGGTCCTGTGGTAAGGACAGCCGCAAAGCTCGGCATAAAAACAGCTATACATGAGCAGAATGCATTTGCAGGCGTGACCAACAAACTGCTTTCAAAACAGGTAGATGTGGTCATGATGACTGTAAAGGAGTCGCAGAAGTATTTCCCCGAAGCTAAGAAATGTATGGTAACGGGACTTCCCGTCAGGGGCAGCTTCGGCAGACTCACAAAGGCTGATGCCAGAAAAAAACTGGGCATACCCGAAGATGCGACAGTAGTGCTCTCCGTGGGCGGAAGTCTCGGTTCAAAGGTAATAAACGAGAACGTGAAGAAACTGCTCAAATGGTATCAGAAAGACGGTCGGGATGTATACCATATACATTCCTACGGCACATATAAGGACTATGCGCACTTCATAGACGAATGCGAAGCCGAGGGCATACGCATTCGTGACGATTCAAAGCGCATGGTGGACAGCTATGTGGATATGCCGAAAGCTATGGCTGCCTGCGACCTGATGATATCAAGATGCGGTGCAGCTTCACTGGCTGAGATAGAGGCTATGGGCAGGTGTTCGGTGCTGATACCCTCGCCTATGGTCGCAGAGAACCATCAGTATCATAACGGTATGGTGCTGCAAAATGCAGGCGCAGGTATCGTTATAGAAGAAAAAGACCTGACAGGGGAAAAGTTTATAAATACTATAAAGGACTTCCTCGATCACCCCGAGAAGATAAAGGAATGTTCCGAGAAAGCCGCAGGGCTCCATATCAAGGATACAAAAGAGCGTATAATGGGATGTCTCGAACCGCTGATAAAGAAGTAAAAGTAACAGAATATGAAAAAGTAAGGACTGATGAGTTTTGGCAATAGATAAGACTTTACAGACGAAGCGTTCCGCAAGAGGCGCTTCTATGGATTC
This sequence comes from uncultured Ruminococcus sp., assembly GCA_902788785.1. GTDB lineage: Bacteria > Bacillota > Clostridia > Oscillospirales > Ruminococcaceae > Hominimerdicola. The sequence continues at coordinate 37,762 of CADALT010000011.1, forward strand.
TCTCTCAGTGCCCGATACCACCAGGATGAAAGACCTGGACAGACCTGCATCTTACAGGGCAGGCACAGGTATAAATGCTGCTGCCGACGAGATCTTCAACTCAAGCAGCCACATCGGAAGGACCACACAGTTCGGTGCTGCCGATATGAATTACAAGGGCTCGGAAAAAATGGCTAAAGAACGCAAGGACGCCGAGGAAGACGATCCGCTGAAGGATATGCGCTTCTCTCCCGAGGTCAACAGAAAAGCCCCCGATGTCATGCATCAGGGCGTTAAGGTAGGTTCAGCCTATGTTGAGCGCAGAAAGGTAGTCATCTGGATGGTGGTATCTTTCCTGCTGCTGGCTTGTGCGCTGATATTCCTGCCGCCGCTGATGAATTCATCGGATGAAACCACTTCCGTCGATCACGACCGCAATGTGTTTGAAGATATGGGCATGAATGAGTTCAAGGCTTATGCCGTGGCGAATTACTCAGTGTACTCCACCGATGCTTTCTCTTCGGAAAAAAATGAGAGCTACAGAGTGATACGCCTGAATGCACATTTGCAGAATTCCTCACCTTTTGAGGTCACGATACCTCAGTATAAAGCTGTACACGTCCCCGGAAAGTACAAGAACAAGGTATGTTATGTTACCTCTGCAAAAACCGAGGACGGAAAGATAGTCGGTGATACCATACCCGGATTTTCGGGCGAAGATGTGACCATAGAGATAATGGTCAACGTGGTCGGTATGACAGATGAAGATCTTGATGAGTGCATAACAGGCATGATACTCTCGACCGTTGATGCCAAAAAGCAGATGGTCGGCAATATCAAGACCCCATGTATCCCCGGATTTCTGTTCGTGTCAAACACCGTGAAAATCACCCTTGAGGATGATAAGGCACCAAATGCCATAGAAAAACATAAGTAGCGAAATACCGTGCTGATGCATAAGATATGTCAAACGGCAGTTTATTGATGTCGTTTAATCTACCCAAAAAAGGGGCGACATTTATGCAGAGGCTTATCATAGAAGGCGGAAAAAAGCTGTGCGGCGAGATAAAGGTGCAGGGTGCGAAAAACAGTGCGCTGCCTCTGCTGGCAGGCTGTCTGCTTGCGGGGGACCGTACCGTGCTGTACGGCTGTCCCGAGCTTTCTGATGTTTTTTCCGCTTGCAGGATACTTAACAGACTTGGCTGCAAATGCAGCTTTGATAAAGGCACGGTAAGTGCCGACTCCTCCACCCTGACAGGGTGGGACATACCCGAAGAACTTATGCGTGAGATGCGCTGTTCGATAGTGTTCCTGGGTGCGGTGCTGGGCAGGCTGGGCAAATGCGAACTAAGCTACCCCGGCGGCTGCGAACTGGGTCCGAGACCCATAGATATGCACCTTGATGCCCTTAAACAGCTGGGCGTGGTCATGACCGAGGAACACGGCAGGATAAGCTGCGTGTGCCCCAAAGGACTGCGTGGTGCAGCGATAGACCTGCCATTTCCTTCCGTGGGTGCTACGGAAAACATAATGCTGGCAGCAGCTTGCGCTGAGGGCGACACTATTATAAGAGGTGCAGCCCGTGAGCCCGAGATAGAAGATCTGGCAGATTTTCTCAACAGGTGCGGCGCACGCATAAAAGGTGCAGGAAACAGCACAATACGTATAAGCGGAGTAAAAAAGCTCCACGGATGCGAATACAAAGTCATGCCCGACAGGATAGCGGCGGCGACCTATATGGCAGCTGCGGCATCAGCAGGGGGCGAAGTAGGACTTTTAGGCATACGCTGTGCAGACCTCTCTGCGGTGATCGCAGTCTTTGAAGAAATGGGCTGCGGGATATACTGCATGGAGGATAGGATATTCATCAGCTGCAAGCTCCCCCTGAAAGCGGTGCGGATGATACGCACCATGCCCTACCCGGGATTTCCAACCGATGCGCAGGCAGTGGTAATGGCAGCGCTGGCAACGGCACAGGGCAGCAGCATGATAGTGGAAAATATTTTTGAGAGCAGATACCGCCATGTGGATGAGCTCGTCCGCATGGGCGCTGATATAAAGACCTCGGGCAGAACTGCCGTGATACAGGGCGTGCGCAGGCTATACGGAGCAAGTGTGCGTGCAAGCGACCTGAGAGGCGGCGCAGCGCTGACAGTGGCAGCACTGGGTGCCGAGGGCACTACCTCAGTGGCAGGTGTGCAGTACATCGACAGGGGCTATGAACACCCCGAGAAAGTGCTGACCTCGCTGGGGGCTAAAGTAAGGAGAGCATTCTGACGATCATAAAGGACGAAGTTTAAATGAGCAATATTTTTGAGAAAGATCCCGAGCCTGTGTTCAAAGCACGCCCCAAGCGTATCCTGAACATCAGGGCGCTCTATGCGGGCGCAGCCGTGATCGCAGCCGTGGTGATACTGGTGCTGTGCATGACGGTATTTTTTAATGTCAGTGACATCGAGATAGAAGGTGTCAGCCTGTATACGCAGGAACAGATAGTCAATGTGGGCGGCATCACACAGAACATGAACCTGGTAAGGACCGATGTTTCACTTGCCGAACAACGACTGAAGGAAAACCTTGTATATATTGACGATGCAAAGGTCACAAAGTCATACCCATCGACAGTAGTCATAAGCTGTACCGAGGCGGTAAAGGCTGCGGATATCGAGTACGAGGGCAGCTACTATGTCGTAAGCACTTCGGGCAGAATACTGGAAGCCGCAAATGCTCAGCCTACGGGCGGCATACCAGTGGTCACAGGATTCAAGTTCTACACAGGTCAGGACCTTATCGACAAGGGAAAAGAACTGACAGAAGAGGATATACTCGCTTTCAGAGCGGCAGGCAGCAAACTGCGCTCCGAGGATGATTACAGCAGCAAGATACTGGTAGATCTGGTCAATGAGATCAGAAAGCAGGATCTGAAAAATGTGGTGAGCATCGAGATGTCATCAAGAGCCGATATCAAGCTCAATGTGGATAACAGGCTCGAAGTCAAACTGGGAAGTTCTGCGGATATCCCCTACAAGCTCAGCTATTTCAATGCGGTCATAAGCACTCTCGCACCGAACTACGAGGGTACGCTTATATATAACGGCGTTTCGGGCGGCGTTTCGGCTATACCGAAGGATAAAGCCATAGGTAAGCCTAATTTTGCTAAAGACCCTGTTAAAAAGGACGACAGTTCTTCAGAGGCAGAACCTGCCAACGCTCCTATGAACGGTACAGGCGATAATAACAGCGTGCCCGATCAGGCAGCCGATACACAGCAGATCCAGCAGGACGGCGCTTTGCAGGGCAATAACGGTCAGACCGACGGCACGGGCTACGATAACGGCTGGACAGATAACGGCTGGCAGGCTGACAATGGCGGCTGGACCGACGATACGTGGACAGATAATACCTGGGACGGCGGAGGAAATGACTGGGATACAGGCTACACATATTGGTAAAGTTTTTACAAATTAACAAAAGTTTAAAGTTTATCAAGGGCTTAATGTCGGCAAAATCCTTTACAATTCGGGGAATTTGTGTTATCATATTACTGTATCTAGTTATGTTCTCTGCACCTTAGCGGTAATGAGACAGGAGAAAATACAGAGCTTCGGTTCGGAGAATATGTGAAAAAATTCAGGAGGATGTTTACTATGAGTTATGAATTTGTAGAAGAGCCTGTAGTGGGCGCAAAGATCAAAGTTATCGGCGTTGGCGGAGGCGGCGGAAATGCCCTCAACGGCATTGCGCAGGCAGGTATCCAGGGCAACGTTGAATACATAGCTGTAAATACTGATATACAGGCACTCAAGAAGTCTATGGCTGACAGACAGATCCAGATCGGCGCTAAGCTGACACATGGTCTGGGCGCAGGCGCTAAGCCTGAGATCGGTGAGGCTTCCGCACAGGAGAGCCAGGACGAGATCGCTGAGGCTATCAAGGACGCAGATATGGTATTTATCACCGCAGGTATGGGCGGCGGAACAGGTACAGGTGCAGCTCCTGTTGTTGCAGAGATCGCACAGAGCCTTGAAAAGCTGACTATAGCTGTAGTTACAAAGCCCTTCAAGTTCGAGGGCGTAAAGAAGATGATGAGAGCAGAGAGCGGTATCGAGCAGCTCGTTAAGCACGTTGATGCGCTGATCGTTATACCTAACCAGAACCTTATCACAAGCGATATGAGACTGACCATGAAGCAGTCCTACCAGATCGCAGATGAGGTGCTCAAGACAGACGTTATCGCTATCGCTGAGATCATCACAAGACATGACGAGATCAACGTTGACTTCGCTGACGTTACCACTATCCTCAAGGGCGCAGGCAGAGCACACATCGCTATCGGCCACGGCGAAGGCAAGGATAAGGTACAGGATATCGTAAGCCAGGTTATCGCTTCCAAGATACTGGAGACATCTATCTCCGGCGCAAGAAGACTGATCGTAAACGTATCCATGTCCGAGGACCTGCTCATCAGCGATATGGACGAACTGACAGCTGCTATCGCAGACGCTGCGGATGACGGCGCAGAGATCATCTTCGGTAACGGTACAAATCCCGATACCAAGGATTGCATGGATGTTACAGTTATCGCCGCAGATTTTGTGGAGGGCAACCCTTCCGCTGCTAATCTCGAAGAGGCAGCAGCACAGAATGCAGCCGCTGTATCCCCTGCACCTACAGCACAGACCTTCAACTTCCAGAGAACAGAGGAAGACAAGAAGGCTGATGCAGAGGCTATGTACAAGGCAGGCGTTAAGGCAGCAGATAAGACAGATATCTATGACGATATCTTCAACGTTTTCAAAAATAAATAATCAGCTGATATCAAAGACGAGTTCATCACTCGTCTTTGATGGCTATATAAATTATATTAAACGACATAAATTTCTATATCAAGAAGTTTTAATGTCGTTTGCTATATCCGATTCAAGCCGCACGGACACGATATTATAGAGTTATGTGGTGCTCATATCGGAAAATTGTACACAAAATCTAAGTTGAGAATTGTATGGTTTACTGAATTTTAACGAAATTGTGAAATTTATTAAAGTTTACGGTTGAAATGAGCGGCGATTTGTAGTATAATAAATTAGTATCTATAAACGGTCAGGCACCGTTTATCTTAGAGTTGCGTAAATTATGATTTGTGCAAATATATTTCAGGAGGGAATAGAAAATGGCTGGTAGCGGATATTTGAGAACGGTAAGAGTCGGCGGTTTCGATAAGCAGGATGTTCTGCAGTATGTTGACGAGCTGACTTCCAAGATCTATCAACTCGAGACCAAGGTCAAGGATCAGGAAGAGCAGATCGACCGTCTTGAACAGCAGGAAGGTACTGTTCAGCAGGGCGATGATGAAGCAAAGAAGGAGCTTGAAGCTAAGGTTGAAGAGGCTAAGCAGAAGATAGCTGAGCTGATGGCTTCCACAGATACTATGAAGGTAAGGATCGCTGACTATGAGCAGCAGATCACTGAGAAGGATGCCGAGATCGAGCAGAAGAATGCTGAGATCGAGGATCTGAAGGATAAGGTCGCAGAGGCAGAGCAGAAGGCTCAGCAGGCTGAGAACAGCGGTTCACAGCAGGCGTTCGATATGGGTCAGATCTTTGTTCAGGCTCAGCAGACCGCTAATATGGCTATCGAGAAGGCTAAGGCTGATGCTAAGCAGATCACTGATGAGGCTGAGGCACAGGCTAACCAGGCTATCGACGATGCTAACGCACAGGCTGAGGCTACTGTTACAAAGGCTAACACCGAGGCTGAGCAGACCATCAGCGCTGCAAGACAGAGCGCAGAGGATACCAAGGCTGAGGCTAAGAAGGAAGCAGATCAGGTTACAGGCGCTGCTTACAGCGAGGCTGCAAGAGTCAAGAAGGAAGCCGAGGAAGAGGCTGAAAGACTCATCAACGACGCTAAGGAGAAGGCTGCAGCTATCAAGAACGATACAGTTGAGATCAGAACAGCTGTCAAGAGTGAGTTCACATCTCTCAGCGACACCGTTCAGAAGCTCGTTACAACTCTTAATGATCTGTACGGCAGCAGCATCGGCGCTGTTAATACCGCAAGAGATCTGATCGACGATGGTCTTGAGATCGTAAGCGACGAGGAAGAGGAAGTGTAATGTCTGATATAAGGTCTTTCAGAACGGAAGAACTTAAAGAGCGCAGCGGTGAGCTGAAATGCGGAGATAAGATACTGCTCACGGGCACTGTATATACCGCAAGAGATGCCGCACATAAGCGCTTCGCAGCACTGCTTGACGAGGGTAAGGAACTTCCTATCCCCTTAGAAGGCGCTGTGATATACTATGCAGGTCCCACACCTGCCCCCGAGGGCAAGGCTATAGGTTCCTGCGGCCCTACAACTTCGGGCAGGATGGACAGATTTGCGCCCAGACTGCTTGACCTGGGTCTTGGCGGAATGATCGGTAAGGGCGAAAGATCACAGGAAGTACGTGATGCCGTGGTCAGAAACGGCGCTGTATATCTCTGTGCGGTCGGCGGCGCAGGCGCACTTGCCTGCAACTGCATAAAGTCCTGCGAGGTCATAGCTTTTGATGACCTTGGGTGCGAATCGGTGAAGAAGCTCTATGTTGAGAACTTCCCTGTTATCGTGGCAGATGATCGTTTCGGCGGCGATATATTCTCCCGTGGCAGAGCCGAATACTGCACAGCTGAATAATGAATAGCACACTCCGGAAGCAGCAAGTCTGTTTCCGGATTTTTTTTGCCCAAAGTAATTTTTTCGAGAAATTATACAAATCTCAACACTGTGATTTCTTTATAGTTAATTGGTCATAATTGTGAACTTGATGTGTTCTTTTGGCGGCGCAAAATTTGTTGTAATATTAAACGTTTTCGACATATTTACATAAACGTTTTCGTAATATTGGTAAGATGTTCAAAAGGTTTATAAAATATTTATCTAAATGGGCAAAAATCGGGAAAAACTCTTGAATAATCCTGACTTGTGTGTTATAATGGTCTATGTAAATCATGCCCGATGGCGAAATTGCGCTTTGATGCAGTTTTTGTATTTCTCTTGTACTGCCGTCGGCACGAAAGGAAGAATATACAGTGAATAAAATTGACCTGAATTATGAATTCAAGGGTGAAAGCTGCGTAAAAATGCAGTCCGATAAATATACTGCCATAATCGCTCCCGCTGTGGGCTCTGCGGTGCTCAGGATGAGAGATGACAAGAACGATCTGGAGATCTTCCGTTTCAGGAAATTCATCTCTATGCAGAATATCAGAGAGCAGCGTGAGATCTGGGGTCTGCCCACTCTCTATCTGCCTAACCGCTTCGATAAGGGCGTGCTCAAAACATCTGATGCTGAATACCACTTCCCCATCAATGAACCCTTGTTCAATAATTTCATTCACGGCTGGGTGCATCAGAGAGCGCACGAGATAGAGTGCTACTCCGAGGATAACGGCAAATGCGTGCTGATAACCTCGTATATCTATGATAAAAACGACGAGATGTATGAGTTCTTCCCCGTGGATTTCAAGATATCCTATACATTTACGCTTTCAAAAGACGGACTCAGACAGGATATCTACCTGACCAATAACTCCGATAAGGCTCTGCCTGTTTCCATATGTACACATACCTGCATCAATTCGCCCCTTAAAGACGGCGGAAATGAAGCTGACCTGAGACTTTGTGTGCCCGTTGGCGAAAAGTGCGAGCTTGACTCCAGATGTCTGCCTACCGAAAGACTTCTTGCGCTGACTGATCGGGATAAGGAGTATAAAGCAGGCAAAAAGACCCCCACAGGACAGAAACTCGATAACGATATGTATACCGCTGTCATGAACACCTACAAGGACAAGCCCTTCAACGGTGTTATCGTCAGAGATATCAAGAACGGCATAACCTTACTCAATGAGGTATCCGAAGAATTCAAATTCTGGAATATCTGGAACCACGACGGTGATAAGGGCTATTTCTGCCCCGAGCCGATGACGGCTATGATAAATGCACCAAATCTCAGCCTTGATAAGGAGATAAGCGGTTACTGCGAGATAATGAAAGGTGAGACCTTTAAATGCTGGCAGAGGTTCTATACCGAATAAAAAAAGTCTCCCTGATGACGGCGGCGGTCTGTACGGCTATGCTGTGTACGGGCTGCGAATGGGACGGCGTGGAGATCCCCGAGCCTGAATTCGATCATGTTGAAATGCAGGCGGATGATCCCGCAAACGAACCTGAAGCACTGGCAAAAACCATGCTGGAAGAATGGTTCGGGCTGTTGTCAAAGGGTGAAAAAGATACTGCAAAAACTTATACCGCAGACCGTGTGGGTAAGTTTGGTGCAGATATAAGGCTGTTCGATACGATATATCCGGGAGAAGCGGAGATAAGCTACTATGCCCCTGCCAAGTCCGATATGTGCGGTGCAGGATATCTTGTGACGCTCAAAACTCTGCTGATACCAAAAGACCTCCCCGAAACACGGCTGTACAGTGACTTTGTCATTTCTGTCAGCAGCAAGGGCGAGACACGCATCGAACTCATCACCGAGGTAGGTGCGCCCGAAGCTATGGACGGTATGCTTTACCGCAAGGCTTATCAGGCTTATAATCTGGCTTCGGATTACTACGAACAAGCCTCGGAGAAACCCTGGGGTGGGATACACCACAGCTATGAGGGTTCTGAGATGACCAACATGATAGAGGATAAGATGAAGCCCCTCTACAGAGAATATTATGAAGTCGCTATACGAAACGGCAGGGTAATGTATGTAAGCTGGAGCGATGGCTCGATGACACAGCGCTATCCCCATGCCCCCGAAACAGACGAACTTCTTGAACTCGGACCCCCGTAAACTATATTAAACGACATAAATTTCTATACATCGGAAACTCATCGAAATAAGTATCATAGTTCCGACAAGTCCCCTATGTAGAAATTTTAATGTCGTTTACTATAAACGTTAAGAAGTCTTTCCCATATCTTTCGTGGGAAAGGTGGAATATATAATGAAAAAATGAAAGGTGGAAATCAATCAATGAAATTCGGATCATTTGACGACATCAATAAGGAGTATGTCATCACCGACCCAAGAACACCTTATCCCTGGATCAACTATCTGGGCACACAGGCGTTCTTCTCACTCATTTCCAACACCGCAGGCGGCTACAGCTTCTTCAAGGACGCAAGACTGAGAAGGATCACAAGATACCGCTACAATAACGTTCCCGTGGATATGGGCGGAAGATATTTCTATATAAACGATAACGGCACAGTCTGGAACCCGGGCTGGAGTCCCGTAAAGACCGAGCTCGACGCTTATTCCTGCCGCCACGGTATGGGCTATACCATCATCAAGGGCGAAAAGAACGGCATCGAGGCTGAGGTAACTTTCTTCGTTCCTGTTGACTACAACGGCGAAGTGCAGAAGGTAGTCCTCAAGAACAAGGGCAATGCAAAGAAGAGCTTCAAACTGTTCTCATTCCAGGAGTGGTGTCTGTGGAATGCACAGGATGACGGCGAGAATTTCCAGAGGAACTTCAACACAGGTGAGGTCGAGATAGAAGGCTCTACCATCATTCATAAGACCGAGTATAAGGAGAGAAGAGATCACTTCGCTTTCTATACCGTAAATACCGAGATAAGCGGCTTTGATACCGACAGAGAGACTTTCATGGGCGGCATCTACAACGGCTTTGCTAACCCGGGCACTGTTATGGCAGGTGAGCCTAAGAACTCTGTAGCTGACGGCTGGTCGCCTGTAGCTTCCCACTGCATCGACGTTACACTGGACGCAGGCGAGGAGAAGACACTGGTATTCGTACTGGGCTATGTTGAGAACGGTAAGGATAAGTGGAACGCTGACGGCACAATGAACAAGTCCAAGGCTTATGAGATGATAAAAGCTATGGATACCGCAGAGAAGGCTGACAAGGCTCTCGCTGACCTGAAGGCAAGCTGGGAAGAGCTCCTCAGCCAGTACCACGTTGAGACTGCTGATGATAAGCTCAACAGAATGGTAAATATCTGGAACCAGTACCAGTGCATGGTAACATTCAATATGTCAAGATCCGCATCTTACTTCGAGAGCGGTATCGGCAGAGGCATGGGCTTCCGTGACTCCAACCAGGATCTGCTGGGCTTCGTTCACCAGATACCTGACAGAGCAAGAGAGAGAATTCTCGATCTGGCTGCTACACAGTATGAGGACGGCGGATGCTATCACCAGTATCAGCCCCTTACCAAGAAGGGTAACGACGCTATCGGCGGCGACTTCTCCGATGACCCGCTGTGGATGATACTCTCCACCGCTCAGTATATCAAGGAAACAGGCGATAAGACTATCCTCGATGAGAACGTGCCTTACGATAACGATGAGAGCAAGGCTCAGAGCATGATGCACCACCTGAAGCAGAGCTTCTGGCACGTTGCTAAGGCTGTGGGTCCCCACGGTATGCCTCTTGCCATGAGAGCAGACTGGAACGACTGCCTGAACCTCAGCTGTCATTCCGATACTCCCGGTGAGAGCTTCCAGACATATACTTCGCCTAAGTACGGCGCTGACAAGTTCAGCCGTGTGGCAGAATCCGTAATGGTAGCTGCTATGATGGCTTACATAGGACCTGAGTACGTTGCACTGTGCAAGATGAAGGGTCTTGATGATGAGGCTGCAAAGGCTCAGGAAGCTATCGACACCATGAACAAGAATACTCTCGAGTACGGCTGGGACGGCGAATGGTTCCTGCGTGCATACGACGACTTCGGCAAGAAGGTCGGCTCACACGAGTGTGAAGAGGGCAAGATATTCATCGAACCCCAGGGCTTCGCTGTTATGGCAGGTCTTGGCAAGGAGAGCGGCAAGGACATCACCACCATGAACAGCGTCAAGAAGTATCTGGACAGCAAGTATGGTCTGGTGCTCAACAACCCTGCTTTCACTAAGTATTATAAGGAGTACGGCGAGATATCCACATATCCCGCAGGCTATAAGGAGAACGCAGGTATCTTCTGCCACAACAACGCTTGGATAATCTGCGCTGAGGCTGCTATCGGCAGAGGCGATCAGGCATTTGAATATTACAGCAAGATAGCTCCTGCATATCTGGAGGATATCTCCGACCTGCACAGAACAGAGCCTTATGTATATGCTCAGATGATCGCAGGTAAGGACGCCAAGAGACACGGCGAAGCTAAGAACAGCTGGCTGACAGGTACAGCTTCCTGGAACTTTGTGGCTGTTTCACAGTTCATCCTGGGCTGCATACCCGACTATGACGGTCTGAAGATCGACCCATCTATACCCGAGGCATGGGACGGCTTCAAGCTGACAAGAAAGTTCCGTGACAACACCTACAACATCACAGTCAAGAACCCCGACCACGTTTGCAAGGGCATAAAGGCTGTAACTGTTGACGGCACTAAGATAAACGGCAATATCCTGCCTGTATTCGATAAGGGCACAACTCACGAAGTTGAAGTTGTAATGGGATAATTTGATTTTATAAACATTGACAGAGCGGACATTTTATGTTCGCTCTGTTTTTTTATGTTGGCTGCCCTTTCTAGGCACAAAAAAAGATGGAGTAAAAACTCCATCCTGTTTGCTATTCATCCATCATATAATCAAAATGTCTGCGATAACGTCTGGGGATATTTATCCCGACCATGAATCCCATCTCGGAAAGCACATCCGAGATAACCGCAAAGCCGTCCTTGTAAAATGCACTTATCCTGCGCTGTTTATCATCAATGCCTTTATAATCGGGCGGACATACAAACGTCCAGTCTGCGCCCTCATCATCAAGAACGATACGGAAAAACTTGTCGATATCGCTGCTTTTGAGACCAAGCCCCATCATCTCACTCGCCTTGGAAAGCAAGATATGATGCTCGACCGCTTCGTCAACATGGCTTACTATCGCTCGTTTGCCATCGAAAGAGATAAGTACCAGCAGAGGTTCTTTCTCACGGACTGCGTTATCGACCTCTTTTTCGGAAGGATATTTTATTATTTCCATGCTATCTCCTCCGTAAAACTTTGTTTGTGCACAATATCAGCAGTGCTGACGTTTGCTGATGCTTCGAGCGCCTGTTTTTTCTATTAAGCGAAATAACGTGACGAATCGGCTTTCCGGGCTAGGGAGTGCGCCCGACAGGAGTCGAACCTGCGGCCTTCAGAGTCGGAGTCTGACGCTCTATCCAGCTGAGCTACGGACGCTTATTTAAGCCCGATAAGGATATCGGGCTTTATTTTTTTGAAAAAGTATCTCAGAGCACCATGCTAAATTATGTTTGATAAGTCCCACATAAATTTTATCAGCATCAGCAAACCGCATATAATAAGTATCATCGGTGCTTTTGATGTTCCGTCGGCACCCTTGATTATCTTGACTACTCCTATCGCAAGAGAAGTTATGCCTGCTATACCCGTGCCGATGGTCAATATCCCATAAAGCACTAAAGCTATCAGCAGATCCATTACCTTATCTTAGAGCCGTTTGGCAGAGTCTGGTCGGGGAATACCACCCTTGCAGAACCATCGGGTGCATCAGCAGCACATATCATGCCGTTGGACTCAACTCCGCAGAGGGTAACAGGCTTCAGGTTAGCCACAATGATGACCTTCTTGCCGATGAGGTCTTCGGGCTTGTACCACTGTGCGATACCGCTGACTACCTGTCTGCCGCCGAAACCGTCATCAAGCTGTAAGCAAAGGAGCTTCTTGGACTTCTTTACCTTCTCGCAAGCCTTGACCTCGGCTACTCTCAGCTCGACCTTGCCGAAATCGTCGATAGTTATCTCATCACCCAGTGCAGCAGGCTCAAAATTATTTGCAGCCTCATCAGCCGAAAGCTTAGCCTTAGCCTCAGCCATGTTCTTCTCGATGATAGCATTGAGCTCTGCTATCTCCTTGTCCATATCTATTCTGGGGAAGAGTATCTCGCCCTTATGAACAGTAACATTTACAGGCAGCACGCCGAACTTGCCTGCGTTCTCGTATGTGCAGATGTCAGCCGATGCGCCTATCTGCTCCCACACCTTAGGCATGATAGTTGGCATGAATGCCGAAAGCAGAGTGGATATTATACGTATCGACTCCAGCAGATTGTAGAGAACAGATGCAAGTCTGTCATACTTCGATTCGTCCTTGCCAAGTATCCATGGCTCGGTCTCGTCGATATACTTATTTGCACGGTCTACCGCAACGAATATCTCCTCCAGTGCATTTTTAAGACGTGTCTCATCTATGCACTTATCCACCTTCTCACGAACAGAGAGCAGGCAATCCTTGAGGGACTGATCGAAATCGCCCTCCAGACGCTTCTCGGGAAGAGTTCCGCCGAAATACTTATCAGCCATGGCAACAGTACGTGATACCAGGTTGCCGAAACCGTTAGCAAGGTCGGAATTTATGCGGTTTATCATGATCTCGTTGGAGAATGCGCTGTCAGCACCCAGAGCCATCTCACGCAGGATATGGTATCTTATAGCGTCAACACCGTAGCGTTCGCCCAACATGAAGGGGTCTACCACGTTGCCCAGCGACTTCGACATCTTCTGCGCCTCACCGTTCTTGTTCTGGAAGGTTATCCAGCCGTGAACAGCCAGGTGCTTAGGCAGAGGCTCTTCCAGTGCCATGAGTATAGCAGGCCAGATGATAGCGTGGAATCTCATTATATCCTTAGCTACCATATGAACGTCTGCGGGCCAGTATTTATCATAATCATTGTACTTGCCGTTCTTGTAACCCAGTGCTGTGCAGTAATTCGAGAGTGCGTCCACCCAAACGTAAACTACGTGCTTGGGGTCAAAGGTCACGGGTATGCCCCATTTGAAAGAAGTTCTCGAAACACACAGGTCTTCAAGACCGGGCTTGATGAAGTTGTTTACCAGCTCTGTTGCCCTAGTCTTGGGACGCAGATAATCAGTCTCGGTAAGCAGCTTTTCTATCCTGTCGGCAAACGGCGACATCTTAAAGAAGTAAGCCTCCTCGGAAGCTTCCTTTACAGGACGGTGGCACTCGGGACAGCAGCCGTCAGCATCCAGCTGGCTCTCTGTCCAGAAGCTCTCGCAGGGTGTGCAGTATTTGCCCCTGTATTCGCCCTTGTAGATATAGCCCTTGTCATAAAGCTCCTTGAATATCTTCTGGACGCTCTCGATGTGGTAATCATCTGTAGTCCTGATATATCTGTCATAGCTGATGTTCATATAGCTCCAGAGCTTTTTAAACGTAGCCACGATCTCATCAACATACTGCTGAGGAGTAACGCCCTTATCTCTTGCCTTATCCTCGATCTTCTGACCATGTTCGTCAGTACCTGTCAGGAACATGACATCATAGCCCTGCATTCGCTTATACCTCGCAATAGAGTCGCAGGCGACTGTGGTATAGCAATGACCGATATGCGGATCACCCGATGGGTAATATATCGGAGTAGTAATGTAAAACTTAGGCATTGTCAGTACCCCTTTCAGAAAGAATAATATTATTAAACATCACGGCACAAGCCGTACTTATTTATTATAACCCTTTTCCCTGATTTTGTCAAGCACGGCGTGGTTCTTGAGCGCATTATAGACAAAAAGCCCGCACTCGCCGTATACAGGCTCGTGCAAGCTTTTAGTTAATAGTAAACGACATTAAAATTTCTACATTCGACACTTGTCGGAACTATGATACTTGTTTCGATGAGTGTGGAATGTACAGAAATTTATGCCGTTTAATATAAGCTAGATCGAACGTCGTGTAAATGCGTCCCATCCAGTCAGCAGGAACACAACCATGTGTACCGCTATGACCACCAGTGCAACGCCCATCGTCTGATTCGGGAATGATGTTGTGCCGTTATGTATCCCCAGCACATCGGTGTTTGCAAATATAAGATATCTGCCCCAGTCAATATGGAACGATGACATTATCATAGATATGGTAGCGCCCACAGAGCTCATGATGAAGCCTACGATAATGGCAAGTACACTGCTCTTGGCAAGGCATGAGATCATGAAAGCCATGGTCGACATGATGACCATGCCCACACTTGCTATCAGATATGTCTTTACCATATGTATCATGGAGCTCTTCACCACGACATCTTCCTTAACTACCTCCAGATATGGTGCTGTAAAGCCATCAAATCCGAAGAATATGCCTGTTACGGGTATGCTGATGATAAGGGTGATGAGCATCAGCAAAAGCCCCATGGTGATGACCGTGAAATACTTCGCCGCAAATATCTTGCCACGCTTAACGGGATTTATCAGCAAGAACTTTATGGTTCCCTGGCTGAACTCATTTGCCACGCAGCTGCCTGCCAGCGCCAGCATGATATAGCCTATGCCCGTCACTAAGAAAGGTGTCCTGATAAACACGTCCCAGAAAGTCAATTTCTCATAGGGGTCTATAGATGTAAGTCTCGAGTTTTTAGCCGAGGTATTCTCGTAGATACCGTTATCCAGCATATACTTGCCAATGATGACCTGATCGGTGCTTGACAAAGTCGACTGATAATAATCCGTATAGCCCGCCATGGCATTTACCACATTCTCTATGATCTTATTCTCTTCGGCATATTCCTCACCGCTGAATGGGATATCATGGTCGAGCCTGTACTGCATTTCCCAGGTGTCGCTTTCTGTCTTTGGTTCATCCACCCTGTACTTGCAGTAGCCTCTCCAGTCGTTCGTTTTCATGAGCATGGTGAGCTTCTGTATCTCCTGCTTGTCATCAGCCTTGTTCAGCGTTTTTATGTTCATAACCGCATCGAACTGCCACTGTTCATTTATATCCGCAGCCTCCAGCGCTTCTATCTTGTATTGCGCAAGACCGCTTTTGTCCTCGCCGTTTTTCAGCGTATACAGATCTTCCTGTATGATATTCTCCTTCCACGAAATATCATTGCTATACGAATTCATTTCCTCCATAGAAATATGATTTACCAGCTTCATGATACCGGGATAGCATATCACCACAGCTACAAATATCACCAGCAGCACTCGTGTGGAAGTCTTTTTATATATCTTTATGTACTCGTTCTTCACAAGTCCCACGAAGTTATGCAATCTGTCCATCTCCTTCCCTATTGGTAAGCTCAATGAACACATCTTCGAGCTTCTTGTTTTCCTCACACACAACAGAGTATATATTTATATCTGCCGCAGAGAGTTGTTTTATTATGGCTGCGATATTCTGCCTTGCAGTTTCACTGTCAAGATCAATGCGCAGCTTGCCGCCGCCGACAGATGTTACATCAATATCCAGCACCTTGGCAGCCGCCTTTTCATCATCTGTCTCTATGATATAGCTTGCCTTGTCGCCCTCGGATCTTGACTTTATCTCGTCCATGGTGTAGGTACCTATCATATGACCCTCTGCGATTATACCTACTCTGTCGCACATAAGCTCCATCTCGCTCATGAGGTGTGATGATACCATAACGCAAACGCCGCTTTCATGGGCAAGCTGTCTGAGTATATCTCTGAGCTCCTTGATGCCCTGCGGGTCAAGACCGTTCGTAGGTTCGTCCAATATGAGCAGTCTGGGCTTGTGCATAAGCGCCTGCGCCACACCCAGTCTCTGGCGCATACCCAGCGAATAGCCCGATACCTTCTCATTTATCCTGTTGGAGAGCTTTACTATCTCCACAGCCTTGTCTATCTCCGAAAAATCCAGACCTCTCATGCGTGCATACTGTTTGAGGTTGTCACGGCCTGTCATGAATTTGTACATCTCGGGGTTCTCAACTATGCCGCCGACATTCGCCATAGCTTCCTCAAATTCCTTTTCCACATTATGTCCGCAGATAGTTATCTCGCCCTCATCTATGCGCAGCAGTCCCACTGCCATCTTGATGGTCGTGGTCTTACCTGCACCGTTGGGTCCCAGAAAACCAAAGACCTCGCCTCTGTAACATTCAAGCTCCAGGTCGTGAAGTATCTGCTTCTTTCCGAAATACTTATTGAGCCCTTTTACGCTAAGTACAACTTCTCTGTTATCCGACACCCATACCACCTCCGTTCTCTTTTCCTTCAACGCTGAGATCAGAGAAACCGCCTGCTGTAGCTATTTTCCAGACTCCGTCACTTTTTTCCAGCGTAACCGTATATGTACCATTGACCACAACGCTGTGTTCAGCTGTCAACTTTTTGGTCACATCTTTTTCTCCGATAACATCTTCAAAATACCATTCGGTCTGCATCATCTCTCCGAACTGCATGATCTCGGGGGTACCTATCATATCGACTTTCATCTCGTACTCTAGCTCCACCGTTGCACCGTTTGGACCTGCCTTATAGACATCTATACGCTTTGATCTGAACTCGCCGGACTTTACCTCGCCGTTCTCTTTTGAGGGCTGATTTGCCATAAACAGCATATTGCCCTTGGCGATAGTCGCCATCGTGTCCTCGACTTTAGACTTGCGGTCAACATATTCGTTCATTATAAAAGCCCTCTGCTTGCGCCTTACAGCCTCACCGCTGCCTATGGAGCTTTCTGCCAGTTCCTGCCCGAGTTCTTCCATACGGTTTTCAATGTCGGGTATGTTTTTTTCAAATTTTGCGTCCTGTATTATGACGCTCACCGTTAAACCTGCCGCCAGCACTACTGCCAGCACTATGCCACGGTTTAACTCCTTCCATTTTATTCTCATACACTGCCTCCATTCTGTTTAACAAACGTTGTATAAATTATAGCATATCCACGGGCTCTTTTCAAGATTAGTTCCCGAGTATTTACTTTAGAATAACTTAATTTTTGCTTAAGACTTTTAAGCAGACCGTGTATCATTAGCTTTCTTACTTATCTTGTGACCCTGCTGCCACGTTCCTTTTGCTGAATTTACCGAAATATCGCCGTGCAATAGTCCGATTTTTTTCACTTATTTTGCGAAAAAAGGTTGACCTGCGGCAAAAAGAATGATATAATTATCATAGTATGCATAGAAGAGCACTTCATCATGTTCGGTGTTGTTTACTTATACATATACTAAATGTCCAAACATAAGCTCATACTTGCTTTGTTTGCGTTTAGCATCATACCATATTGTTAGGAGTTAGATAACGTGTTATTTGCAGACCTTCTTTTTCTGTATTTCTTCCTGCCCGTGTGCCTGATCTGCTATTTTCTCACACGCAGCACGGATACACGCAACATAGTGCTTATAATATTCTCGTTTATTTTCTGCGCATGGGGCGACCCTAAATGGGTGGCTGCGCTGTTGATATCGGCGGTGATGAACTATTTCACGGGACGCTTTATCGGTGAACATAAGGGCATCAGCGGCAAGCTGACGCTGGCATTCGCCATCATCTTTGACATAGGGCTTTTCGGACTATACAAATACATCCTGCCAGTGACATCTGCCGCAAGCATACTCACCATGCCGCTGGGACTTGGTTTTTACACACTACAGACTATCTCATATAATGTTGAATGTTTCCGCCGCAAGGTCGAACCCGAGCGCAGCTTTATCAAATTTCTGCTGTACATATCGTTCTTCGCAAAGCTTTCGGCAGGTCCCGTGGTGCGCTATTCGACCATAGGCAAGGAACTCACCGACCGCAAGACCACTATACAGGATTTCTCCGAGGGCTTTACCAAGCTTTCCATAGGTCTTTGTAAAAAAGCCATACTTGCAAATTATCTGGCTGATGCGGTACACAGGCTTTTCGGCGAAAAGTCCGACGGCTACGCTGCATTATCGAGCCTTTCGGTGCTGGGCTGCTGGCTGGGCGCTGCAATGACTATGCTGTGGCTGTATTTCGATATTTCGGGCTACTGCGATATAGCATCGGGTATCGGCAGGATATTCGGTTTCCATTTTGGTGAGAACTTCAATTACCCCATGGTCTGCAAGAGTATAAGGGACTTTATGGACCGCTGGTTCATCTCCCTGACCTCATTCTTCAAAGACCACATGATCTATACAAAACTTTTTGCAGGCAAGATGAAAGGTATCGCATACCTGCTGGGCTGCGTCCTCATGGGACTGTGGCACGGACTTGACCTCAACTTCCTCATCTGGGGACTTTTCCTCGGCATATTCATGATGACCGAGACTTTCATAGGCAAAAAGCGCATGAAGAAAATGCCTTCCGCCGCAGCACATATCTATACCAAACTCGTACTGATAATATCCTTCGGTATGTTCTATTTCAATAAGCTGCCTGCACTGGTAGGCTTCCTGAAAGGACTTATAGGTCTTAACGGCAATGCCTTTGCCGATGCTTATACGGGCAGAGTTTTCCTTGGTAACATATGGCTTTTTGCCGCAGCGATACTATTCTCGCTGCCAATTATACCGAAGCTGCGTGAAAAAGCTTTCCGCTCCGCAGGCAGTGCCTATGCTTATCAGGCAGCAGGAGTTATCTGCAACGCACTGCTTCTCCTCGCAGGCAGCCTTATGCTTAGCAGCAGGAGTTATCCATTCATATATTTCAATATCTGAACAGGTGATAGAAGATGAACGAACAGAACAAAAACGGCGACCCTATGTCTTTTGACCTCGATGCGCTCTCAAAAGCTTACGAGCAGTCGCTGAACAATATAGGCAAGAGCGAGACGGACAGACCCGTAAAAAGCCCACGACAGACGGCTCCGAATAAAGCTGAAAGAGATTTTGTGCCAAGGGATTTCCGCAGTCAGTCCGAGGACAGTGCCGAACATGATAAGATAGTCGATAAGATACGTGAAGAGCGCCGCAAGCGCAGTCACAGCGTATGGACGGATACTCCCCTGCTCAAGCCCAAAAAGAGCGTATGGATAGACGATACCACGGGCGAGATAGATGTCTCCGCCGTGAAGACTGCTGCCAAAAAGCAGCCCGTAAGGTCGGCACCACAGCCCACTGTCATAAGACAGCCCGAGCCGCAGAAAAGACCTCCGCAGAGGAATATGCCCCCTGTGGACGATGAGCCGCTTTTCCCCATACTAAATGAACCTCCACGCAAGCAGGAGCTTGTGATGGATATGGACAGCCACGGTGTGTGCCGTGTTCCGCCAAAGGTCAACAAGCAGAAGCTGATGCTCAATATGCCTGCCCGTGGACCTGTATCGACAGATACTCCCAACAAGCGCACAGTCTCCATCAATATGCCTTTGAGCAAGATGAAGTTCGATGACCTTTTCGAGACCGATGAGCCCACTAAGGAACTGAAAAAGACTGTTGAGAAAAAAAGCGTCCCAAAAGAGGAGCCTGCTCAGGAAGCTCCCACAGCCGAGATAAAAAAGGTCGAGCCTGAGAAAATCAAGCCTGCCAAAACAGAGCTTAAAAAAGAGCCCGTCAAGACTCAGCCCCAAAAAACAGTGACCGAAAAAACTGTTGAGAAGTCGGCAGAAAAGAGCGAAGCTGCGCCCAAAAAGACAGAGCAGGCAAAGCCCGTGACTTCTCCACGACCCGTTCAGAAGCCCGAGGCTAAGCAGGTACGCAAGGCTGATACCCCAAAGAAAGCCCAGCCCACCAAGCTAAATGTCAAAAAGCCCGTGCCTGAAAAACAGAGCAAGGTGTCAGACAAGGCAAAGGACGACGAATATAATTTCTCTGCGATGATAAACCGTGTCCATAAGGAGAAGGCAGGCAGCATCCGTGAGGAATACGAAAAGGAAGATAAGACCCACCATACACAGATAACCGAAAAAGCCCAGCTCAGCAAAGCCGCAAGACAGGTGAGCGACATAAAGCCACGCAGGCTCAACAAGCGCCGCAAGCCCAATCTCCACGAGCTGGAATTCAGGTTCATCAACTCCATAATGAGCCTTTGTGTGGTGTTCGTGATATTCTTTACACTGCTGTTCATGGAGAGAACACTGGGCTACAGCCCCTCCGAACAGCGTGAGCTGGCATCGTTTCCTGAATTTACGTGGGAAGACCTGTTATCGGGCAAGTATGCCGAGGGTATCGACGAGTTCTTCACCGACACCGTACCCGGACGTGAAAGCTTCAAGCAGTTCGGTGTATTTGTGGGCATGATGCGTGGCATTGATGCGGATAATATTCCCGATGCCCCGAAGCAAGCTGTTACAGCCCCTGTGGACGAAACACCCACCGAGGAAGAAACTGTACAGACCACCGCTCCCGATGAGAGCGAAGCCGAAATTGCCACCGAAACTGAACCTGCGGTACAGCCCCACACTCCCGGTGTCATCAGCGACAGCGTCACCGAGATAACAGGCGACCTTGATGACTGCATAGTTTCGGGCGAGATAATATTCACAGGCGAGGGCGAGAATATGCGTGCGCTGGCAGGCTTTAACGGTCAGTTCGATGCAGGCACAGACTATGCCCACACCTTAAACAAGTACAAAGAAGCCCTCGGCGAGGTAAATGTATATAATATGTCCGTGCCCTCAGCGGCAGCCTACTATCTGCCCAAGGATCTGCGCACGACCATGGCAGACCAGAAGGACAACATGGACAATATCGCCGCAGAACTCAAAGGCGTTATAAATGCCGATGTTTACGAGACTCTCAGCCAGCATACGGAAGAATATATCTATTCACGCTCCGACCACCGCTGGCAGCCCCGTGGCGCATACTACGCAGGCAAGGTCTTTGCGGACAAGGCAGGGGTAAAATACCCGAGCCTTGATACCTACACCGAGTATACTGCCGAGGACTTCACGGGAAGTCTCACTAAACGCACGAGCGACAGCAGGATGAACTCCGTTACCGATCAGTTCATCTACTACAAGCCCGAGAACGAGTTCACTGTCACCTACTTCGACAAAGAGTTCAAGAACAGTGAGACAGACGATATGTTCTTCGATGATGCCCACGGTGCTGAATGCTTCAATGCGATACTGGGCAGCGGCGACGGCATAGTTCAGGTGGAAAC
Organism: uncultured Ruminococcus sp.; assembly: GCA_902788785.1. Lineage (GTDB taxonomy): Bacteria > Bacillota > Clostridia > Oscillospirales > Ruminococcaceae > Hominimerdicola. The sequence continues at coordinate 59,545 of CADALT010000011.1, forward strand.
TGACTGCGATAATGACCGCACACTGGTCATCATGGGCAGCAGCAGCGCAAAGGCACTGGTACCTTTCTTTACACACAGTTTCAAAAAGATATATCTGTGCGATTACAGAACATTTGAGCTTAATGCAGTACAGTTCTGCAAGGATGTGGGCTGTACCGACCTGCTGTTTACAATGTCGGTGGCAGAGTGTTCTTCCGCCGCACATATCACAGCAATAAACAACGACCGTGTCAGGGCAGCCACACCTGTGGGCGTATCTCAGCCTACCAAGGTGAACTCACAGGCTGAAACAAACGCTGATAGCAGTCAGGCAGCAGAATAACGGGGGTGTACAATGGGATTTTTGATTTGTCAGGGCGTAAATTCCCCCGATGCGGATAAACTGTCAAGCGGCTACAAGACCGAGGGCAGCAGCATAAACGGTATCATCTCTGCCGACCTTATGGGAAAGCTGGCAGAAGGTTTTATCGACCTTGTTGATGACCCCGTGTTCTTCCTGCTGGAGCTTGCCCGTGAGGACAGCGATGGATACGACATCTACTACTTAGATAACTGCACAAAACAAGTCGCCCACGCCATAATGGAACGCTACGGCGAACTGCTTATCCAGGACGGGCTCAGCCGTTTCGGTTTCGGCTCGAACAGTTCGGAGGAGGAGCTTTATTTCATGGACTATCAGGAGTTCATGATATATACCCAAAAGACCAAAGCTGCCGAAAAGCTGCTGGGCGGACTCGGTATACAAAAAACTGCCAAGCCCGACTCCATGTGGGAACACTTCTCGGAAGATGCCCCGGGCAGCCTTTCTTCCGTAGAGGTCGAGGGTGAGACTGTATACGACATACCCGAAGCGCTGGAAGAGGCAGGTATGTACAGGTATGAGGAGGAATGACTATGAACATATGGCATGATATCTCACCAAAGGCTATCTCCAAAAACAGTTTTACAGCGGTCATCGAGATCCCCAGAGGCTCTAAAGTCAAGTACGAGCTGGACAAGACCACGGGACTGCTTAAAATGGACAGGATACTTTATACGTCCACCCATTATCCTGCGAACTACGGCTTTATCCCCCGTACCTATGCGGAGGACGGCGACCCGCTGGACGTACTTGTGCTGTGTTCGGAAACGCTCGAACCCATGTCGCTGGTGGACTGCTACCCCATCGGCATGATAATGATGATGGATAACGGTGCGGCAGACGAAAAAATAATCTGCATACCTTTCAACGACCCGACCTACAATGTCTACAAAGATATATCGGAACTGCCTGCGCACATCTTTGAGGAGATGAAGCATTTCTTCACGGTATACAAGGCGCTGGAGCACAAGGACACCGTCATAGACGATGTAAAAGGCTCGGATGAAGCTGTTACCGTCATTGAAAGCTGCATAGACCGCTATATAGACAATTTCTGCAAATAATAAAACGGAGCTGATGCGTAATGCAAAAGCTCCGTTATTTTTTTACTTATGACCGCCCTTACTTTATGCGCTTGACTTTCCTGCGCTTGATTTTGATAAGGAAAACTTTATCGGAAATATCCATCATAGCCTGATCGTTGTAGGAGTCTGTATAGAAAGCACTTATCTTCCGCTCGCCGTAGACCTCACGGAAACGCTTGACCTTGTTTGAGCTGAAGTTGAGATAAACAAGCTTTCCCTTATCTATATCTACCTCGGAACATATAAGGTTATCTGTGCCAAGCCTATGCTTTATCGGCTCAAACAGGAAAGATGGTCCTGCGGTAATTATCAGGTCATCTTTGCCGATACGCTTTAGCATGGCATTTTCAAGTTTGCACGAATTCTTCTGCCAGAACTCTCTTACATACTTTTCAAGTTCTTCCCTGTCAAAGCTTATATCCTTGAAAAAGCTTTCCGCTATGGCTTCCATGCGTTCGCCGCTTATTATGCACAGCTTGTACTTTATCAGATTCCAGAATATTACAGGCATCCACAGGGCTATGCGCTTGTTCTTCCTTATCACGTATATAAGGAGATCCACCGTACTTTCGCCCCGATAGAGCGTGTTATCAAAATCAAATGCTTTCATTGTACTATCCATCCAGTTTTTTCAGAGGATATATAGGGCTTATCTTATCCTCGAAGAATGCTTTTTTGTAGTCCGCTGCCGAGAGAAGTTCCACCTCGCTCTGAATACCGCAAAGTCTTGCCGAATCAACAGTCAGATGGTGGTTGTCAGTACCTGCTGTCATGCGGAAGCCAAATTCCTTGGCATACCACAGCGCACGGTCATTGAATGCGTCCTTATAATTGCCGCTGTTGTAGACCTCAACACCGTCCACCCACTGGGGCAGCAGCCTTATCTCACGGAGATAGTCCGCCTCACGGAAAGGGTGTGCGTGTATCAGCAGCGCACCTGCCGCCTTTGCCTTACGCTGAAAATCGAAGAAATCTCTGTCACAGTCAGGGTTATCCAGCAGCCACTGCTTATCCAGCCCGTAGACCAGTATATCTGCACCGCCATAGGTATACTCTATCCCGAAGAATACCTTGAGCCCTATCCTGTCGCCCTCTTCCTTAGCGTGTTCGTAGCCGCTGCAATAGCGCTCGACCATATCTTTCCAGGGCATTTCATGATGCACTGTGGAATTGCCGTTGAAGAAGTGGTCGGTGACGAATATGCCGTCATAGCCCTCATCCTTATAGCGTCTTGCCTGTTCTGCACCTTTAGCCGAAGCGCAGGCAGAGGCTTCAGCAGTATGTAGATGTGTTTCGTACTTAAACATCGTTATTGCCTTTCTATGGCGTTTAGCCTGTCAGAGCGAGATCTTTCTCGCTTCGACGTAAAATCTTTTATCCCATGCGTGACCCATGGAGAATGTTTTTCTTGGCAGTGCGCCGTCCTCAATTACTGTGGGGAACAGCTCGTCCTTACCCATATCGGGCAGCAGGAATCCTATGGAACGCTCCTTTTTAGACAGCTCGCACACTACCTCCGCACCGTGGATATAGTCGGTCTTGCCGCCCTTTACCTTGGTGTAGTCATCTAAGAAATTCTGCAAAGAACCCACGGTAAGCTTTGATGTGGGCTTATGGATATAGAGCTTTTTCTCCTCGCCGTTTTCCACCACGATGAAGCCCTGTTCGCTCTCCTCATCGCTCAGCCCCAGCTTTTCCGTCATTGCAGACATAAGGTCTGCCTCATCGACCTCGGTAACTATACGGTGTATAGCCTCGAATTCCAGCGCAGGCGAATGCAGGTTGACCAGTTCCACCAGCGCATATCTTGCAGGGTGCTTTGAAAGGTCCTTGCCCGGTTCTGCACGTTTGAGTGTCTCATAGAACTCCTTTGCAGTTGCCAGCGAATGGTTTCCGTCGCCCATGGCAAAAGTCAGGGGAAGTCTGCCCTTCATGCCGTAGCGGCGCTCGAAAGCTTCCTGTCCCGAGAAACGCTCCAGCAGTGCCTCGACCTGTTCCCTGCTGTCTTCGTCCAGCAGCCAGCCTGTAAGATGACCGCCCTTTTCCATCATATCGAAGTCATATACCATCTTGAACTCATTCTTCTTTTCAGCCAGCGGTTCGATGATACGTTTTTTGACATCATCTATCAGTATCATGATGTGTGGCAGCTCGATGGGTGCGCCCTTTCTTATCTTGATACGGGGCGGTATACGCTCGATGACGGTAGCCTCCGTAGCCCTCACCTGTGACTCCGAGCCCTTATAATACTCATACTCCTGCAAGTCTATCGCACCCACAAGACCAGCTCTCACACGTCCGTCGTTCTGTGTGCGCTCGATATAGATCATTGCATTTTTGTATTCCTCAAAAACGCCCTTCTCCAGATACTCCTTCATGGTGCGGTGTATCCTGTCGATGCGGTAATCCACACCGGGCTGCTCGAGATAGACCTCGGGCAGTATAAGGTTATATGTACTCTCATCATTACCCACGAACTTCTCCACTCTGTCCCAATACTCGGGCTCGGAAGTATACTGGTCGCAGGCAACTACCGACCATTTCTGCATATCTGCGTTCTTGGGCAGAAGTATATCCGCACCCTTGAATGCTGTTGACATTTAAATCACTCCATCTTAGAATTATCTATCTTACAGGAGCTGCTCACTAAGCTTCTCCCGATCCAAACTATGCTTTTTCGCATCGTTTGAACACTTAAAACAGGACGGTCCTACATTAAACGACCATGCCTTTGAGCACTGCCTCTCGCCCAAACCAGTATCATAGTCGGGCAAGTGCTGAATGCAGGCTCTCTCAGTGTCGTTTACTATAATAGCCGTCCTGTTCAAAATTATCTATCAGTTCTTTCCGCAGCAATCCTTATACTTTTTGCCGCTGCCGCAGGGACAAGGATCGTTCCTGCCGACCTTTTTCTTGTTGCGTACAGTCATGTTGTGGTGCTCCATAGGCTTTAAAACTTCCTGTCTCTGGGGAGCAGCCTGCTGTCTTACCTTGATGGTGAACAGCATCCTTACTGTATCCTCACGGATAGATTCGATCATTGCATCGAACATATCCATACCTTCCATACGGTACTCAACAACAGGGTTCTTCTGACCGTAGCTTCTCCAACAGGGTTCTTCTGACCGTAGCTTCTCAGGGAGATACCTCTCTTGAGCTCTTCCATATCGTCGATATGATCCATCCACTTGGTATCAACTACCTTCAGCAGACAAACTCTCTCGATCTCGTGCAGCAGCTCAGAGCCCAGCTCTTCCTCTCTTGCAGCGTAAATCTTATTAGCTCTCTCCATAAGAATATCTGTGATCTTGTCACGGGTCAGCTCGTCCATCTGCTCGGATGTGTAGTTGAAGTCGTCCTCATTGGTCAGCAGACCATTGAGTCTTTCTTTCAGACCCACAAGGTTCCAGTCATCAGCGATGTCGCCCTGTACATACATATTCACAGAGTCATTCACAAAGTCCTTTATCATATTGATAATGTACTCGTGGAGATCTTCACCGTCGAGCACCATCTGTCTCTGACCGTAGATTATCTCACGCTGAGTATTCATAACATCGTCGTAGTTAAGTACGTTCTTTCTTATATTGAAGTTCCTGCCCTCGATCTTCTTCTGTGAAGACTCGATAACGCTTGTAAGCATCTTGGACTGGATAGGTGTATGCTCATCAACATTCAGCGAATCCATCATAGTGGTGATCTTATCGCCGCCGAATATACGCATCAGGTCATCTTCCAGTGACAGGAAGAATGTGCTCTCGCCGGGGTCGCCCTGACGGCCTGAACGTCCTCTTAGCTGGTTATCTATACGTCTTGACTCATGTCTTTCCGTACCGATGATGTAAAGTCCGCCTGCGGCTCTTACCTTTTCAGCCTTCTCCTTTACCTCAGCATTGTACTTATCATAAAGCTCTCTGTATCTCTTTCTTGCGGTGAGTATCTCCTCATCCTGTGTATTGGAGAAGCTTGCAGCCTCAACAGCCTGCTCCTCGGTATAGCCCTCTTTCTGGAGCTGTGCCAGGGACAGATACTCGGCATTACCGCCCAGTGTTATATCGGTACCACGGCCTGCCATGTTGGTAGCGATGGTAACAGCACCGAGCTTACCTGCCTGTGCAACGATCAGAGCCTCTCTGTCATGATACTTTGCGTTGAGGACATTATGCTCAACGCCCTTCTTCTTGAGCAGCTTGGAAAGGTACTCGGACTTCTCGATAGAAACCGTACCTACCAGTACAGGCTGACCTTTTTCATGGCACTCGATGATCTGGTCGATGACCGCATCGAACTTGCCTGCCTCGGTCTTATATACCACATCGGGGTGGTCGATCCTGATAACGGGTCTGTTGGTGGGTATCTCGATAACATCGAGCTTATAGATCTCCCTGAACTCGTCCTCCTCCGTGAGAGCGGTACCTGTCATACCCGAAAGCTTGCCGTACAGCCTGAAATAGTTCTGGTATGTGATGGTAGCGATAGTCTTGGACTCTCTCTTGACCTCAACGCCTTCCTTAGCCTCGATAGCCTGATGCAGACCGTCATTGAAACGTCTGCCGTCCATAACACGTCCTGTGAACTCATCAACGATCAGCACTTCGCCGTCTCTTACGATGTAGTCCACGCCTTCCTTCATGACACCGTTAGCCTTGATAGCCTGGTTGATGTGGTGCGCAAGAGTCATATTCTCCGCATCCATCAGGTTATCCACATGGAAAGCCTTCTCAGCTTTCTTAACACCGCTCTTGGTGATAGTAGCGGTCTTAGCCTTTTCATCTATGATGTAGTCGCCGTCCAGCAGGTCATTGTCTGCCTTGTCATCCATTTCGATGACGGTAACGGGCTTCAGTGTCTTTGCGAATTTATCAGCCAGTGCATACAGCTCGGTGGACTTATCGCCCTGACCCGAAATGATAAGAGGAGTTCTCGCCTCATCTATCAGGATGGAGTCTACCTCGTCCACGATGGCGAAAGCGTGCTCTCTCTGCACCTTATCCTTCTTATAGATGACCATGTTATCTCTCAGGTAGTCAAAGCCCAGCTCGGTATTTGTACCATAAGTGATATCACAGTTATAAGCCTCTCTCTTTGAAGGCTTATCCATACCTGTCAGCACACAGCCGATGGAAGTATTAAGGAAATTGAATACCTTACCCATTTCCTCGGACTGGAACTTAGCCAGATAATCGTTAACGGTAACGACATGAACGCCCTTGCCGTTGATGGAGTTGGAATAAGCTGCCAGACAAGCGACCAGTGTTTTACCTTCACCTGTTTTCATCTCGGCTATTCTGCCCTGATGGAGCACGATAGCGCCTATGATCTGTACGGGGTAAGGCTTTTTGCCCAGCACTCTCCATGCAGCCTCACGGCAAACCGCCAGTGCATCGGGCAGGATATCGTCCAGCCCGGATACCTCTTCCAGTCTGCTTCTGAGGACAGCTGTCTGCTCACCCAGTTCGGTATCGGACATAGCAGCATACTTATCTTCCAGTTCAAGTACCTTATTTTTGATAGGTTCGATCTTGGCAAGCTCCTTCTTGGAGTAATTGCCGAATATTTTGTCAAGTAATCCCATTTTCTAGCCACCTTTTTTATTCAGGGGGGATGTCCCTTTCCCTTGATAAACGATATAAAAATACTATTATATTATACACTAAACTGCCCCAAAAGTCAAGGGCAACACCGCACGTTAGCCGTGTGTCGTATGCGAAGTCGGATTTTTCGTCAGAGTGACTAAAAACGGCACATGATAACTGACGCATTTCAAGATGTTTTTGGTCGCTCTTTCTATATTCGTTCCTGTATAAAAATACCGCCGAACTACGCCGTCGGCGGTATTTGCATTATTTGGAACAGCGCCTGTCACTGTGGGATATTGTTATCTCCGTTATTAAGAGGCTGACCCGTCATGGGGTCGAAACCACCCTGCTGCACGGGCTGTACAGGCTGACCCGTCATGGGGTCGAAACCGCCCTGCTGTACGGGCTGTACAGGCTGTTGAGCCTGCGTCGAAGACTCATAAAGCGCATCAAGAAAAGCGATCTTCATAGCCTTTTCCTCTCCCGGAACTTCTCTGTCATATATCAGCAAAGGCACCAGCAGGCAAGCTATGAGGTCAAGTATGTTTAACAACGCAGACCGTGCCAAACCACCTAATGCCACACAGGTCAGACAGTAATACAGCAGATAATACGCCAGACCTATCAGTCCGATATACACTATCTTGCTGTTAGGGCATCTTCTCTCGCTATAGTCATACATAACAAATACCATGTAGATCGGAAGCATCCCCATCGGCATGACAAACCCAAAAGCGAAACTGATAAGAACATTCACTATCATCATACCGTAGAATATCACAAGGAAAAAGTTTCTTCCCCGAGGCTTTACGAGCCCGAGATAATATACTGCGATGACTGCACTGAAAAGCAGCTCAACGATGCGCATCAATATCAGGAATCCTATATCTTTTTGTAACATCATTGTACTGTCACTCCAAAAAAATGTCAGGCGAAACATATCTACTAAGCTTGAAATACCTACGAGATTTACCACCGCAAGTGCTCCAACAAACAAATAACTGAATATTTTATCATGGTGCTTTCCAAACAGGAACACGATGGCAATTATTATTTGTGGTGAATTCGATAAGATAGTTCTAAACAAAACCATTCCCGATATGCTTCCCAAAGGATTGTTTATCACCCGTATCAATTCGATCAGCAGCGATAGTCCCAATGAGCCCAAAATACATATTGCGATCACCTTCGCCACAAGCTTGTAGTCACGAAGCTTTTCCATTGTTGGCATAAAAATTTACCTCCTATCAGCCAAATTATCAGCAGATAAAAAGCGCCGCTGAGTATCACATCAAGCGGCGCATATTAGCTGTAATATAGATCAGAACTGCTCTTCCTTCATCTTAGCGAAGCATTCGCTGCAGTATACAGGTCTGTCCTCACGGGGCTTAAAGGGTATCAGCGCCTCGCCGCCGCAAGCAGCACAAACTGCCTTGTAGGTCTGTCTCTCAGATCTGGAAGCAGCCTTTCTTGCATCTCTGCAAGCCTTGCATCTCTGGGGCTCATTAGTGAAACCCTTCTCTGCATAGAATTCCTGCTCACCTGCTGTGAAGATGAACTCATTGCCGCAATCCTTACATACTAATGTCTTGTCCTCGTACATATTCTCTTACCTCGATCTTAAAAATATGGTTTGTTTTCCGCCGCAGACGGTCTTGCACCGCCATCCTTCATGCGAATGCTCTGCTTTAAGCTATGCGGCATCATCTGAATATCGTGCGAAGCTTCCTGCGAAGCCTCTGCATGGCATTGTTCACGGATTTCTCGCTCATACCCAGCTTTTGTGCGATCTGCCTGTGAGAAAGTCCTGCCAGAAAGAGCTGCAGCACGTCCCACTCAAGGTCAGATAGCGCATCGGCTATCTGTGTAAAAAGCTCATCATAGCTCTCCCTCTCGATGACTGCATTCTCGGGGATCTCATCCTCACTGCCGCAAAGGAACTCATCCAGTTCATCCGCAGGCACAGATTCCTCCGCCTCGATCTTAGCATCTTTCATCATATACGAGAGCATCCTGTGTCTTATACACACCCCTGCATAGGTCGCAAAACCTGCGCCACGGTCGGGACGATAGCTGTTCACCGCCTTTAGCAGTGCCATCATACCCTCCTGCACCAGATCCTTGATGATCTGCTCTCTGCCGTTTCTCGGAGCAAGTTTAGCTGCGATATGTTCCGCCGTACCCATGTATCTGCAAAGCAGCGCACCCAATGCAGCCTTATCACTGCCCGAAAGTCTTGCCAGTTCCTCATCAGAGAACTGCTCATAATCATCCGAATGACCTTTTAACACCTGCGCACCGCCTTAAAACCTTTACAAATGGTACATTTGAACATAAACACATCATAACATTTTCTACACAATAAGTCAAGAGATTGTACCAAATTCTTCTCCAAATTTTAATTTTTTGTAACAACGTACATATTTCGCACAAATTCTTTGTGAGTTTAGCCCACATTAACATAACCATATTTTGCTCTATCAATAAAAAAACGGCGGAGACTTTCCGCCGTTTTATACACATACAGTAAGCGACATTAAAATGCTTTGGATTTTATGTCGTTTAATATGATTTAGTTGCCGTACTTAGCAGTGCTTACTCTGATTCCGGGGCCCATTGTAGAAGCAACTGTGATGCTCTTCAGGTACTGACCCTTTGCAGCTGCAGGCTTAGCCTTAACTACTGCATCGACCAGAGTATTGAAGTTCTGCTCCAGCTTCTCAACACCGAAAGATGCCTTGCCGATGGGGCAGTGGATGATGTTTGTCTTGTCCAGACGGTACTCGATCTTACCAGCCTTAGCATCTGTAACAGCCTTTGCAACGTCAGGTGTTACTGTACCTGCCTTGGGGTTAGGCATAAGGCCTCTGGGTCCGAGGACCTTACCGAGTCTACCAACAACGCCCATCATATCGGGTGAAGCGATAACTACGTCGAAGTCCATCCAGTTTTCCTTCATGATCTTATCAACGAACTCCATGCCGCCTGCATACTCTGCACCTGCTGCTGTAGCTGCCTCGATCTTGTCTTCCTTACAGAATACCAGAACTCTTACCTTCTTACCTGTACCATTGGGGAGTACAACTGCGCCTCTTACCTGCTGGTCTGCGTGTCTGGAGTCAACGCCCAGACGGATGTGCAGCTCGATAGTCTCATCGAACTTAGCCTTTGCGCTGCCTGCTGCCAGCTCAAGAGCCTCAACTGCATCATACTGCTTAGCTCTGTCGATAGTCTTTACGCTATCAACATACTTCTTACCATGCTTCATTCTTTATTCCTCCCCTCAGTCCTCAACTACTACGCCCATAGAACGGCAAGTACCTGCGATCATGCTCATAGCTGTGTCGATGTTTGCAGCGTTCAGGTCGGGCATCTTCTGCTCTGCGATCTGCTTGATCTGATCCTTCTTGATGGTCGCAACCTTATTCTTGTTGGGCTCACCGGAACCGGACTCGATCTTGCAAGCCTTCTTGATCAGGACAGATGCAGGGGGAGTCTTTGTGATAAATGTGAATGATCTGTCGGCATATACTGTGATAACAACAGGGATGATAAGACCGATATCGTTCTTTGTTCTCTCGTTGAAATCCTTTGTGAATGCCATAATGTTAACACCGTGCTGACCCAGTGCAGGGCCTACGGGGGGAGCAGGAGTTGCCTTTCCTGCTGGGATCTGAAGCTTGATGTAGCCTACTACCTTCTGTGCCATTATATTGCACCTCCATAATTAAGTGGTAAGGCGAGCCTTACGGCTCTCCCACGTTTTCGGAAGTATAACTTCCACGAATGAATGATTGTTCGGGCATCTCGCCCGATAGCTGTGTGATACCTGTGTGGTATCAGTCCTCTTTCCTTACCTGTGTAAGGGGCAGCGTAACTGCTGTCTCTCTGCCGAACATGGATACTGTCACATCAGCAGTCTTAGCTTCAAGGTCTATGCCCGAAACTGTACCGCTCATTCCGTCGAACGAACCGCCGACCATCATTACATCATCGCCGACCTGTATGTTCGTCTGTACGCTCTGTGCGCCTGTATCAACGCCCAGCGCCTCTACCTCCTTCTCAGAAAGAGGAACAGGCTTGCTTCCGGGACCTACAAATCCCGTAACACCTCTGGTATTCCTTACTATATACCACGAGTCGTCCGTGAGGACCATCTTCACCAGCACATAGCTGGGAAACAGCTTTTTCTCTACTTCAGCGGTCTTTTCGCCCTTTATCTCGGTAACGGTCTCCATAGGGATCCTTACTTCGGGGATAAGATCGTGAAGCTTACGGTTCTCAACGACCTTTTCAATATTCTGGGCTACCTTGTTCTCATAGCCGGAATAGGTATGTACCACATACCACTTTGCTTCTTCTGCCATGCTTATACCTCCATATTGATGTCGTTTGTACCGCTGCCGATGATTATCCGGCGCTCAGACCGATCAAAGCACGTATACCATAGCTCAGACCGGTATCCACCGCAAAAAGGAAAAGTCCCACGAAAGCCATAACTACGAGTACAACGCCCGTGTTATTGACTACCTGCTGTCTTGTAGGCCATACGACCTTTTTCAGCTCGGCACGCAGATCCTTGAAATACTTCTTGGCTCCGCCCTTCTTTTCCTTATCGGCTTCCTTTTTCGATGACTTTTCTACCTGCTTGTCCTTAGCCATAGCCAGCTCCTTTCAGACCTTACTTAGTCTCTTTGTGAAGAGTGTGCTTCTTGCAGAACTTGCAGTACTTGTTCATCTCAAGTCTGTCAGGGTCATTCTTCTTGTTCTTCTTTGTGTTGTAGTTTCTCTGCTTGCATTCTGTGCACGCAAGTGTGATCTTAACTCTCATTTCGGCACCTCCTGACGAAATTCATACCCCGCAAGAACCATCGGGGTACGCCTTGCCTCCCTCTGCAAACGTCTGACTTTCATGACGTTTTGAGGTAACTTATGATCTTTCTGCCACTGAAAAAACAGCGCAAAAAAATAGACCTCATAAAGAGGTACAAATATTATAACACACCCCTTTCCCTTTGTCAAGGGCATTGAGCCTATAAATGTAAATTTTCTGTAAACTCTACACTTTTATAACATTTCTGACCACCCAGAAGCACACCGCAATGCCCAGCAGTACCCACACTGCACGGTCATGGAACTTATTTCCGTTTTTCAGCCACTCGGGTGCAAGGAATATTTTCAGTCCCAGTGAAATGACAAGCAAAGGTCCCAAGAAGAACATCAGCGGATTGGCGTGCAGCGCCTCATCGAATCTGAAATGCGCCATATGTATGCACATAGCAGTCAGCCCGCAGCCGGGGCATTTCAAGCCTGTTATCTCATAGAACAAACAAGGTATGCGCAGCCCCGTTATCTGTGTGAACACATAGTAGACCGCCAGTATGCCGCCGCAGACCAGCGTTTCTTTGAGCAGTTTTTTCTGTCCGTCATTCACGGAGCGCACCTCCCATCGTTTGTAAAGTTCCGTATGCAAAAAGCCGCACAGCCATCGACTGTGCGGCAGTATTATCAGATCTCGCCACGAGCCATCCTGTTGAGCTCGTTTTGCAGCATACCGTAGGAAACTATGCCGAATCCCACGATAGTCAGCACCAGATAGATCACCGAATTGTTCGGCGACTGCTGTCCTCTTGACATATAGTAGTTGTCTATTATCTCGCCCTTTTTGTACATCCAGTAATAGGTATAGATACCGCAGGTAACGATAGAGAGCAGTATAGCCATTCCGCCCGAGGTCGGGTTAGGTTCATTGGAAAGCTTGTTTGTATCCTCGGTAAGAGTATAATACCAATACAGTCCATATATGCCGCAGGTGATTATTGTCAGCAATATGCAGGTCACGATATTCTTCTCGGTGAGCCCAAAGCTTGGACCAACAGGTGTACCGAAGCCCATATTAGGTGCGCCGCCGAAGCCGCCGTTGTTATAACCATTATTATAGCCGCCGTTCATGCCGTTATAGCCGTTGTTCACTCCATTATAGCCGTTGTTGGCACCGTTGTCATAGCCGTAGTTCTGTACGGGAGGCTGCTGTGCAACATTATCCTTGTCCGCCTCGACAAAGTCCTGAGCAGAATCAAAGTTCTGAGGCTGACCGTTAGCATCGAACGCATCAGCAGGTGCGTCTACCGCCTGACCGCAGGCAGGGCAGAACAGCTGACCATCGTCTATCTGAGTTCCGCAGTTTTTACAGAATATCATATTCTCATTTCCTTTCTATCCTCGTGTATCATCAGGGGAAACTCCCCATAACTTCATTAAGATTATAACACAACGTACATAGTTTGTCAATAGAAAGCTGCGGTTTTTGCGGTTTATCCATCCTGTCTGTATGTAGAAAGGAAGTCTTTCATCTCACCCATAGAATAAGTAAGCTGTTCAACATTCGGCAGGTATACTATTCTGAAGTGGTCGGGCTGTTCCCAATGGAATCCGCCGCCTGCCACGAGAAGTATCTTCTTCTGTCTCAGGAAATCCAGCACGAACTGCTCATCGCTCTTTATACCGAACCTCTTCGCATCTATCTTCGGGAAAATATAGAATGCTGCCTTCGGCTTTACAGCGCTTATGCCGTCGATATCATTCAGCAGTTTCCAGATGCATTCTCTCTGCTCATATATCCTGCCGCCGGGCAAAAGTTCCTTATCGGGTGAACCGCTGCCGCTGAGTGCGGTTGGTATAACATACTGTGCCTGAACATTCGAGCAAAGTCTCATTGAGGACAGCATATTTAGTCCTTCAATGTAGCCTGCCATATTGCTCTTGTTTCCGCTGAGCACCATCCAGCCCGAACGGAAGCCTGCGGACATATGAGATTTCGAGATACCGTTGAAGGTTATGCAGAACAGATCGGGGTCAATGGAAGCTATGGAAGTATGCTCGACACCGTCCATCAGAAGTCTGTCATATATCTCGTCCGCAAAGATTATCAGCTCATGTTCTCTTGCCAGCTTGACTATCTGCTCCAGCACCTCACGGGGATATACCGAGCCCGTAGGATTGTTCGGGTTGATAACGACGATAGCCTTGGTCTTATCGGTTATCTTCTTCTCCATATCCTTGATATCGGGATACCAGTCGGCCTGCTCATCGCACACATAGTGTACCGCAGTACCGCCAGCAAGTGTTACCGACGCTGTCCACAGCGGATAATCTGGCGCAGGTACGAGCACCTCATCGCCATTATCCAGCAAGCCCTGCATTACCATGGTTATAAGCTCCGAAACACCGTTGCCTGTATAAATATCATCTATGCCTGCAACGCTGAGTCCCTTGCCCCTGTGATATGCAAGTATAGCCTCTCTTGCCTGAGGAATACCCTTTGAGGTCGAATAGCCCTGTGCATTGTGGAGATTTTCTGTCATGGCCTTGATTATCTCGGGGGGCGCATCGAATGCGAAAGGTGCAGGGTTGCCGATATTGAGCTTCAATATCTTCTCGCCTGCGGCTATCATTCTGTCAGCCTCATCCATAACGGGTCCTCTGATATCATAGCAGACATTGTCCAGCTTGTGAGATTTTAAAAACGTTCTCATTTTACTTACCTTCTTTGAAATATTTATTGTTTCACTCATAATATCACGGCAGGCACACCATCGGGACATTTTGCCCAAAAACAGTCGCCTTCTCCGTGTCAAAGCACTTTAAATTACATTGTACCACCATTTCAGCGCTCTGTCAAGGACGCCTGCGCCGAATAAACCACACACCCGGCACCACTCTTTAAACAAAATGTACAACTGATGTCCCGTGACAGGGGCTCTCGGGATTTTGCAGTCCGGCATTTCAAAAATTGCATACGCCGTGCAAATAATTCCGTTTCGGCTCGTTTCCCGACAGAGAAAACGAAATTTTGAAATGTGCTTTATTCAAAATCGCTAAAAAACAGACAAATAAATTTATACATCATTTCGGCTTCGGGTCTTGACAATCATGCAAGATTGTACTATAATAAATGTGTTGACTTTATTTTCAATATAATATATGGAGGTTATCAAAATGGGCAGAGTTTACAATTTCAGCGCAGGTCCTGCTGTTCTTCCCGAGGAAGTGCTCAAGGAAGCTGCTGACGAAATGCTCGATTACAAGGGCACAGGCATGAGCGTAATGGAGATGTCTCACAGATCCAAGGCTTATGACGATATCATCAAGGATGCTGAGAAGGATCTCAGAGACCTGATGAAGATACCCGACAATTATAAGGTAATATTCAGACAGGGCGGTGCTTCCCTGCAGTTTGCAGAAGTTCCCATGAACCTGATGAAGAACGGCAAGGCTGCTTACATCATCACAGGTCAGTGGGCAAAGAAGGCAGCTGCTGAGGCTGAGAAGTTCGGTAAGGTAGTTAAGGTAGCTTCCTCCGCTGACAAGACCTTCTCCTACATACCCGATTGTTCTGATCTTGATATTCCCGAGGATGCAGACTATGTTTACATCTGCGAGAACAATACCATCTATGGTACAAAGTACAAGACCCTGCCTAACACAAAGGGTCATATCCTGGTAGCCGATGTTTCCAGCTGCTTCCTGAGCGAGCCTATCGACGTTAGCAAGTACGGCGTTGTATACGGCGGTGTTCAGAAGAACGTTGGTCCTGCAGGCGTACAGATCGTTATCGTAAGAGAAGACCTGATCGCTGACGGTCCCGCTTTTGCTCAGACTCCTTCCATGATGAACTGGAAGCTGCAGGCTGATAATGACTCCCTGTACAACACACCTCCCTGCTACGGCATCTACATCTGCGGCAAGGTATTCAAGTGGATCAAGAAGATGGGCGGTCTCGAGGGCATGAAGGTTCACAACGAGAAGAAGGCTAAGATCCTCTATGATTTCCTGGACAGCAGCAAGCTCTTCAAGGGCACAGTTGTTCCCGAGGACAGATCTCTGATGAACGTACCTTTCGTTACAGGCAATGAGGACCTGGATAAGAAGTTCGTTGCTGAGGCTAAGGCTGCAGGCTTCGAGAACCTGAAGGGTCACAGAACTGTCGGCGGTATGAGAGCTTCTATCTACAATGCAATGCCTATCGAGGGCGTTGAGAAGCTGGTAGCTTTCATGAAGAAGTTCGAGGAAGAGAACGCTTAATAACGTAATATACGGAGATAGCGCAGGGCGGAAACGGTCTGCGCTGTTGCCGATTTTTAAAGCATACAATATTTATACCGTTTTGAAAGGCAAATACCATGGCAAAGAATAACAGATTTGAAACAGTATATTCCCAGGGTACTCTCGATGTAGTAAAGATCCTGGTCGATAAAGAAACAGGTGTAAACTACGTTTTCGCCAAGGAAGGCTATGCAGGCGGTCTTACACCGCTGCTGGACAAGGACGGAAAGCCCGTTATTACTCCTGTGGAGAATGATGCTTGATTTTTATTAGAAAAGGAATGATATCAATGTACAATATTCTTACAATGAATAAGATCGCAGCCTGCGGTACCGATAAGTTCGATAAGGCTGCTTACACCATCACAGATGAGTGCGCAGAGCCTACCGCTATAATGGTACGTTCCGCTAAGCTGCACGATTATGAGATGCCTTCTTCCCTGCTGGCTATCGCAAGAGCAGGTGCAGGCGTAAACAATATCCCCGTTGACAAGTGCGCTGAGCAGGGCGTTGTTGTATTCAACACTCCCGGTGCTAACGCTAACGCTGTTAAGGAGCTGGTCATCTGCGCTCTGCTGCTTTCCTCCAGAAGGATCACAGAGGCTGCTGCATGGGCTAACTCCCTGAAGGGTACAGAGGATGCTCCCAAGACTGTTGAGGGCGGCAAGGCTAAGTTCGCTGGTCCCGAGATCTTCGGCAAGACACTGGGCGTTATCGGTCTGGGCGCTATCGGCGGCAAGGTAGCTAACGCTGCTGCTGCACTGGGCATGAAGGTCATCGGTTTCGATCCCTTCCTGAGCGATGCTGCTGCAAAGGCTCTGGACGCTTCCGTTAAGGTCGTTGACAGCAAGGACGAGATCTACAAGAACTCTGATTATATCACTCTGCACGTTCCTTTCACTCCCGATGCAAAGAACAGCATCTCCAAGGAGCAGATCGCTATGATGAAGGACGGCGTTCGTCTTATCAACATGGCAAGAGGCGAGCTGATCGATACAGCTGCTGTTGTTGAAGCTATCAAGGCAGGCAAGGTAGCTAAGTACGTTACCGACTTCGCTGATGACATCGGTCTGGGCGAGGAGAACGTTATCACTCTGCCCCACCTGGGTGCTTCCACTCCCGAGAGTGAGGACAACTGCGCAGTTATGGCAGCTGACGAGCTGATGGATTACATCGAGAGAGGTAAGATCAGAAACTCCGTTACATTCCCTAACCTTGAACTGGCTAAGACCGCTGACCAGCTGGTTTGCGTTCTGCACAAGGCTGAGGTAACAGAAGATGCTGTAAAGGCTGCTGTCGGTGCTGACGTTGTAAATTCCGCTACTGCTACAAAGAAGGCATGGGGCTATACTCTGCTGGACGTTAAGGGCAGCGCAAACGTTGACGCTGTTAAGGCTGTTGCAGGCGTTGTAGGCGTAAGAGTTATCTGATAAATCTTTAAGGAGGACGCTATGAATATATTGGCAATGATAATGCTTATCGGTATACCGATGGCTGTCA
This sequence comes from uncultured Ruminococcus sp., assembly GCA_902788785.1. Classification (GTDB taxonomy): domain Bacteria; phylum Bacillota; class Clostridia; order Oscillospirales; family Ruminococcaceae; genus Hominimerdicola. The sequence continues at coordinate 77,174 of CADALT010000011.1, forward strand.
CGCAGGGTGCATACCGTTTCTTTGACCCCGACGGCGAAAAAACGCTGGCGCTGTCTGAAAAGCTGCCTGTACTCATGGGAAGAAAGTTCCTGATACAGATCATAGCACCTCTGCTGTTCATCGTTGTGTTCGGTATGATAGCTGTGGTGGCTGATCTGCCATCCTACATATTCTTTGTGGTATGCGGACTTGTCATAGGCATCATAAACGGCATGGCTGTTACGCTCATGTATCACACTGATAAACAGAAATAATTATATAGTACAGCTAGGGACAGGAGTTATTCTCCTGTCCCTTTTTGTATAACTGTATATATACAGTTCAGGCTTGATACGGCACTGTGATATACACAGTTAGGCTCTCTATTTTGTATATAATGCACTATCGCAGAATATCTAAAATGATTTATAATGTGCACATATACGATAATATCCCCAAGGTGTTGACAAAACTGTGCAAACTGTGTATACTGTATACATACAGTTAAGGCTGCAATAACAGTCATAACAGTTAAGACAACAAAAGATATGAAAGAACGAAAGGAAGAGAACACTATGAAAAACAGAAAAGTATTAGCATTCAGGATAATCGGAATTTTGATGCTCATCTTGGGTATCATCGGCGTAGCAAGAGGCAGCACAGCAGCAATAGCTTGCATCTGCGCATCAGGCACTATGATAAATGCATCGAACCTGATGCTCCGCAAAAACAAATAATAAAGACAACAGACGAACAAAAGAAAGACCGAAAAGGAGAATAACTATGAAAAAGAACAACATCAAAACAGTAAACTTCATCGCAATGCTGATGCTTGCAGTAACATATATTGCAGCTATTGCATCAGTTACTTTCGGAGTAAACTTCTCAGATGCAGCTGTAAGGATCATAGGCATAATGACGCTGACAGCACTCCCCACAGCCGCATTCACAACAGTAAAAATAAAGAGAACAGAAAATCAATAATATAAAAAAAGGAGATAATATCATGAAACTGAAAACAAACAAATTTGACTTCATCAAGGCTATCGTATGCATTATTACAGGTGGTGCCGCAGGTATAATCATAAACCTTGCAGAGCTCAACAGCGGTGTAACTTATCTTCTTATATTGGCTGTATCCGTTCTGGTGGGGGCTTCACTCAGACTGATCGAAAAGCTTTACCGTTCACATGAAAAATCGTGCAGTTCACATTAAAATTAGTGACACAGAGAGAAAAATAGTATATAATAAAAGAGTAAAAGATACATATATAATTTAGGGTAAACAACAAGAAAGATATATATTTGGGAGACAGAAAAATGGAAACTATGAAAAACATCATTAAAGGTATCGCAGCAGCAGTCCTGATAGGAGCAGCATTCTTTGTATTCAAGCAGAGGATGCCGCAGGTCGGGGACATCACAGGTATGATCTCACTCACAGCTATCTGCATTGCAGGCAGCACAGTGAAGATCGAGCCTGAATTTGATGAGGAACTGCTTGCTGACTTCTGATAAGGAGAAAATTTATGAGCAACAGTGAAAAGGTGCTGGAAGTCAGGGGACTTTCCAAGCAGTACAAAAAAGGTGTGTATGCCTCGGAGAAAGTTTCTTTCGATGTACACAAGGGCGAGATTTTCGCACTGATAGGTCCCAACGGCGCAGGCAAGACCACAACTATCAGAATGATAGCTACACTTTTGCAGGCGACCGAGGGTGATGCGATCGTCTCAGGACACAGCATACTCACCGAACCCGAAAAGGTCAGGAAATGCATAACCTATCTGCCCGATGAAGCAGGCGCTTATAAGAACATGAAGGGTATCGACTACCTGAAATTCATGGCGGAGCTTTATGCGGATAATAAAGCACAGGCAGAGGAATTCGTCCAAAGGGGCAGAGATATCTGCGAGCTGGGCGACAGGCTGAACGATAAGATACAGAGCTATTCAAGAGGTATGCAGCGTAAGCTTCTGCTGGCAAGAGCCATCATGTCAAAGCCTGACCTGGCGATACTTGATGAACCTACTTCGGGACTTGATATCATAAATGCTCTGGAGATCAGGCGAATGATAAAAAGTCTGGCAAGCGAAGGCATGAGTTTCCTGCTGTCATCCCACAATATGCTGGAGATAGAGTATGTCTCCGACAGAGTCGGCATAATCGCAAAGGGGCACCTGCTCGAAACAGGTACGCCTGCTGAACTTATAAAGAAGTACAATGCCGAAAATCTCGAAGATGTATTCGAGCTGGTCGTAATGAATAAAAACATAAAGGGGTGATGAGCAGCATGAAATTCCGTACATTATTTATAAAAGAACTCAGAGAGATGCTCAATACCCAGACTATACTTGCTATGGTAGTTGCCGTGGTCGTTATGGGCTTTGCGGGCAGGACAATGTCAAGAGCGGTGGAGGAAAGCGCAGAAACAATGATGGATATAAACATCTGCGATAACGACAACACCGAGTTCACTCAAAACATGATAAAATTCATGACAAATAATCTCGCTCAGCTGGGCGGCGAAGTAAATGTTATAGAGATAAATTCCGATGACTACGCCGAGGAGCTGAAAAAAGCCGATGTCAAAAACGTTGTACTGATACCCGAGGGCTTTACCGAATCAGTAGAGCAGAACAAGTCTGCGCAGGTACAGTATATCCAACAGCTCAATTCTCTGGCGACTTTCTCAAACCTCAATGCAGGCTCGCAGGTCGCAGTCGAATACCTCTCTGCTGCGGTCAAGGAAGTTGTATACAGCACTAAGGTCGCAGGCGGCAAGCTTACCAATCAGGAAGTGGCATTTTTAAATGATCCCATAACTCTTGACGAGACAACTATTGTTGCAGGCAAGAGCGAGAACATTTCTTCAAGCATAGTGCTTTCGCTGTGTTCTGCACAGAGCAATATCGTGCCCATCATGCTGTTCGTGCTGGTCATGATGTCATCTAATATGATACTCAACGCAGTAAGCACAGAGAAGATAGACAAGACCCTTGAAACACTGCTTTCCGCACCGGTATCGAGATTATCGGTCATTGCGGCAAAAATGCTGGCTGCGGCAGTTATCGCAGCAATGCAGGCATCGGTATATATGCTGGGCGCACGCAATATGATGAGCGGTGTTATGGATAATGTCAGCGCTGACAGCGGCTACAGCGAGATACTCAAAAATCTCGGACTGACCATGAGCGCAGGACAGTATGTGCTGGTGGGACTGCAAATGTTCCTGACCATACTTATAGCCCTTTCAGTGGCACTGATACTGGGTGTGCTGGCAAAGGATGCCAAGAGCGCACAGACCCTCACACTGCCCGTTATGATGTGTACGATGATACCTTATATGCTCTCGATGTTCGTGGATATAAAGTCCCTTTCACCTGCGGCTAGGTATATCGTTTATGCTATACCGTTCACTCACTCGTTCATGGCGATGGAGAATGCCATGTTCGGCAATATGGATATATATGTAGGCGGACTCATCTATCAGGCTTTGTTCCTGGCAGTTTGTATGTTCGCAGCACTCAGGATATTCATGAGCGACAGGATATTCACCATGACCATAGGCGGAAGGAGGACACGCAGCGGCGAACAGTCAACAGCAGATAAATAAACATAGACAAAAATATCTACAGAACAGAAAGTGAGACAACTATGAAAGAATTGAAGATCAAGGCAGCAGCTGTAGTGGCAGCTGCGGTAGTAATGTGCATAACAGCAGGTCAGTCGGATGATAGCTTTGCTATGGGCAGGAACAAGCTGCACACCATCATCCCGATACATTTTTGTTTACAATAAAGGGAGGTCAGTAAGCATTGGATATTCTTGATAAGATACAGGTCATCAAGCACAGCTGTGTGCGTATAGACTGCGGCAAGATCATATACATCGACCCGTTCCTGATGAACGGCGCACCGCATGATGCGGATATAATACTGGTCACACACCCTCATTTCGACCACTTTTCCATAAAGGATATAAGGAAGGTCATGAAGGAAGATACTGTCATAGCAGGACCTAAGATGATAGCTGTGCCCTGCAAACTGCTGACGGGCAAGGACCTCATTGCCGTGACCCCGGGGCAGAAGACTATGATCTGCGGTATAAACATCGAGGTCATTGCGGCTTATAACACCGCCGCCACAAGACCCCACAAGCGTTTCTTGAACTGGGTGGGCTATGTGGTTGATACTCCCGAGGGACGCATATATGTCACGGGCGATACAGATGATATCCCCGAGGCAAGGGCGGTCAGCTGCGATGTACTTATGCTGCCCGTGGGCGGCAGCAACTACACCATGACTGCCGAAGAAGCCGCTGCACTGACTAATGCCATACGCCCTGAAACAGTCATACCGATACACTATGGCGCACTGCTGGGCGGCGAATATGCCCCTATGAACTTCAAGGCAAAGCTTGATAAGGATATACGCTGTGAGATCAGGGATACCGTGTACAGCAATGCCATGATACTGGCATATACCGTTGCTGCCGCCATGATATTGCTGATAATTGCGCTGTATCTGTTTTTTAGATAATAAGATACTGTGATATAAATGTCACATATTTGGTGCCCCGAATTTGTACAAGTCTACGAAAGTGATAAAAATGTCACTTTTGGTATTGACAAGCAGAATTAAAAGTGATATGATTGTCACATAAAGTGATAAATATATCACTTCTGTGGAAAATACATAAAAACAGTAGAACAAATCAGGAGGCACACAAAATGGCTAATGAGAACACTTCTTTAAAAGAATTGTACGCAAAGTACAGCAAACCCAACATGACTCGTGCAGAACGTCAGGAGCTGATGGAAAAGATCGCCCGTGAGCGATATAAGATCGACAAACGCAAGCCTATCACCATAAAAGGACAAACGGTTTCAAATCTTATCTGCGGTATCATCATCGCCCTGGAAGGTATATTCTGTATCATAGGTGTGAATGGCGAAAAAGTATTTGGTGATACCAGCAATATCTTTTTCATAGCGGCTATAATTACCTGTGTGGTCATATGCATAATAATGGGACAGTACAAAAAAGAGCTGCCCGATGAGCTTTCAAAGGAACTTATGACCAAGGCTACAGCTTACTCGGCATATGTACCTATGTTCATCATCGTCGCTATAAGCATAGTTATGACCCTGATAGGCAATAAAAGAGACAATGAGTATTTCAAAGTCAACAGCGATCAAGTAATGGGACTTGCATTCGCAATGATGGGTCTGCTTTATATCGCCAAAAGCATCATATATCTCTGGCTGGACAGAACTCCGAATTCGGATGATGAGGAGGAATGAGCCATGATAAGATATGACCACTCTGAAATAAATGAAGAAAAGCAGAGGACCGCTTACAGAAAAGATAAGCGCAAACCCATGAATGTAAGAGCACACACAAAGCTCAATGCTATAACTGCAATGTTTGCAGGACTGTTTATGTTCTTTATGCTGCTCTCATTTGATGTTTTTGCACCCGAGGCTGACAAAGATGACCCAATTATCATAACCATCTTTTTAGTGCTGATGCTTGGTATGATGATAAGCGGATTTATATGGATGATGAACCTGGCTTCGTACAAAATGGAGCCCGATGACGAATTGTCAAAACAGACAAGGGGCAAGGCAAACGGTCTTGCATTTGCAGTATGGTTCATTACCGTTACTGCTCTGTTTTTCATACTTGAGAAAGTAAGAACCGGCGCTGTATCAGCTTTGTTTGCACAAGGCAATTTTTTCCAGCTTGAGATCAGCGGACTGTTGACCTACGACTCGATAAGGCATTTCATTTTTCTTATTCTTGACAGACAGGAAATGTCCGATGAAGAGGAGGAATGATCTATGCCCGAGCTGAAGACCAAGATCAAGGAACTCCGTGCGAGCCGCAATATGAAACAAGGCGACCTTGCAGAGCTGGTCGGTGTACGGCGTGAGACCATAATCCGACTGGAAAAGGGACAGTACAATCCCTCGCTCAAACTGGCTATGGATATAGCCCATATTTTTGAAACAACGGTGGAGGATATCTTCACTTTTGAGGAATAAAGAAAGGATAGAAAACATATGAATAAACAGAACTCATCTGAAATGACAATGGCTAACCAAATGCCATCTCAGTGGAACGCACCCTCTATGGAGGCGTACAGCGAGCCCAAGACCCCTGCTCCCAGAGCATCAGTCGGCAAGACCATTTTGCTCGTGCTGGGTACGATCATAGGATACCTGGTAGTATCAAGGCTGAGCGGAACTGTGTTAGCTTCGATAGACCCCCAGATGGGTCAGTATAAGCTGATGACATTTGCGGCGATACCTCTGCTTATTTTCTATGTGTGCATGATAGTATTCGTCATGAAGAAGAAAAAGGTTCTGACGGCTAAAGGCAACGGCTTCGGCGAGGGTCTTATAACTGCTATGTTCTGGCTTTATGTTTGCGCTTCATCAGTTTTAAGTGTTTTCCTCGTTCAGGAAAAAAATCAGATGCCCCGTTTCGAGCTCCCTAAGGATCTCACCTTCGGTTCTGAACAGATATGGTGCATACTTGCAGTTCTGCTTAGTGCAGGTATCTGTGAAGAGCTTATGTGCAGAGGTCTTATCCTCAACGCCCTGCGTGACCGTTTTGGCAGAGATACCGCTAAGGGCACTATACTTGCCATAGCACTCTCGGGCGTGATATTCGGCTGTATCCACTTTATAAACCTTCTGGCAGGCGTATCTTTCCAGGCAGTTATCATACAGGTGCTCGGTGCAACAGGCATGGGCTTCTACCTGGGCACTGTTTATTGCAGATGCGGCAACATCAAGGTAACTATCTTCCTGCACTTCCTGATGGATATTTGCGTGCTGCTCCCTGCAAGCATGAGCGGTTCTGCCGGACTGACAGGTGCTATAGACGACACTATGAACAGTCCTGTGAAGTTCCTGGGCATATTCCTTTATACAGGTCTCTCGGCTTTCCTGTTAAGACCCAGTATGCAGCCTATGCTGTTTAAATACAGCCTTGAAGATGATAAATAAGCAATACCCAAAAAGCTCTCCAAGTGAGAGCTTTTTTCTTTAGTATGATAAAATGTTTCATTCAAAATCCCAGTACGATAATATGAGTTTGCATTGAATAACCACTTTTCACATGGCTCAAAAGCAGTTTTCACAGCTGAAATTTAGTGCACAGTAAACAAATTGAGAGCAGATATTTTGTACTAAATGTAAAAACTATAAAAATCTCTATATAACCTATTGACATACTAGGAATAGTGTGATATACTCTAATTACAGTAAAGAAAGCGGAACTCACCGCATTACAATACCAAGTATGAAAGGAAGTTATTTTCATGAGCAAGATCTATAAGAACATTGGAGAACTGATTGGCGGCACTCCCCTGCTGGAGGCTTCGAGATTTTCAAAGGATGTAAACGCAGGCGGCACACTGCTTGCCAAGCTTGAATATTTCAACCCCGCAGGCAGCGTTAAGGACAGAGTTGCCCTGAACCTCATTGAAGATGCAGAGAAGAACGGCGTACTCAAACCAGGCTCCACCATAATCGAGCCTACATCGGGCAACACAGGCATAGGTCTGGCAGCTGTGGGCGTATCCAAGGGCTATAAGGTAATACTGACAATGCCCGAGACAATGAGCATCGAGAGAAGAAATCTGCTAAAAGCATTCGGCGCACAGATCGAGCTGACAGAGGGCTCAAAGGGCATGACAGGCGCTATCAAGAGAGCTGAAGAACTTAACGGCGAGATCGAGAACTCCGTTATACTGGGTCAGTTCGTTAACCCTGCAAACCCAGCTATCCACCTGGCTACCACAGGTCCCGAGATCTGGGATGATACTGAGGGCAAGGTAGATATATTTGTTGCAGGTATCGGCACAGGCGGCACTATCACAGGTGTTGGTCAGTACCTCAAGTCCAAGAACCCCGATGTCAAGGTCGTTGCAGTAGAGCCTGCAAGCTCTCCCGTACTCAGCCAGGGCAAGTCGGGCAGCCATAAGATCCAGGGTATCGGCGCAGGCTTCGTTCCCGATGTACTGGATACAAAGGTATATGACGAGGTTTTCCCTGTTGAGAATGCAGATGCTTTTGCAGCAGGCAACCGTTTCGCCAAGACAGAGGGTATCCTTGTGGGCATATCTTCAGGTGCAGCACTCCATGCAGCTGCTGAACTTTCCAAGCGCCCCGAGAATGCAGGCAAGGTCATCGTTGCACTGCTTCCAGATACAGGTGAGAGATACCTCTCCACAGCACTGTTTGACTAAGCTAAACAGAATTAAACGATCTTTCCATACAGCGGGCAGTCCATCACGGGCTGTCCGTTCTTTCGTTTTAAGGCATAAAAAAACTCCCGACCATCCGATCGGGAGTAATATTCATATCAGGACTTAACGCCGCCCAGAGCAACACCTTCGACGATGTACTTGGAAAGTATAAAGTAAACGATCATCAGAGGCAGGACTGTAAGCAGCAGACCCAGGTAAATTGCACCGTACTCTGTTCTGTAGATATCACCGTTGAGCAGAGATACCATCAGAGGCATGGTGAACAGTTCCTGTCTTGTCAGCAGGATCTGGGGAAGGAACAGCTGGTTCCAGCTGGTTACAAATCCGAATATT
>CADALT010000012.1 GCA_902788785.1 uncultured Ruminococcus sp.
AAGTGAATAATGAATAACTAATAGTGAATAGTTAAGGTATCGCCTTTGGCGATATATTTAAATATGTCCGCAAAGCGGACACCTTGACTATTCACTATTTACTTTTCACTATTCATTATTCACTTAGCAGGCTCTTCGCTAAATAACGCAAAGACACTTCTGATGTGATACAACAGAAGTGTCTGAATAATACTTCTTTATAGAGCCTGCGATTAGTATCCCCGCCTTTTTTATGCATTGATCTTCGCAAAAGAAAAACGGACGGTACATGACCGTCCGTTTTGTTATTATTTTATCAGATAAAGCTGTCGGTGGAGTGTGTTGTGTTCTCGTTCTTAACGATCTCAACATTGTTGTAAACGTCCATACCTGTACCTGCAGGTATCAGCTTACCAATGATAACGTTCTCCTTCAGACCCTGCAGCTTATCGGTCTTGCCTCTGATAGCCGCATCTGTAAGAGCCTTTGTGGTCTCCTGGAATGATGCTGCTGACAGGAAGCTGTCTGAATAGCTGGATGCCTTTGTGATACCCTGAAGAACAGGCAGTGTGGTGATGAGTCTTGCATTCTCGTCGCCTGCATCGATCTGAGCCTGTATCTCTTCGTTGAGTCTGTCTACTTCGTGCTTGTCGATCAGTGCGCCGGGCAGCAGATAGCTTGAACCGGAATCGTCGACCTTCACCTTTCTCATCATCTGACGAACGATGACTTCGATGTGCTTATCGTTGATATCAACACCCTGCAGACGGTAAACCTTCTGTACTTCGGTGATGATGTAGTTCTGAACTGCCTTCTCGCCATTTACCGCAAGTATATCCGCAGGGTTGATGGAACCCTCTGTCAGCGGCTCACCGGGTGTAACGATCTGACCGTCTCTAACTCTGATCTTATAGCCGTAAGGTATAGGATAGCTCTCCTCAACAGGTGTGAGCTGACCATCTACCATTGTTTCCTCGGTAACAGTGATCTGCTTGGTCTTCTTTACCTCTTCGATACGTACTACACCGCCAAGCTTGGAGATGATAGCAGCACCCTTGGGTCGTCTGCTCTCGAAAAGTTCCTCGACACGGGGAAGACCCTGTGTGATATCTTCTGCCGATGCGATACCGCCTGTATGGAAGGTTCTCATCGTCAGCTGTGTACCGGGCTCACCGATGGACTGTGCGGAGATAACGCCGACTGCTTCGCCGACCATAACTACGCTGCCGTTTGCCAGGTTAGCACCGTAGCACTTAGCGCAAACGCCGTCCTTAGCCTTACACTGCAGCACCGATCTGATCTGGATAGAATCCTTGCCCTCTGCTTCCAGTGCAGCCACGATCTTTGCAGCATCGTGCTCGCTTATCAGCTTGTTCTTGGAGCAGATCATCTCGCCTGTCTTTGTATCCTTGTAGTCTTCTACCAGGTAGCGTCCCACAAGTCTCTCGCTGAGAGGCTCGATCATTTCGTTGCCGTTCTTGATATCGAAGATCTCGATACCCGTATGAGTACCGCAATCCTTATGTCTGATGATAACGTCCTGAGAAACGTCAACAAGACGTCTTGTCAGATAACCCGAGTCAGCAGTACGCAGAGCCGTATCTGCCAGACCCTTTCTCGCACCTCTGGAAGAGATGAAGTATTCCAGGATGTTCAGACCCTCACGGTAGTTAGCCCTGATAGGCATCTCGATTGTAGAACCTGATGTATTGGCGATCAGACCACGCATACCTGCCAGCTGTCTGATCTGGTTGATCGAACCACGGGCACCTGAGTCAGCCATCATATGGATAGGATTGTGCTCGGTATCGTAGCTTGCCTTCAGTGCATCAGTTACCTTATCTGTAGCCGCATTCCAGATCTCGATGAACTTCTTGGACTTCTCTTCTCTGGAGATGTAACCTCTCTTATACTGTACATCCACCTTTTCTACCAGTGCGTCAGCTTCAGCCAGTATATCCTTCTTGGAAGCGGGGATATCGGCATCGCATACAGCCACTGTGATAGCGGACTTTGTAGAATACTTATAGCCCAGTGCCTTGATATTATCAAGCACTTCGGAGGTAGCGGTAGTGCCGTGCTTCTGTATGCATCTGTCGATGATATCGCCCAGCTGCTTCTTCTTTACGAGGAAGCTTACCTCCAGATCGAACTGCTTGTCGCTGCTGGTCCTGTCCACATAGCCCAGGTTCTGAGGAATGATGGAGTTGAAGATCAGTCTGCCGACTGTAGCGTCGATTATCTTGGATACCTGCTTTTCGCCTATCTGTCTGGTGATCCTTACCTTGATAGCGGCATGGAGAGATACATCGTGGTTATCATAAGCCATGATAGCCTCGTTGACATCTCTGAACACCTTGCCCTCACCGGGTTCGCCGGACTTCTGCAGAGTCAGGTAGTATGAACCCAGCAACATATCCTGTGAAGGAACTGCAACAGGTCGTCCATCAGAAGGTTTGAGCAGGTTATTAGCAGCCAGCATCAGGAAACGAGCCTCTGCCTGAGCCTCAACGGATATAGGCAGGTGTACAGCCATCTGGTCGCCGTCGAAGTCGGCGTTGAACGCTGTACAAACCAGGGGGTGCAGCTTGATAGCTCTGCCCTCTACGAGTATAGGCTCGAATGCCTGTATACCCAGACGGTGCAGTGTAGGCGCACGGTTGAGCATTACAGGGTGTCCCTGGATAACATTCTCAAGAGCGTCCCAAACCTCGGGTCTTGCTCTCTCGACCATCTTCCTTGCGGACTTGATATTTATGGTGGGGTTAGTGTCCACCAGTCTCTTCATAACGAATGGCTTGAACAGTTCGAGAGCCATCTCCTTAGGCAGACCGCACTGATACATTTTCAGCTCGGGGCCTACGACGATAACCGAACGTCCGGAATAGTCAACACGCTTACCCAGCAGGTTCTGACGGAAACGTCCCTGCTTACCTTTAAGCATATCTGACAGAGACTTGAACGCTCTGTTGTTAGGACCTGTAACAGGTCTGCCGTGTCTGCCGTTGTCGATAAGTGCGTCAACAGCTTCCTGGAGCATTCTCTTCTCGTTTCTTACGATGATGTCGGGAGCTTCCAGCTCCAGCATCCTTTTAAGTCTGTTATTTCTGTTGATAACTCTCCTGTACAGATCGTTCAGGTCGGATGTGGCATATCTGCCGCCGTCCAGCATGACCATAGGTCTGATATCGGGAGGAATGACGGGAACAACGTCCAGCACCATCCACTCGGGTCTGTTGCCCGAAGCTCTGAATGCCTCAACGATCTCCAGTCTCTTGAGCAGCTTGATCTTCTTCTGACCGGAAGGCAGCTCTTTCAGTTCAGCCTTCAGCTCAGCGGACAGCTTATCGAGGTCGATCTCTTCCAGCAGAGCCTTGATAGCCTCTGCGCCCATGCCTGCCTTGAAGTCGCTCTCATCGTACTTTACCAGCAGATCGTTATACTCCTGCTCGGTAAGCAGCTTGCCCTTTTCAAGGTCGGTGTTGCCCGGATCTATTACCACGTATTTTGTGAAGTACAGCACTTCTTCCAGTCTCTTCTGGGAGATCTCCAGCATCTGACCGATCCTGGAGGGTGTGCCCTTGAAGTACCAGATATGAGATACAGGTGCAGCCAGTTCGATATGACCCATTCTCTCACGTCTTACCTTAGCCCTTGTTACCTCAACACCGCAGCGCTCACAGATCTTGCCCTTGAAACGTATCTTCTTATACTTTCCGCAGTGGCACTCCCAATCCTTGTGAGGTCCGAATATCCTTTCGCAGAACAGACCGTCCTTCTCGGGCTTCTGTGTACGGTAATTTATAGTTTCGGGTCTTGTTACTTCGCCGTAAGACCATTCTCTGATCTTTTCGGGGGAAGCAAGACCGATCTTTATTGATTCAAAAACATTAAAATCCAACAGCGATACCCCTCTTCCTTAGTATTGCTTGCAGCCTTTACAGCACCCTCACGGTGAGGGTCTGTATCGGCTCATCTTACGCTAAACGGTTTATTCAAACAGGTCGTCCTCGTCAACATCGCCCGTGTAGCTGTCGTGTACATAATCGTCATCGTCGCCCAGGTCGTCATCGAAGCTGCTGCCGAAATCGTCCAGATCTCCGCTTTCCAGCTCGGATACGCCGTCCTCATCCTCTGCGCCGAATCCCTCGTCAAAGTCCTCGGACTCTGCCGACATTGTAGTATTGTCATCAGCGTAGTTTGTGGGCATGAGTTCATCGTCATCATCAAACTTCTGCTTGAGGTCGATCTCCTCATTATTGATGTTGAGCACCTTGATATCGAGGCAGAGGGACTGGAGCTCCTTGATGAGCACCTTGAACGCCTCGGGAACACCCGGCTTGGGAACGTTCTGACCCTTGACTATTGCCTCATAGGTCTTAACACGTCCGTTCAGGTCGTCCGACTTGACAGTCAGGATCTCCTGCAGAGTATAAGCAGCGCCGTAAGCCTCCAGCGCCCAAACTTCCATCTCACCGAAACGCTGACCGCCGAACTGAGCCTTACCGCCCAGAGGCTGCTGTGTTACCAGTGAGTACGGACCTACGGAACGTGCGTGTATCTTATCGTCTACCAGGTGGTGGAGCTTGAGGTAGTACATATAGCCCACTGTAACCCTGTTATCGAACTTTTCACCTGTTCTGCCGTCGTAAACGGTGAACTTACCGTCCTCGCTCATGCTGAGGGCGTTGGGGTTGATGACCTCGTCCATGGGGTGTATCTCGAAGTCGTCATCCTTATGCTCCAGATAGTTCTGCTGAGCCATCTTGAAGCACTCACGGATATCAGCCTCGTGCGCACCATCGAATACAGGGGTCATTATCTTCCAGCCAAGTGCCTTTGCAGCCATACCCAGATGAACTTCAAGCACCTGACCGATATTCATACGTGAAGGCACGCCCAGAGGGTTCAGGCATATATCCAGAGGAGTACCGTCCTCCAGGAAAGGCATATCCTCCTGAGGGAGTATTCTTGAAACGACACCCTTATTACCGTGACGGCCCGCCATCTTATCGCCGACAGAGATCTTTCTCTTCTGAGCGATATAGCATCTTACCAGCATATTTACTCCGGGAGAGAGCTCATCGCAGTTATCTCTTGTGAACACTCTTACCTCGATGATGGTACCTGCCTCACCGTGAGGTACCTTCAGGGAGTTATCCCTTACTTCTCTTGCCTTCTCACCGAAGATAGCTCTCAGCAGTCTTTCCTCGGCAGTCAGCTCGGTCTCGCCCTTAGGTGTTACCTTACCTACCAGGATATCGCCCGATCTTACCTCGGCACCTATCCTGATGATACCGTTCTCGTCCAGATCCTTCAGAGCATCCTCACCGACGTTGGGGATATCTCTTGTGATCTCCTCGGGTCCGAGCTTGGTATCTCTTGCCTCTGTCTCCAGATCTTCAATATGGATAGAGGTATATTTATCCTGCTTAACAAGATTTTCGTTGAGCAGTACAGCGTCCTCGTAGTTATAACCTTCCCAGGTCATGAAGCCGATGAGGGCATTCTTACCCAGTGAAAGCTCACCGTTGGAAGTTGCGGGACCGTCACCGATGATCTGGTGAGCCTCGATGCGCTCGCCCTTATCAACGATAGGTCTCTGGTTCGTGCAGGTACCTGCGTTTGATCTCTTGAACTTGGTCAGCTCGTAGGTATGCACATTGCCGTCATCCTCACGGACAACGATCTTATCAGCATCAACGCTTTCAACAACGCCCGCAGCTGTAGAAACAACAGCAACGCCCGAGTCGATACAAGCCTTGTACTCCATACCTGTGCCGACGATAGGCGACTCGGTCTTGAGCAGCGGCACAGCCTGCCTCTGCATGTTCGAGCCCATCAGTGCACGGTTTGCGTCATCGTTCTCCAGGAAAGGTATGCAGGCAGTAGCCACGGATACGACCATCTTAGGAGAAACGTCCATGAAGTCGATCTTATCGTTCTCGATCTCCAGGATCTGATCTCTGTATCTGCCGTTTACCTTAGCCCTTGCGAACTTATGATCTTCGGTCAGGGGTTCGTTAGCCTGTGCTACCATGAAGTTATCCTCCACGTCAGCGGTCATGTAAACGACCTCATCGGTAACGACGCCTGTTTCCTTATCCACTCTTCTGTAGGGGGCTTCAATGAAGCCGTACTTATTTATCCTTGCGAAAGATGCCAGGTACGAGATCAGACCGATGTTAGGTCCTTCAGGTGTCTCGATAGGGCACATTCTTCCGTAATGTGTGTAGTGAACGTCACGGACCTCAAATCCGGCTCTGTCTCTGGACAGACCTCCGGGACCGAGGGCTGAAAGTCTTCTCTTGTGAGTCAGCTCAGCAAGAGGGTTGTTCTGATCCATGAACTGTGACAGAGGAGATGAACCGAAGAACTCTCTGATAGCCGCAGTGTCGGATTCCTGCGACTGTATATTCATTCTTTCACGGATGACTCTTTCCATTCTGGTAAAGCCGATCCTGAACTGGTTCTGGAGCAGTTCGCCTACCGAACGGATACGTCTGTTGCCCAGGTGGTCGATATCGTCCACTGTGCCGACACCGTCGCAGAGGTTGAGGAAGTAAGAAACGGTAGCCACGATATCGTCGATAACGATGTGCTTGGGCACGAGCTCATCAGCCCTTGCTCTGATCTCTTCCTTCAGCTCCTCCTCATCAGAGGTATTCTCCAGTATATCCTTCAGCACTGCGAAGGATACCTTCTCATTGATACCGCACTCAGCAGGGTCAAAGTCAACATAAGCATCCAGATCTACCATGCCGCTGCCTATGATCTTGACTTCCTTATCCACCATTCTTGTGATGGTCTCGCCTGTGGGAGCAGTCTCATACTCCTTGACCTCGACGGAAACGAAAGCTTCCTTAACGCCTGCGGTCTCGATCTCCATAGCCTTCTCGTAGCTGATGAGATCGCCTTCCTCAGCAAGCACTTCGCCTGTCATGGGAGCAACAACGGGTCTTGTGAGCTTATGACCGACAAGTCTTGAGCCTACGCCCAGCTTCTTGTTATACTTATATCTGCCAAAACGTGACAGATCATATCTCTTAGCATCGAAGAACAGGTTGTTCAGATGTGTCTCGGAAGACTCAACCGTGGGAGGCTCACCGGGGCGCAGCTTCTGATATACCTGCAGCAGAGCCTCTTCCCTGTTGGCGGTCTGATCCTTCTGCATGATGGTCTGGGTCAGTCTCTCGTCAACACCGAAAGTAGCCTCTATCTCCTCATTCGTGCCAAAGCCGAGGGCACGGATGAATGTGGTTATCGGTATCTTTCTGTTCTTATCTATACGGACATAAACGACATCGTTCGAGTCCATCTCGTATTCGAGCCATGCACCTCTGTTAGGTATAACGGTAGTCTTAAACAGATCCTTGCCCGTCTTATCCTTGTCGAAAGCATAGTATACGCCGGGAGAACGTACCAGCTGAGATACGATAACACGCTCAGCGCCGTTGATAACGAATGTGCCGCTCTCGGTCATCTTGGGGAAATCGCCCATAAAGACCTCAGACTCCTTGATCTCTCCTGTTTCGAGATTATTGAGTCTTGCGGTGACTCTCAGGGGCACTGCATACGTAGCATCTCTCGCCTTGCACTCTGCGATCGTGTACTTCGACTCCTCATCGAAGCGGTATCCAACGAAAGTCAGCTCCAGATTACCGTTGTAATCTGTGATCGATGAAACATCCCTGAAAACTTCCTTGAGTCCCTCGTCCAGAAACCACTGATACGAGTTTTTCTGCACCTCTATGAGGTTGGGCATTTCCAGGACTTCATTGATCTTGGCAAAGCTTTTTCTGGTATTCTTACCAAGTCTCACGTCCTTGACATTAACCATAGGCTCGATCACTCCTTAATTTATTGTAAGATCTTTGTTAACTTTTTGTGACACAGTGTTTCTCATTCCCGAACAGGCAAGTCTGAAAATCGCTGTCCACAAGCGGATCAGCCTTATATTCTGCGGTTTTTCACGCAATCCGAAGGCGTAAAGATCCATTATGATACAGTATAAAATTATATCACATCAAAAGCCCATTGTCAAGGGCAAAGGGGGCTTACAAAGCTTTGAAAAAATATTTTCCCCGATTTTCACAAAAACGGGGAACTGTCAAGGCGAAAAGTTTTACAATTACCATTCATAAGATTTTCAGTAAATTTTTTGTAAACACATACAGTATATGGAAGCTGCAGACCTCATTTTCAACTCAAAAAACGCCCCACGTAAGACCATGATCTTTCCCGTGGGGCAACATCTGCTTATTTATCATTCCAGTATTTGCGGTCAAGACTGCGGTACTGCACCGCCTGCAAAACGTGGGCTTTGCTGATGACTTCGCTGTTATCCATATCAGCCACCGTTCTTGACAATTTCATCAGCTTATCGAATGCACGTCCCGAAAGCCCCAGATTATCGAAAACTTTCTTCAGTGCCTGATCCGCATCTTCGGTCATTGGGCAGAATTCCTGTAGTTTGTTCGGAGTTATGCCTGCGTTGCAGATTATATCCGTGCCCTCAAAACGTGCGGTCTGTATATCTCTGGCTTTCTGCACCCTCGCCCTTATCTCAGCCGAGCTTTCCGCCTTTTCTTTGGAAGAAAGATCAGCATACTCAACAGGTGCCGCCTCGATATGTATATCGAACCTGTCCAGCAGCGGACCGCTTATCTTATTAAGATAGTTCACGACCTGTTTGTGCGAACATATGCACTTTCTCGTGGGATGCCCGTAATATCCGCAGGGACAGGGGTTCATCGCACCTATCAGCATGAATGAGCTCGGGTAGCTTATCGTGCCGAATGCCCTTGATATGGTCACACGCTTATCCTCCAGCGGCTGTCTGAGTATCTCCAGCGAAGTCCTGGAAAATTCAGCCAGTTCGTCCAGAAACAGCAGCCCGTTATGCGCAAGGGATATCTCCCCGGGCTTAGGTATGCTGCCTCCGCCCGCAAGTCCTGCCGAGGACACCGTATGGTGCGGCGAACGGAAAGGTCTTACGGTTATGAGCGGATCGTCCTTATCTATAAGCCCTGCCACGGAATGTATTTTCGTGGTCTCGATGGACTCGGCGAATGTCATGGCAGGAAGTATCGAAGGCATACGCTTTGCAAGCATCGATTTGCCCGAACCGGGAGGTCCTATCATCAGCACATTGTGTCCGCCTGCCGCCGCTATCTCCAGCGCTTTTTTGGCAGTCTCCTGACCCTTTACGTCCATGAAATCAACATTGCCGTAATACGAGGTATTTTCGGGCTTATAGGGTTTTGCCGCAGCTATCTCCGTCCTGCCGCACAGGTGCAGCACCAGTTCACCCAGCGACCCTACACCGTAACATTCTATCCCCTCGACCACCGAAGCTTCACGCAGATTGTCCACAGGCACGAAAATACGCTCCATACCGCTTTCCTTGGCAAGTATCGCCATGGGCAGCACGCCCTTGACGGGTCTTATCTCACCGCTGAGCGCCACTTCACCCAGGAATACGGACTTCGCCAGATATTCTGTTGACGAATATCCCAATATCCTCATGACAGCCACAGCAATGGCAAGGTCATGTACAGCGCCTGTCTTTTTAACATCAGCCGGGGCAAGGTTCACAAGCACGCTCGCCTGCGGAAAGTTTATGTTGTAGTTGCGAAAAGCCGCACGTATCCTCTCACGGCTCTCCTTAACGGAAATATCCGCAAGCCCCACTATATCAAATGCCTCTACACCATCAGAGGTCTCTATCTCCACGGTCACAGGGAACGCATTCAGCCCCAGCAGACCAAGACTGTTTATACGGGCATACATCCTGCCTCATCCTCCGTTATTTGTCCAAAACGCTCTCAATGAAGTCAGCTACATCTGCATAGACTTCTTCATTGTTAAGTTCATTTATGACCTCGTGACGTGCGCCGTTGTAAAGCTTCAGCTCCACATCGCAGTCATAAAGGCGCAGACGGTTATACACTTTCAGCACGCCCTTGCCGCAGTCACCCACAGGGTCCTTGCTGCCCGATATAAGATATGTAGGCAGTTCCTTGGGATATTTCTCGAACCATCTGTTCTTATTTACATAGTAATTCACAGCCACAAGGTTCTCAAAACCGTTTATTGTAAACGAGAAATTACAGTACGGGTCAGCCACATAAGCGGCAATCTTATCCTTGTCACGGTTGAGCCAGCTACCCAGCTCTCTGCACCCTGCTTTAGTATTGTAAATGCCGTATTTTCCGAACATCGCCTTGTTTGTGAAATCAGGGCGATAACGTCCGCCCTTGATTGCTTTAAGACCAGACAGATATGTGAGCAGCTGCGGCTCCGTACCCAGTGCTGCGCTCGTGCCGCTGAAAATAACGCCCTTGAATTCATCTGTATACTGCGTTACATAAGCTCTTCCCAGCAGGCTGCCCATGCTGTGTGCAAACAGTATAAAAGGCAGGTCGGGGTATTCCTTCTTCATTATCGCAGTGAGCCTGTGCATATCCGCAACACAGTGCTGCCAGCCCTTTTCAGCAGAGAACCAGCCACGCTCCTCATTCTGCGCAGGGTCGATGATGCCGTCGCTGTCCCTTGCAAGCTTAGCGGCAGTCATGCCGTGACCAAGGTGATCGTTGCCCACAACGATGTAGCCGCAGTCATTCAGAAATCTTGCGAAATCTCTGTATCTTCGTATATATTCACACATACCGTGGGATATCTGCACCACAGCACGAGGTGTCATGCCATCTTTTGTATATATCTCGTAGTATATCTGTTTGCCCTTGTCTGTCGATGGAAAATACCTCTTTTCGATGTTGTAAGCCATAAATGTTTCCTCCTTTGGTCTATCCATGATATTCTGCGATATTTATTTTGCAAGCACACAACGGTCATTTCACTGTCAGTGATTTGGCACCTGCTTTAAATTAAAGTATATCACAAAACCCTCCAACATTCAAGGCTTATTTACAAATATTTTTGTACATTTTCTAAAAATCTTTTGCTGTTTTTTTGATAAATAATAAATTTCCACACATCATGTGCAGATAAATATGCGAAAAAAATATGTCATTTGCCATAAAAAAAGCTTTATCCCCCTTGATATTTTTTTGAAATATGGTATAATGGGATTTGTAGAGTATAACTCGCCTTGTGATAGGGTGAGTGCGATACATTTTTCCAAAAATTTCTAAGAGGTGATATTTATGAGTAAAGAAACCGAACTGTACAAGCTGTGGTGCGAAAAGGCTGTTGATGACCCTGACCTTCAGACTGAACTGAAGTCCATCGAGGGCGATGACGACGCTATCCTCGACCGCTTCTACAGAAACCTTGAATTCGGTACAGGCGGTCTGCGCGGCGTTATAGGTGCAGGCGCTTACAGACTGAATGTTTATACCATAAGACGTGCAACACAGGGTCTTGCAGACTACGTCAACCAGGCTTTCAAGGATGCTGCTGTGGCTGTATCTTACGATTCAAGAATAAAGTCCGACGTTTTCGCCAAGGAGACTGCTGCTGTACTGGCTGCAAACGGCATCAAGGTATATATCTATACAGAACTCATGCCCACACCCTGCCTTTCATGGGCTGTACGTGAGCTGAAATGCCAGGCAGGCGTTATGGTAACAGCTTCCCACAACCCCGCAAAGTACAACGGTTATAAGGTATACGGCGATGACGGCTGCCAGCTGACACTCGATGCTGCAAATATCGTCACCGAGAAGATAGAGGCTGTCGATATGTTCGGCGGCGCTAAGGTAATGGATTTTGAGGAAGGCATAAAGTCAGGCAAAATAGAGTATATCAAGCAGGAAGTCATCGACAAGTACCTTGATAAGGTAGCTGAACAGGGCATCCACACCGACCTCGTGGCTGACAGCGGACTGAAGGTCGTATATACTCCTCTGAACGGCACAGGCAACAAGCCCGTTCGTGCAATACTCAAAAAGATCGGTATAAAGGACGTTACAGTTGTTCCCGAGCAGGAGAACCCCGACGGCAACTTCACCACCTGTCCTTTCCCGAACCCCGAGATAAAGGAAGCACTGGCAAAGGGTCTGGAGCTTTGTGCTAAGGTAAAGCCCGACCTGCTGCTCGCCACCGACCCCGACTGTGACCGTGTAGGTATCGCAGTACCCGATCCCGACGGCAATTTCGTACTGTTCTCGGGCAACGAGGTAGGCGCTATGCTGCTCAAGTACATCTGTCAGGAGAGGACAGCGCTGGGCACTATGCCTAAGGATCCTGTGGCAGTAAAGACCATAGTTACCACTGATATCTGCCGCAAGATCGCTGATGAATACGGTGTTGAGCTGAGAAATGTGCTCACAGGCTTCAAGTTCATCGGTGAACAGATCGGCTTCCTTGAGAAGGACGGTCAGGCTGACCGCTATATCTTCGGTTACGAGGAGAGCTACGGCTATCTGTCAGGCTCTTATGTACGTGATAAGGACGCAGTCGTTGCATCAATGCTCATCTGCGAGATGGCAGCATTCTACCGCACCAAGGGCATAACTCTGCTGCAGGCAAGAGAAGACCTGTACAAGCAGTACGGCAACTATCTGCACAGTCAGGAATCCTTCCAGTGCGAGGGTGCCAGCGGCATGGAGCGCATGAAGGAAATAATGGCAGACCTGAGAGCAAACGCTCCCAAGTCCATAGGCGGACTGAAAGTTACCTCGGTAGCTGACTACATCGCATCTGTTAAAACAGACTGTGCAACAGGCGCAAAGACCGCCATCACACTGCCTAAGTCGGACGTACTCGCATTCGAGCTGGAGCAGGGTGCAAGCGTCATCATCAGACCCTCGGGCACAGAGCCTAAGATAAAGGCATATTACACCGCTATCGGTGAAACAAGAGCTGATGCTGAAAAGACAGAAGCAGCTCTGAAAGCCGATTTCAAGAAGATTCTCGGTTTCTGATAACACCAATAACAACACTGCCCCCACGGGATAAGACGGATACCCATATAGAAGTTTTGCCCCAAAGCGTTTATGCGCTTAGGGGCATTATATTATATTTTATACGGTTGCTAAGATAAATCAGAATTTGTCTATTTCAGTTTCTTAATAAAATCCAGTATTCTTTTGTTCACTACAGTAGGATTATCCACATTAGAATTATGTGCTGCGCCCGAGATCCAGACCAATGGATATCCAGTACGCCGTGCCCACTCTCTATTGTATGCTCTTACTTTTCCGGTAGTATCTTTTTCGCCAACAACCAGAAGAACCGGACATGAGATTTTGCACTCTCTGTTGTCATTCATAAAACCAGCGTATCCAATACCCATGAGGTGGCAAAGTTCTGCTTTGTTATATGGTTCAATCATGTTTACCATGTTTTCTCGCCCATTTTCTGTCAAGGCGTTTTGCTTTGCCATAGAAGACTTAAGAAGTTTCTTCGGAAACAACTTGGACATCCATTCAATCTGCTTAAGCCACCAAATGTCAGATTTTGAATAATACTCACCATACGGACAAGAGTCTATAGACACAAAAGCCTTTACCATTTGTGGAAATCTGCAAATAAAAGCTTGGGCGATGAACCCACCCATTGACTGTCCAATTAACACGACTGTCGAAATTTTATTTTCATCAAGTATTTTCTTCAATCCATTCGCAGCATTTTCATAGGTGAAATCCTTGTATGGTCGTGATTCTCCGTGTGCAGGAGCATCCCACGCAATGATATTGTACATCCCCTCAAAAAAGGAAAACTGCTGTTCAAACATAGTATGATTTGCGGTCAGTCCATGAAGGAAAAATAGGGTGTCTCTGGACATGTCAAATACATCCGATTTCCAATAAACGATTCTCCCTATTGAATCATCAATTGTCCCTTTTTGCATAACAGGTTACCTCTTAAAATTTCGATTTATGTTCGTAACAATTATAGCATAACATTGCTGCATTGTCAATAAAAACGCCATAGTACTTCTGACTGTAGATCAGAAATACCATGGCTTAAAACTTCTATATTAGCATAGCACGTATCCCATGGGGGCTTTTCACTGCACAAAAAAGGCGGAGCACCATGCTCCGCCTTTCTGTTATTATAATACTTATTCCTGAATTGCCTTGATGCCCTTGATGTGTGATGCTATCATAGCGATATCCGTTACGTTCACCTTAGTATCGTTATCCACATCTGCCGCCTTTATACCATCTTCATCGAGAGCCTTGATACCCTTGATGTGTGATGCTACAAGTGCGATATCGGTAACATTTATATTGCCGTCCCTGTTAACATCGCCTTTCTTGACCTTGTTATCGGGCTGTTTACTGTCAGCAGTGCTGTTTGCAGGCTTGCTGTCCGTCGGTCGGCTGTCATTGACCTTACTGCTGTCGGGAGCTTTGCTGCTGTTAGCCGTCTTTATGGTGAACGTCCTTGTGGCAGAGCCCTTGTAGCCGCCGATGCCCTCAATGTAAACCAGTGCCGAGCCTGCTGATGTGTTGTCGATGTAAGTTACCTTATAATCAGTGCCCTCACTCAGTTTAGTGCCATTGTAAACTATCTTGACCGCAGGCTTTATCTCGCTGCCCGTGTAGTCAAACTCGGTATTCGCAAGAGTTATCTCGGCAGAGGATATATCAACCTTGCCCGCAGCAGACGAGCTGCTGTCTCTGCGAATAATGAACGATCCCGAAGCTGTGCCTGTATACGCACCTATACCCTCAACGGTGCAGGACGCTGTACCTGCGTTTACGTTATTTGAGTAGCCTGTTATCCTGTAATCCTTGTCCTTGGTCAGTGTTTTTCCGTTGAGCTTGACTACAGGTGCAGGTGTCAGGGCGATGCCCGTAAACTTGTAAGGAGAACCGGTAAAGGTCACGCTTGCACCGAATATGCTGATGGGAGCAGCCGTGCTGCTTGATGTGGTAGGCGCTTTACTTGATGAAGCAGGTGCAGCCTTGCTGCTGGACGGTGTGGGCGCTTTGCTTGAAGATGCAGGTGCAGCCTTACTGCTGGACGGTGTGGGTGCTTTGCTCGACGAAGCAGGTGCAGCCTTACTGCTGGACGGTGTGGGCGCCTTGCTTGACGAAGCAGGTGCAGCTTTACTGCTGGACGGTGTGGGAGCTACGCTGCTGGTGCTCGGTCCGCCGCCACCGCTGTATATCACCTTGCTGCCGACCTTGGATATATCGTCGCCCGTGTACAGCGCAGCATTCTGCTTCAATTCAACCGTACCCAGTTTCAGATTGCCTATCGAAACATTCTGCGGACCATTGCCGTTCAGTACGGTCTTATGGCTGGGGCTGGTCGCTGCGATAGTCCCGAAATACTTAGTTCCCGGCTTTTTTGTGCCTGCTACCGAAACTGTCAGATCACCGCCCACAGAAAGCGTACCGTTGGTAAGTATCAGCTGTTTGCCGTAACGTGCCGCCGAGGGCAGCTTCACTAACATATTCTTGCGCACATCGACCGTGCCGCTGCCGTTCATGACAAGCTTGCCGTAGCCGACTATCGCCGTACCCGATCTGTATCCGCCTGCGATGCAAAGATTGTTCCCTACAACGACCTTACCGCTGCCTACATTGAACTCCTTGTCGCCGATCCAAAGATCGCCCTTTACATCGAGCGTACCTCCGCTGACATCGGTCGAACCGCCGTTATAATAGCTGTTCTGGGCAAAATTCTTCGTCACGATGACTGTACCGTTCTGAATATCAAGCTTGCCGTATTCGACCAGAAGATCGCCGTTTATCGTAACCGTAGCACCGTTAGTAACGGTCATGCCGTTATTTATCTGCACGTTGTCGTTGATTGTAACATTAGATGAGAAAGTCACCGCTTCGCTATACTCAGTCAGCGCCGATGCCACAACTATTCCGCCTGAATTATCACGGCTAGGCAGAGATGCCGAGGACAAAGCCATCATAAGTGCAGCAGCACACGCCACTATCTTTTTCATATCCTTCATACCATATCCTCCTTGAAAAGGTAACGAATATAAAAATATAGCCGCATCTTCCGAGACGCAAGGTCGTCATCCGATGGGCTAGATTTTACATAAATAAACAAATAACTCAGCCGTTATACTTCATGAACTGGAACAAAACGTGCAGCATCGATGCAACAGCATAAACGCCTGCAACACAGCCGATCAGGATCAGCAGCCAGCCAATATAAACAGGCACAGTTGTACCAAGCACGAACAGCAGAGCGCAAAGTATGAGCACGCCCAGGTAGATACCTGTGAAGAACAGCACACTCCTTTTATCTCTGATATCGCACTTTCTGTTATATGGGAAAAGATCACTTATCTCCATATACGCCAATTTATCTTTTGCTTTCTGGATAAAAGCTTTTATAGGTTCCATAATAAGCCCCCTAATCAGAAAAATTCATTATATACATTATAACTCATCTTGACATATTTTGCAATGATTTATTCACACTTTCGGCTATGTGCACAAATAAAATGTTAATATTTCTACTTATTTACTATTGGACTTATCATTCGTTATAAGCTGCACTGCCGTCACTAACAAAAAAGGCGAGGAACAAGCCTCGCCTTAAAGCCTTATAGGATCATCTTCTGCCGCTCTTCTGTGCGGTCTTGCTCTTATTTTTCTTAGGGCTGTTCTCGGTATGTCTTCTCCACATTACCCACAGTGTAGGAGCGATGCAGTTAGAAGAGTACACACCTGCCAGCATACCGATAATAAGAGGGAATGCAAAGCTTATGATGGAGTTTACACCGTAAATAACACATACGATGCATACTACCGCCATAGCTGCAACAGTAGTAACAGTTGTATGTATCGAACGTCCCAGAGTCTGGGTAACGGACATATTCACCAGTTCTTCCAGCTCGACCTTGCTGCCCTTTAATGTCTGGTTCTCACGGATACGGTCATAGATAATGATAGTAGCGTTGATGGAGTAACCCAGTATAGTCAGCAGAACTGCCATGAAGTTCGCATTGATATCAAATCTGCAAATAACGAAGCAGCCGTATACCATGCACAGGTCATGCAGCAGGGCTACCACCGAGAAGATACCTGCGGAGATACCGCCTATCTTCCTGAAACGGAAGCCTATATAAATGATAGTGATGATAGCTGCGAATACAACTGCGACCATACATTTCAGGAAGAAGTCAAGTCCGTTGGAAGCGTTAACGTCACTTGTCTCAAACAGTTCGATGTTATTATCAGCAAAAGTCTCGACCAGCTTATCTTTAAGTTCGTTCTGCTTTACCTCGTTGATACCGCCTGTAGAAGAAAGCTGTATCTTTACAGTGGTCTGTGAAGTTGCAGTGTTCTCGCCCTTGGTGACGGTGGACTTCTGTCCCAGCACCTCGGTAACAACGTCCTGAACAGCGTTGGTCTCGAGTTCACCTGTGTAGCTGTAGGTCAGTATAGTACCGCCCTTGAACATGATATCAACATTAAGTCCCAGTACAAAGGTCAGTACGATGAACAGTGCTATAAGTGTACAGGAGATGGTGTAGAATACCTTGCGGTGTCCTACCACATCAAGATTTCTCTTTTCTTTAGCCATTGCTTTCAACACCTCCATACAGCTTGCGCTTCTTAAATGCCTTGAACTTAGAAAGTGATGAGAGCATCAGTCTCGAACAGAATATTCCGAAGAAGAAGTTCAGTATGATACCTACCAGCAGAGTATAACCCAGCGAATAGATAGTACCTGCGGTAGATGCACCGAATGCCATGAACAGAGGCTTCAGCAGAGTGCCGAACACACTGTCTGTAGGTCCGAAAGCACCCATCAGGATAACAGCCACGAATACAACGGTGATATTTCCGTCGAATACCGCAGCCCAAGCCCTCTTGTAGCCCAGTTCGATAGCGCCGTTGAGAGTCTTGCCGTTATTCAGCTCTTCCTTTATTCTCTCTGCCACGATAACGTTGGCATCAACGCCCATACCGATAGCCAGTATGATACCTGCGATACCGGGTATGGTCAGTGTGAAGCTCTCGGAATTTCCGAAGAAGCCCGAGATACAAGCCAGAGTGCCCGCAGCCTGTCCCAGCAGAGCGATACCTGCCACAAAGCCCGGGAGTCTGTAAATGATCACCATATAGATGAATATGATAATGAATGCTATAACACCTGCAACGGTCATCGCATACTTCGCACCCTCACCGAGAGTAGCGGAGATGATGTTCGTGCTGGTAGTTCTCAGAGCAAAAGGCAGCGCACCTGCATTGATCTTATCAGCCAGAGCCTTTGCAGACTCATATGTAAAGCTGCCCGAGATCTGGCAGTTGCCGTCAAGGATAGGCTCGTTAACGCTTGGTGCAGAGATCATATCCTCATCCATCCAGATGGAGATCTGACCATGGCTCGCAGAAAGCTCTGTTGTGGCAGAACCAAAGGCATCCTTACCTGTTTCGTTCAGTTCAAGGCTTACCACCCATGTGACCTCACCTGTGTTCTGATCCTGGTACTGTCTTGCCTCTGCGTGCTTGACATCTGTACCGCTGAGCACCACGTTCTCATCTTCAAGAGAAGCAGGCTGTGCTGTACCCTTAGCAAATATCAGCTGTGCTGTATCACCAAGTTCTGAGATAGCAGCCTCGGGGTCGAAATCCTCCTCGCCCGACTGCCATGGGAAGCTGACCATGATCCTGTGCTTGGTATCATCGGCATAAACTTCACTGTCTGTAATATTCAGAGCTACCAGACGCTGTTCGATAACAGCCTTTGCAGCATCCATCTCGTCCTTGGTTATCTCATGCTCGTCATCGTCGATATCGGGTTCAAAAGTCGCATTGACGCCGCCCTGGATATCTATACCCCAGCGGATCTCATCAACGCCCTTGATATAGCTGTGTCTGATATCGCCGTAATAGTTATGTATACCTGCGTATGTCAGATATGCGAAGCCCAGTATCAGAAAAAGCACGATAAAAAAGACCGGTTTAGTAATTTTCCGCACTGTAAATCCTCCTAACAAAATTTAACTGCCGACGGGTTCCTCACACGCACATAAGTTCCCGAGGGCACATTCACCTATATATTATATACCGTTTCCATCTAAAAGTCAAGTCTTTTTTCAATATCTGTCCACACATAGTTCATGAAGACGGATAACTTGACAAAATGATGAGAATGAGTTATAATGTAATAAATCATATTTCGACTATAGGATTACTACATTTCTACAGGAGGGACCACATGAAGATATCAACTAAGGGGCGCTATGCTTTAAGACTTATGACAGACCTTGCTATGCACTCCGAGGACGGATATGTACCTATAAAGGTCATTGCAGAAAGGCAGAACATAAGCGACAAATATCTCGAACAGATAATCTCGATACTCAGCCGTGCCGGCTATGTGCGCAGTATACGAGGTGCAGGCGGCGGATATATGCTGGCTTATCCTCCCGAGAAATACACCGTGGGCATGATACTGCGCCTGACAGAGGGCAGTCTTGCACCTGTAGCCTGTCTCGAGACCGAGGATAACCTTTGCGAGCGTGCAGATGAATGTCCCACACTTTTTATATGGGAGCGTTTATATGCTGCAATAAATGATGTGGTCGATAATATCACCATAGCCGATATAGTTGACCGCTGTGACAACTCCGGTGATTTTTACAACATCTGACAGACCGATATATAGAACTTTCAAGCCCCGAAGCGGCACCGTTACGCTTCGGGGCTTTTATTTTTATGCTTTTTCCGGAACTCCGCCGTTCATGCGGTAAAGCTTGTCCGCATAAGCCTTTGCATCGTTCTCGTGGGTAACTATCAGCACAGCTGTGCCGTTTTTTGCCTGTTCTTTCAGGAAATCGAAGACCTCACGGGTGTTCTCGTCATCAAGATCGCCTGTGGGTTCGTCTGCAAAAAGTACACGGGGCTTGCGCACCGCAGCACGGGCTATCGCCATGCGTCTTATCTCGCCGCCCGAAAGTTCCGAGGGCTTTACCTGTGAAAGCTGCGCTATATCAAGGCGCTCCATCAGCTGTTTTGCGTATTCCTCATCGGGCTTTTCCCTGTACAGCGCAAAAGGCAGCAGTATATTTTCCATGACCGTCAGGCTGTGTACCGCCGACTGTCCCTGCGGTATAACGCCGAAGCGCTCATTGCGGAGTTTTGACAGCTTTTTGTCATCGAGAGAGTATATGTCATCGCCATCGGAAAGCACCCTGCCCGAGGTCGGGCAAAGCAGTCCCGAGAGCATATTCAGCAAAGTGGTCTTTCCGCTTCCCGATCTGCCCATCAGTACGGAAAGACAGCCTTCCTCAAGGGTAAAGTCGGTCTCTTTAACTGCGGTAAAGCGGTTCGTGCCCTTGCCTGCCCTGATGTAGTCCTTGGTGATATTTTCAGCTGTAAGGCTCATTTTGCACCTCCTAATTATCGCTGCGCAGGGTAAGCCCTGCATCGATACGGCTCATGCGCCATGCCGATACCGCTGCAGCCGCAGTTCCCGACAAGACGGAAAGCAGTATCGTAAGGCAGAGACAAAGCACCGTCCTGCCTGCATCGGGCAGCAAAAACGGCAGTCCCAGCGCTTTTTCGGCTGCACCGCCGAAGGGGAATATCACCAGCGCCCCCAGCAAACAGCCTGCTGTGCCGCCTGCAAGGGTTATGCACAGCGCCTCTTTCATAACTATGCCTGCCAGCATCTTCCCCGAAGCCCCCATGACACGCATCACTGCAAACTCCTTTTTGCGCCCGTTGATGCTCATGGTGAATGCCAGCAGCAGTATCGCTGCACCAAGCACCCACACCGCCGCTATGAATGTCCGTATCATGCCCGATACTCCCGTTATGCCCGAAGCTATGCCCGAGATCATGTTCTTTGACTGCACCGCCTTTACACGTTTTACATGGAGATTTATATCGTTCATAACATCCTCGGGACTGTAGCCGTCCGCTGCGTTGATAAGCAGGCAGGATACCACATTGTCGGGCGAGATATCCTTGAAATCGTTCATGCCCTTGTCAAGGGACGAAGCTATGAGTTCCTTGATGGTGTCGATATTCGTGAATACGGTCGTATCATAGGTAGTACCTGTCTTATCCAGCTTTGCAGCCACCCTGCAATCCACGCCGTAGAACGACAGCGTATCGCCCACAAATGCATTGAGGTCACTGCCTACCACCAGGTCATATTTTTCCAGCGCTTTTTTGCCGCTCTTTTTGATCCAGGGCTTTACCGTGATGTCAGTTTCGGGGTCAAAACCTATTATCTGCACGGGTATCGAACAACAGCTCGAACCTGTTGATGCCAGATAAAGCTGTGCCGAGATATCGCCAACGGAGTCAAGGCTGCTTATCTCATCGTACTTTTCCTTGTCCATGTAGAAATATCCTATGCTGCCCTGTATGACCATATCCTCGAATTTTTTCTTCGTTGCCGCCTCGTAGGGTACAGCCATAACGTCAGCGCCCAGACGTTTTTCAAGGGAAGACAGCCCCGTACTCAGACTGTTTACCATGATGCTGCCCACAAACACCGCAAAGCACAGCAGCGATGACAGCACCAGCAGCACCGCCGTCGCAGCGGGTCTGCCTTTAAGGTTTTTGATGGTAAGACTGTTCATGTGTATCGCTCCTGTTATTCATCCCTGCCCATAAAGGCTGTTACTGCCGCAACCACTGCCACAAGCACCGCAATAACGATAGATGCAGGCTTCATCACTGCATGGCAGCGCATATTCTCCATCATGCACAGCTTTATGAGGGTATTCGGTATCAGCGCCGCAGCTATGCCCTGCGGTATCAGCGCAAGTGCCAGCCCCTGCTTTTTGCCGCCGCTTCTGACTATCAGCCGCATTAGTGCTGTGACAGCGATGGATACGCCCAGCGCCATTTCTGCCTGTTCAGCCCAGTGACAAGCCATCCACTTGCCCTTATCAGTCTGTCCGCAGGCGTGGAACACCGTTTTAACACCGATACAAAGTGCAAGTCCCAGCAAAAGCAGTATTACGCCAAATATCCTATCCATGTTTTTATGCTTATCCATTTCAATACTTCCTTTCAAAACCTCATATCCTCGTCCGCCACGGGATATTCTGTACAGAAATCCTGCTTGGTGTACTTTTCATCGGGTGTATGGGAATAAAAGCTTTCCCTGCACAACAGCCTGTCTGCCCGTGTTTCAAGTCGCTTGTCCCAGGTGATGTCGATGAAATAATACTTGCCGTCTATCCCTGCGATGTTCCATGCATGGTATTCCTCGCCAAGGTCCTCATCGTAAGCCTTGCCCGTTATGACCCTGCAATCCACACCATTCTCCCGCAGCAGCCGATACAGCGTTACCGCATAGCCCTGACAGGTCGCATGACCGTTTATCAGCGCCCCGTAAGCGGTGCTTTTTAGATGATACCCTGCATTGTTCTTATGTATGGTGTCATATTCCACATTATCATAGATATAGTCGTATATCCTGCGGAGTTTTTCAATGTCGGGGGTATCCTCATCAAAGCCGAAACTCCTGCTTATCTCACGCACACGCTCATCGACCTTTTCTTCCTGTCTGACATCGGTATAACAGTGCGGAAAAATGCTGATGGTATGCAGATAGCCCTCATCTGCGCTCTCGCAGGAAGTCTTCGCATCGTATCCGCCCAGCTGAAAAGCAAGGTAATCGCCCTCATCGGGCTGACCCGTTTCGCTTACAGCCTTATCCATAAGCCTATTTATCAGCTCGCTCGTGTCTGTCAGGTCATCTGTCTTAGAATTATACTCTATGACTATATTATACTGCCGCTTTTTGAGCCTTTCACGTATATCCGCAGTCAGCTTGCCCTCGTTTGAAAAGCTCACACCCGTATGCGGCAGGCTTTCTGTTTGCGGCACACTGCTCTGACAGGACGAGAGCGCCATGCACACCGCTGTCAGAAGTACCATCACAAACCGCTTACCCATGTTTTCTGCGCCCCAGAAATTTCCAGACTGCCGCCGCATTTGAATTCACCATGAGACTTTCGGTATCTATGCCCGCAGGACAAATATCCCGACAAGCCAGTGACTTTCCGCAGCCTGAATAAAAATGCCTGCTGTAAGCTTTTTCCAGCTCACGGCGTTCCGAGGGCGGCAGCTGTTCCAGCAGCCTTGATGCAGCCGCAGCCGCCGACATACCGAAGAATTTCTCCCCGGGACAGAAATTCGGGCAGACCTCCAGACAGCAGCCGCATTGCAGACACCGTGATGCTTCATAGGCTATATCATCGGTATTTTCGGGACAAGGCAAAGCATTTTCCGCCCAGATGCCCAGCTGTGTGAGCTGCGAGAATATAACGCTCCTGTCCACCAAAAGATCGGCTATCACGGGGAATTTTCGCAGCGGTCCTACATTCACATACCCCTTGCGCTCAAAATCTCTGAGCCTTGTGCCGCAGGCGAGGGCAGGTCTGCCGTCAACTACCACAGCGCAGGCTCCGCACTTTTTTTGCAGACAGCTCTGCTCACGTATTATCGGCTCAACTTCCCTGCCGTCGGTATCTTTGAAACCTCCTGCGTCTATATCGCCCAGCGCAGAAGCCAACGTCACGTTCTCGTCACCGCTCTCATAGAGTATGCTTTGCAGATAGGGCGCAGACTGTGCGTCCCGCTGCCTTTTTATATCAAGCCTTACCCTCATGCTGTGCCCTCCTTTCGGGCAGTTCTCTGAAATAAAGCTCTGTTACACCGTCTTTACAGCGTGCAATAAGTGTGCGCCGCATAGCTTCATCGGGCTTTGAATAGTCCTCACGGAAGTGCGCTCCCCTGCTTTCACGACGCTCCAATGCCGACATAAGCATCGCCCTTGCCAAGCTCAGCCTTGCCTTGTCGAGTCCGCCGCCGCACCGCAGCCCGTCAAGCCTGACCAGTGCCGCACTTATCTCGTCCTCGCTTCGCACTATTCCCAGTGCAGATGAAAGTATATCGGATATCTCCCTTACAAGCTTGACAGATGCTGCGGTCTGTTCTGTTATGACGGGTTCACCGCCCTGAACAGTGTCTTTAGATCCCAGTATATCTTCCGCCGCCGTTCTGCCGCCGTAAATTGCCCCAAGCATGGAATTTCCTCCAAGACGGTTCGCCCCGTGGTACTGGCAGGCACATTCTCCTGCGGCATACAGTCCCACCACCGAGGTGCGGTGGTGTTCATCCACATAAATACCGCCCATAAAATAATGTATGCCCTCCCTGACAGGTACGGGCACATCGGCAGGGTCGATGCCAAGCTGTTCCTTGATCTCGCACCTAAGATCCGGGAGCCTTTTCTGCCAAACCTCAGCTGAAAGCCCCGTCATATCCAGCATGACCTCGCCCTCGGTATCTGCACTGCGCCTCACGCTGAACATCTCCCGTGCCACCACATCACGTGGCATGAGGTTTTTTAGTTCGGGATATTTTTCTTCCATGAAATACCAGCGTTCACCGCCCCTCATGATATACAGCCTGCCGCCCTCGCCCCGTGCAGCCTCGGTCACAAGGCAGCGCTTGCCCGAAATGCCTATGGTAGTGGGGTGATACTGTATCATCTCGAGATTAGCAAACTCCGTCCCGAGCGCAAAAAGCTGCGCCTGCACATCGCCCGTGTTTGCAGTAGTGCCTGTGGTCTTTTCAGGGAAAAATCCGTTCATTCCGCCGCAGCAGACGATCACTCTGCCGTGGAACATCAGCTGTTTACCGCTGTAGCTGTCCCTGAACACTGCGCCCGTACACTTCTTTCGGGACATTATAAGCCCCATGAATATATGGTGCGGATATCTGGTGACAATCCCCTTTGCTTCATACCTGCGCACCGCATCTGTCAGTGCCGACATTATCATCTTGCCTGTGCTGCTTTTTGCATAGGCTGTACGCTTTTTCTTCTGTCCGCCGAAATTCCTGAGCACGGGTCTGCCGCCGCTGATATTGAAAGGCACGCCCAGTTCTGTTAGCTTTTTGAGTATCATGGGCGCATTCTCCGTCAAGCCTTCCACCGCATTGGGATCGGCAAGATATACTCCGCCTTTCATGGTGTCTTCATAATGCAGCGCTGTGCTGTCGCCTTCGCCCATGGTATCCGCAGCCGCATTTATTCCACCCTCTGCCAGTACAGACTGCGCACGCTCCGAGGGCTGTGCCGATACCAGTATACAGCGTTTGCCGTGTTCTGCCAGAGTCAGTGCAGCCGAAAGCCCCGAAAGACCTGCGCCTATGATGATAACTCCATCCATGTCAGAACACCCTCCACCTTATATAATAGATAACAAAAGCTATGCCCGACAACAGCAGCATCACCGAGATGACAAACAGCATATCCGCCCCCAGCGCCTTATGGTCCTTTGCACCAAGCCCCAGCATCAGCGGCTTTATGTTGCTTATCACATGGAGCGCCACCGAAACCACCAGCAGTATCTGACCTGCAAGACGTATGCCGTTAAATTCGGTAAGACGGAACGCTCCGCCCTCCTGCGAACCCAGAAAGACCATCACATGGACTGCTATGAACGCTATTATCGCCATGCCGCTTATGCGCCTTATCCAGAACAGCCTGTTCTCACGGAAATACCCTGCGCCCGACTTTTTCAAGGCTTTGAGCGTATCTGCGGTGAGCTTTATGCCGATGACCATATGTACCACCGTAAATGCGACCATTGTCCAGGCAGCTGCCTTCATGAACAGCGAGCCCCCGGGTATCAGCCCCGTAAGCTGCAATGCTCCCATGGCTGCGTGTATCAGAAACAGCACGATGATGCACATACTCACTATACCGTTGAGTTTTCTCACTGCATCACCTCCCTGACGTTTATGAGCTCTGAATCAGTGAGTTCGGTGATGCGCTGTGCATTGCAGCTGTCCGCCATCTCCTTCGACATGACTATCACATCGAACCTGCCGTGTTCAGCCTTTGAGAGCATCAGCGTCACGTTCTCCGTCCTGACCTTCATCTGGTTCTCGGGCAGTCTTGACATGAAGCTTTTTGCCATGTCGAGCCCTCCTGCATCGCCCTGCGCCACAGTACAGCTTATATCCTCGAACACGTTGTATATGCCCTCGGTATCGCCTGTTTCAAAGAAAGCTTCCCAGCACTCCAGCGCAGCCTTATCGGTATGCAGTGAAGTATTTATCAGCACCACATACTCTCCCGAGGGCGCATCCAGTGCGACAGTCGCTCCCGATACCGCATCAGTTCCGCCCATGAGCCGCCCGAAGCCGCCGCCCAGCGCCATAGGCACTCCCAGCAGCAGTCCCAGCGGCACCACCGCCCTGACAATATGCCAAAGCGCCTTCATTTACTCCTCTGCCTGCTTCAGTGCAGCAGTGGCAGCCTCCTTGAACTCGTTATAGTTTATCGTAGCACCGCTGACAGCATCGACCTCGTCCACCGAGCCCTTGGCTTTCAGCTGTGCGGCATAGTTATCACAAGCCGCCCTCGCACGCTGGGCTTTGTTGTAGAAATCACGGTTCTTTATCTCGCCGTCCTTTTTGCCGTAGTCCTCATCCTTGGGCGTGCCGTCAAGCTGATAGGTCGAGAATTTGCAGTCGGTTATCTTTCCGCCGCTGACGGTTATCTCCACCTCGCCGTAGCCGTTGGCTTCGCTCTCCTCCTCGGATACCGCATCGCTGATGTACTCGGCACTTCGTGCGGTATATGTACCGTCCTTGTAGCTTGCACCGCCGCAGCCCGTCAAAGCTGCCGCTGTCATGACCAGCGCTGTCAGAACATATTTTTTCATGTTTTCGCCTCCTTATGAGTCAAAGTGTATCTTGCCCGTGAAGTTCTCGTTCACGACCTCTTTGCTGAGTTTTCCGCTGCGCAGTACGAGTGTGCGCTGGGCTACTTCCGCTACCTCGGGGTCATGAGTGACCACGATGAGCGTAGTGCCCTCAGTGTGCAGCTTGTGGAAGAGGTCTACCACTATCTCCTCATTGGCTTCATCCAGATTGCCCGTGGGCTCGTCTGCAAGTATTATCTCAGGATAGTTTATCAGCGCCCTCGCCACGCAAACACGCTGCTGTTCACCGCCCGAAAGCTGGCTGGGCAGGTGCTTTGCACGGTCTGCCAGACCCACTCTCTCCAGAGCCTCCAGCGCCTCTTTCTCATCGGGCATACTGTGATAATACTGCGCCAGCATCACGTTTTCCAGCGCAGTCAGGTAGTTTACCAGATGGAACTGCTGGAAGATCAGCCCTATCTTGTCACGGCGTATGGTCGTCAGGTTCTTCTTGCTCTCCTTGGATATATCCACCCCGTCAAGCAGCACCTCGCCTTTGCTGGGCTTATCCATACAGCCGATTATATTCATCATCGTACTTTTGCCGGAGCCCGAGGGTCCCATGATGGATACCCACTCGCCTTTCTCGACTTTAAGGCTCACATCGTCCAGCGCATGGAGATCGCCGTATATCTTGTATACATTTTTAAGTTCCAGTAAGCTCATTTTATTTACCTCCGATCATTCGCCCTTGAGCACCAGTGCAGGGTCTACCTCGGTGGCGCTCTTTATCGGCATAAGGCTGGATATTCCCGTGACCGCTATGGACGCTATGACAGTTATGGGCACCAGCAGCGGTCTGAATATCAGCGAACTGCCGAACACGTTCACGCTGACCTGTTCTGCGAAAACAAAGCCCAGCACCGAACCGACTATACCGCCGAACAAGCCCAGCAGCATACCTTCGCCCATAAATTCTCTGATTATGCTGCGGTCTGATGCACCTATCGCCTTGCGCAGACCTATCTCCTTGCGGCGCTCTGCCACTACAGCCGTCATAGTGGTCGCTACGCATATCATAGTGAGCGCCAGCACGACTATCGTTACCAGCAGCACCAGTGCCTGAAGCTTTGTGAGCACCGTCGCCTCGGACGCAGTAACACGCTTTACCAGGCTGGCGTGGACATCGTCTGCAGCATTTATCTTGTCAGCATAGCCCGAAAGTTCCTCTGCGCCTGCGGAGATACTCAGCTCTGCCAGATCGACTCTGTCGCTTTCATAGGTCAGTGCCGACATATCATCGAGGGTCATATAGATATAGTTTTCCTCCGAACCGCCTGTCTGTAGGATACCCGTTACCGTGAAGTACGAAACGTTGTCGGCATCGGCAGCGCTGTCATCGGTCATAGGCGTGTAGGTGACTTCCAGCATATCGCCCGTTTTGATACGGAAGCTTTCTGCCACATTGGCACCCACCATCATCTCGCCCGCCCCCGTGAACCAGTTTCCGTCCACGGACCAGTAAGGGCTGGTGGCTTTTGCACCCTCGGGGTCTGTACCTGCTGCCACCACGGGTATATCACGCACTCTCACATTCTCGTATCTATAGGGTGCAACGCCCACCTTTTCTTCATCGGGTATAAGTGCGGCGGCATTATTCACCGCAGCCAGCTCAAGTTCATCGCCCGAAGCCGTGAATATCATATTCGCTCCGTAATTTCTGAACTGTGCGCCCATCTGTCTGGGTACATCGTAGTATATGGATACCAGTCCCGAAAGTATAGTCGCACCTATCGCCACGGAAAGCAGCGCAACTATCATCCTGGAGCGTCTTCTCAAAAGTGATGCGAATATCATCCGCAAAAACATTTTTCTCTTTTTCATATCTGCGCCCCCATCATCTTCCGTGCAGCACTTCCGTGGGACGCAGCCTTGTGAGCATCCTCATGGCAGGTATGCTGCCTATGAGCGTAACTGCCACCACCAGCACCGCCACTATCGGTACGACCATGGGCTTTAAGGATATAGCCGAGCCGAACACTGTCCTGCCTATTATCTGCGCAAAACCGAAGCCTGCGAAAAATCCTGCTGTACCGCCTATTACCGCCGTAATAAAGATCTCGGTCAGCAAAAGCAGCGTAACGGAGCTGTTCTGTGCGCCGATGGCTTTCATCAGACCTATCTCCTGACTTCTTTCCATAACGCTCGCCGTTACCAGGTTGCAGATACCCAGCGCTGCACCGATAAGACTGAGTATGGTTATAAGTATCATCAGCAGCTGAGTTTTCTCCAGTATCGCACCTTCCGAGTCAGCCACCTGCCTTACGGGGGCAGCCACCGAGTCGGTTATCACTTCCTGTATCTGGTAGCATATGGAGCTTGCATATGCGGTGCAGTACCAGGTCTCATACTGTGCAGCCGTCAGTGAAGACGGGTCTTTCGCTGCCTTTTCTGCCAGTTCGTTATCGGGAGTTGTCAGAGCGCTGACCTCGATCTTATCCACCGAGCCGTCAAGCCCTGCCAGTGCCTGCGCAGTATCCAGCAGCACGTATATCTGCTCATCTTCCTCGCCGCCTGCATCATAAACACCTACTATTTTCAGTTCGCATTCGCCGTTCTTGCCTTTGAGGTGTATCATATCGCAGGAACCCACACCCAGACGCTGTGCCAGTGACTTGCCTATCATCGCACCGTTTTCGGCATCATCCAAAAGCTGTTCATCGAGCCATGTGCCTTCTTTGAGTTCCCACCAGCTTCTCATGGAAGCTACGCCTGCATCGAGCTGTTCGCCTGTAGGCAGTTCCATATGATGGTCGAACCAGCTGCCCACCACTTTTACCTCCGTGCCGTCATCAAGAGTAGCATCGGCATTTACGAAAGGTGCGAAGTCAACGATATTGAAAGCCCAGAATATGGTCTTTATCTTGCCAAGTTCGTCCTCTTTAAGATAAGCCCCGACCTTATCGCTGTCCTCGACCTCATAGAGTTCGCTGAGCACCGAGGATTCTTTCGGGATAACGGTTATATTGGCGCCATAGGTCTTCAGCTCCTGATTTACCTTGTCGCCCACATCCAGCATCACGCTCAGCATGGCCGATGCCAGTGAGGCACCCAAAGCTATGGTGAACGCTATCATCAGCATCTTTTTCCACTGGCGGAAAAGTATGCCCTTTATCATTCGCAGAAACACCGCTACACCTCCTTGCCCATACGATTGTTCTTGAATATCTGTTCGTGCTCCATAAGTCCGTCAATGGGCACTTTTATCTCGCCGTCCTTTATCTCGTAGGGGATGACGATGGGGTTGCAGCCGCCCTTGAAGCCGATGGTGCTGATGTTCATGACAACATCGCAAAGCTTGCACACCACCTGACCGTCCTTTTCGTAATAACCCGTTTCGCCGCAGATATCGCAGGCATCAAGACCTATGCCGTAGGACGAAGAGTCGGGCTTTTTGATAACTATGAAGCGTATCTGTATGCCCGAGGGCGATACATATGCAAATCTGTGGAGATGTCCGTCCTCCACCTGTTCAAAGCTGACACAGATGCTGCCGTCTTTCTCCTGTGCTTCTTCCACGGGAGAGAGCGATACTACCCTTGTGGTTATGGGTTCGAGCACCGTGAACGAAGTAAAGCTCAGCACTATGCCTATCACTGCCAGCACAGCCCATCTTCTCGATACGATATGGCGCTTTACTATCTTCCTCTTCTGCGCAGGATTATCATAGGGCTCGTCCTTGCGCAGGCTCTTTACCCACACGATGACGGGTATTATAAGCGCCGCCGCAAGGGTGAGGTACACAAACACATTGCTCTTATTTGAGGTATCCTTCACAAGCTCAAAGACCATATGCTTAGCGTCCTGCGAAAGCTTCTCCAGCATACGCTTGTTGAGCATTATGCCAAGACCTGCACACACCGACTTTACCGCATTTATAATAAGTATCAGCGCAGTAACCGCATAAGCCTGATATCTGCCGAGCCTGAGTGTGCCCATTCGCACAGCCATCTCTGTCAGCACCACAGCTATAACGCCCAGCAAAGCGCCTATCAGCTTAAAAAGATAGCCCGTTGACAGTACCGACCTGTCTGTTACCAGTATCGAATAGGGGTAAGCTGCCACATCGGGCAATGCATAGAATATCATCACCCCTGCCAGCAGTCCGCAGACCACTGCTGCCGCCGCTGATACGGGCTTTTTATTTATTGGCGCAAGTATCAGCAGTATGACCGCCAGTCCCGTGAAAATCCCGAAGATACAGAGGTTCCACATGGACGTATCTATGAGCTTGGTGGCATTTTTCAGGTACGCCATGATGAAGGCACCCAGCAGTCCCACTGCCGCACCGATACCCGATGTCAGCCTGCCCATGCGCTGCGATGAAACTGCTGCCAGTCCCCTGACTGCTCCGACAATAACAGCTGCACTTATCAGCGCCTCGACCGTCATGACAAAGTATTTCAGCATTTGCAACGCTCCTTTCTCAAAAAGTTAACTTAGGTTCATCCATTCAACGCACAAAATGCGCCGTGGATATTACAGACACAGCGCATTGTGCTAAGTGTATATATTATGAGGAAATTATCGTTGATTCATCAATAATATAAATCGGGTGATCTCATTACCACTCCTGAGGAATGTAGTCCCAGCCCTCGAATGTTACCTTGAGGTTGCCGTCCTTGAAGTAGTCATCGAAAGAACCGCCGGGGCCTGTCTCTGCATCTGTATGCAGCAGATAGCCATTCTCTTCGGGGCTGTGGATAGTGAACTCAACGTTGTATGTATCAGCGTTGGGCAGTGCGATATTTGCACCGTAGTGAGGACCGTCAGATGCACTCATCTCCATGAATGTACCCTCTGCAGCAGTCTTTCCGTCGGAACCTGTTATCTTATAGTCAACAGTCAGGTAAGGTACCCAGTCGCCGACACCGAAGCCCAGTGTGTTCTCCAGTGCGGAGATATCAGCCTCAAGATGGATATCGAAATCATCTGTCTTCTCATTGCCGCCGGACATGGGGACAGGCTGGAAATATACAGCAGATACGTTCAGGAAGCCTACTTCTTCGTCCTCGAAGATAGGATACTCTGTGAAACCTGCGCCGGGTGCATCAGCAGCTGCCTCGTCGTTTACCTCAGCAGTTGTTTCCTCAGCCTTCTCAGTCTCAGCTGCGGCAGTAGTCTCTGCTGCCTTTGTGGTCTCAGCCTTGCTCTCGGATGCGGTATCGCCGCAAGCTGCAAGACCCAGTGCCATGAACATTGCAAGCGATATGCCTGCGAACTTGATCTTGTTCATCATTTATTCCTCCTTACAGATATTCATTGAACTTTGATCTTCTATCATATCATGAGTTTTCCCCATGGATATATAGCTTACTTCTTTTTAGCCTTTTTCTGCTTCACGGCAGGTCTCAGTTCTTCCTCGAACTGCTGCTGTGTTTCGGTCAGATAATGTATGCCATGTATGATACCGAGCAGTGCGGGTATCAATGTCCAGCAGAATGCCACGCATACAAGTCCCTGACCATATTTTCCCAGATAGAACTTGTGTCCGCCCAGACCGCCGAAAACTATTGCAAGTACGCCTGCTTCGTTCTTGTTCTTATCCTTGAACTTCTGCATAACGAATATCATCAGCGTTACAAATATAAGTATCAGCTGAGGTATCAGCGTTTCAAGCACGGGATAGATGCCCAGCACGTCAAGTGTATCGTTGAAAGGTATCAGTGCCTGAAGCCACTCGGGAGAAGTCATGTCGATGACATCGCCCTCGATGAGCTCCTTGATGCCCGAGCCCAGGAACGATATGGACATTACGAACATCAGTATGCTCGTGCCCAGGAAGAAAGGTCTGATAGGCAGCTTTACGCTGAGGAAACGTATCGCCAAGAATACGAATACCAGCACCACGCAGCCTGTTCCGAATCCGCCCCATACATAGCTCATGCTCTTTGCGTCCGAAAGCAGAGGCTGATAGAACAGTATTACCTCCGCACCCTCACGGAACACCGCAAGGAACGCTGTGAATGCCAATGTGAACACGCTGCCTGTTTCAGCAGACATCTTCACCTGATCGTCTATGTACTTGTTCCATGTATCCGCTTCTGCCTTGGATACCATCCAGTTGCTCACATAGAACAGTACCAGCACCGCTGTCAGTGCGGTAACGCCCTCGATTATTTCCTGATTTGCTGTATTCGCCAGTTTCAGCAGACTCAGCAGCCATGCACACAGGAAGCTTGCGCCTATCGCCAGTACACAGCCTATATAAACGTGTTTGAGTTTATCCTTGTTGCCGCTCTTTACCAGGTATGCGATTATCGCACCCACAACGAGTATAGCTTCAAGACCCTCACGCAGTATTATCGCAAAGCACGATGCGAAAGTCACCCATACGTTCGTACCCGAAGATGCGGGCATTTCGGTCTGTGCATCAGGCTGTGTCTCAGCCTGCGAATCAACCTGTGCAGGAGTTTCTTCCGTATTTACAGCAGATGTGTCATCGGTCTGTTCACCTTTTCTTGTGCCGTCGGCATTGAATGCGCTTTCACCAACATCTCCGACACCGTCAAGATGATTAGCCTGAATGTGCAGTATCTCGCTGAGTTTAACGAACTCCGCCACTACAGTTTCAGCACCCAGATCTTTCTTGACTGCTTTTCTCGCAGTCTTGAACTGTAATTCAGCCTTGCTGACCTCCGAACCCGAGTAGCCGTTCACAGCACGCTCAAAGCCCGAAGTTTCATAGTAAAAATTATAGATATTCAGCGCAGGCGTGTAGGCAGCTTCCTTATCCCCTGCCTGATATAGTTTTATCGCAGCCTCGATGCAGTCATCAATGGCATTGGCTTTATCGTTCCACGTATCGGAAGGTTTTCCCGAAGCCACATATTCTTCCCACGAGGGGATATAGCTGACATCAGCCGCCGCAAACACTCGTACACCTGTGCACATTACGAACACGACGAGCATCATCACAGCAGCAAACACGCTCATAAGGCGTTTTTTACTAACAGACATTTCCAAAGCCTCCAAAAATAGGACTTACAACACTTTTCCCACCGTTCCATACGATCAGGAAAGGAAGTTAGTTAAGCCTAACTTATGTACTTTTTTAATGCCGCTTTTCAGCAGCATCGTTTTAGTTATTCATGACTAACTTCATTTTGAATATTAGCACATTTCAAACGATTTGTCAAGAATGCAGTCGTCGTGCAGGTAAAGCTTTGTAGACCAAACTAAAATCTCATATTCTAGTATATCAAAATTGTACACTTTTTCCACTTTCGTTCCTGTAGTGCTTTTTTCAGGCAGAAAATGGCATTTTGGTCATAATATAGCTTACCCGACGACTGCATTTATAACGTGACAGCTCATTCCCCGAGCCGGGGTCATTCCAGACCTTTCAACACTTCTACCATGTCGATTCGCTTTATGCGCTTTGAGAACATAAAGCCCACCAGTATCGCCACCAGCATGACAAATCCTGCGCCCAGCAGATAGGTCTTAGGCGCAATATAGCTGGGCCAGTCTACCGAATCACCGTTGGAGTCCATCATAGCCTGCAATGCTCTCTTTCCAAAGGGCAAGCCTGCTATGGTACCTATTATTGAAAGCCACAGGTTCTGGGTGGATATCAGCCGCCTTACTCTGCCGCTGCCAAAGCCTATTACTTTAAGTGTTGCAAACTCCTTTTCCCTCTCATTGAACGACAGATTGCCCGAGTTGTATAGCACCACCACTATCAGCAGTGCCGAGAAGAACACCATAAAATACACTAACAGGTTCATGACCTCCATGGTCTTTTCAAAGGACTCTATCAGTTCTTGCTTATTGTGTACAGCCGCCACATTATCCCTGCCTGCCACGCTCTCGGCGGGCTCGTTCGTCATCAGCATCATCGGGCGGAAATCTATTCCCAGATCCTCATAGTCCTCACGCAGCATGGTTATGCCCGTAATGGAAGGGTTCCTTGATATAAGTCCTATCTCGCTCTCGTACCACTTATCACCGTCGTTGGGTTTCCAGTAAACCTTATCGCCCACGCCCAGCCCCAGCCTGTCAGCCTGTTTCATGGTCAAAGCGACCGTACCTTTCTTAATTTTGGCAGTATCGAGATCAACGTCGGTTATCCCGAACAGCCCCTTGCCCTCTGTGACAGAAAGCTTGCAGCTTATGATGTCGTCAGATACAGGATGATCGCTTGCCGCCGCTGATATGCTGCTCATGCTCACAAGCTCGCCGTCCAGTTCATCCGAAAGCTTCTGCGCATCATCGAGCGTGCATTTATCATTGAAAAGCACCTGATAGTCGTAGTGCTGTATATCTTCAAAATACCAATTTTTCACATAGTCCAGCGTATCATAGGCACCAAGCCCCAGCGATATTATCATCATACCCATGCAGGTGCCGAACACGCCCATGAATGCACGCATCTTAGCCCTGCTTATGTCACGCAGATTATAGCGTGCATTGAAGCTGAGCCTGTTCCAGAAGGGCAGCTTCTCGAATATACAGGGCTTTGCGCTCTTTGCAGCCGCAGGGCGCAGCGCCTCCGACGGATGTATCTTCATTATCTGTCGGCAGCTGAGATATGCCGCTGCCACGCACACGAATACTATCACCGCCATCAGCACGAAGCTCTTGTAATCATACCCTGCCTGCCAGCCGGGCACACGGTAAAAATCGCTGAACATATCGACCATCAGCCTGCCTAATGTAGTAACGCCCAGCACTATGCCTGCCACACAGCCAAGTACCGATAGCACAAAGCTATAACTCAGATAGTGCAGGATTATCTTGCTGTTTTTCATGCCCAGAGCGTTGAGCGTACCTATCTGACTGCGCTGCTGCGAGACCATACGCTTCATGGTCGTGGTGATGACCAGCAATGCTATCGCCAGGAATACGCAGGAAAATATATACGAAAAGCTGTCATGCTGTGCAAGTTCATCCGTGAGCCTGTTGTAGCCGTCAATGCTCTTGCGGTCTGATATGAACGAATACTCATCGTCCAGCGCCTCTGCTATGCTGTCCTCCAGTTTCAGCGGACTGCCCTCGCAGGTGAATATCAGCTCATTGAAAACTCTCATCTCCTCGGGCAGTACCTTTGGCGAAAGATATACATAGCCTATGTTGTGGAAGTCAGTATCCGTATCGGTCGATGCGCATGAAAACTCCCTCTCGGGGATCTCCACAAAGCCCTTTATCTCCTTGGTGATATCCTGTCCCAGTACGTGCACGGTGAACTTATCGCCTATATCAAGTCCCCATATCTCTGCAAAGGCATCGAATATCCAGACACCGTCCTTGTCATCGGGGTCGAAGTCAGCGCCTTTTATATTGTATGGCAGTGTTACCTTGTTTTCGTCCTGAAAATAACACCATATCTCGGCAGTGTTGTATTTTTCATCTGCCTTGCCCAGCACCTCACACCTCAGCTGTACATCTTTGACCTTATCGATCTTCTCCACCTTTTCAGCCTGCTTCTCATCGAAGTTCGCCCCGTATATCCAGCCGTCAGCGA
Organism: uncultured Ruminococcus sp.; assembly: GCA_902788785.1. Lineage (GTDB taxonomy): Bacteria > Bacillota > Clostridia > Oscillospirales > Ruminococcaceae > Hominimerdicola. Next base: position 36,093 of record CADALT010000012.1, read on the forward strand.
AATTTGTATCCTTATCGTATTTCTTTCTGGCTTCTTTGCCGCCGATGACGTTAGCCTGAAATCCCACATAGCACCACATTGCCACCAGCGAGAGCAGGAATATGGAGAAGAACTGTGCAAAATTGCTTTTGAGGTCACGCAGCATCTTTTTCCAAAGCATCGTCCTTCCCCCTTACCATTCTATATCGTCCACGGAAAGGGGCTTGTCGTTGGTCTTTATCGACTTTATCTTACCGTTTCTCATATGTATTATCTTATTGGCGCATTTGGCTATATCCGCATTATGCGTCACCAGTATCACCGTGTGACCGTTCTCGGTGGAGAGCTTCTGCAAAAGGTCGATGACCACCTTGCCTGTCTCAGAATCCAGCGCACCTGTGGGCTCATCACCCAGTATTATGGCAGGGTCTTTAGCCAGTGCCCGTGCTATTGAAACTCTCTGCTGCTGACCGCCCGACATCTGTGTCGGGAACTTTCGTTTCTGGTCTGAAAGCCCCACCTTTTCCAGCATTTCCTCGGGGTCGAGGGCGTTTTTCTTGATGTCCTTCACCAGCGCCACATTCTCCAGCGCAGTAAGTCCGGGTATAAGATTGTAGAACTGAAATATGAACCCGATGGTATCCGCACGGTATTTCGAGAGTTTCTTGTCATTGAAAGATGATATCTCCTGCCCCTCCACGATGACCTTGCCCTCGGTAGGCACATCCATACCGCCCAGCATATTGAGCACCGTGGATTTTCCTGCGCCCGACTGACCCAGTATCACCACGAATTCTCCCTTGTCTATGGTAAAACTCACATGGTCCACTGCGACCTGCAAACCATCGCCTTTACCGTAGGTCTTTACTACATCCTTGAATTCTACTGCCGTTTCTTTCATTTTGCTTTCCTCCCATATGATTTAAAAATACAGCTCTTCCCTCATTCTTGTGAGGTTGCTTTTTGTAAGCGGGCGAGATCTCCATAGTACCATATTTGGCGCAGTACGCAATATTCATTACCGATTGGAAAATCTCTTCCGAAATATGCAAAGCCTGCATATCCATCAGCTTCATGCCGACCTTTCAAAAAGCAACAATTTCACAACGAGCAAAGTTAGTTACAACTAATCAAATTGCACAAAACAGTGATATTCCCCAAATATCAAATATCAAGGGAATATCACGTTTTCACAGACATTATGATAGCACATATTTTTTAAAATTTCAATGGGTCGACCAAATATCGGCACGATAACGCTCACTTGTGCCACTTTTCTATAACTTTGTCTGATTGACAGGTCATGAATTATATGATATAATAACTGGGTATGAATATTTTTACAGAAAGGTGATATCTTCAATGAAACGTGAGGATCTGATGGATCTCAATTTTGACTGGCATGATGAGAAAACGTTCAAAAAAGCGCTCAAAGAGTCTAATCTCACGGAAAAAGAAAAGACCAAGCTGCGTGATGAACGTATGAGAAGGCTTGAACTCGAAGCCATCAAAGCCGAGAACGACGGCTATGATGACGATGAGAATACTTCGGATACAGATGAGACCTCAGAGGACTATGCTGAGCCCTCACCTGCTCCCACAAAAAAGAAAAAAGATAAACATTTCGATAAAAACGACAGGGATATCATAGTTGCGATAAAAGGTGAATATCCCTGGCGCAAGGGATTTATCGCACTGATGATGTGCTGCTTTACGGTGATACTTCCTTTCATCACCTACTACCACGCACAGCCTATGACCCAATTCACCCAGACTTATTTTTCAGCTACCTCATCAAAAGATGCTGAAGTACCATACATAAGCGACTGGTTTTTGTTCCAGAAGGAATTCTGCGTAGTGATCTTTTCAGCGCTGCTGCTGCTTTTGTTCATTGTGGAGGAATGTTTCATCGAGAAACGCTATATGGACATCCCACTGCGCAAAAAGAACCTGCGGCCGCTGCTGATACTCTCGGGCGTATATGCATTGCTGCTGATGATATCGGGCTTTGCCTCGGAACACAAGGAAGTCGTGATGATGGGCATCGTCAAGCATTACGAGGGTCTTCTGGGTATTTTCGGCTACCTGATAATATTCATTGCAGCGATGAACTATTTCTGCGACACCAAGTCCATGGAACGCTTTGGCAGGTCCATGATAATCCTGACCACCATTGCAAGCGTACTTGCGGTGCTGGAATTTTTGGGACATTCTATTATCGGTACCGACTTTGTCGCCCACTTCATCGCCCCAAAAGAAAAATATCAGCTTGCACAGTCTCTGCACAGTTCAAGTTCAAACGTGCATATCACTTTCTTTAACTCAAACTACTTCGGTTCGTTCTGCGGACTTATGTTCCCCGTTACAGTATGTGCGGCACTGAATTCAAAAAATGTCGCATTCAAGTCTTTGGGACTGCTTGCATCTGTGGGCATTGCCTTCGGTGCTATCGTATCGAACTCTTCGGGCGGACTTTATTCGCTGGCAGGCGGCGGCGCACTGCTGGTACTCTTCTATATAGTATACTGGTTCCGTGGCTTGATAGATCGTAAAGTCTCACTTATAGCCCTTGTCAGCATAGCAGCCGTGGGCATAGGCGGACTTACATTCCTTTTAAAAACAAGCGAAAGCTTTGCAAAGCGCTTTGATATCGTTGTAAACAATGGTTCAGCCAGAGTCGAGACCCTTGAAGAAAAGCATCAGCGTTTATCCGCGAACCGCTTCGTACTCAAGGATATCCGCCAGAACGGCAGTGAACTGGAGATGGAGGACTACAATAACAACGTCATCATCGCAGGCACTTACGAGGACAGCGACGGTGAACTCAGTGTGCAGTTCTTCGACACCGACCATAAGCCGCTGGAAAGCTATATCGACGACCACACATACTATTTCACCGATGAGAGGTACAAGAACGCAAGCTTCCGTTTCACGGTGACAGATAAGCTGGAGATAGACCTGGGCTACAAGAAAAAGCTGTACTTCCAGTACGACAAGGAAGATGCTAAATTCAAGCCCTATGTACACAGTATGTACACCATGGAAAACATAAACACTTACAAGGGTCCCGAATTTTTCAAGGACAAACTCAGCTTTGGTTCGGGCAGAGGCTTCATCTGGGGCACCACTCTCAGCTTTATAGATGAATGCCTGCTCATAGGCAAGGGCAACGGCAACTATGTATGCAACTTTCCTCAGTACGACTATGTCAGCCTGCTGGAAGTTTACGGCACCCCTGCAATGATAGTCAACAAGCCCCATAACTGGTATCTCGGTATCATTGTGGAAAGCGGTGTTATCTCACTGCTGGCTGTGCTCGGTATGCTGGGCGTTTTCCTGTGGCGAGGCTTCAGGACCTGCATACTCCACCCCATAAATGACAGGTTCATGCACCTGAGACTGGGCATATTCATCTCGGTCATCGCCTACATGGTTGTCGGCATGGTAAACGACAGCTATGTCTGCGTAAGCCCCGTGTTCTGGTTCATTTTCGGTGTGGGAATGTACGCCGTATCGGGCAACAAGGTAGTCGAAACAGACTAAACATAAATAACCAACAACGGATAGTCAGCCATGACTATCCGTTTTCTTTTTATCTGCACAAACAAAAAGGAGCCGACCTCCCGGCCAGCTCCTCTTCGTAGTAAGGAAAGTAAAATGAATTAAAAAAACATGAATGTCAATAAATAATGTCGCTCAGTCAGAGCTGCGCTCCTCCTTGATGGCAATATAATCCATCATGAGCTTTACCGCACCTTCAATGCCCGTCTTTGAAGTATTCAGGCACAGGTCGAAGTTTGGCGCACTGCCCCACTTCTGGTCGGTATAATAATTGTAGTAGGATGCACGGCGCTTATCGGTCTTCCTGATGAAATCCTCCGCCTTATCCTTTTCTATATCGTATCTGCCGAGTATCCTCGCCTTCTTGTCAGCCATATCTCCCGTCAGGAAGAAATTGACTGCATTCGGATGATCCCTCAGCACGTAGTCAGCACATCTGCCCACTATAACACAGGGTCCCTGATCGCCCAGCCGCCTGATAGTATCGAACTGCGCCAGGAAGATCTTGTGATTGAGCGGAAGATCGGGATTGATCCTGCCGTCCGCCGACACGGGATAACTGCCCATCACAAGTGAGAACAGGAAACTGTTGGTATAGCTTTCGTCATGCTTCACAAATAACTCCTCGCATATACCGCTCTCCTTAGAAGCGATCTCCAGAAGTTCTTTATCATAGAAAGGTACATCCAGCTCCTTCGCCAGCAGCCTGCCTATCTCTCTGCCGCCGCTGCCAAACTCTCGGCTAATGGTGACTATAGACTTCATAACAGCATCGCTCCTCTCCTCTTGGACTGGACTTATTATAGCACATTTTTTGTATTTTGTACACAAAAAACGCGAAAAATTATTCACAAATTTATGCATTTCAATTTGTGCATTTTATCTATTGACTTTGAAGACAGTAAATTTTGCGCATTTTCGGCAGGTCATTTTTCAAGTCATATATAAATTTACATGGGTCATTCAGCTAATTTTAACGTAAAATGAAGGATATCTTGCAGAAATGTAAAAGGTTGAATGAGGTTTATTTTGCAAAATTAGCCCCATTTAACAATAAAAGGGCATTTTACCGTTCAATTAGACTTAACTAACCAAATTAGATTAAACTAACGAATAATTTTACGTAAAAATGCATAAAAAAATGCACGCAAGTTTGTATACTTATTTTCGTAAAATGCTTGAAAAAAATGAAGAAATAATGTATAATAATAATGTTAGTCATGTGGTTTTTTAAGGTATGTATGCATCTATATACCTGATACCGAAAACCAAATGTATGACCCTTCATCCATGGCACTGTGAACGGCAGCTGCGCAGGATGAAGATCAGTATATTGTTATGCAGAAAAATAAGGAGGTTATTTTATGACTGAGAAAACCGTTATTCCTTTTCAGGGCACTCCTGAGCAGGAGGCTCAGCTGAAGGAAGTCATCGCCAAGCACCATGACCAGCCAGGCGGACTCATGCCTACTTTGCAGGAGGCTCAGGGTATCTACGGCTATCTTCCCATCGAGGTGCAGAGGATGATCGCTGACGGTCTGGGTGTATCACTGTCGGAGGTATTCGGTGTAGCAACATTCTACTCACAGTTCTCTCTTACACCCAAGGGCAAGCACAGGATAAGTGTCTGTCTCGGTACTGCCTGCTATGTTAAGGGTTCGGACAAGATACTCGAAGCAGTTGAATCAAAGCTGGGTATCAAGAGCGGCGAATGTACAGCAGATGGTATGTTCTCCATTGATTCCTGCCGCTGCGTAGGCGCCTGCGGACTCGCACCTGTTATGCTGGTCGATGAGGACGTTTACGGCAAGCTGAAGCCCGATCAGGTCGCTAAGATCCTGGATAGCTATAAGTAAGGAGGTAGGCAGTATGACAATTGAAGAACTGAATAAAATAAAGGACGCCAAGGCGGACATAGTTAAAGTCAGAACTATCATTGCAGAAGAGGGCGAGAAGCTCGCCAAGGAAACAGGCTACCGCAAGCAGGTACTCGTATGCGGCGGTACAGGCTGCCAGTCTTCAAGCTCAATGAAGGTACTGGCGGCTCTTAAAGAAGAGCTGGCTGCACAGGGCATAGCTGATGAAGTGCTCGTTGTAAGAACAGGCTGTTTCGGTCTGTGCTCACTGGGTCCTATAGTTATAGTATACCCCGAGGGCGCATTCTATTCACAGGCTACTCCCGAAGGCATCAAGAGGATCGTTGATGAGCACCTGGTAAAGGGCGAGATCTGCAAGGATCTGCTTTATAAGGAGACTGTTCATGAGGACGGTTCCATCATTTCTCTGTATGAGACAAATTTCTACAGAAAGCAGAAGAGAATAGCTCTGAGAAACTGCGGCGTTATCGACCCCGAGGATATCGAGGAGTATATCGCTACCGAAGGTTATCAGGCTCTTTATAAGTGCCTCGACTCCATGACTCCCGACGAAGTCGTTAAGGAAGTTCTGGACTCGGGTATCAGAGGCAGAGGCGGCGCAGGCTTCCCCACAGGCAGAAAGTGGATGTTCACTAAGGACGCTCCCGGCGACGTTAAGTACGTTGCTTGTAATGCCGATGAAGGCGACCCCGGCGCATTCATGGACAGATCTATCCTCGAGGGCGACCCCCATGCAGTTATCGAGGCTATGACAATAGCTTCCTATGCAGTAGGCGCTCATCAGGGTTATGTATATGTAAGAGCAGAGTACCCCGTTGCCGTTAACAGACTCCAGATCGCTCTGGATCAGGCAAGAGAGTACGGTCTGCTGGGCAAGAACATACTTGGCAAGGGTCACGATTTCGATATCGAGATCAGACTCGGCGCAGGTGCTTTCGTCTGCGGTGAGGAGACAGCTCTGCTGACTTCAATCGAGGGTAACAGAGGTGAGCCTCGTCCGAGACCTCCTTTCCCTGCTGTAAAGGGTCTGTTCGGCAAGCCCACACTGCTCAACAACGTTGAGACATACGCAAATATCGCTCAGATCATCAGAAAGGGCGCAGCTTGGTATGCATCTATGGGTACCGAGAAGTCCAAGGGTACTAAGGTATTCGCTCTGGGCGGCAAGATCACAAACGTTGGTCTGGTTGAGATACCCATGGGTACTACTCTGCGTGAGATCATCGAAGAGATCGGCGGCGGTATCCCCGACGGCAAGGCATTCAAGGCTGCTCAGACAGGCGGTCCTTCCGGCGGATGTATCCCCGCACAGCATATAGATACTCCTATCGACTACGAGAGCCTGGCTGCACTGGGTTCGATGATGGGTTCAGGCGGACTTATCGTAATGGATGAAGATAACTGTATGGTAGACGTTTCCAAGTTCTACCTCAACTTCACCGTTGACGAGTCCTGCGGTAAGTGTACTCCCTGCCGTGTAGGTACAAGAAAGCTCCTGCAGCTGCTTGAGAAGATCACGGACGGCAAGGGCGAGATGGAGGATCTGGAAAAGATACAGGATCTGGCTACTCACATGAAGAGCTCTTCACTGTGCGCACTGGGTCAGTCTGCTCCTAACCCCGTACTCTCCACTCTGCAGTATTTCGGAGACGAGTATCTTGCTCACATCAAGGACAAGAAGTGTCCTTCCGGCGTCTGCAAGAACCTGTTACAGTATGAGATCATCGCCGATAAGTGTAAGGGCTGTACTCTTTGTGCAAGAAACTGCCCTGCAAACGCTATCACAGGTACAGTTAAGAATCCTCATGTCATCGACACCACTAAGTGCATCAAGTGCGGCGTCTGCATGAATAACTGTAAGTTCGGCGCTATCATCAAGAAGTAAGTAGAGGAGGGTATTGATTTATGGAAATGATTCATCTGAAAATAAATGGTATTCCTGTGGAGGTACCCGCAGGCTCTACCGTTCTTGAAGCTGCCAAGGCTGCTAATGTGGATATACCCACGCTCTGCTACCTGAAGGATATCAACTGCATCGGCGCTTGCCGTATCTGCGTGGTAGAGATCACAGGCGCAAGAGGTCTTGTGGCTGCCTGCACACATCCCGCAGCAGAGGGTATGGAAGTATTCACAAATACACCTAAGGTAAGAAAGTCCAGAAAAACTACTCTGGAGCTGCTCCTTTCCAACCATAAGAAAAAGTGTCTGTCCTGCGTAAGAGCAAATAACTGCGAGCTGCAGAAGCTCTCCGTTGCTTACGGCGCTGATGAGGACAGATTCCAGGCTGAGGAAATGAACAAGCCCATCGACGATTCTTCACCTTATCTGGTAAGAGATAACAACAAGTGCATCCAGTGTATGAGATGCGTTGCTGCCTGCAAGAACGTTCAGAGCGTTTCTGTTATAGGCAATATAAGACGTGGTTTCAACGTTCACGTTGGCTGCGCATTCGACCAGGATCTGGCTGATTCACCCTGCGTAGGCTGCGGTCAGTGTATCGTTGCCTGCCCCGTAGGCGCTCTCACAGAGAAGAGCAGCGAGAAGAAGGTATGGGACGCTATCGCAGATCCCAACAAGAAGGTCGTATTCTTCACAGCACCTTCTATCAGAGCTACTCTCGGTGAGGAGTTCGGTATGCCCATCGGCACAAACGTTGAGGGCAAGATGGTTGCTGCTATCAGAAGACTTGGTCCCGATCAGGTGTTCAATATGGACGTTACTGCCGACCTCACCATCGTTGAGGAAGCTAACGAGCTGATCGAGAGGATACAGAACGGCGGCACACTGCCTATGTTCACATCCTGCTGCCCCGGCTGGGTAAAGTTCTGTGAGCACTACTATCCCGACTTCCTACCTCATCTGTCGAGCTGCAAGTCTCCTCAGCAGATGTTCGGCGCTGTTCTCAAGAGCTACTACTGCCAGAAGAACAACATCGATCCTAAGGATCTGTTCGTTGTCAGCGTTATCCCCTGCACCGCAAAGAAGTTTGAGGTAACAAGGGAAGAGCAGAGAGAGGGCGATTTCGACGATGTCGATGTTGCACTGACCACAAGAGAACTGGGCAGAATGATAAGAGAAGCCGGTATCGACTTCACTGCTCTGCCTGATGAAAAGTTTGATGATCCTTTCGAGATCGCATCGGGCGCAGGCGCTATCTTCGGCGCAACAGGCGGTGTTATGGAAGCTGCTCTGAGAACTGCTGCTGTTAAGCTCGACGGCAAGTGCGAGGCTCTGGAATTTACAGAGGTAAGAGGCACTAAGGGCATCAAGGAAGCTAGCTACACTGTTGGCGGCGTTAACGTTAAGGTAGCTGTTGCTTCTGGTCTTGCTAACGCAAGAGAGCTTATCGAGGGCATCATCAAGGGCGAAAAGGATTACCAGTTCGTAGAAGTAATGGCTTGTCCCGGCGGCTGCATCAACGGCGGCGGACAGCCTGTACAGAGCGACAGCGTAAGAAACTTCGTTGACCTGAAGTCTATCAGAGCTAAGGCACTGTACGATGCAGATAGCAGCATGAAGCTCAGAATGTCCCACGAGAGCCCCGTAATGGATCTGCTCTATAAGGAATTCTTTGAGGCACCCGGTGCTCACAAGGCACACGAGTATCTGCACACAACTTATGTAGCAAGAGGCAAGTAAGCCTTGACTATAAAGACCGTTCGGTAAAAGGGCGGTGCTGATATAGAAGTTTCTCGCCATAGTATTTCTTATGTCAGGTCAGAAGTACTATGGCGTTTCTATTGACAGTACTTCGATGTTGTGATATAATTTTCACTAACATAGATCGGTTTTTTATGATCGGAGGATACGGTTATGTTCAAATTCTTACTGCAAGAAATCAGCAACAAGGAAAAAAGCACAGAGCGCATTGCCTATCTCGAACAGAAATATGGGATCACTTTTCCGGATATTCTTCGACAACTTTACGCAAAAACAGACAGCAGCAAAATGCATCTATGTGTATTTGAAATAGATGGATTTCAATTTGAGGTCTGGCAACTTGTACCGCTGGACGGAGATAAATTCAATTTTGAATTTATTGCAGATGATGACAGGGATGAATGCTTTGAAGGTATGTTTGACGACTGGTATCCGCTTGCATACGATCGGGGTGCTGCAACATATTATTGGAATAGTAAGACACACGAGATCTGTTTCGTTATAGACGGAATGATCGAAGAATCTGCTGATATATGTAACAGTATAGAGGAATTTATCGAACTTCTGAACGATTCTATCGTTGAAGGACAATAGATCGTTAAATTCTGTTTATCTTAGTAACAATAAGTACAATGCCCCTGAGCACTTTGAAATGCTCAGGGGCAAAACTTCTATATGAGTATCTATTTAATGCCGAGCGGTCTTTTTTTAGTCGGATGTGTACTGCCCAAAACTACTTGATTTTTGCATAAATATGTGTTATAATATAAGCAACTTAAACAAAAATTTCAACGCAAAGTCAGGTGATTATATATGAAAATTACATTCATCGGCGCTAACCATGAAGTTACAGGCAGCTGTACCTACATCGAAGCCTGCGGCAAAAAGTTCCTCGTTGACTTCGGTATGGAACAGGGTACCGATGCCTATGAAAATGCCAAGATACCATGTCCCCCATCGGGAGTGGATTTCGTGCTGCTGACCCATGCCCATATCGACCATTCGGGTCTGCTGCCTTTGCTGTATGCAGGCGGCTTTTCGGGCGAGATACACGCCACAAAAGCGACCTGCAACCTCTGTGCCATAATGCTGCGTGACTCCGCACATATACAGGAGTTTGAAGCCGAGTGGCGCAGCCGTAAGGGCAGGCGTAAGGGTCAGGAAGATGTCGAGCCGCTCTACAATCTCGCAGATGCCGAGGGCGCCATATCTCAGCTTGTGCCCCACCCATACGGCGAAATTATAGATATGGGCGATGGTATACGTGTGCGCTTTACCGATGCAGGTCATCTGCTGGGTTCAGCCAGTATCGAGCTTTGGCTCACCGAAGCCAACGAGACCCGAAAGATAGTGTTCTCGGGCGATATCGGCAACCTCGACCAGCCGCTTATCCGTGACCCCCAGTATATCGACAAGGCGGATTATGTGGTCATGGAATCGACCTATGGCAACCGTAAGCACGAAAAGGTCGAAAACTATGTGGAAGACCTCGCCGCCCTGATACAGCGCACCTTCGACCGTGGCGGAAATGTGGTCATACCCTCTTTCGCTGTGGGCAGAACTCAGGAACTGCTGTATTTCATAAAGCAGATCAAGGAACAGGATCTCATCAAGAACCATGCACACTTCCCTGTTTACGTGGACTCTCCTCTCGCCATCGAAGCGACCCGTGTTTTCATGGAGAATAAGGAGTCCTGCTTCGACAGCGAAGCTATGGAATATATCAATAAGGGCATAAATCCCCTGACCTTCCCCGACCTTAACATTGCCGTTACCAGCGACGAATCCAGAATGATAAACTTCGATAAGACCCCTAAGATAATCATTTCTGCCAGCGGTATGTGCGAGGCTGGCCGTATCAAGCACCACCTGAAACATAACCTCTGGCACCCCGAATGTCTGGTGCTGTTCGTCGGCTATCAGGCACGCAATACTCTGGGCAGAAGTCTGGTCGAGGGCGCAAAGACCGTCAAGCTGTTCGGTGAGGAGATAAATGTTGCGGCAGAGATACGTGTGCTCCCCGGTATAAGCGGCCATGCGGACATAGACGGACTCGATAAGTGGATAAGATCTATGGAGCGCCCCAATATGGTGTTCATCAACCACGGCGAGGACACCGTCATGGAGGAATACAAAAACCATCTGACCGAGATGGGCTATAAAGCATATGCACCATTCAGCGGTGCATACTGCGACCTGATAACAGGCGAGTTCGTAAATGCCGAACCCGTCAAGGTCGTAAGGAAGATAATCCCATCCACAGGCTATCAGCGGCTTTGCGCATCCCTCGACAGGCTTTCCGCACTGGTTGCACAAAGCAAGGGTCTTACCAACAAGGATCTTGCAAAACTCACAGACAGCATAAACAACCTCTGCGCCAAGTGGGAAGACTGATCTGATACGATAAGGAGGACAAAAATGACACGCTGGGGTATTTTAGGAACAGGTAAGATAGCACGCACTTTCGCCGAAGCCCTAAAAGGCAACGAAAGCTCACAGCTTATAGCCATAGGTTCACGTACCGCCGAGAAAGCTCAGGCTTTTGCGGAAGAATTCGGTATCGAACGTGCCTACAGCAGCTATGAGGAGCTTACCAAAGATGACAGCCTTGATATAATATACATTGCAACTCCCATGAGTTGTCACCATAAGGATGCCTTACTCTGCCTTGAACACGGCAGGAACGTCCTCTGTGAAAAAACACTGGCACTCAATGCTGACCAGGCGCAGGAGATGTTCAGCCTTGCCAAAGAAAAAGACCTTTTCTTCATGGAAGCCATGTGGATGAAGCTGCGCCCTACTTTTATGAAAGTAAAACAGTGGGTGCAGGACGGCAGGATAGGCAAGGTGCAGTTTATTAAGGCTGATTTCAATAACTATGTCCCCTATGATGCCAAGGACCGCCTTTTCAGAGCGGACTGCGGCGGCGGTGCACTGCTGGATATGGGCGTTTATCCGCTGACCCTTGTATTGTCGCTGCTGGGTGAGACCGAGGATATATTCACCCGTGCCCATATCGGCAAGGACGGTGTAGACATCTCAAACACCATCATACTCACCTACCCTGACGGCTGCTATGCCTCCACCTCATCGGGCTTTGAGGTGCAGGGGCGCAATAACGCTGTCATATCGGGTGATAAGGGCAGCATAGTCATCGGCGACTTTTTCTTCTGCTCAGCCGAATGTACCCTTTACGATATGGAAGGCAATACCATCGAGGACAGAGTTTTTCCGCCCGAGATAAACGGCTATGAGTACGAGATAAGGGAAGCTGAGCGCTGTCTTGCAGAGGGCTTGAAGGAAAGCACCATCATTCCCCATGAAGATACTCTGGCTGTCATGCGCCTGATGGATAGATGCCGCAAAGAATGGGGCATGACCTTCCCCGACGAGCAAACACCGACCGAATAAACAACAAGGCACTTCTGCATACCACAGAAGTGCCTGTATTATTTTCTTACACAGCAAGCCGCAAAGCTGCTCTCCTCAAACAGATCTCTTGATGTCTTATTTAAAATTCTCCATCAGGCAATCTTCCATAGTGCGCATTATCTGCGTCTATATTGTATACCGCCAGATTGCATACGGGATTCATATCGGATATATCGACGGATCCGGGATCATCTATCGAGATCTTTCCTTCCTCAGTTGAGGCATCCAGCCGCTTTTGAAGCTCGTCGAGCTGTTCATCTGTCAAATCAAAACTCAGTGCCCAGTATTTGCCGTCTATCTCCGTCCATGCAGCATTAGGGAGTACTGAAAATGTAGCACTCATATATATATCATGCCCCAGTATTTCCTCTATCTCATTATATGTCATTCCGACAGTTATCCCGCCTCCGACGTCTGCACCTTCATAAAGATTTAGCTCTTCTATCTTGTCGCTCAGTTCATAATCAAAATCACCATAGGTCACCTTGATGGTGTTTTCCGGTTTGTTGTCCATACCTTCCACTCGCTGCAGCAAAAAGACGTACTCAGGGAATGCGGCACATTTCAGACCAAAGGAAGCCGCCTGACCGGACTTTCCCAATACTATATCATACTGGTCGTTGGATAAAGCCCTCAGCTGCGCACCGTCCATTGAAAGCATTTTATCTACTGACATCTCGACCCGTTCAGTCTGACTTGCCGAAACATCGGCACTGCTTGATTCGGGACGGCTCTCGTCGTTATTTTGTGTAGTTATGACCGTTTCGGGACGGCTTTCTGTCGTCGTATCATCACTGACTGACACACTGCTATCTGCCGTATCATTCTGTGAGCTGTCCAATATGATCCTATTCGTGCTTTCTGGCGCACTGCCTTCGGATCTACTGCTTTCCGAAATACTGCTATCGGGAACACTGCTGTCAGGAGCACTTTTTTCGGGCGTACTGCTTTCGTTTGTATAGGCAACACTTATATATGAACTGCTTTCATCGGGCAGCACATCTCCGATAACCGCATCGTCATTCTTATTCATAAGCCCAAGTCCCAGCGGTATGCCCACAGCCATCACCGCCGCAGCTGCCGCAGCCGCTATCTTAGTACCCATTGCAGCCGAAGTCACCGCAGCTGAAGATGATGTCCTGACCGCAGCCACATACTTGGGCGATACCGTATTTTTGAGCATATCTCCCATAGGTACCGCACACATAACTGCACCGCTGCCTGCCATTTTCTCTATCTTCGCTTTCAGCTTTTTCCTCGCCTGAAAAAGCTTCTGCTTGGCAGAATTCTCATTCATGCCCAGCGTCTTAGCCACATCTGCCACGCTCATATTATCATAGTAATAAAGTATAACTGCCGATTTCATATCGGGCTTCAGCTCATCTATAAGCTGTTTGAGTTCCTTTGCACGCTCCTTGTTTGTAGCGTAGTCCTCTGGCACCATGACAGGTTCGTTGAGGCTGACGTTCTCCATCACAGCCTCCATCTCCTCGTCACTGTCGAAGTAAGCGCTGCGTTTCTCCTTGCGGAAAATATCCTTGCACTTGTGGAAAGCTATGCTGTGCAGCCATGTGCCGAAGTTCTCGGGATTTTCCAGCGTATGTATCCCCTCCATGGCTTTCAGGAACGACTCCTGAGTTATATCCTCCGCCACATCTTTTCTCCCAACGTTTTTTAGCACGAAGAAATACAGCTTGTCATAGTATTCGCCATACAGCGCCTCGAACGCCTTTTTACTGCCGTCCTGCGCATTTTCTACCGTTCTGATAAGCTCACTCTTGTTCATCGAAGTGTCCCTCCGTAACCAATATCTTCTCCAGTTCTTTCATGTTTTTCATTTTCTCCTCTTCCGTCAGCGCCGATTCTTCCTGCATCTGTTGAAGCAGCAGGCGCATCAAAGTGTTAAATAGTATCTCCATAGTTTTCTCGCTTTCTTGTCTCTGTCTCAGTATAAATATCGTCTGATATTCTCTTTTCCGATAATTAGTCGCACAAGATAAGCTTTGGTTATAAAAAAACTAAAAAAAAATTGTAAAAAAACAGACCCCCGCAAACCAACAAAAAAGTTCGGTATCACAGGGACACCGAACTTATTTTACTTATTAACAGCCAAAGGACTAATTAGCCCAGCTTCTTAGCGAGCTGAGACTTCTTTCTTGCAGCGTTGTTCTTGTGCAGGATTCCCTTTGTGCAAGCCATATCCACCTTCTTGATAGCAGCTCTTACTACCTGCTCCTTATCAGCAGCATTCTCAGCAACAGCAGCATCAGCCTTCTTCAGAGCAGTCTTGAGATCAGACTTGATAGCCTTGTTTCTCAGGGTCTTCTTCTCGATGACCTTAACTCTCTTCTTAGCAGACTTGATATTAGGCATACGGACACCTCCCTCAATGAATAAATCTCGCTTATCAGGATAAGCTATCCGCAGACTGAGAGGAAATGCGGACAACAGATTTCAACAAGCTAACATAGTTATTTTACCACATTTCTCTTAGAATTGCAAGGGGTTTTGGAAAAAATTTTGACCGAATACTCACTATTGTTTTGTACATTTTGTTGAAAAGGAGAATGACCATGTCCCTGAGGACCGATCTTGCAGTTGAGACTGCACGCAGGCTTTCCCTTGACCGTGATCTTCACGGCATCGACCGCCGCATCGACATTGACGAGTCAGCCATGACCGAGATATCCGACATCACTATAACCACATCTGCCGCCGCAAAAGCCATAGGCAGACCCAAAGGGCGCTACATCACCCTTAAAGCCCTTGACGCCACCTTCGAGAACTTCTGTCCCTGTTACGAAACAAGGGTGCAGCTTTTAGCCGAAACTATTCGTGAACTTTCGGGCAATGCCGAAAGCATACTGGTGGCAGGGCTTGGCAACCGCAGTCTGACCGCAGATGCTCTGGGACCGCTCTGCATCGACAGCATTTTCGCCACACGCCATATCAAGCACCTCTCCCATGAGCTTGACACCTCTGAGCTCACCGAGCTTTCCGCCATCGAAACGGGCGTGCTTGGTCAGACGGGTATCGAGTCCACCGAGCAGATAAAAGCCATATGCAATGCAGTCCGCCCCGATCTGGTCATCGCCGTAGATTCCCTTGCCTGTAGCGAGCTCGGTCATCTCGGGCGCACCGTTCAGCTTTGTGATACGGGCATTTCCCCGGGCAGCGGAGTCGAGAACTGCCGTCGGGAACTTTCCCGTTCGACCCTCGGCGTGACCTGTATCGCCATCGGTGTGCCCATGGTGGTAGATCTTACCACCGCAGCGGAACTGATCTTCGGCAAGCAAGCCCCCGAGGGCAGCGAAGGCATGACCGTCACCCCGGGTGCAGTAGACCGCCTTGCCGCCAACGCTGCACAGTTCATATCCGACGGGATAAATCTCGCCTTCCAGAAGACCCTGACCCTCGCAGAACTGCGCAGCCTGGTCTGAAATACAAAAAGGCAGAGAACAGCTCTCTGCCTTTTATTTTAATATTATCAGCCCTCGTACTTAGTGCCGTAGTAGCAAGCCTTGTAGATCTCCTTGAGCTCTTCGATCAGAGGATATCTGGGGTTAGCACCTGTGCACTGATCGTCGAATGCGTCCTCGGACATCTGATCCAGTGTAGCCAGGAAGTCTTCCTCGGAAATGCCGTAATCTGCAATAGTCTTCTTGCAGCCAACTCTCTCCTTCAGCTCCTCAACCTTGTCGCACAGCATCTTGAAGCACTCCTTGTCGTCCTTGCCGAACAGACCCAGGTAACGTGCTACCTCAGCGTACTTCTCCAGTGTCTTGGGATACTCATACTGAGAGAATGTGCCCATCTTTGTGGGAACAGGATTTGCGTTGAACTTCATAACGTTTGTTATGAGCAGTGCACAGCAGATACCGTGAGGCAGGTGGTGATATGCACCCAGCTTGTGAGCCAGTGAGTGACCTATACCCAGGAATGCGTTTGCGAACGCCATACCTGCCATAGTAGCAGCGTGAGCCATCTTCTCTCTAGCCTTAACAGCGGTCTGACCATTGTCAACGCACTCAGGCAGATTTTCAAATGTCATCTTCAGGGACTGCAGAGCGATACCGTCAGTAAAGTCTGTTGCCATTACAGAAGCCAGAGCCTCAAGGTCGTGTACCATGCAGTCAAGACCCGATGCAGCTGTCAGACCCTTAGGTGCGCTCATCATGAGGTCGGTATCTACGATAGCCATGTTAGGCAGCAGAGCGTAGTCTGCCAGAGGATACTTGTGACCTGTCTTCTCGTCGGTGATAACTGCGAAAGGTGTTACCTCCGAACCTGTACCGGAAGATGTAGGTATACAGATGAAGTATGCCTTCTCGCCCATCTTGGGGAATGTGTATACTCTCTTTCTGATATCGATAAATCTCATTGCCATATCCAGGAAGTCAGCCTCGGGGTGCTCATAAAGTACCCACATGATCTTAGCTGCGTCCATTGCGGAACCGCCGCCGATGGCGATGATGGTATCAGGCTCGAATGCCCTGATAGCCTTTACACCCTCCATTGCGCTGCTCAGTGAAGGATCGGGAGCAACGTCGAAGAATACGTTGTGTGTGATACCCATTTCATCCAGCTTATCTGTGATAGGCTTAGTGTAGCCGTTCTTGTACAGGAACTGGTCTGTTACGATGAACGCACGCTTCTTGCCCATTACGGTTTTCAGCTCATCAAGGGCAACGGGCAGGCAGCCCTTCTTGAAGTATACCTTTTCGGGGGCTCTGAACCAAAGCATATTCTCTCTCCTCTCAACAACTGTCTTAACGTTCAGCAGGTGCTTGACACCGACGTTCTCCGATACGGAGTTACCGCCCCAAGAGCCGCAGCCCAGTGTCAGTGAGGGAGCGAAATTAAAGTTGTACAGATCGCCGATACCGCCCAGTGAAGAAGGTGTGTTTACGATCAGACGGCAGGTCTTCATTCTCTCTGCGAACTTCATGAGCTTTTCTCTCTCGTTCACATTGTCTATCCACAGCACCGAGGTATGACCCAGACCGCCGTTATTTCTCAGCAGTGCATCAGCCTTGTTCAGTGCATCGTCAAAATCTTCGGACTTGTACATACCCAGTACAGTAGTCAGCTTTTCGTGACCGAAAGCTTCCTCGGGCTCAGTGCTTGTAGCTTCACCGATCAGTACCTTTACATTCTCGGGAACTTCAAAGCCGCACAGCTTAGCAATAGTAACAGGACGCTGACCAACGATCTTCGCATTGAGCGCACCGTTGATTATCATAGTGCTTCTGACCTTGTCAGCTTCCTCATTGTTAAGAAAATAACAACCTCTTGCTTTCAGCTCAGCCTTTACTTCCTTATAGATCTTCTTATCAACGATCAGTGTCTGCTCTGTAGCGCAGATCATACCGTTGTCAAATGTCTTTGAGTGTATGATGGAGTTTACAGCTACCTTGATATCTGCGGAAGCATCAATGATAGCAGATGCGTTACCTGCACCAACGCCCAGTGCGGGAGTACCCGAAGAATAAGCAGACTTTACCATTCCGGGGCCGCCTGTAGCCAGTATCAGGTCGGAATCTCTCATGATCTGGTTTGTCATATCCAGTGAAGGAACATCTATCCAGCCGATGATGTTCTCGGGTGCGCCTGCCTCAACAGCAGCATCCAGCACGATCTTAGCAGCAGCTATCGTGCAGTTCTTTGCACGGGGGTGTGGGCTGATGATGATACCGTTTCTGGTCTTCAGAGAGATCAGTGTCTTGAAAATAGCAGTAGATGTGGGGTTTGTGGTAGGTATAACCGCAGCTATCAGACCGATAGGCTCATATATCCTTGTAGTACCGTAAGCCTCGTCCACATCAAAAGCACCGCAGGTCTGAACATTCTTATACTTATTATAGATATGCTCAGCTGCATAGTTGTTCTTGATGACCTTATCCTCAACTATACCCATGCCCGTTTCTTCAACAGCCATCTTAGCCAGCGGTATTCTTGCCTTGTTAGCAGCAAGAGCAGCAGCCTTGAATATCTTGTCTACCTGTTCCTGTGTATAGGTCGCAAAGATAGCCTGAGCCTCTCTTACCTCTTTGATCTTGGCTTCCAGAGCTTCAACGCTGTCTACCACGATGGGCTTCTTTGTTTTCGCCATAATATTACCTCCATCAATATCGGACTTCCTTGTAAAAATTCGGTCCATTCATTTTACGGTCGATAAGACCATTACTCTCCCTATGATGATTATATTATATCAGTTTGTTATTTTTTTGTCAATCCTATATTACCAGAACTTTTTTAATTTTTTCTGAACGTTTGCCCACCTCTCAAACTTTATCACGACCCTACTATGATGAACCATATTAAACGACATAATTTTCTGTATATTCCACACTCATCATAACAAGTATCATAGTTCCGGGCTAGGATAAGCTACTCATGCCTCATAGCTATGCTTTGTTACCGAGCGCCTTTTTATTCTATTTAAACAAAAAGTTGTGACGAGCTGGCTGTCCGGGCTAGGATAAACTGCCTTTGTTGCACAACTCTTGAAAGCTACCGAGCGCCTATCTATGCCCTCAAACAAAATAACGTGACGAATCGGCGTTCCGGGCTAGGATAAGCTACCTTTAGTAACCAACTATATCCTGCTACCGAGCGCCTATCTTCGCCCTAAAACCAAAAGACGTGACGAATTGGCTGTCCGGGCTAGGAAAAAGCGCTGCTCTTTGTGGGAACAGCGCTTTTGTATCAAATTATTTCATGCTTTTCTTGAGCTTGTTCTGCTCTTCTTCCATGAGCTTCATCAGATCTTCCAGTGAAGCGTCGCCCGACATACCGCTGCTTGCAGGTCTCCTTCTCTGGGGAGGTCTGCGTTTCGGTCTGCGGTTAGCAGGTGCAGCACCGTTCGCTGCATTCTCGCCGTCTACCATCTTGGAAGCCTTCTCGTAGTATTCGCTCATCTTCTCGTCTTCTCTGAGGCTCAGGCTGCCCTTTGCAGCAGGTGCCTCCTCAGGAGCGCTCTGCTCTGCTGCCGCAGGCTTTTCTGCCTTAGGTGCAGGCTTTTCAGCTCTCTCACGTCTTGGTGCGAGCTCTTCAAAGTCGTCAACAGGCTGTCTCTTCTTTCTTGCAGGTGCGAGAACTTCCTCTTCGTCCTCGTCCTCCTCAACAGGTTCAGCCTTTCTGCGCTTTCTTACAGGAGCAAAGTCCTCGTCGTCTTCATCTTCCTCGATGATCCTTGCCTTCTTGCGCTTTCTGGCGATCTGCTCACCCTCGCTCTTGCCGCCGAACAGGAAGTCGTCAAGCTCTACCTCTTTCTCTTCCTCTTCGTCGTCCTCGTCCTCATCGTCGTCATCATCGTTTGTATGAGTTGCAATGGCGATTATCAGTTCTATCAGCACCAGCAGGAACAGCGGAACTACCGCACAGCACAGCATACCCAGCTTAGTTGTCATAAAGCTGATGACTGTGCCTGCTGTTTTGAAGTAGCTTGTACACTCACCTATCAGATCGGAAAAAGCAACCTCAAAAGTCTTGTTGCCGTTAGCCACGGTGTAAGTCAGATGGGTGCTGTCGTCTGTTTTCTCTGCATTAGCCAGCCAGAACACGCCTGTGCCCACGCCATCAACATTCTCACAAAGCACCGCATGACCTATCTTGTCCTCGGGATTATTATTGATAGAACCCTCAGATGCGATGACCAGCACATTCTTGGGCACAGCCACCTGTGCGCCTTCATCACCGTTGGTCAGCAGATCTTCCTTGGTCAGGAAAAGGCTGTATCCCATCACGCTGGGTGTTACCTCTTCATTCTTGAAGACCTTGCCCACGCCGAAAACTATCAGCATTTCCAATATGATAAATACTATAAAAAATACCAGTACACTTTTACCTGCTCCCGATCTTTTACTTGTGGAGACAGCTCCCATAAATCAACATTCCTTTCATATTCACGCAATATAAGCCCTCATATCACGACAGAATTCAAGCTACATTCTATTATAGCACATATTTTTACAGATTTCAACCACATTCACCAATTTTTCACTTTAAGTCAGGATACTTGCTTCCTTAACTATTTTCTCTTGAGTCTTAAAGTGATACAGTGCATGACTTCATCGTTTATCACAGAATAGCTCGAAGCATCGTAGCTTTCATTGCCCTGCTTTTCCGCCCTATCTTCTATCAGCGTAAACAGCGCATCGCTGCCTATACCGTTTGAATATACCCAGTTGAGGGTCTGCTCATAGCATTCCTCGTCCGAACATTTTATCCTTGCATAATCCTCATTGTTTATCACAGCGTCCCTGACCGCATTATCAAATGCCCTGAAAGCACCATCGAAGTTTTCGGCATAATAGCCGTTGTAGATGTAATAATCATGGAACGTGCTGTTGCACTCGGGATAATTGAAGAACCTGTTCTCGTCCACCGCATGGTTGCGTTCACATTCCTCATCGGTCATGGTAAAATAGTCATACCTCAGATAATTGTCCGCCGTATCCATCACAGGGTCATCCCAGGTCACGTCAGTAACATACCAGGCATCCTCGATCCTTATCTTGTTCCACAGATGGCTCTGGAACGAGCCGTCCTCATTGAACGCCTCGCCCACCACAGGCAGGCACTCTATCTCTGCATAATCACAAAGCATCATCACAGCCTTTGAGTATCCCTCGCAGACCGCCTTGCCCTCCACAAGACAGCCGTAGGGCGAATAGCAATCATCGCTGTCCTCCGAATATTCGCAGCCATTGACCACAGCATCGTGTATCAGCTTATATTTCTGCATATCCGACCAAGCGGGAGTTATCTCGGCACATATCTGCTCTATCCTCTGCTGCATCTGCTCCCTGCGTTCTTCTATTTCCTCCTCGGTCATGGTATAGTTCATCATAACGCCCGTCGCATAGCCCTCGGCATTTACCTGTATCGAATAATCCTTGCCGATATAGTCCATATCGGGCGAACAAGTCACCACCATGACTATCAGCTGGCAAACATCTTCCGAGTTGATAACATCGGGCTTCAGACCTATTTTTTCTTTATGGTCATAGATACCTTTATAAAGCTCACGGCAGACTATCTGCTCATCTTCCGTCAGCTTCTCGGTGAAATATCCCACCGCATAAGGCAGCTCCACACTGTTTATCGCTTCCGCATCTTCCTCTGCGAATTCGTCCTGCAGTGCATCGTCCTCGTCCGACACCACTGTCTTCGGAGACAACTTCTCATTTATGGTGCTGACCTCGGGCACATCCACCTTGCTTTTTCTTGTTATAACAGCACCCTGCTCCGACTGTGTTACCACCACAGGATCGGGACTGAGCACCGTATAGGCATAATATCCGCCGCCTGCTGCCGCCACGGTAAGTGCAAGCCCCAGAAACAGTGCACCTATCTTTTTAGCCAAAGAAATCACTCTCTTTCGATCTCGTTTACACCGAGCCTACTTGTTCTCCGTAAGCTCTGCCCTTATCTTCATTATCCTGCCGTCCTCGGCATCGGTCACAGTGAACTTTACATTTTCCCACTGCACCGAGGGCTTTTCCCCGTCCTCGGGTATCCTGCCCAGCAGCTCGATGACCATAGCGCCGATGGTCTCGAAAGGAGAATCCTCGTCAGGCACCTTGCCCAGTGCCTCCATGACCTCCTCATATTCTGCATTGCCCTCTATCTCGTATGCCCCGTCGCCTAACTCGGTTATATCATCGGGGTCATCATCATATTCGTCCTGTATATTTCCGACTATGGTCTCTATCAGGTCCTCCAGCGTCACCACGCCCGCAGTTCCGCCGTATTCGTCCACTGCCACAGCCATCTGTATCTTCTCTTCGGTAAGCTCCTTGAAAAGCTCACCGCACTTCTGGCTCTCGGGTGCGAACAGCACCTCTCTCATGAAGTCCTTTACCGTCCTGTCCTCCGCCGTTTCATGGAAAACCAGCGTCAGCAGATCCTTTGCGTATATCACGCCGCATATGTCGTCTATGCTCTCACGGTACACAGGTATCCTGGAAAATCCGCTCTCTATGACAAGCTCCACCGCTTCACGTATCGGCGCATTCTCCTCGATGGCAGACATTTCCGTCCTGTGGGTCATTACCTCGCCTATCTCGATATCGTCAAACTCGAAGATATTGCTTATCATCTCCGCCTGACTTTCCTCCAGCGCACCCGTTTCGTTGACGGCATCGACCATCATAAGTATCTCTTCCTCAGTGACCACATCATCAGCCCCTGCATTTTTCACGCCCATCAGCCTGAGCACACCTCGTGTCACAGCCTCGCTGAGCCTTTCCGCAGGTCTGAACAAGCAAAGCCACCCACGGTATATCCCTGCGGTAGCCGTAACAAAGCGTTCGCCCACCTTGCCCGATGCGCACAGCCTTTTAGGCACGCCCATGGAAAGTGTAGTAACCCACAGCGTCAGCAATATGGCTATCACCGCCGCCGAAAGTATACCTGCACACAGCTTTGCGCCGTCCATCAGTCCTGCCAGCGCATCACGCAATGGTCTGAAAAAGAACACTGCCGCACATACGGTCTGCACCGATGTCAGCACCGTCCTCGCTATAAGATTAAGGTTCAAAAACCTGCCTGTCTGTTCAAGCATCCGCTGTAAAGCCGCCGCACGTTTGTCACTTTCAGCCAGCTTTTTCAGCCTGCTGTCAGACATTTCCGTAAGCGCACATTCACAGGTATAGAAAAATGCCGTAAGCGCACCGCACAGTACGAGCAGTGCCGCACCGATATACCCTTGAGCCGGATCGTCCATCTGTCACCAAATTCCTTTCGCCTGTATAAAAGGCACCGCAGACCATCTTCTACGCCGAAAAACACGGCAGAAAATGCCTCTTCAAGCCCCTTTCCGATAACGTTTAAGTCAACGTGATTTTAGTACAAAAAAATTCTCTTTAAGGTACAAGCCTTCATAATAGTATCATAACAAACATACGCTCTTTTGTCAAGGCATTTTTCCCCATGAGGCGACATTTTTTCACCTCTGCATAAAAGGCAGGGTCACATCGGTTTATTTTTATAGAAATGTTCACAGAAGCTTTACAAAATTATGTTATACTGTTGCGGTAATCATAATTTCGGATCAAGGAGAGTAAAATGAAAAAACCAAAATTCTTACAGGACAGATACGGCTTTGACCTGTTGTTTTTCGCAGTCACGGCACTGTGCCTGGTAATAGCGCTGTTTGCAAAATTCGTGCTTGTAAACAGCCCCCATATAAGCGTAGGCGGAATAATGTCCGCATTAGGGCTTACCATGATAATAAACTTTTCCAGAGTCCTCTCAAAGGATAAGCAAAAACGCAGTTATGAGAATATCAAGTTCAAGCTGCGGCTCAACAAGATACTGCACAAGCCAAAGTCAAATAAGCCCGATCATATCGAAGTCCCCACTCTGGGACCTAAGGAATACCGCTGTTCCTGCGGCAGAAAGCTTGATGTGCCCTCTCAGTCAGGTCAGCAGATAGTCCTCTGCCCCACCTGCGGAAAGCGCAATATAATAAAGGTAAAATAACAAAAATATCATATGCAATGTTTGACATCAAATTATGAATAAAGTGTAAAAGTTAGAGAGCTCTGCGGAAAATTTTCGCAGAGCTCTTGACATTTGCGGGATTATATGTTAACATATGAACAGATATTCAAATGATTGATTGAACAAATGAAAGGATGTGACAAAATGACAGAAACAACCAACGAGTATTTCGCACTTTCCAAGGAGGATCTCAGCAGGCTGAAAAGCGAGACTCCCCCCGATGAAAAGCTTTACGACCTGGCTGAACTGTATAAGGTGTTCGGTGATACCACCAGGATAAGGATACTTTACGCACTCAGCGAAGCCGAAATGTGCGTAGGCGATGTGGCACAGCTGCTGGGACTCACCCAGACCGCTTGTTCACACCAGCTCAGGGTGCTCAAAAACAATAAACTCGTCCGCTGCCGCAGAGATGGCAAAGCGATGTTCTACTCGCTGGACGATGACCATGTCAGGAGCATACTCGCACTGGGTATGGAGCATATAATGGAGTAGCCTAAACGAAAGGAGACATGACAATGCTTTTCTGGGATCTTATCTCGGGGGTCTATGACCTCTTTGAAAGGCTGTATAACAAAAAAGTCTTCGATGGCACAGGCGTAAGAGTCGCCAAAGAGATAGATGTAAACGACGACGTGCTTGAATGTGCCTGCGGAACGGGCGCTATAAGCGTACACCTCGCCCCTAAGTGCAGAAGACTGACCGCAACGGACTTTTCCACAGGTATGCTGAGGCAGACAGAGAAAAATTGTCAAAAGTTTAACAATGTCCGTCTGAGGCACGCCGACATCACCCATCTGAAGGTACATGATGAGTCCTTTGATAAGGTGGTGGCAGGCAATGTTATCCACCTGCTGGATGACCCCTGCAAGGCGATAGACGAGATGCTTCGTGTTTGCAAAAAAGGCGGCAGGGTCGTGATACCCACCTATATCAATATGGGCAAAAAGGACAGCGAACTGCTGATAAAGCTTTTCAGCGTCGCAGGTGCCCACTTCACCAAACAGTTTGATATGGAGAGCTATAAACGCTTCTTCAAAGATAACGGCTATGATGCAGAATTCGATCTTGTGGACGGCAGGATGCCATGCGCCATAGCGATATTGACCAAGTAAACCCTAAAACTTATATATACGAAAGGATGTTTTATTATGAAAAAGGTATACAAGCTTATTGATCTGGACTGCGCTAACTGCGCTGCAAAAATGGAGAATAGCATCAAGGAACTCCCCGAGGTAGAGGATTGCGTTGTCAGCTTCCTGACACAGAAAATGACCATCAAGGCTCCCGACGGGACCGATATGGACGCACTGATGCAGAAGGTAGTAAAGCTCTGCAATAAGGTCGAGCCCGACTGCCGGATCGTACTCTGATAAAAAGTTTTTGCTGTACCTCTGCATCAGACAGAGTGCAGGGGTACGGCAAGCTGTATTAAAAAACATATTTGCAGAACAAAAGAAAAGAGATATACAAACAGATCACCACCACCATATTTTTTCCGTGAGCCCTTGTCTCAAAGGCAAGGGCATCTGCGGAAAACAACATTCAAGGAGCGTGCAGAAAATGACTGCAAAACAGAAAAAGGTACTATACAGGATAATCGCAGCAGGTGTTCTGCTGATAGCGGCGGCGCTGCTGCCCTTTGAGGAGCGCAGCATACCGAGACTCATAGCTTTCCTAGTCCCCTATGGTATAATCGGCTGGGACGTACTTTGGAAGGCAGTGCGCAACATAAGCCACGGTCAGGTGTTCGATGAGAATTTCCTGATGTGCGTTGCCACCATCGGTGCACTTTTCGTCGGTGAATATCCCGAGGCTGCTGCGGTAATGCTGTTTTATCAGATAGGCGAGCTTTTTCAGGGCGTTGCCGTGGGAAGATCAAGGCAGTCCATATCCGACCTGATGAACATCTGCCCCGAGTATGCGAATATCGAGCGTGACGGTCAGATAGAGGAAGTCGATCCTGCCGAGGTCGAGACCGACAGCATAATAGTCATAAAGCCCGGCGAAAGGATACCTCTTGACGGCATAGTTACCGAGGGTACTTCCAATATCGATACCGCTGCCCTCACAGGTGAGAGCCTGCCACGCAGCGTGAAAGTCGGCGATGAGGTCATCAGCGGCTGTATAAATCAGAGCGGTCTTTTGAAAGTCAGAGTCACCAAAGAATTTGAGGACTCCACCGTTACCAGGATACTTGAACTTGTGGAGAATTCTGCCAGCAAAAAAGCCAAAAGCGAGAACTTCATCACAAGGTTTGCCAGATACTACACCCCCTCCGTGGTGTTCGCAGCATTGGCGCTCGCACTGCTCCCTCCCCTGATAACAGGCGGCAACTGGGCGATGTGGATACACCGTGCGCTGATATTCCTGGTCATCTCCTGCCCCTGTGCGCTGGTCATTTCAGTACCACTGAGCTTTTTCGGAGGTATAGGCGGTGCCAGCAAACGTGGTATACTGGTAAAGGGCGGCAACTATCTTGAAGCCCTTGCCGATGCGGAAACTGTCGTATTCGATAAAACAGGCACCCTCACCAAGGGCAGCTTCGAGGTCACAAAGATACATTCCCACGAAATGGGCGAGGACGAACTTCTCGACCTTGCAGCCCATGCCGAAAGCTATTCCGACCACCCCATCGCCAAGTCCGTTTGCACAAAGTTCGGCAAAGAGATCGACCGCAGCAGGATAAGCTCCGATGAAGAGATCTCGGGTCACGGCATAAAGGCAGTTATCGACGGAAAAGACGTTTACGCAGGCAACCTCAAACTCATGTCGGGTCAGCAGATAAACGTTCCCGAATGCAGCTGCAAAGGCACGATGGTACACGTCGCAGCCGACGGCACATATGCAGGTCATATAGTTATATCCGATAAAGTCAAGGATACCTCCGCCTCAGCTATACGCTCCCTCAAGGAAAACGGTGTAAAACAGACCGTCATGCTCACAGGTGATGCAAAGGCTGCCGCAGATGCAGTTTCATCTGAACTGGGCATAGATAAGGTCTACTCCGAACTTCTCCCTGCGGATAAGGTCGAGAAAGTCGAGGAACTCCTGAAGAACAAATCGCCCAAGTCCACATTGGTATTCGTGGGCGACGGCATAAACGATGCCCCCGTGCTTTCCCGTGCAGATGTTGGTATAGCCATGGGCAGTATGGGCAGTGATGCCGCCATCGAAGCCGCAGATATCGTGCTGATGGATGACGACCCCGCAAAGATATCCCTCGCCATGAGGATAGCCCGCAAGACCG
This sequence comes from uncultured Ruminococcus sp., assembly GCA_902788785.1. GTDB lineage: Bacteria > Bacillota > Clostridia > Oscillospirales > Ruminococcaceae > Hominimerdicola. The sequence continues at coordinate 63,363 of CADALT010000012.1, forward strand.
TGCGCATCGTCCACGAGAATATCGTGTTCGCACTGGGTGTCAAGGCAGCCGTGCTGGTTCTCGGCGCATTGGGCATAGCCAATATGTGGCTGGCAGTTTTTGCCGATGTAGGCGTATCCGTCATAGCCATACTCAATGCTATGCGTGCAATGCGTGTAAAGTCCGTATGATACAAAACAGCAATACAGAGGCATAAAAACACATCTGATGCTGCTAAGTTAATAATGAAAAAATAATAGTGAATAGTTAAGGTGTTGAAATATGTCCGCAAAGCGGACACCTTGACTATTCACTATTTACTTTTCACTATTCATTATTCACTTAGCAGGCTCTCCCCGTTTTTTGGGGAAGCGCCTTGATTATTTACCGATTATCTTGGATACCATTATGTCATATTCCATCTTGCTTTTCTTATCCAGCGCATAGTCATGTATGCCGCCTTTTTTCTCGATGTAGATATGCTCGTGTCCCTCTTTTTTGAGCCTTTTGGCAAGCCTTCTCGCAGGTATGTTCATTATATCGTGTGTACCCGAGAACATGGTTATGGGCGGCAGTCCGTTCAGGTCGCCCTTGCCCACGTCCGACCTCTTCTCGTCCAGTTCAAGCTTGCCGTACCAGAGTTTGCTTATCTTATCCACAGGGAACACACCAATGATCTGATCCTGCTTTTTAATGTATTCCGCCCTCTTCTTCTCGGTTTCATTGAGGTCGCTCATTTTGAGCCCGGGCGAGATCAGCACTATCTCATTTGCCAGCTTCATGCCCCTGTCCCTTGCCAGCATCGAAAGTGACAGCGCAAAGGTACCGCCTGCGGAATCACCCATGATGGTCAGATCCCTGCTGTCAGAGTCCTTGATGAATTCCTTGTAAACCTCCATCAGCATCTTATGCGCACCCTCCGCATCGCTTTCGGGCACCAGCGGATACTGCGGAAATATTATCTCACAGCCCGTGTCCCTTGCCAGCCTGCGGCAAAGATCCCAGTGTACAGGCATAGCCTCCGCCACAAAACCGCCGCCGTGTATGAACAGCACTTTCTTGTTGCTGCTCCTCAGCTTGTCCTTAGCCCTGTAATAGATGCCGCCCTCGACCTTGCATTCCTTTATGTCCATGTGCTTTCTGATATTTTTGCGTGGCGCTGATGTCATAGGGTGCTTTTCCTTGAACTTTCTCAGCCCCTCTCTGAACTCCTCGCCCTCCAATTCGTTGAGCGAATAGAATTCTTTCAGCACTATCTTAAATAACTTCTTTGCTATAATGTTCATGATTGCCTCCTTAAATATCCAATATATGTAAATCGCATAAATACTGCTCTACCAAATATATTTATCTCTCAGTTTTCGCCGCCTCAAAAATCAGCTGTTTTATGCTCTGCTCTTCTATGATCTGTCTGCGCTTCAGCCACCGAATCATATATAAACTCCGTAAGCTGTTCACCTTTTATATCGAATACCGCACACTTTCCATCGTGCCCTTTCGCCACATAGAACTTGCCGTTATCAGCATATGAAAATCGTATCAGACTTTCGTATTTCGGCTCTATGACGATATTCAGCTCACTGTCTATTATACCCTCATCGAACTTGTCAGCCTTATCAGAAGACCGCACAAAAACCTCCTGCTTTTCTTCATTACCAAAAACTTTGCTGCCCGTCAATGGTATTTTGCCCTCTACGGGACCTTTAAGTATATCCCCGTTTTTGTCTAGGATATATATTTCATTTTTGCATTCCCCATCTTTTTCTACGGTACAGTTTACCACGTATCTTCTGTCATTCGTATAAAGTATATCGTTATCCTTGGTTTCCAGCACGATATTATAATCCCTGTCCAGTATATCACAGCCGCCGTCATATCTGCCCGTCAGCAGAGATGTTACAGCACTTTCCCCATCGGCATATTTTTCAGGCAAACCTATGTAAGTGTATTTTACGGGCAGCACCAGCTCCATATTCCCGTTAAGTGCTCCGCTGTAGCCCCCAACTGTTATAACTCCGCCGCTGTATGGAACATACTTCTCGTCATTCACAGTCAGTTTCTCAAAATCACGCTCAACCTTGACAATACATGGTATTCTCTCTTTACCCGGGAAACATCCGTTGTCAACATCAGCCATAATAACGTATCCCACTTCAAGTGCAAGCTCATTGCCTGCGCTGTTCTCAGCCTCCCTGACATGATCTATATTGATTATCCTTTCATTGTAGCTGAAAAAACCGTAATTAAAGATAAGGTACTTTTCTCCGTCCAGTTCCTTTACGAAATACTCATTATCCCCGAGAAATTTCGAGTACGGCAGAAGTTCTTCTTTATCACATTCACAGTAGCCTTCTCTGATACCATATGCATTGACATAAGGTAAAAGGTCTTCGACATTATTCACCAACGCAAGTTCAGCCATATCTATATTATTGCTCTTTCCCGATGCATTGCCTGCCGTCGTCTGTTTTTCGCCGCACCCTGCAATACTCATGCACATAGCCGCTGCTAGCAATAAAACTGCACTCCCCTTCATAATACCTCACCCCTCTCCTTACAAATATACCACCGTATGGAAACGGTGGTATATCTCAAAATATCACGAATTATTCTGCTTAGCCACCACAGACTCACCGCAGTATATCTTCCTGAGCAAGGGCTTTTCTATCTTGCCCGTAGGATTACGTGGAACATCTGCGAATATGATCTTATGGGGACGCTTGTATCTGGGCAGCTTGTGGCAGTAGCTGTTTATCTCGTCCTCGCTGCACTCCATGCCTTCCTTGATGGAGATTATGGCTGCGGCTATCTCACCCAGTCTCTTGTCGGGCAGACCTATAACAGCCACGTCCTTCACCGCAGGGTGCGCTCTCAGGAAATCTTCTATCTGTACGGGGTAGAGGTTCTCACCGCCGCTGATGATAACGTCCTTTTTCCTGTCCACGAGGAAAATAAAACCGTCCTCATCCTCCTGCGCCATATCACCCGTGAACAGCCAGCCGTCCTTGATAGTCTCGGC
>CADALT010000013.1 GCA_902788785.1 uncultured Ruminococcus sp.
TATGCCTTTTTTATTCCCATTTCATCAATCACTTTCAACAAAGCTGCACTTTCAACTTTGGCTGTTTTGCCTATTGATTTTTCTTAGCAGGTTTCATAATTTATATCGCTGAAAGCGAAGCGCCGACCAACTATTGAAAAGCACAGCATCAGCACAACATCAGCACAACATCAGCAAAGCTGACGTTTGCTGACGTTTGCTGACGCTTCGAGCGCCTGCTTTATCTTTTAAACAAAAAGTCGTAACGACAAGGCGCCCCGGACTATGGGGGACTTACCTGTGCCGACCAACTATTGAACGCTACCGAGCGCCTGTTTATTCTATTAAACAAAACTACGTGACGACAAGGCGACCCAGGCTAGGGGGGTCTACCTTTAGCGCCAGACTATTGAAAAGCACAGCATCAGCACAACATCAGCAAAGCTGACGTTTGCTGACGCTTCGAGCGCCTGTTTTATCTTTTAAACAAAAAGTCGTAACGACAAGGCGACCCGGGCTAGGGGGTTCTACCTTTAGCGCCAGACTATTGAACGCTACCGAGCGCCTGTTTTTTCTATTAAACAAAACAACGTAACGAATTGGCGACCCGGGCTAGGGGTATCTTCCTGTGCTGACCAACTATTTAATGCTACCGAGCGCCTGCTTTATCTTTTAAACAAAAAGCCGTAACGACAAGGCGACCCGGGCTAGGGTTAGCCGAAGGCGGCGTTTTGGTCGCCGACGATGTTTAATATTTCCCACATGATGCTGTCATCTATCTTTATGCCGGGTATGCCTTTTATTGCCGTGCGGCGCTTTAGGTCGGGGAAATATATGGTCAGCCTTGTGCCGTTCTCGGCGGAGTATTTCTGTGCAAATGCCTTTACTGCGCCCATGCGTGCCTTGTCGGTGGAGAGTATGCGCAGGCAGATGCCTTTGCTCAGGCATTGCCTTACAAAGCGCTCGCCTGTTTCCACAAGATCAGCCATCAGCTTCGGAGGTTCATCCTCCTTGACCGAGATCTTTCCACGCACGTGCAGCACAGCCCTCTCCTTTATCAGACTGCCCGAGACTTCGTATACCGATGGGAATACCACCAGCTCCAGCTCGCCGCTTTTGTCCTCGGCTGATGCAAAACACATCATGCCGCCTTTTTTAGTGGTGAACTGCCGTGCTTTTGTGACAGTCACCATCAGGTCTGCGGTCTTGCCCTCGGCATTATGACCTGCTTCAAGTATACGCCTGACAGGTGTGAAGCCCGCTGCCGCCGCAAAAGGCTCACATTCATCTATAGGGTGAGCCGAAAGGTACATACCCAGGGCTTCATGCTCAAATTCCAGCAGTTCGGCTCTGGTGTACTCCTGCGCATCGGGCAGGGGCTTGTCGAGCCTTGCGTTTTCTTCGGGCTGCGCTGTCGAGAAGAAATCCAGCTGACCTTCCAGCCTGTCTGATGCCGCCTTGTTAAGGTCGCCCATGATGATGTTGCAGCTTATCAGCTTTTCGTGGCGGTTCATCGGCAGGCAGTCCATCGCACCTGCCTTTATTATGGATTCTATGGTGCGCACATGGATATCTCTGCCCTGAAGTCTGCGGCAGAAGTCTCTCAGGGTCGTAAACTCTCCGCCTGCTTTGCGCTCCCTGACGATGGAAGCTATGGCATTCTCACCAAGCCCCTTTATGCCCAAAAGCCCGAACCTTATGCCGTCCGCCTCTTTGGTGAATCCACGCTCGCTGTGGTTGATGTCGGGGGGCAGTATCTTTGTGCCGTGCTTGCGTGCAGCTGTGATGTAGCCGTAAAGCTTTTCTGTGCTCTCGATGAGGGCGTTGGTCATCAGCGCCGCCATGTAGTCCATATAGTAGTGGCATTTCAGGTATGCTGTGCGGTAAGCTACTGTTGCATAGGCTGCCGCATGGGATTTGTTGAATGCGTAGCTTGCAAAACTGCTCATCTCATCGAATATCTCGTTTGCCACTTTTTCGGGCACACCGTTTGCCACTGCACCGCAGCAAACGCCTTCCTCACCGTAGATGAAAGCCTTGCGCTCGTTTTCGAGCAATGCGGATTTCTTCTTTGCCATGGCTCTGCGCACAAGGTCGGCACGCCCGAAGGAGTAGCCTGCCAGCGTGCGGAAGATCTGCATGACCTGTTCCTGATAAACTATGCACCCGTAGGTCACATCGAGTATGTCCTTTAGCAGAGGGTGCTTGTAGGTCACAAGCTTAGGGTCGTGACGGTTGCGTATATAAGTGGGTATCGAGTCCATGGGTCCCGGGCGGTACAGGGATATGACTGCTATAAGGTCTTCTATCCCCGTGGGGCGCAGCTTCATTATGGTCGCTGTCATTCCGCCGCTTTCAAACTGGAAAACTCCGTCGGTGCTGCCCTGTGAGAGCATTTTGTAGACCTCGGGGTCGTCAAGGGGTATGTTGCTTATATCAAAATCAGGCACGGTCTTCTTCACTTCGTCACAGCAGTGCTTGATTATAGTCAGGTTGCGAAGCCCCAGAAAGTCGATCTTCAACAGCCCCAGCCGTTCAAGTATAGTCATGGTATACTGGGTCGAAACAGCTCCGTCCCTTGAATACAGCGGAACATAGCTGTCTACGGGTTCTTTTGTGATGACCACGCCTGCCGCATGGGTCGATACATTTCGGGGCATACCCTCAATGCTGACCGCAGTGTCGATTATCTCACGCATTTTCAGGTCGGAGGTGTACATCTGCCTGAATTCGGGGACTTTCTCCAGCGACTCTTTGAGCGTCAGCATCCTCGGGGCAGCCTTTGCCAGCTTGTCGCCCGTTGAGTATGGCTCGCCCATGGCACGGGCAGCATCACGCACCGCCTGCTTAGCGCCCATGGTACCGAAAGTCGCTATCTGCGCCACATGGTCGGCACCGTATTTGTCCACCACGTAGTCGATGACCTGCTGTCTGCCTTCCATACAGAAATCTATATCGAAATCGGGCATGGTGACACGTTCGGGGTTGAGAAAACGCTCGAACAGCAGATTGTATTTCAAGGGGTCGATATCGGTGATGCCGATGCAGTAAGCGCACAGGCTGCCTGCACCCGAACCTCGTCCCGGACCTACGGGTATATCTTTGCTTTTAGCGTAGTTTATAAAATCCCATACTATCAGATAGTAGTTGGTATACCCCATTGAGGTTATGACGGAAAGCTCATATTCCATGCGCTCGCAGGCTTCCTCGGAGGGCGTGCCGTAGCGTTTTATAAGTCCGTCACGGCACATATCACGCAGGAATTTCTCGTTGTCATCTACCCCGTCGATATGCAGATATGGCAGTATGGTGTTGCCAAACTCGATATTAACATTGCAGCGTCGGGCTATCCTGACGGTGTTCTCCATAGCCTCGGGCACTGAAGGATAAAGCTGCGCCATTTCTTCCGCCGACTTTACATAGAACTCGTCGCTGGGGAATTTTATGGCAGGGTCGTGTATGGTGGTCGCTGTGGAAATGCACATAAGCACCTGCTGTGCGGCAGCGTCCTCTTTGCGGATATAGTGGCAGTCATTGGTCAGGCAAAGCCCGATGCCGTTATCCTGTGCCAGCCTTATTAGTGACGGCATGACTCTCTGTTCGGTCATGTCCCTGTGTTTTTGTATCTCGATGAAATAATTATCCGCACCGAATATCTCTTTGTAGCGCAGGGCAGTTTCCACTGCGCCCTGATAGTTGGTATCGGCTATCTTTCGGGAAAGCTCGCCTGCGATACAGCCCGAAAGGCAGATAAGCCCCTCGTGATATTGTGAAAGCAGCTCCTCGTCCACACGGGGACGGTTGTAAAAGCCCTCGGTGTAGCTTAATGATACGAGCTTCATCAGGTTGTGATAGCCCGTGTCGTTCTCGCAGAGGAGTATCAGGTGGTAGGGCTTGCCCGATGCGGGCGACTTGTCGTGGCGGCTGCCCTCTGCCACATAGACCTCACAGCCGATGATGGGCTTTATATCAGCTGCCTTGCAGGCGTTGTAGAATTCCACGACTGCGAACATATTGCCGTGGTCGGTGACAGCGCAGGCGGTCTGCCCCAGTTCTTTCAGGCGTGGGATAAGTCTGTCCAGCCGACAGGCACCGTCAAGCAGAGAATATTCAGTATGAAGATGAAGATGGACAAATCCTGACAAAGATAACCCTCCCGAAAAAAATTATAAATCAATTATACCACAACAGCATGAAAATTACAAGGCTTGTTATGGCAATATATGGATACTCGCCGCAAACAGCTTTGCTGTAAAAACCGACCTTGTAATTTTTGAAACGATGTGCTATAATAAAAGAATACAGATGTCGGAGGTTTCTTAATGAATATTGTAAATGTTAAAATATATACTTTGGATGATGAGGATACTATCATCGAAAACGGCTATGTCACTGTGGAGAACGGCAAGATAACCGCAGTGGGCAATGGCAGTCCCGAGAGGACATCTTCGGAGGATATCGACGGGCATGGGGCTTCGCTGTATCCGGGCTTTATAGATGCCCATACACATCTGGGGCTGACCACCGCAGGTGTCGGTATCGAGGGCGAGGATCTTAATGAGGAGTTCGACCCCTGTACACCTCAGCTGCGGATAATAGACGGCATAAATCCTGCGGACTATTCTTTCGAGACTGCAAGGCAGGCAGGTGTCACCACGGCTGTGATCTCACCGGGGTCAGCCAACCCTATAGCAGGCGCTATCTCGGCGGTGAAGACCAGCGGCAAGCGCATAGACAAGATGGTCATACGCACCGTGGGCATGAAATTTGCCATGGGCGAGAACCCCAAGCTTACATATATGGATCACGAACAGTCGCCCGTCACCAGAATGGCGGTGGCAAGCGTGATACGTGACAGCCTTAACAGGGCAAAGCGCTATATGGCAGATGTGGAAGAGGCTGAGAACAGCGGCGCAGACCTGCCCGATTTTGACAGCTCGATGGAGGCACTCATACCTCTGCTGAGACATGAGGTAAAGGCGCATTTCCACTGCCATAGGGCTGATGATATTTTCACCGCCATCAGGATAGCAGGGGAGTTCGACCTTGATTTTACCCTTATACATTGTACCGACGGACACCTTATCGCAGATGAACTGGCGGAGGACGGCGTAAGCTGTGTTATAGGACCTGTTATCATGGACAGATGCAAGCCCGAGATGGCTAATCTTTCCCCTGCGGCGGCAGGCATACTCTGTGCCCATGGGATAGATGTGGCTATATGCACCGATCATTCCGAGGTGCCTATAGAGTATCTGCCCCTTTCGGTGGGCATAGCCATGAAAAACGGCATGAGTTTTTATGACGGCGTAAAGTCCGTTACACGTATACCTGCGCAGATAGCAGGCATTTTTGACAGAGTAGGTTCTGTGGAAACGGGCAAGGATGCCGACCTGGTCATGTTCGAGGGCTGCCCCTTTGAGGTCATGTCGTCGCCTGCACTTGTCATGGCAGACGGAAAAATAGTTCGGAGGGAGATCTGAGATGGGTATACTTTACGTTGTGGGCACACCCATAGGAAATCTTGGAGATATGACATACCGTGCAGTCGAGACACTGAAAAATGTGGATTTTATCTGTGCGGAGGATACCCGTGTGACCATGAAGCTGTTAAATCATTTTGAGATAAAAAAGCCCATGATATGCTATCAGGAGCATAATGCGGCACAGGCAGGCGAAACGGTCATTGCAAGGCTGATGTCGGGGGAAGATGCGGCGATAGTCACAGATGCGGGTATGCCCTGCATTTCCGACCCGGGCGAGAAGCTTGTCAAGCTTTGTGCGGAAAATGATGTGAGAGTCGAGGTAGTGCCGGGACCCTCTGCGGTGGTATCCGCATTGGCGATAAGCGGACTTTCCACCTCACGCTTCAGGTTCGAGGGCTTTCTCTCGGTCAATAAAAGACAGCGCTTCGACCATCTTGCACAGGTAAGAGATGCCCGAGAAACGCTGATATTCTACGAAGCGCCCCATAAGCTGCACAAGACCCTGAGGGATATGCTGGAGTATTTCGGAGACAGGCGCATATCATTGTGCAGAGAGCTTACTAAGCTGCACGAGGAGGTCATACGCACCACGCTCTCGGAGGCGCTGGAGATGTACCCCGATAACCGTGCAAAGGGCGAATTTGTGCTGGTCATAGAGGGCGCTGCGGAAGAGGACATCACTAAGGCGGAGACCATCGAGGAAGCCTTTTTGCAGGTGAAAGCACTGGTCGAAAAGGGCGTGCGTGGAACAGATGCCTGTCGGGAGATAGCCAAGGCGACGGGATTTTCCAAGGGCGAGCTTTATGCTATGCTGGTAGAACAAAATTCATAGATAACGGAGGAAATAAAATGAAAAGAAGAATTTTAGCACCGCTGACGGCGCTTGTTATGACAGCTGCGCCTATGATGCAGGGCTTGTGTTTGAACGCTGCGGCGGCAGGCATAGAGTCCTATGAGGACAGCGAAGAACTTATACTTGACTGCGGCGGAAGAGCAGGCTACGACTATCTGGGCACCATGGAAAACGGCGAAGCCATGCAGATGCTTTATGATGAGATGTATGAGACAGCAGTCGCTCTGTGGTATGATACGCAGACCGAGCTTGGCACGGTGGAAGGCTACGGCATGATAGATAAAGTGCCAATGAACGGGCTAAGCTTCAACGATGCCAGCAAGGTATATTTCACTTTTAAGTCGGATAACCCCATATTCTACTTCTGCTCATACCTTTCGGCAGCAGCAGGGGACAGCTTCGTGATGCTCTGCGACAGGGACTACTGCGACCCTGAGATACGTGAGCAGGCACAGCAGAAAATAGAGGAATACATCGGAAGTTCATCACTGGCGGCAGAGAACTCGGAAACTCTTGCGGACAAGATAAGGGCTGTGCATGACAAGCTTTGTGATGATATGGAATATGCACGGGACTACAGCGGCAGACCCTCCGAGGAATACTGGGCACATGATATAACAGGTGCCGCAATGTATGGTCAGGGCGTGTGCGAGGCTTATTCACGTACTTTCCAGCTGGTGCTGAATTATATGGATGTAGATAACCGTTTCATCACAGGCAGAGCCTCGGGCGACAACCATTCGTGGAATATGGTGCGCATGGAGGACGGGCTAAACTACTTCGTTGACCCCACATGGAACGATCTGAACGGTTCGGACATATATTTCCTGAAGGGCAGCGAGACTATGGATATTGACCATATCACGGATATCCCCGGGGACGACCCTGCGCATTTTCTGCCTGAGCTTACCGATGTGAGCACAGAGGATTATTCGGCTGATACACCCAAAAAGCCCGATGACGAGACCACCGATAACGAGGTCAAAGACACCGAGCCTAAAGATACCGATACCACCGACGGCGAAACTACCGATGCCGATACCACCGACAGCCCCATGACGGGTGATGCCGACGGTGACGGAAATATAAACGTCAGGGATATCGCCATGGTAGCAGCTCATATCAAAGGCACAAAAGCCCTTGATGAGAAAGGCTCGGCAGCGGCTGATGCAAACAAGGACGGCAAGCTCGATGTTACGGATATCGCTATGATAGCAGGTCATATCAAGGGCATCAAGGCACTGGTCTGATGTGGTGCTGTAATTAAGGAGATAAGAATGAAAAGGATATCTGTATTAGCTGCGGCAGCGTGTGCGGCGCTGCTTGCTTCCTGCGGGAGCACGGCAGTGCAGGAAAGCAGGGCGGAGACTTCCACGCCGCAGACGACCACTCAACAGACTGCCACGACCACGGTGACCGCTGTTACAGAGGACGAAACGCAGACCGAGCCCGAGGAGCTTTATGACACTTCTGCCATATCAGCAGCGTATTTAAGCGGCGATACCTCGGGACTGGATGAATTCCAAATGGAAATTTACGAACGTGCGGTGCAGGTCATGGAAGAGGTCCTGACAGAGGATATGACCGACTATGAGAAGGAACTGGCGATACACGATTATATCGTGGCAAATATCACCTATGATGTGGATAATCTCAGCGTCTTCGAGACCCACGGAGAGCACGCTTCCGACCCCTACGGGGCATTGGTGGAGGGCAGGTGCATATGCCTGGGATATACCACAACTTTCCAAATGTTCATGGATATGCTGGAGATCCCCTGCATCACCATACGTGGCGAGTCGATACATGAAGATGAAGATAATGCCGATCATGCGTGGAACATGGTCGAACTGAACGGACACAGCTATTATGTGGACGTTACCTGGGACGACCCTGTGCCCGATGAAGAGGGCAGACCCGTAAAGCACAGCTATTTCAACGTTGGCGAGGAGCTTATGAAAGCCAAGCATCTCTGGGACGAACAGCTTACGCCCGAAACGGACAGCGTGGAAGAAAGCTTTATTGCCCACAACCTGCGCACTGTATCCGATGAGAGCGAGATAGCCGATCTGGCAGATGAGGCGCTGGAGAAGGGTCATGGAGATTTTTATTTCGAGCCCGAGGATAAGGAAGGCTGGGCTCTGGAAAAGGCAGAGCCTGTTGACGGCTATGTATCGGCATACGTGATAAATCCGTCTTTGCAGAATGCGGTCGATAAGATCACCCGAAAGCACAAAAATGCCAAGATACTTTTCCATAGGACGGAGTTTGAGGGGCGTATCATCGTGATGGGATACATCTACAGCAATTCATAAAACTAAAAGGCAAGCTTGCAAAAAAACGCAGCTTGCCTTGTTTTGTATCATTTTGTTTTTAGTTCAGGACTCCCACGACATGGTCAGGGTGTGAAGCTTGTCGTCGGGATAGTATGGTGCAGGCTCGCAGCCGTCTAGCATGGGCTGGGTCTGCCAGATGCTGCCGTTCTCCATAAGGTCACACAGCGCCGCATCGTAGCTTTCGCTGTCGGCAAACATGATGTCCAGTCCGCCGTCATCATAGTGGTCTATCATCAGCCCGTTTACTGTGCCGAAGTCGTATTCGTCTATATACAGTCCGTTATGTACATAGTAGTTGTCATCAAGCTCATCGCACTTAGGCACGAAAGGTACGTCATCGCCAAGGGTCTTGCCCTCTAAGAACAGTCTGTCATTGAGCATGAAGAACTTGTATCTGGGGGAATGCCCGTCGCAGTGCTCGGTCATGTTGTCGTCCCAGGTAACATCGAGCCAGTAATAGTCGCCGTCTGCCTTGATGTAGTTCCAGGCGTGCAGTTCGTCCCCTGCTACGCCGCTTGCCATGCCGCAGTCAAATCCGAGCCTGCTCATTATAAGGTCGAATGCCTGCGCATAGCCTTCGCAGATAGCCTTGTGTTCTACAAGACAGCCGTAAGAAGTGCCTGCAAAGCCTATCAGCTCATCGTTGTTTGAAGCTGCCGCATCGTAGTCATATTCGCAGTTGTCCACAATGTAGTCGTGTACATAGAGTATCTTGTCGTAATCAGACCAGCTTTTGTCAACGCCCTCTGCTATCTCGTCCACAGCCGCATCGAGCTCTTCAGCCATTTCTGCCAGCTTATCGTCATCATAGCCGTGTACGCTGTCGCAGCTGAGGGTCGAGCTGTGGTAGTCTGTAGCCAGCGAGAAGCCCTTTGCCCAGAAAACATCGGGGCACTCGTATCTCATGCGCTTTATGACGTTCTGCGCCATATCGTTGCTGACGACACCATCGAATTCCACTGTCTTTACACCTGCGGCAAGCGCCTTGTGTACTATTTCCATCACGTCATCTTCGGAGTATACCGTGGTCCTTGCAGCGTGTTCCTCTATGGACTCGCAAAGTTTCATGTCCACATACTCTATGCTCTCGTTAAGTCCGCAGGAACTAAGTAAAACCGCTGCACTCAGCGCCGCAAAGACCGCTTTTTTCATGTCGTCAACTCCTCTGCACGTTATTTTGGTGAAGATATTTGCAGCACTGGCTAAAATGTTTAGCTTAGGTTAATCTGTACAAAAATAATCACCATTTTTACATCATTGTATTTATAATACCATTTTATCCATACTTTGTCAACAATTTAAGGGTCGGCGAGATGACGGAAAATTTTGTGCAAAATGACATAAGATAAGATTTGCATTTTCACTTGTAATGTTGTATAATAATAATGTATGGGTATTTTGCGAAAATGCCCGATATCGCAAAGTAAAGGAAAGATGAAAATGATCTACAAATTGTTGTTCGGCACACTTATCGACTTCTACGATGAGAAGATGCTGCAAAGTTATTCGGTGTATATGCTGTTCATGATAGCATTTGCTTTCGGATCAACTTTTCTGTCACTGAAATACTTCAAAAAGATGCTGCCCAAAGACCAGGGACGTGAGTTTGCGGTCAATGGTGACCTTTCCCAGGGCAAAGCCAGGGGCTGCGGACTTATATTTATAACGACTTTCTGCCTGACAGCGGCGCTGTTCATGCCGCTTGATGTGGAATATATCATCTATCTGGTGCTTATCTACGGGGCTATGATAACAGGCTATCTTGATGACCGCTCGGAGACTCCCTGGGGCAACCTGAAAAAGGGTCTGTGTGACCTGGTCATATCACTGGGCGTGGCTCTGGATTACTGGTACTTCAATGATTCCTACGTACAGCTGCCGCTTTTGCATATGAGCTTCCATATGCCTGCGGTGGTGTTCATAATACTTGCGGGCGTACTGGTCTGGACATCTATCAACGTGACTAACTGCACCGATGGTGTGGACGGGCTTTGTACAGCGCTGGTCATGACCGTACTCATGACCTTCATACTCATGAGGGGCGTTATAACCATGACCTGCGGCAGAACATTCATCGACTTCACACCTGTGATGATGCTGGCGGTGCTTGCAGCTTACCTCTGGTTCAACTGTTCGCCCAGCACCATGCTGATGGGCGATGCAGGCTCACGCTCGCTGGGCGTGCTGCTGGCGGTGCTTTTCCTCATGAGCGGCGACCCCTTCGGCTATATCCCCATGTGTATAGTGATAATACTGGACGGCGGACTCAGTCTGCTGAAAGTTTCCTTCATCCGTTTTCTGCATATGGACAACTTCATGAAGGGCATACGTACACCTCTGCACGACCACGCAAGAAAGAATATGGGCTGGTCGGATACACAGGTGGTAATGCGCTTTACTATAATACAGCTGATGTTCGACATATGTTATCTTGCGATAACTAATTATGATAAGATATTGTCTTTGAATTAGGGGGATCTAAAATAAAACGACTGATCAAAAAATACTTGAAATACGTCCTGGACGTGGGTGTGATAGTGCTGATAATGCTGCTCACCTACAGGATGCTGTTCAAGGGACAGGAGCTTTCCGAGATAGCGGAGGACCTGCGTGATGCGGACAAAGGATGGCTCTGTATAGGGCTTGTGCTGGTGTTTTGCTTCATTGCAGGCGAATCCTGCATAATACACTATCTGTTAAGGATGTGCAGGCAGCCGATAAAGTTCTATAAATGCCTGAAATATTCCTTTATAGGCTTTTTCTTCAGCTATATAACACCATCATCCTCGGGCGGACAGCCTGCGCAGATGTACTATATGAAAAAAGACGGTGTTAAGATAGGCTTTTCCACACTGGTGATGCTGCTGGTGACGATAGCCTATAAATCGGTGCTGGTAATAATGGGACTGCTGATGCTCATATTCAACTTTGATGCGGTCAGCCGCTACGGCGATGAGATGGGCTGGCTCTTGACACTGGGCTTTGTGCTCAACTGCGCTTTTATAGCAGGTCTTGTGTTCGTCGTGGTAAAGCCCAATGTGGCAAGGCGCATCGGCATAAACGCTGTGGGGCTGCTGATAAAGCTCAGGATACTCAGGAATAAAAAGCGTGAGGCTGCCATAGATAAGGTCACACGTATATGCGATACCTACGTTATCGGCTCCACATATGTCAAGGAGAATATACCCAAGGTCGTCAAGGTGTTTTTGATGACATTTTTGCAGCGCACCTGCCTGTTCGCCGTGACCTGGGTGATATATAAGGCTTACGGTCTTTCGGGAGTAAGCTTTATAGATATAATCACTATGCAGGTCATGATAGGCATAGCGGTGGAGATGCTGCCGCTGCCCGGTGCAGCAGGTGTTACCGAGGCAAGCTTCATAGTTATGTTCGGTGAGATATTCGGTGAGGCGCTGGTAAAGCCTGCGATGCTGCTGAGCAGGGGACTGACATTCTATGCAGTGCTGATAGCAGGCGGTATCGTGACATTCGTTGCGCATATCAGGGTAATGCGTTCGGATAAAGCGCTGAACATACCCATAGACCACCGATGAAAGGTCGTCTTAAACAAATTATCTAAGATGGAACAGTACGTGATGGGACAAATGGTGAGGTAGTATGATAGGATTTTATAATTATTCGGTGATACTGACGTATCTGGGACTTATATCCTCGGTGCTGGGCATCACCCAGATAATAGACGGACATGAGAGTGCAGCATTTTTGTGCCTGGTCATATCGGGCATATGCGACCTGTTCGACGGTAAGATAGCCAGAAGCATGAAGGACAGGAGCGACCATGAGAAAGTTTTCGGCATACAGATAGATTCGCTTTGCGACCTGGTATGCTTCGGTGTGTTCCCTGCGGTGATAGGCTATCACTATGAAACGGTGTATCCGCTCAGGTTATTGTCATCGGTGATGATAGTGCTGTGCGCTGTCATAAGGCTGGGATATTTCAACGTCATGGAGGAGGAGCGCCAGCGTTCCACTGCGGAGAACCGCAAGGAATACGAGGGTATGCCCGTTACCAGCGTGGCTATGATACTTCCGCTGATATACATGGGCAGGTTCAATATACCTTCGCATATCTTCCCGTATGTGTTCCAGGGCTTCATGCTGCTCATCTCGTTGCTGTTCATACTCAGGATAAAGGTGAATAAGCCCACGAACAAGGGTCTTCTTGTGATGTTCACGATAATGATGGTCATACTGCTCGGGTATCTTAAAAAGATCCATGTCATATGAGCAGTAAAATATAAAAAGATAAAGATATAAGAAAAGGAGAAAGAAAAATGTGGAACATTGAATTCAAGGGTAAAGTAAAGGGCGATCTGGCAAAAATATCTTCGGGTGAACCTATGCCCGAGGGCGCAGTGCAGTTCAAAGAACCCGAAAACAGCTCGAAGCAGTTTACGGCAGGCACACTGCTGTTTGCACCGTTCGCAGCGATAATGCTCGGTACGGCGCTGCCGATGATGTATCACCTGTACGGCAAGCCCGATAAGTCGTCACTGGGACATCATGTGATACCGATGGTGATTTGTCTGGCAGCGATGTGGGTGGCAATGTATGTGCATGAGTACATACACGCTCTGCTTTTTCCGAAGAAGCTGAAAAAAGAGGTCTACATCGCACCCGAGGGCGGTATGTTTTTCGTGTACTGCGAGCAGATGGTCAGCAAGGCGAGGTTCATCGTCATATGCATGGGACCTGCGGTGATACTGGGTATAATACCGTTCATAGTGCTTATGATACTTATGCCGCAGCTGCCTGGCTATGTCACGTTTGCATCGCTTATATTCACATTAGGCAATACATTCTCTGCTGTGGGCGATTTTTATAATACGTATAACTGCATAAGGCAGGTGCCTAAGGGCGGAAAAGTTTTTAACAGAGGTATACATTCCTATTGGGTGAACTGAGATAAAAGGAGGTCACGACATGAGGTACAGGGACAGACAGGGCAATGAGTATAAGGTGACGACATCGCAGGACAGGCTGCTTTCGGACGCATATGACAGCTATTTCGGCAGGAGCATTTTGCAGATACTCTCCATGCCCGCTTTCTCAAAATGCAGCAGAAAGGTGCTTTCCAGCAAGCTTAGCGGCGGCTTTGTGACACAGTTTGCCGAAAGCAACGGCATAGATATGTTCGATTACGAGGAAAAGCAGTACAGCACCTTCAATGAGTTCTTCACCCGTAAGATAAAGCCGGGCAGAAGACATTTCGAGCATGATGAGAAAGTGCTGGTATCTCCGTCGGACGGCAAGGTGAGCGCTTATAAGATAACCCCGTCGAACACCTTCGTTATCAAGAATTCGGTATATAATGTGGACAGCCTTCTGCGTGACAGAAAACTGGCAAAGAAGTATGCGGGCGGCTATGCGCTGGTCATAAGGCTGAGCGTTGACGATTATCACAGGTATATTTTCCCTGTAAGCGGCATAAAGAGCCATGACAGGGATATACAGGGCTTCCTGAACACCGTTAATCCCGTGGCTAACCGTCATGTGGAGGTCTATAAGGAAAATACACGCACCTACTGTATGCTCAGGACAGAACATTTCGGCGACCTGATACAGATGGAGGTAGGCGCACTGCTGGTGGGCAGGATAAGCAACCATCACCCCGAGGGCAATCTGAGAGTTTCTCAGGGCGAGGAGAAGGGCTGCTTTGAGTTCGGCGGTTCGACTATAGTGCTGCTGCTCGAAAAGGATAATGCAGTGGTGGATGAGGACCTGATAAAGAATACCGCAGACGGATGTGAGACTAAGGTAAGGCAGGGCGAGCATCTGGCGGCAGCGGCTGAATAAGTGCTGAAAAATATGAACGTTTAAGGTTGGTGAAAAGTCTTGCTGAGATACAACGCAGCAGATATTGACAGAAAATATTATTATGACGGCGATGATCTGGGTGCGGCGATCGTTGGCGAGGATAAGGACAGAACTGTTTTCAAGACCTGGTCGCCCCTTGCCACGGGAGTATATCTCAATCTCTATCTTGACGGCGAGGGCGATAACAGAGTGGAAACTCTGCCCATGGAACAGCTTGACAGAGGCGTGTGGTATGTGGAGCTTCTCAGGAGCTGTGACGGGCTTTTCTATACTTTTTCCTATGAGTTCGGCTATAGCTCGAAGCGTACCGAGACTATAGACATCTATGCGAAAGCCTGCGGTGTCAACGGTAAAAGGGGCGCTGTAGTTGACTTTTCAACCACCGACCCCGAGGGCTGGGACAAGGTGAGAAAGCCCGAGTGTACCAATGCGTGCAGAGCTGTGGTGTATGAGTGCCATGTGAGGGATTTCTCCATAGACGAAAGCTCGGGAGTGAGTGAAAAATACAGGGGCAAATTCAAGGGCTTTACCGAAAGCCGTACACGCTGCGGCCGTTCGGAGACTTGTCTTGACCATCTGAAAGAACTGGGTGTAACCCATGTGCATCTGCTGCCCGTGGAGGATTTCGCCACCGTTGACGAGAGCGCACCCGAGAAAAAGCAGTTCAACTGGGGCTATGACCCCCTTAACTATAACTGTCCCGAGGGTTCCTATTCCACTGACCCCACCGATCCGAAATGCAGGATAAGAGAGTTCAAGGAACTGGTGATGACCCTGCATAAAAACGGCATTGGCGTGATAATGGACGTGGTTTATAACCATACCTACCATTCCGAGGATTCTTCCTTTGAGAAGGCTTTCCCGGGGTACTATCACCGCAGGCGCAGCGACGGGACCTTTTCCAACGGCTCGGGCTGCGGAAACGAGACTGCTTCGGAACGGCTGATGTTCCGCAAATACATGATAGATTCTTTGAAATTCTGGGCAGAGGAGTATAAGGTGGACGGCTTCCGCTTTGACCTTATGGCGCTGCACGATATCGAGACTGTCAATATCATCAGAGATGAACTGGATAAGATCGACCCGTCACTGCTGATGTACGGCGAGGGCTGGACAGGCGGCGAATCACCGATGCCCTCGGATAAGCTGGCTTATAAGTGGAACAGCTATGAGTTCGGCAGAGTAGGGCTTTTCAACGACAATATCCGTGATGCCATAAAGGGCGGGACTTTCAATCCCTATGAACTGGGATTCGTAAACGGAAACCGCAATACGGCGGCGATACTCAAAAGAGGTATAGCAGGTTCGGTGCCCCATTATCAGCTGAAGGACGCATCCGAGGCTTGCTGGGCTTTTGAGCCAACTCAGGCAGTGAACTACTGCGAGGCGCACGATAATCATACGCTGTGGGACAAGCTGAATATCTCGGGACGCAGCCATTATACCGAGGCTGAAATGATAAAGATGGATAAGCTGGCGGCGGCGATAGTCATGCTTTCGCAGGGTATGCCCTTTATACAGCTGGGACAGGACTTTTTAAGGACGAAACCCGTAAAGACCGATGACGGAGAAGAACTCAGCGGCAACAGCTATGATCTGCCCGATTCGACCAATGCCATAAAATGGAACAGAAAGAACGAGTACCGTCAGGTGTTCGATTACTACAAAGCTTTGATAAAACTGAGGAAAAGCAGTGAACTTTTCATGCTGGCGAATAAGGGCGATGTGGAGCGCTGCTTGCAGTTCATGGATACGGGCGACTGGAATTTCGTGGCGTGGAAACTCGAAAATGACAGCGAATGCTTTGTTATCGCCCTTAACCCATACACCGAGGATAAAATGCTGACCCTGCCCTGGGGAACTTTCGTAAAACGCCTTGATGAGAACGGCAGGGCGCATGATGAGGAGCTCTCGGGCAATGTTGTATGTCCTCCGCTTTCGGCAAGCGTATATCAAATGGAAAAGCTCTGAAAAGTGCAACTGAAATTAACGTAAGTGCAACTGCGGAAGTATTGACATTTGGGGGAAAATAGCTTATAATAATGACAATGAAGGTGCACTGTAAAAGTGTATATGTTTAAACAGACCGCAAGGTTTGATCTTAGGATAGGAGGAGTGGCTTATGCGTAACAGCAATGAGATAGACAGAGAAATGAAAAAAATGGAAAAAGCTGCAAAGAGATTTGCCAGACAAAACGCTAAGGAGGCAAAACATATGAAAGACATCTCATCGGGCAGATCCACCCCTAAGGTAGATCTTGATAATTCAGTGAACAGAAGCGGTTCCGCAGGAAATGATATGCTCCAGTTTTTCCTGGGCTTCATGCTGCTGGGCGGCGGACTGTTCTGGCTGTTCAATTCGTTCACCGTTGATTCGGGTCTGGGCGGATTTGGCGGAGGATACTTTAATGTATTCGGCATGAGGATGACAGGCGGCGTTATGCTGATCCCCCTTATGCTCGGTATAGGACTTATCTTCTTCCTTGACGGCAAGAAGAGGTTCATAGGTTATTTCACTGCGGCACTGGGACTGCTGGTCATAGTGATCGCACTGATAAGCTCGCTTTCGTTCCATGCAAAGTATGGCAATACGCTGTATGTATATGTCATCATGTTTGCAATGATAGCCGCAGGCGCAGGTCTGCTGATAAAGAGCACCTTCAAGAAAAAGAATTGATGTACGTCGCTGTATCGTGGTAAGATAAGCCGGACGAATAATGGTGTACCCCCAGTTTGCTTAGGCGAGCCGGGGGATATCGCCATTTTATGCGGTGTTGCTTAAATATGTTTCAGGAGAGGTTAATTTGATATCTGTTATAATCCCTGCCTACAACGAGGAGGGCAATGTGGAACGTGCCGCTTCCGCTGTGGGCAAAGTTATGTCTGAAAATAATATAGATCATGAGATAGTCTTTGTTAACGACGGTTCAGCTGATGCAACGTGGCAGAAGATGAAAGCGCTGGCAGAAAAGAACGAGCGCATAACCGCTGTTAATTTCTCACGTAATTTCGGCAAGGAGAGCGCTATCTTCGCAGGGCTGGAAACCGCAAAGGGCGATTGTGCGGTGCTTTTGGACTGCGACCTGCAATTCCCTGTGGATACGGTAGTTGAGATGTACCGCATCTGGGAACAGGGCGGCGTGGATATAGTCGAGGGCAGGAAGAACGACCGTGGCAAGGAAAACCCTCTGTACAGAGCGTTTTCGCTGCTGTTCTATAAGCTTATGGGCAGCTCGGGCAAGCTTGATATGAGAGGTGCCTCGGACTTCAAGCTGATGGACAGGTCTGTTATTGATGCACTCAACAGTATGCCCGAAAGGCTCACGTTTTTCAGGGCTATGTCAAGCTGGGTGGGCTTTAAGACAGAGAAGGTCTATTTCGATGTGGCAGAGCGTGAGGTCGGTGAGTCGAAATGGCGCACGGGTCAGCTGATACGCTTTGCAGTAAATAATATAACCTCATTCACCTCTGCGCCCATGCAGCTGGTGACGGGCTTTGGTGTGCTGACCTTTGTTATCTCGCTGATACTCGGTGTAAACACCCTTTACAATAAGTTCTTCGCAAACTCCGAAAAGGGCTTCCCGACGGTCATCATACTGCAATTGCTGACTTCGAGCATAATCATGTTCAGCTTAGGTATAATAGGCTATTATCTTTCAAAGATATATGAGGAGATAAAACAGCGCCCGAGATATATAATCAAGGAAATAGCAAGACAGCAGAGGGAGGAAGATGATGGAAAGCACTAAGACCCTCGCTGCCCACCGTGAGAAGACCAATTTCGTCAGGAGAGCGCTGGAAGGACTGGGCGGCTTCTGTATCGACAGATGGGTGTATTTTGCAGTATTCTTCCTGTCGGCAGGGATATTGTTGGGCTCCTATGCATTTTTCAGGATACACCCCATAGGCGATGGTTCGGTGCTGGTGCTGGATCTGAACGGGCAGTATGTGTATTACTACGAACACTACCGTGAAGCCTTCTGGGGACGTGAAAGCTGGATATACAGCTGGTCAAGAAATCTCAGCGGAGAGATGTTCGGCATATTCGCCTATTATCTGGCAAGCCCATATATGATAATAATCGCATTGCTGCCACGCAGGATGATGCAGACAGCTATACTGATACTACAGCTTTCAAAGGTCGGGACATCTGCGGTGACGTTCTGCTTTTTCTTAAAAAAGATCTCACCAAAGCCGCCCAAGACAGTGTCGCTTATCATATTCCCAATGATGTATGCGCTGATGTCCTATATGGTGGTGCAGCTGATGGACCCCATGTGGCTGGACGGACTGATATATCTGCCGCTTATCTGCCACGGCGTACACCGTCTGGTGGAGGAGGGCAAGTTTATCCCGTACATCGTGCCGCTGGCGCTGATGTTCATAGCACATTTCTATATCGGCTATATGGTGGGCATATTCACGTTCTTCTATTTCTGCTATGTGTGCCTGAACAGGGAGGACAGGGTGCTGCCCAAGCGTTTTGTGCTCAGGTGCCTGCAATTCGGTGTGGGGACTATAGTGGCGCTGATGTGTGCGATGTGGGTGCTGCTGCCTGTGTATAATTCGCTGAAGCTGGGAAAATTCGAGTTCACCGACCCTGACTTCTCGCTGGCGACCCAGTTCGATTTCCTCACATTTATCACCAAGCTTTTCCCAATGACCTATGATACGGTCTACCCGAAGGGTATGCCCATGATATACTGCGGTACTGCGGTACTGCTGCTGGTGCCTTTGTATTTCATGAACCAGCTTATCCCCGTAAAACAGAAAGTTTGCGACGGCGTGCTAACGGTGATACTTGTGGTGCTGATGTATATAAAACCCTGGGATATGGCGATGCACGGCTTTCAGGTGCCTAACTGGCTGCCTTTCAGGTACTCGTTCATATTCTCGTTCATGATGCTGGTCATGGCTTTCAGGGCGTTTGAAAAGCTGGAAGGCATAACTTCGCAGAATATCGGCGGTATCTTCTTCGGGCTGATGGTATTTTTGTTCTGGTGCGAGCGTGAGAACTATTCTCACTTCAAGCTGTTCGTCACCCGTAAGGACACAAACGGCGACCCGTATAATGTGATACAGGGCATATGGGTATCAATGCTGGCGCTGGCTGCATATTTTGCGCTGATATATCTGGTGAAGAAAGCGCCTGCTTCAAAGGTCACTGCGATATCACTTGTGGTGGTCATAGGGGCGGAATTGTTCCTTACGGCTATAGATACAATAAAGAAGATAGATATTGATGTGGCATACAGCAAATACAGCTCCTACGAGCCTTATATGTCAGACCTCAACAAAGCGGTGGATATGATAGAGGATTTCGACACCGACCCGTTCTACCGTATGGAAGCTACTTTCCACCGAACGGTCAATGATGCCATAGGTACGGGCTATAAGAGCGTTTCACATTCAAGCTCGACAATGAACGCACCTGCGCTCATGACCCTGCACAGGCTGGGCTATGCCTACGGCGGACATTATACACGCTACGATGGTTCGACACCCCTGACGGACGCTTTGTTCGATATAAGATACCTGATGGATAAGGAGGGCAATACCTCTTATGTGAGCACCAGGTACAAAGTGCCGCCCGAGTATAAGCTTGCTACCGAGCTTACTGTCGAACACGGCGGAAAGAAGTCGAAAGATACAACATTCAAGTTCTACAAAAACCCAAATGCACTGGGTCTGGGTGTTGCCGCACAGGGCGATATAGAGGACGTACAGCTTGGTGATGATGACCCGTTCGATAATCAGAACAAGCTGTTCTCGGCACTTACGGGCAGTGATGAGGAGTTCTTCACCCCTGTGGAAGTAGTAAAGAGCGACAGCGAGAATATGGTGACAGTCAGCACGACTGACGGACATATAAAATATTCTCCTGCGGATGAAAGCAATAAGGAGTGCCACATAGACTACGTGGTGCGCATGAACAGGGATTCCGACCTGTATATGTACCTGCCAACAAAGTATGAGCGCTCCTGCAATATCTGGTATCAGCCCGAGGAAGATTATATCGACGGTGAGTATAAGATGGAATACGTGGGACAGTTCTTCACGGGCGATAATTATTCCATCTTGAAGATAGGCAGATTTATCGAGGGGCAGGATATCAGGGTCAGGATCACTGTGGCTAATGATGAAAATGAGGCTTACTGGCGTGACAAGCTGTTCTATACCTTCGATTACGAGGGATTTTCAAAGGCTTGCGATAAGCTCAAAGAGAGCAGTTTCGAGGTGACCGAGTTTGAGGATACTGCCCTTACAGGCAGCGTAAAAGCCGACTTTGAAGGTCAGAAGCTGTTTACCACCATACCCTTTGAAGAAGGCTGGAGCATCGAGGTCAACGGCAAAGCAGTCACCCCCGAAAAATGTGTGGATGACAGCCTTATCGCCATACCTCTCGATAAGGGCGAAAATGTGGTGAAGATGCGCTTTTCGCCATCGTACTGGCGGCTCTCGCAGGTCATCACCATATTCGGTGTGCTGGTGCTTTTAGTCATCATGGCGGCGGAGTACAAAAACGGGCTGATATTGAAAAAGCTCTTGAAAAAGACTGTACATGAGCCCGAGGACAAAAGTGAGCCTTCCTACAGCGGCACAGAAGTACCCGAACCTGTTATGATAGAGATAACAGATGATCCTCAGGACGAAAAAACTTCCTCCGACCCATAAATTGGTGTTGACAAATTTGTCGTAATAAGGTATATTATAATGTAGGTGCATGGAAGCGTCTGTGCACCTGCATTTTTGATTTTTAAGAAAAGGGGAGTTTATAATGGCTGCCGGAAAAACATATAGTAAGAAACTGACTAACAGCGGAGGCGGCGTATGCTTCCTGATGGTGCTGGCTGCACTGTTTGGCTGTGCTGCTGCCTGCGGCGACTTCATCGCTGTGGCGGTGTATAACTATTTCTATTCAAAAAATATCGGATATCTGTATGCGCAGGATGTGCTCGGGTATCTGGGATATTATGGCTGTGCCATAGTTATGGCAGTGTTCTCGGTGTTCATGATGTTCTGGGCTTTCAGTGCCGCTAAGGGCAGGCGCATGGGAAGAGAGTTCGGTATGACGGGTATTTTTGTGAACTTCGCAATTTGCCTGATGCCTGCGCTGAATATTTACAGAAAGCTCGAAGATCAGGCTTTCATGGATAATTTTACCACTGAGTATGACGGCGATAAGTTCAGGGCTGTGGCAGCGCTCGCAGCGGACGGTCTGCCGCTGCTGGCAGGACTTTTCATACTCATGGCGGCGATAGGTTTTCTGGGCAGACTGGGTGCGGATGTTTTTTACATCGAAGCTCCTAGCGGTAATGAGGATATTTATGAAGACGACTACGATGATGACTATGAGGACGAGTATGAGGAAGTACCTGTAAAGAAGTCTTCAAAGAAATCGGCTGAGAAAGCTTCAAAGAGCACCGCAAAGAAAGCTGCAAAGCAGTTTGATGATGAAGAGGACTATATGACTTTCGGCAAGAACAATAAGGACGTGCCCAAGGCTGAACCGAAGCCCGTGAAGAAGGCTCCCATCGTTGAGTACGAGGAAGAAGATGAGCTGCCTGTGAGAGGGGAAAAGCCCGAACTCACAGCAAGGCAGAAGAGCAAGTCGATACTGCTGTGCAAAAACTGCGGCGAACTGGTAGATGCAGGCGAACTGTTCTGCCCAAGCTGCGGAAAAAAGGTGTAATGGCAAATCAAATACGATATGATGATCCCCTCGGAGGCAGATACTTCCGAGGGGATTTTGGTTTTATACTTTTTTAAGGACCCATACTAAGTCTGACGGGGTGAGCTCGTCCGCGGGCTTGAATTTGTAGCCTGAGTACAGAGCCTCTATCTCAAAGCCGCAAAGCTCGATCAGCCACTTCATCTCCTGTCGGTAGGTCTGGCGCATGGTCAGTGGGCGTATGCGTTCAGCGATCACATTGCCTTTTTCATCAAGTGTCTCGAACTTCCAACTGCCCTTTAATATCTGACTGACAGGGTCATAGGATAAGGCAGTGTATATCTTTTCACGGTTGCCGTCAGCGTTTATGTATTCCAGCCTGAACTCGTGATCCTCGTCCGAATTCTTCATCTGCTCTGCCTGAAAAGACGGCAGAGGGTCGAAGGTGTTGAGGGTGAGTATGCCGCCGTCACAAAGCCGGCTGCGGATATTTAAAAGAGCTGCACGCTGTATCTCGGGCGTTGGCAGGTGCATAAAGCCGCTGCGTGCGATAATGGCGAGGGAATAAGTGCGCCCTGCATCGAAGGTTGTCATATCGCCCCGGAATATCCTGAGCTTATAGCCTTTGTCTTGCGCTTTTTTGCGTGCTACATTGCACATCTCTTCCGAGAGGTCGCTGGCATCGGCAATAATGCCCTGCTCGGCAAGTCCCAGTGCCACAGCACCTGTACCGCAGGCGATGTCTATAATGCCGCCTGCGCCGTAACGCTTTGCAAGCTCAGTGTAGAACTGAATAAAACCATCGTAGTTGTTTTCGGTCTGATACATCACCTCCAGGTATCGGTCATAGTTTTCGGCAACGTCCTTGTAGTCGTGCAGATCCATTTTCATCAACTCCTTGTATAAAATAAAAGATCCGCCTATCCCGTAAGATAAGCGGTCATACACATATGTAAAAAAGCCCGTATCCACGAATCTGCCATTATTTATACAACACTTTAAGACCACACGCTCTGTCAGTTCGCATAGTCACGGTGGTATAAGTTGCAGCAGTAAATAACGCAGACATGATAAGGCTCCTTTCAAAAGGTTTTTATAAGTATAGCACAGCTATGCTTTTTTGTCAAGTGTCAGTTCATATGACGGATACTATACTATTTATCTGCCAGCAATTCCTCTGCGATGATGAATACGAGCGTCACCGTCAGGGATAAGCTGAGCCTGCCTTGCAGCGCTGTTATATACAGGTATGCAAGTGCGAGTATTATGAACACTGTCCTTATAAGCTTCATGCACCTGCCTTCGGTGAGTATGTTAAGCACCTGTCCGCCGTCGAAATAGCGAAAGGGCAGCAGATTGAATACCCCGAGCGTCAGGTTCGTCACCGTAAAAAAGTTCATGCCGTGCGTAAGATAACTGCCCAGCGCCAGCAGAAAGTTTACACAGCACCCTGCCAGCAGCACGGCTATATCTCCGTATGTGCTGCCAAGCCTGCCCACCTGCGGTGTTATGCGTATGCCGCCCCCGTAGAACGATATGCGCTCGGGTCGGCGGTGCAGTATGAACATCAGTGCCAGGTGACCGCATTCGTGCAGGGCGCAGCACAGCAGCATGACCATCAGCTCGCCCGTCCTGCCGCCTGTAAGCAGTATCAGCGCTATCACCGCAGGAAAGCTGAACTCCAGATATATCCCCACTCCGCCTATCTCTGTGCCGAACATAACATCACCCCGTAAAGCCTATGCATCACGGGGCTGAAAAATCACTTTTGCTTTCTTATGCTTATTTCTCCGCTGCTGATGGTCTTGTGCTCGCCGTTTTCCAGCTCGACCAGCAGGCGGCACTTCTCGTCCACATCAATAAGCGTTGCAGGCGTTATCATATTGCCGCTGATGAGGTTTATCTTCTCACCTTTCCAGATGAGTCGGCTGCGGTAGCTTTCAAGGAAAGTGTTCTCGGTCAGGGTGCGGTAGTATTTCATAAAGCCCGAGATGACCCGTGCTGCCATACGGCTGCGGTCATTCTCGCTTCGCTTTTTCATGACAGCCCCTGCGATGTTCTTCAACTCATCGGGGAAACCGCCCTCGGGCTCATAGACATTTATGCCTATGCCCACCACCGCATATTCCAGTCCGCCGCTTTCGGGGGTGAAAGAAGCTTCTGTCAGTATGCCGCATATCTTTAAGCCGTCCATGTAGACATCGTTGACCCATTTTATATCTGCCTGCCTGCCGCTTATCTCTTCCGCAGCCTCCGCCACAGCCACCGCAGCAGCAGTAGTTATGCGCACTGCGTTTTCAGCGGTCATATCGGGACGTATCAGTATGCTCAGGTAAAGTCCCGTGTCCTCGGGCGAGAAGAATTTTCTGCCGAGCCTGCCCTTGCCGCCCGTCTGAGCACCTGCGATGACCACAGTGCCCTCGGGTGCGCCCTTTTCAGCCAGTTCACGCAGCCTTATGTTGGTCGAATCGGTGGAACGGTATACCGTTATATCAAGCCCCTCTGTCTTACCCAGATATGCCCTTATGCTCTCCTCGGATAGTATATCCGTATCTTCCAGGCAGTAGCCCTTGTTCGTTACAGCATTTATCTTATAGCCCTCGCTGCGCAGGCTCTCCACTGCCTTCCAGACAGCGCCCCTTGTGCAGCCCAGACTTTCGGCTATCTCAGCCCCCGAGAGAAATTCTCTGCGGTGTTCTTCAAGCAGTGCTTTGAGTTCATCTTTTACAGCCATCAGTGTCCGCTCCTTTGCAGTACATTAAGGTCTACCGCACCGTTTATGCCGTCAATAACACCATATCCGCAGCGCTGCCACATGAACCACTTGCCCTCGTAGGAAGTCTGTTCAACGTAATGCGCCAGCCATATGGGTCTGTCCCTGCGGTTTTCCCAGGTGTTTTCGAGGAAGTTCTTGCTGCTGTAAAGCATAGCTTCGTAGCCGCTTTTTTCAACTTCCTCTGCGAAAGTCTCATACACCTCGCACAAATCGTGCAGGCTTATGCCGTAGTCCTGAAAGCCCTGGAATTCCTCCCAGTCGAAGGCTATGGGGAAGTCGAGCTTTTGTCCGCCCAGTGTATCTACTATGCGCTTTGCGGTAGCCTTTGCGCCGTCCTTAGTTGTATCGGTGATGTAGAAATATACACCCACCTGAAGACCTGCCGCCCTTGCATTTTCGAGGTTCGTAAAATAGTTCTCATCAAGGTCTGTGCCGCCGTTGGAGCCGTAGCCCATGCGTATTATCACGAAAGTACAGCCTGCATTCTTAACGGCGTTGAAATCTATATCGCCCTGCCAGTGTGAAACATCTATGCCGAATTCACGGCTGCCATCATTGTACCTGTTGACAAAGTCCGTAAAAGCAAGGCTTTCGGTGCTCTGTTCGCCTGTAGACGGTGTTTCCTCGGTGACGGTGACGTTTATCTGTTTTGAACTCATATTGCCCGAATTATCGGACAAAAATACCGTAACAGGGTAAACTCCCGGTTTTGAGGTATCCACCTCGCCCTCAAAGGACATCACAGGTGACGGGTCGCAGTTATCGCCATAGCTGATATTAGCGTCCATGCTGAAAAAGCTGTCCTTCTGCACCGAGAAGTCGTCCGCCAGCAGGAAGGTCGGGGGAGCACTGTCCGTGACGTAATAGGTCACTTTTTTCTCGGCTATGCCGCCGTCAAGCTCTATTTTGAGAGTTGTCTCGTGCTCGCCTGCGGAGCTTGTGTCGATAAGGGTATCACCCTCCAGCAGTTTGCCGTTTGTATCGAACACAAAGTCCGACTGCTTTATCCTGTCGTACACACCGACGGTATCCATACAGGCAACATTGACCAGCTCGGGGTCTATCTTCGGCTTTTCGGGCTCTGTCACAGAAGTTGCCGCAGTTGTGGTCGTGGCTGCCGCAGGTTCGCCCTCTTCGATAACGATCAGTGGGCTGTCTGTAGTGGTGTCATCGGCATCGGTAGTTACCTCGGGTGCCACCACAGGCACGCTTTCACGGGGCTCTATGGTATTTCCACAGCCTGTGAGCATAAGTGCCGCAGCGGTTATCAGCAGTCGTTTTTTCATTCCTCGTTATCCTCCAGTGCTTCCCTGAGATTTTCATACAGCTCGGGGAACTTTTTCTGCATACGCACAGGGCGCAGGTCGGTGCCTGTGAAACAGTGGGTCGTCCTTGCGATACAGGAAAGCTGACCTGTGGTGATGTTGTTTATCTCATATTCCAGCTCAAAGCGGCAGCCGTTGAAGCTCAACAGCCTGCACTTCACCTCGAACTCGTCACCGAAACGTACAGGATATTTGTATTCAGCCGAAACGCTCAACACAGGAGAAACTATGCCCTGTTTCTCGGTAAGCTCAAACGGACAGCCTGCCTGCTCCATCAGATCTATACGGGCTTCTTCGAGCCATCTGATGTAGTTTGAATGGTGTACTATATCCATTCGGTCAGTTTCATAATAATAAGCCTTGCGGCGGTATGGTTTAAATTCCTTCATTTTAAATTCTCCTTTACCATAATATACATCATATAAACTATAATAACACATTTCACCATTTATTTCAAGCCCTCCCTAGCCCGGGTCGCCTTGTCGTCACATCTTTTTGTTTTGTGGTATAGACAGGCGCTCGGTAGCACAACGCAGGTGGTCGGCAAAGGCAGTAACTCATTTTATTGATGAACAAAACGAAACTTGTCCATCATGACAGAGTATCAAGCCTGTATCAACCGACAGCAACCAACATCAGCCGTCATTATGGTCTGTCGCTTGAAAACAGCGTAAATACGCTCCTTTAGCTTCAAGCACCACAAAAACCACAAAAGCCAATATAAATTGATACAAAAAAATACAGACTAAGAATGCGGCTTATCTCGAATGGTTATTGTGCAATAGCTACATAATATTATTGATAAAATATTTAACTAAAATATGTTTTTATGAGTTTCTTTAATTCTTTCTCCGCACGGACTTCTTCATCATGAACTTATGACTAAGAATTATTCAAAGTAATTATCGTTGGATTTTGTGGATTTTCTGTATGTTGCCTGATTTTTCCCGAAACATCGGTGTTTGCAAGCACCAAAAGGCAATGTTGGCTGGTGTCTGTTGCCGGTGGCTGAAAAATATAATTACCGACTAAATTGATAATATGCGCTGCCAACCAGCTGTGCTTGTCGGTGTGTTTGTAATTTTTTGCCAAATCAGGTAAGTAACTGCTCGGATGACCATTAAAAGTGGTTTCTGCCTTTAGCGACCAACTGTGTTGTGCTACCGAGCGCCTATCCATGTCGTCAAGCAAAACAACGTAACGACAAGGCGACCCGGGCTAGGGAACTACCTATGCCTAACAACTGTGTTGTGCTACCGAGCGTCTGTTTATTCTATTAAGCAAAACAACGTAACGAGCAGGCGACCCGGGCTAGGAATAAAATACCTATGCCGACCACCTGTGTTGTGCTACCGAGCGCCTGTTTATTCTATTAAGCAAAACAACGTAACGAACAGGTGACCCGGGCTAGGGCGGGCTAGGGGGGACTTGATTTTTTAGGGGAAATGGTATATAATATAATGGATAATCTATGTGCGGTCGTAAACCGTGCTTTATGAAGGAGTAATGCTGTCATGACAAAGGCGCAAAAGTATTTTAACGCCATCAAGGATAAGAGGGTGGCTTTTATAGGTGTTGGTGTCAGCCATACCGAGCTGATAAAGGTATTTCTGTCGAAGGGCATAAACTGCGTTGTCTGCGATAAGCGTGATGAGGACGAGTTCGATGCGAACCTGCTGGAAGACCTGCGTGCAAAGGGTGCGGAGTTCTCGCTGGGTGAAAAGTATCTGGACGAGATATTCAACTGCGATATAGTTTTCCGTACACCCGGTATGTACTACAACGATCCCACCATCACAGAAGCTCGTCATAAGGGCGTGACTATCACCTCGGAGATGGAGACATTCTTCGACCTGTGCCCTTGCAAGACCTATGCGCTGACAGGCTCTGACGGCAAGACCACTACCACCACACTGGTAAGTGAGTTTTTGAAAGCCGAGGGCAGGCGTGTGCATCTGGGCGGCAATATAGGCAAGGCTCTGCTGCCGCTGGTGGAGACTATCTCCGAGACTGATATAGCTGTGTGCGAGCTTTCGAGCTTCCAGCTCATAAGTATGCGTGAATCGCCCGATGTGGCAGGTATCACCAACATTCGCCCCAACCACCTGAACGTCCACGGAACTATGGAAGAGTATACACTGGCAAAGTGCAATATCATCGACCATCAGACCGCTTATTCAAGGTCTGTGCTCAGCTGGGACGATGAGACTACAAGAGGTCTTGCGGACAGAGTAAGAGGTGAACTGGCATGGTTCAGCACCAAGATAAAGCCAGAGAACGGCGCTTTCCTGCGTGAAGACGGAATGCTCTGCTATAACGAGAGGGGCAAGGTCACCGAGTATGTACACATGAATGACATCAAGATACCCGGTATGCACAACGTTGAGGACTACCTCACAGCCATCGCCATGACCTACGGCGAGGTACGCCCCGAGACTGTTGCTAAGATAGCTAAGGAATTCGGCGGAGTTGAACACCGTATAGAATTCGTAAGAGAACTGGACGGAGTAAAGTATTATAACAACTCCATCGCATCGAGCCCCACAAGAGTTCTGGCTTGCCTGAACGCTTTCGACCAGAAGCAGATAATGATACAGGGCGGCTCGGATAAGGGCGTATCCTTCGAGCCTATGGCTGCACCTATCTGCGATAAGGTGAAGGTGCTGATACTTATGGGTCAGACCAAGGAGAAGATAAGGGCTGCTGTTGAGGCTGCACCTAATTTCAAGGACAGCGGCTTGAAGATCTTTATGGTAAAGGATATGCAGGAGGCTGTGCTCACCGCCCGTGAGAATGCGGAGGAGGGCGACATCGTTTCCCTGACACCTGCCTGCGCAAGCTTTGATATGTACAGGATGTTCGAGGACAGAGGCAGACATTTCAAGCAGCTGGTGAATGAGCTGGTATAAGGTGTGATCGGAATGCAGCGTGAGGTTTTTAAGAGCCGTCCCATCAGAGGATTGCCGAACGGACTGATAAGCGGTTTTATGTATGGCTGTGTTATCCTGCTGATAGGGCTTGCTATGGGCGTGGATGAAGATATGTTCATACCGCTGCTTATAGCTGCGGTCGTACTTGGCGGTATAGTCGGTATCATAAGCTGTATCGGCAAAAAGGTCGAAGCAGACGAGAACGGCATATATGTGAAGAACAAAGAGTACCTCTTTGCGGAAAATGATATGTATATGAACGTGCATACGCATTATTACGGCGCTGTACCCGTGACGGAAAGATGGATAAATATCAGCGGCAGGGACGGCAAGCATGAGCTAAAATGCTCATTCCTCGACAGACAGGACGCAGGCAGGCTTGCAAAGATCGTAGAGGACGGTATGCGTAAAAAATTCCGTGCATTATATGACGGTCTTGCTATGGAAAATGACGGGGCACAGGATATCACGGTGCCTGCTGTGCAGACTTTTGCCATACCTGCGGCTGAACTGGCTGAAACGATAGATAAAAGGTGCAGGCTGCTGGTGAGGATAATGTTCTGGTTCCTGACGATAGTGTTTTCGTGGATACTGATATCTATGATAATACAGGATCAGCTGGAGGACTACGGTCTCGGGCTTTTGGGATACATGGCTTTAAACCTGCTGATATTGGGCGGCGTAAATTTTTCCATGATCAAAAGGTTCAAAGCGGCTGCGCAGAAGATACCCTGTGAGATCATGTTCAGCTCGGGGACTATGTATATCGACGGAAAGGCTTTCGGCGGTACGGACATAAAAAGAGTGATAATGACTCCCATGAAGGGCAGCGGTACAGGCGATTTTCGCAAGCTGGTGTTTTATGTAAATGACATGACTAACTGCGAATACAGTTTCGGATTCAGAGCTGACCGCAAGGGATTCCCTGAGTACGTACAGCTGGCAGAAGCGGTAAAAAATAACTTTGGCGACAAATTCGCATATGATATGAACTAAATTGAACGGATGAAAAATATGAGTAAGACAGATACATTTGAACTGCTGAAAAAGCTCACCGCACCCATGGGTGTTTCGGGGGCTGAAGGCTCGGCGGCACAGGCTGCGGCAAGTGAGCTTGATAAATTCGGCAGCACCGAATATGATGCAGCAACAGGCAACCTATTCTTTCGCAGAAAAGGCTGGCAGGAAGGCAGACCTGTGGTCATGCTGGACGCACATATCGACGAGATAGGCTTTATAGTGAACTACATCACCGATGACGGCTTTCTGAAAGTATCCTCCTGCGGCGGCATTGACAGACGTATGCTGTTGGCACAGCGAGTGCGCATTTACGGCACAAAGGGCGAGGGCAGAGTGCTCGATGGCTTTACGGCATCTGTACCGCCTCACCTGGCTAAGGACTACTCAAAGGCAGCACAGGTCGAAGAGGTGCTGATAGATACGGGCATGAGCGGTGACGAGGTAAGAGAATATGTATGCCTCGGCGACAGGGTGCTGGTGGAGAATGAGTGTACAAGGCTGCTGGGCAGCAGAGTGACCTCAAAGGCACTGGACGACCGTGCAGGGTGCGCAGCCCTCATAATGGCTGTGGCGGAGCTTGACGGTGAGGAGCTGGGCTGCAATGTGGCAGTCACCCTGACCTCGCAGGAAGAAGTAGGCGAGAGGGGAGCTAAGATCGCAGCATTCATAGTAGAGCCCGATGCGGCTATCGAGGTCGATGTATCCTTTGCCAATACGCCCGACAGTGACGATGAGGAATGCGTAAAGATGGGCAGCGGAGTGATGATAGGCATATCGCCCTCACTTTCGAGAAAGCTCAGCAATGATATGCGCACACTGGCGCAGGAGCTTTCGATACCCTATACCATGGAAGTCATGGGGCGCACAACGGGTACTAATGCGGATATGATAAGCATATCAAAAAGCGGCTGCCCCACGGTAACGCTCTCGATACCCGAAAGATTCATGCACACACCTGCGGAGGTCATCGACACTGACGATATTGAAAATACCGCAAAGCTCATAGCGGAATATCTTAGAAGGTACACATCATGATGAACGAACTTGAAAAGCTCTGCCTGCTTGACGGTATCTCGGGGGACGAGGGACAGGTCAGAGACTACATAATATCACGTATAAAGGGCAAGTGCGAATACCACATTGACCCTCTGGGCAGCGTTATCGCTTTCAAGAAAGGCAGAAAGACCCCCGACAAAAAGCTGCTCATAAGCGCCCATATGGACGAGGTGGGCTTTATAGTGAACTATATCACCGAGGACGGCTTTTTGAAAATAACTCCCGTGGGCGGCATTGACCCCAGAGTCGTGTTCGGCAGAAGAGTGCGTGTGGGCGAGGAAAAGCTCATCGGTGTCATAGGGGCGAAAGCGCTGCATCATCTTGATGGTGACGAACGCTCGAAAGCACCCGATTTTCCCGAGATGTATCTGGATATAGGTGCAGCTGACAAGGCACAGGCGCAGGAGCATATAATGCTCGGTGACAGTGCTGTGTTCGTATCTAACTTTGTAAGGTTCGGCAAGGGCATGGTGGGCTGTAAGGCGATAGACGACCGTGCAGGCTGTGCCATCATGCTTGACCTTATCGACAGCGAACTTGAATATGATACCTATTTTACTTTTGTGGTTCAGGAGGAGATAGGGCTGCGAGGCTCGACGGCTGCGGCATATACGGTAGACCCCGATATAGCCATCGTCCTTGAAGCCACTACAGCGGCGGATATACCCTCGGCATCGGGCGAGAAAAAGGTGTGCTGTGTGGGCAAGGGTCCTGTGGTAAGCTTTATGGACAGAAGCACCATTTACGATAAAGGCTTGTACAGACTGGCTTTTGATACGGCTGAAAAACTGGGCATACCCTGCCAGACCAAGACCATGGTCGCAGGGGGAAACGATGCGGGTGCGATACATAAAAGCCGTGGCGGCGTGCGTGCCTGCGGGATATCACTGCCTTGCAGATACCTGCATTCTCCGAGCTGTGTCATAAGTGAGTCGGACTTTGAAAACACGGTAAAACTGGTCAAAGCTATGCTGCCTAAAGTATATGAGGTCTGATATGGATATAAGAGAGTATGCCCGTTTTGATATGGGTGAGGTGCTTGCACTGTACGAAAGCGCAGGCTGGAAGAATTATACCGACCATGCAGACAAGCTGCCTGCGGCATACGAGGGCTCGCTCTGTGTGCTGGGGGCTTATGAGGATAATGCCCTTGTGGGCATAATACGTGCAGTGGGCGACGGTACCACGATAGTGTTCATACAGGATATCATCGTGCTGCCCGAACATCAGCGTAAAGGTATAGGCACAGCGCTGCTGAAAGCTGTGCTTGAAAAATACAGCGGTGTCTACCAGATACAGCTGCTCACGGACGACACGGAAAAGACCAAGGCATTCTACCGCAGCGCAGGTTTTTATGCGGCAAGCGATATGGGATGTTTGTCATTCGTGAGAATGTGACATTTTTTAAGAGGAACATTATGAAAGAAGCGCTTTTGGTAATAGATCCCCAGAAGGTCTATGCACTTGAAAGATCTCCGCTTTATGTGGCGGACTATAAAGAAACGGTGGACAGGATAAACCTCATCATCGACAGGTTCGAGGCAGAGGGTCTGCCCATCATATATATAAGGCATATCCACCAAAGCCGTGAGGATTCGGGCAGAATGTTCGACTACACGGGAGAAGAGCTGGATATGGCATTTCTTGACGGCACGGAAGAAGTCAGCTACATGGACGAGCTTACTGTAACAGGCGGCATACCCGAGATAATAAAGCGCCGCTATTCGTCCTTTGAGGGTACCGAGCTTGACCGACTGCTGAAAGATTTCGGCGTGGAATGTGTGGTCATCACGGGTTTTATGACCAACTACTGCTGCGAGACTGCCGCCAGGGCAGCCCATGATAAGGATTATCATGTAAAGTTCATTCTCGATGCCACTAGCGCACCGCCCCTGCCGGGGATAGATGTGCCGACCATTAAGCGTGCTACCGCTGCGGCTATCGCAGGGGGCTTCGGCATGGTCATGGATACAAGTGAATTGCTCTCACAGCACGGCAAAAAGGCTGATGACCGTGATATGTACGCACGTCCCTATTATACCAAGACCAAGTACCGCCCTGCACTGTTCTATGCGGTGTTCGGGGTGAGCGGTGACGAGCTGGAGGTTTCCGTACAAAAGCACGGTGTAACGGAAGTGCCCCGTGGGATAAGCATAATGTCCTACGATAAGGCTTCCGACGGCGGAAAGATGCAGGGGCTTATGGAGAGCACTCTCGGAGATATGCTCAAAGCCTCCGACCCCGAGCTGTTTGAAAAGTGCGCATCAGCCGACCGCTGGGTGATGATAAGAGGCAATGCGGCACAGGACGAAAGGCTCGATTATCTTAAAAATATATCGGGCATAATACAGGCTTTCACCGAGAAAGGTGCAGTGGGCATACTCGACCTGTTCACGCTCTCGCTCATATCCCCGAAACGCTGGACAAAGGAGTTCTTTATGGACAGCTTTGAACCGAGAAGACACGCAGAGGTCTTTGTGTCCGAGGAAGAAAGCGGAAATTTCTGGGTGCATACCAGAGGAATGATAAAATTCGGCAGACCCGATATAAGCTTTGAGGGTATCTCGTGGGACGAGGTAGATAAGATAGGCGAGATAGTGGGTCAGATGATATACTTCGGGGCGATGGGAGCATTCTTCGATAAAGATGTAAAGCTGCATATAAGCGGCGGCAGAAGCTTCATCGTAAGACCCGAACTGGTCGATGACCCCGACAATGACGATTTCAATAACGTGTACTACAGTGTCAGTGTAATGGGAGAGCAGAGCGATATATAAGACTTTTTGCAGAGGGGAAAGTTAAGATGATATACCAGACCACGGATATAGACCAAGCGCTTATAGGCAAGCTGAAAGAGAATAACTATTCAAGGCGCATAAAATCGCATTTTATGGCTTACGGGACAAAATACGATTTCCTCAGATTTTTCTTTATGGAACATAAGGGTGAAAGGCTGGGTATGTTCTCTGAGTTTGGCAGTGCGCTGATGATATCGACCTTTGAGGGCAAGGAGCTTGATGAAGAGATGCTGGAGGAACTGGCAGGCTTCGTGCGTATGCTGAAACCCTTTTCGGTGGAGCTGGAAAGGCAGTACGGTGACAGACTGGCGCAGCTTTTGGATGATGAGTACCGCAGCGAAAAGCGTACAGAATTCAACTATGCCCCCACAGGCAAGCTCCCTCCGCTGGAGGTGGACGAGACCCCAAAGCTTGACGATGTTTATAAGATACTGGCACAGTGTTTCCCGAGACTGGAGGACAGCTATGAAAGCTGGCTGACTGATACTTCCCACAGGATAAGGCGCGGGCTATCCCAGTCGTTCCTGATGGGGGACTATACCACGGCTACGATACAGTATATCATAGATAAGGTGGCACTGGTGGGTCAGGTGGGAACTGTTCCCGAGGAAAGAGGAAAGATGCACGCAAGAACACTGCTTTACTGGATAGGCGAAAGACTCTGGCAGCAGGGCATTGCGGTGAAGCTTTTCGCAAGACCCCACAGAGTAAGCTACTATGAAGAGATAGGCTTTAAGGCGATGGGCATAGATACAGTCCTTGAAAGAAGAGATGAAAAGCCCAGCCACTGATAGGTAAAGGTAATACTGAATGAAACTGCTTATAATAAGACACGGCGAGAGCGAAGCGGACAGACTTCATGTGCATGAGGGTAGAACAGACAGAACTGACGGATTTGACCTTAAATACAGATAGATATGGTTTTAAGGCTGACAAAAAGGAGGAGACTTATGGATTATGATAAGATAAAATTACAGATAGCCCTTGTTATAATGCTCGTAGCCCTAGGGGTGATAAACCTGGGTATCGGTATGCCCGATGCGATCAAAGAATATGGGCGTGCAAAGGCTTGTACCGTTAAGATAACTGCGGTAAAAGACCCTGATAAGTCCGAAGAAAGGGCTGACTACGGGGGCAGAGGAAATGTGAGATATATAGAGCACACTTTCGTTTACACCTATGACGGCAAGGAATATGGTCTGCGAAAAGTTATTGCGGATTACGGACTTGCACCGTCAGCAGACGAGATTAAAATATGCATTGACCCAGATAACCCAAATAACTATGTGATGGAAAACGACAGGTACGCCGATGTGGATAATATCTATATCAAGGTAGGCGGCATAGCGCTCGTATCTGCGGCAGTGCTGGGGCTGCTTTACAAAATAAGCAATAAGGATTTTGTATAAGGGAACACCACGCAACCACCGTCTAAAGTCTTTGTGTGCCATCTGCAAACGTCAGCACAATGGCTGTGCGGTGTTGCCTTAATGATCGAGATATGATTTTGAGGTGAACATTTTTGGAAAACATTTTTGGTATCGACGATAAACTGCTTGCGCTGGCAGCACAGGCTGAGGAGGAGTGCAGGGACAGCTTTGCAAATATCGACCGCATAGCTGACCTTAACGGTCAGAAGGTGTTGAAAGCTTTCATAGATAACCGTGTCAGCGAGGGCTGCCTTAAAGGCACTACAGGCTACGGCTACGGCGACATCGGCAGAGATACTGCGGATAAGGTATTCGCACAGGCGCTGGGCGGAGAGGACGCCATAGTAAGGCATAATTTCGTAAACGGTACCCATGCGCTGTCAACGGCACTTTTCGGTATACTCAGACCGAATGATGAACTGGTGTTCCTGACAGGTGCGCCCTATGATACGCTGGAGGGCGTTGTGGGAAAAGATGGCGATGAGGGCAGCGGTTCGCTGAGAGATTTCGGTATCAGGAGCAGTATCATCGAACTGAAAGCCGATGGTACGCCCGACCTTGATGCCATAAAGTCAGGGGCAAAGGGCGCTAAGGTAGGCTATATACAGCGTTCGAGAGGATATTCGCTCAGACCCTCGTTCACTGTGGACGTAATAGCCGAAGCTATAAAGGCAGCAAGGGAAGCAAACCCCGATATCATAATACTTACCGATAACTGCTACGGCGAGTTCGTGGAGGAAAAAGAACCCCTTGCAGTGGGCGCAGACCTCATAGTCGGCTCGCTCATAAAGAACCCCGGCGGCGGTATCGCCTCAACGGGCGGATATATCTGCGGACGTGCAGACCTTGTGGAAAAATGCGCCGACAGGCTGACCTGTGTGGGCATGGGCAAGGAAGTGGGCTGTTCGCTGAACATGAACCGTGAGATACTGATGGGCTTTTTCTTCTGTCCGCAGACCGTGGCGAACGCTTTGAAGACCTCGGTATTTGCGTGCAGGCTTTTCGAGAAGCTGGGCTATAAGACCCTCCCCGAGAGCGGTGAAAAGCGCACGGATATAATCGCATCTATCCTGCTTGAAAACGAGAAGAACCTGACAGCATTCTGCAAAGGTATACAAAAGGGAAGCCCTGTGGACAGCTATGTTACCCCCGAGGCATGGGATATGCCGGGCTACGAGAGCAAGGTCATCATGGCGGCAGGTGCGTTCACTATGGGAGCTTCCATCGAGCTTTCCGCCGATGCACCTATCAGAGAGCCCTATGCGGTATGGCTTCAGGGCGGTATAACTTATCCGAGCGGAAAAGCAGGCATAATGCTTGCCGCACAGGAGATGCTCGACGAGGGTAACATAACCCTCTGATACAGTGAGCGATATGAGATCCGAGTGTATATGTGTGACGGATCTTTTCAGAACATAAAAAAACAATAATAAGGAGTTGATATCATATGGCAGAGATATTTAGCGTATCAGTAGCGGAGATAATCAAACAGCTTGGGCTGGAAGTGCTTTACGCACCCGATAATATGGACGATCTTATAGTTACCGATAACGATTGTAACAGACCCGGTCTTCAGCTTATGGGCTTTTACGAGTATTTCAATCCCGAGCGTGTACAGATCTGCGGAAATATGGAGTTTGCTTATCTTGCGAGCATAGATGAGGAGACCAGAAGACAGCGTCTTGATGCGCTGTTTGCTACAAAGATACCCATGTTCATAGTGGCAAGGAGCCACGAGCTTTATCCCGAGATGACCGAGATAGCCGCAAAATACGGTGTGCCCATAGCACGTACATCCGACAGCACCACAGCTTTCATAGCTTCGCTCATAGGCTACCTGAATGTTGAGCTTGCACCCCGTATCACCCGTCACGGCGTGCTTATAGAAGTCTACGGCGAGGGCATACTCATAGTGGGCGAGAGCGGCGTAGGTAAGAGCGAGACTGCCATCGAGCTCGTAAAGCGTGGCCACAGACTGGTGGCAGATGATGCGGTCGAGATAAGAAAGACCTCCAGCAGGACCCTTGTCGGTCAGTCGCCCGATAATATCAGGCATTTTCTTGAACTGCGAGGCATAGGTATTATAAATACCAGAAGACTGTTCGGTATGGGTGCTGTAAAGATCTCCGAGAAGATCGACCTGGTGGTACAGCTCGAACCCTGGGACAGCAAGAAGATATATGACAGAATGGGCGTTGACAATGAGTATACCTCTATACTCGGCGTTAAGATACCCAGCCTGACCATACCCATAAAGCCCGGACGTAACCTGGCAGTTATACTGGAAGTTGCAGCCATGAACAACCGTCATAAGAAGATGGGTTACAATGCCGCTGCCGAACTTCTCCAGAACCTGGGTCTGGAGATGGATACCAAGGAGAATGTCAAGAACTGGGATACGTTCTGACAGTATAAAGGAGAGATCAAGTGGAAAATCAGATGGATCTAAATACGAAGTCACTTTTGCAGGTGGCGGAGGAACTGGAGTGCAGGGTGCTTTATGATGAGCCCCTTTCAAAGCACAGCTCTTTCCGTATAGGAGGACCCTGCACGGCGATGGTAAGCGTAAATTCGCCCGACAACCTTTCACATCTGTGGGAGGAAGCCAACAGGCTGGGTGTCAGGACGATGGCGCTGGGCAACGGCTCAAATGTGCTGTTCGATGACCGTGGTTTCAACGGCGTGATATTCCATATAGGCACATCAATGGACCGTATATATATGAAGGATGAGAATACTATAGTCGCACAGGCAGGCTGTCCGCTGCTGAAGCTGTGCCGCTTTGCGCTGGAACATTCGCTGAGCGGTCTGGAGTTTGCCTATGGCATACCGGGCAGCGTCGGCGGAGCGATATTCATGAACGCAGGCGCTTACGGCGGCGAGATAAAGGATGTCATCAAGTACGGCAGAGCTGTGGATAAAGAGGGCAGACAGTTCGAGTTCAATGCAGAACAGATGAGACTGGGCTACCGTACCAGCCGTTTCGCAGAGGAAGATGAGCTTATCGTCGAGGGCGAATTTGAGCTCCCCACAGGCAGCTATGACGATATACAGGATAAGATGGTCGAGCTCATGAGCAAACGCCGTGAGAAACAACCGCTGGATATGCCCAGTGCAGGCTCGGCTTTCAAAAGACCCGAGGGCAATTACGCAGGCAAGCTCATACAGGACAGCGGACTGCGTGGGTTCTCTGTGGGCGGCGCACAGGTGTCGGAGAAGCATTGCGGTTTCATCGTGAACAAGGGCGGTGCTACCTGCGAGAACGTACTGGAGCTCATAGACCATATACAGCAGAAGGTCAAGGCAGATTCGGGCATTATGCTGGAGTGCGAGGTAAGGTACATCCCCTACGAGTAGTACAGCTCATACTGTGTTTATAGATAGAAGGAGTGTGGAAGGATGCAGTTTGTTGTTGTAACGGGCATATCAGGTTCAGGCAAATCCACAGCGGTAAATGTGCTGGAGGATATCGGATATTACTGTATAGATAATATGCCGCCCGAGCTTATGGTGAAGTTTGCGGATATATGCGGACAGAGCGAGGGCAAGATAGATAAGGTAGCTTTTGTGGCAGATGTCAGGGGAGGAGAGCTCTTCCTAAAACTCAAGGATGCCATAAGCGATATGCGTGATATGGGTATCAAGGTCAAGGTCATGTTCCTTGACTGCAGCGACGATACCATCATGAGAAGATATAAAGAGACCAGAAGAAAGCACCCGCTGGATGAGTTAGCCCACGGAAATATCCGCAAAGCTATCGAGACCGAGCGAAGCTTCCTTGAAACGGTAAGGGACAAGGTAGACTATTATATAGATACTTCCTCGACCACCACCGCAGAATTCAAGGAAAGGCTCTATGATATATTCCTGGGCGAGGGGCAGTCTGCCATGAAGATAGATGTGCGCTCCTTCGGCTTCAAGTACGGTGTCATGAACGATGCGGACCTTACCTTCGATGTAAGATGCCTGCCCAACCCTTTCTATGTCGCAGAGCTGAAACATAAAACAGGGCTTAATCCCGAGGTATCGGGCTATGTCATGAGCTTTGAGTCGGCGCAGACTCTGCTTGCAAAGCTCAATGACCTGATAGACTATCTTATACCCCTCTATGAAAAAGAGGGCAAAGCGCAGCTGGTAATAGCTTTCGGCTGCACAGGCGGCAAACACCGCAGTGTCACCTTTGCAGAAGCAGTAGCTAAACACCTGACAGATAACGGTAAAACCATCAGAGTAGCCCATAGAGATATAGAAAAACGGTGATAGAATTCATACAATTCGCCAAATTTTTCTTAAAGCTTAAAATTTGTTAAGAAAAATATTGACAAAGTGTTAGGATTATTGTATAATCATATCGGTATAGAAAACACTTGGTAATAGACATAAAAACGTTTTCGTGCCGGAAAGGAGGTAACAGAAGATGATATTTAGCGCAGATTACGATCAGATGTTTCAGCAGGGCATGGAACAGGGTATGCAGCTGAGCGGCGGAACGATGACTCTAAGCTTTGGCTACGGTTTATTAAGTCTTATCGCTATGTGGAAGATCTTCACAAAAGCGGGTGAGGCAGGCTGGAAGGCTATAATACCTATCTATAACTTATATACCTTGACTAAGATAGTTTATGGCAACGGCTGGAAATTCCTGTTTATTCTGGTGCCTATACTTGGTATGGTATATGGTATCATGTTATACGTAAGACTTGGTCAGAGATTTGGTAAGAGTGCGGGTTTCATAATCGGAATGTTGTTCTTGGCTCCCATCTTTGATTTGATACTGGCTTTTGACAATTCTTACTATCAGGGACCTCACGATGGTTTCCTTTAATTGATCATTATGATGCGGAAAGGTTTTTCCGCATCTTTTTCTTTTAGGTAACAGGAGGTGCTCATATGGATGAGCTTTCCTTTTCATATAATGTAAAGGCAGAGATAATTGATAAGATAAACAGTACCCATAAGGCAGATGCGTGCCTGATGGGGCTTTTGTGCTGCTGTAATGAACTCAGCGATAAAAATATACTTTTCCTGACGGAGAATGTGCAGGTCAAGGATTTCTTTGTGAGGAACGTCTGCCGTATACTTGGTGACGAAGATACGGTGAATGTTAACAGTGCCGAGCGCAAGGGCGGTGTCACGCTGTACAGCCTTACTGTGCCCGATAAGGAGCAGAGGATATATCTGCTTGATTATTTCGGCATGGACGAAAGCAGGCGGCTGACCGAAGAGTATCTTCCG
Source organism: uncultured Ruminococcus sp. (assembly GCA_902788785.1). GTDB lineage: Bacteria > Bacillota > Clostridia > Oscillospirales > Ruminococcaceae > Hominimerdicola. The sequence goes on from CADALT010000013.1 coordinate 40,735, forward strand.
AAGGATAAGTATTTTCCGCAGCTGGCAGCAGGCATATTCTTAGCCTGCGGTTCGGTCAACGATCCGAATAAGAAATACCATATGGAGTTCGTTATGCCGACACTCGACCTGTGCAACGATTTCGGGCTGCTGCTGATAGAGCGCCACGGGATAATCCCGAAACACGTCGAGCGCAAGGGCGCACAGATAATGTATATCAAAGAGAGCGAGAATATCATAGATATGCTCACCCTCATGGGAGCTACCATGTCCTCCATCGAGCTTATGCACGTTAAGATGGAAAAGGATATGCGCAATAAGATAAACCGTGCCATGAACTGCGATAATGCCAATATCGATAAGACCATCAGGGCGGCAGAACGCCAGATAGCCGATATCGAGCTGATAGAGCAGACCATGGGACTGTCATCATTGCCCGATAATCTCAGGGAGATAGCCGAGATAAGGCTGGAAAACCCCGATTATAATCTTAAACAGCTGGGCGAGGAGCTCTCGCCGCCCATATCACGCTCGGGCGCTAATCACAGGCTGCAAAAACTATCCGAGATAGCCGAGGAGATACGCCGTAAAAAGGAGCATGAACAGGCGTTATCTTAAATCAGAAAAAATTTTATAATTTGTCATGAAATTATCACAATTCGGGGTATAATATAGTTGATGTAAGTTGAACGGATACGTGTGGTGAGCATTGTATTTATGCTTGTCATGTGATGTTTGAGGAGGAGTAATATCGTGAATGATATGAATGGCGGCTATAAGCGTTATGATGAGCGTCAGCCCACCTATAGTCAGCAGCCCTATGTCAACCGTGAACAGTATTACTCCGACGGTGAACACGGCTATTACAGTCAGCCGGGCGTGACCAATGAGTATTCTTTCAATGACGGGTCGATGAAAGGCTCGGTGGGCAAAAAGATAGCCACAGCAGTACTTGCACTTATCGGTGTGGCTGCTATAGGTGTGACTTCGATAGTTGCGTATACACTGGTGGTCGGGAAGAATAACCCGTTCACAGCGCCCACACCGGACAGCAGTATCAATGAGAATGTGGCTGAGGTCGTGGATGACAGCAGCAGGGCAGTTGATGCACCTCCCGTAAAAAGGGATGACCTGCCGACGCTTGAACAGCTGGCAGCCCCCGAGGATGCTATGCCGATACCCGAGATAATCGAGAAGATGTCACCATCGGTGGTGGGCATAACGACCATTACAGAGTCGGGTATAGCCACAGGCTCGGGCATAGTGCTCAGTGAGGACGGCTACATCATAACAAATGCACACGTTATAAAGGACGCACAGAAGATCTCCGTGGTGCTTCCGCCATATTACGGCGATGAGGACGATACTCAGGACGATCTGACCTATACGGCTGAAAATGTGGGCAAGGATACAAAGACCGATCTTGCGGTGCTGAAGATCGAAAAGAACGGTCTTAAAAAAGCAGAGATAGGCAAGTCGGAGGAAGTCCGTGTGGGCGAGCTTGCGATAGTTATAGGCAACCCTCTGGGACTTGACCTTGCCAATACTGCCACAACAGGCATAATCTCCGCCAAGGACAGAACGATCTCGGTGGATGATATAACGATGAACGTGTTCCAGACCGATGCTTCCATCAACGGCGGCAACTCGGGCGGCGCACTGATAAATGCTTACGGACAGGTCATAGGCATAACCTCCGCAAAGGTAGCTTCTGCGGACGTTGAAGGTCTGGGCTTTGCGATACCCATCGACAATGCCCTGCCGATAGTCAGTGACCTGATGAATTACGGATATGTAACGGGCAGACCCAGCCTCGGTATAACAGGCATAGATGTTACGGCTGCATATTCAAGTTTTTATGGTATACCTCAGGGATTTCTTGTAGAGACCGTTACCGCAGACAGCGGCTCGGGCAAAGCAGGGCTCCAGCAGAAGGATATAATAATTGCGATAAATGATAATATCGTAACAGGTATAATCCAGCTCAATGAGGTCAAGGATAAATTCAAGCCCGGTGATGAAGTCACACTGACTATCTACCGCAGCGGCAAGAAACTGGACCTTGATGTTGTGCTCGATGAGGCTACGGGTGAAAATACCGTTGAGACCGAACAGCAGCAGAACAGTAACGATAATAACTACAACAACTATGACCCCTATGACGATTACGAGTATTTTGATCCGTTCAGATATTTCGGCGGATTTTAAAAGATACGGCTATGTCTTATATAAGGTATAGGTCATAGGATAACAAAGCATTCTTCTATTCATTTTTTCATATTCTTTACTTCCGGGAGAGAGCCGCACAGTGTGCGGCTCTCTTCTTTTACATTATTGTGCGTATATAGGCGATCAGTGCGCTGACCTGCTGGCGGGTGCTGAATACCGAGGGTGAGAACCTGACCGCTCCGCTGCCCGATGTGCCTAATGCCTCATGGGCAAGGGCGGCACAATGCATACCTCCACGCAGAGCAAATCCGCCCTCGCTGAGTTTAGCGGCAGTCTCCTCCGAGGTCATACCGTTTATATTGAATGCCACTATCGGCACACGTTCCTTGTCTGCATCGTAAATATGCACATCAAGCTTTTGCAGCTCCCTTTGGAAATATCCGCACAGCGCAGCCTCGTGACTGCGAATGTTCTCTATTCCCTTGCTCTTTATAAAATCAAGCCCTGCGCCCAGCCCGATAAGACCTGCGGTGTTAAGTGTGCCGCTTTCAAGCTTTTCGGGCATATAGGGAGTCTGTACCAGCTCACCCGAGGTCGCCCCCGTGCCGCCTTCTATAATAGTAGACAGTGCGAACTCTCCGCTGCTGATAAGAAGCCCCGTCCCCGAAGGACCGTATAGACCTTTCTGCCCCGAGGTGCAGATGAAGCTTATGCCATCGTCTATACTCACAGGGATCACCCCCGCAGCCTGTGCGCAGTCGCATACAAAGGCTATACCGTGCCTGCGTGCAAGCTCGCCGATCTCACGGTAAGGCAGGATACGTCCAGTGACGTTTGATGCTGCCGTGCAGCAGATGCACAGTGTATCACGGCGGATAAGTTTTTCCATCTCCGCTATGGTCTGCCCCGTGTCATCATAGATCTTCGCAATGCTGCATTTTACTCCCGAGTTTTTGGTGAGCGCATATACAGGGCGGCTCACGGAGTTGTGCTCATAACAGCTTATTATAATGTGTCCGCCGTACTGCATCAGACCCTTGATGACCATATTCAGCGCATAGGTGCAGTTCGGTGCGAATGCGGTGTTCTCGATCTCCGCCCCGAAAAACTGTGCAGCCCTGCGCCTTACCTCGTAGATCTGCTGTGCCGCTTTCATGGAAAGGGCATGACCGCCTCGCCCCGGATTGCCCCCGACTTTTTGCAGCGCACCTGCCACCGCCTGACGAACAGCGGCAGGCTTTGGATAAGTTCCTGCGGAGTTATCAAAATTTATGACGTTTCGTCCATTCATCTCAGCCGCTCCTTTCAAAGTCGGTATATCCCTTTATATGGGATATGTCTGCGCTCCAGCAGGGGAGCGATAAGGTCGGGGTCATCTTTTATTATAATGGAGTAGCCGCAGCCGCTCCCGATATTCTTGCGTGTTCGCTCTACCTCGCACCAGTATCCGAGACCGTTAAGATAGTCCTTGGCTTTCATGGCGTAGGTGATGCTGCTCATGGTGATGATGGTCTTTGTAGTGTCCATAATACATACCGTCCTTTCATTTTAGGTCTAAAGCATGATATGCGCTCTGAACGTGCCCTGTGAATGAACACTTTAAACCGTTAAATATAAATAAGTAAATAAGGCGAAAGAAAATACATATCAATTTACGAAAAAACGCTAATTATAACGAAACTACGTTGAAAAACGAAAAAAAGCGCACCACTGAAAAAGATAATATGTGACGAATACAAAAAGTTTAACAAAAGAAACACAGCTTTCTATCATGAAAAACATAATAACAAATTCGTTTTTATTGACAAATTCTATGCAATATGCTATAATCTAGGTGTGAGATGTCGAAAAGCGGCTAATCTTACCAGTTAAAATGTGGAGAATTTGTAAAAATCTACAAAGATAAAAAATCTTAAAAAAAATTAAGAAAACCTATTGACAAACGACAAGTTATGAGTTATAATATAGACACAGTAAGGGAACGGAAGACATGAAGCTTCAAACGATCGATCGATGCGAAATCCGTGACCCGAAACATTAACAAAGTAAGTTACCGCAAAAAGCGGAACTAATATTTAAAAAATCTTATGGAGGGATTTTCTATGAAGAATTCAAACAAAAAGGGCTTTACACTCGTTGAACTGGTAGTAGTTATTGCAATTATCGGCGTACTTGCAGCTATCCTGGTTCCTAGCATGATGGGTTATGTTAAGAAGTCCAGACTGAAGACAGCTAACGGCAATGCTAAGACTGCTTACAATGCAATCGCTGAATTCCTGGCTGAGGAAGAGACAAAGGGCACACTTGGAGATGTTGATAATGCTAAGTGCGTAAGCGCTGCTACATCTGCTCTGGCTGCTAACGGCGGTGACGCTGGCGTAGTTGCTACAAACGCTGAAGCAGTTGCAACTGCTGCTGATACTACATGGTATGCTCAGTGGAGAAAGAACGATTCTGATGAGATTAAGGGTCAGTATCCTGATGCTCCTGCAACAGTAGCTATTTCTGAGGGAATGACATTTGGTCAGTTCGGCAACCCTAATACCTAATCTTTAATAAGATTAAAGATTAATTTAAAATGAACATAAAGCGGTATCCGAAAGGGTACCGCCTTTTTGTTATGTAATTATTTCTAATATTATATAACTTTGTTAAATGCGTAGTTTATTAAACAAAAGTTAATTGGATAAGTATACAATCTGCACAAAGATGGATATGGGCGATTTATAGATATAGCGAATTGACAGATGTATGGAAATGGGCTATAATATACCTATAGCAACGTATTGGGGAATACGCCGATAATTTATATCGTGATCGTTCGGGGGGAGTTGATCTTTGTGAAGTATAATAAAAAAGGATTTACATTAGTAGAGTTGGTCATTGTCATGGCGATAATCGGTACACTTGCAGCTATACTTATACCATCGCTGATAGGCTATATCAGAAAAGCAAGGATAAAGAGTGCTAATTACAATGCAAAGCTGGCTTACGAGATAATCGCAGAGATAAATGCGGATTGTGAAACTCAGGGCTATCAAATCATTTGGGATAATGTGACCACAGGCGAAATTGATTGCAGACAGACATACACAGCTGCTACTCTGGCGAGTGATTGTTCTAATTTCCTGGATGTTATGAAATATGATGTTTCAAGAGCATTGGTAGGTAATAGTGATGACTCGGGTATTGTTTATGTTGGTTCTGCAAATATCAATAATTATGGCACGTTCTTCTGTCAGTGGAAGAAGGGCGATGATGATGCTATCTATGGTCAGTATCCTCAGGCTATCAAAAGAATTGAGCAGTGTACATCCTGGGGTACATGGAATAATGTTTGATTTAGCGCATAATGATCTAATATGAGTATAAGGCGACGTTCTTTTCGGAATGTCGCCTTTTGTTGTAAATTTACACTATTTGAATGTAGCGGAATTTCACGAATTAGGTCACTTATACATATTGTATCTGAAAATATTGACTTTTTGAGAACTGCGTATTATAATATAAATAATGTCGGAGATATAGAAAATGGCAGTGAAAGACATTAAACAAAAGGAAAAGCAAAACAAAAAGGAGACATTTTTATGAAAAAATTAAACAAAAAAGGCTTCACTCTCGTCGAACTGGTAGTGGTAATTGCGATCATTGGTGTTCTTGCAGCTATTTTGGTCCCGAGCATGATGGGCTATGTAAAAAAGACCAAGCTGAAAACCGCCAATGCTAACGCTAAGACGACTTACAACGCAGTTGCGGAGGCTGTTGCAGAGTGCGAAGTGCAGGGCTTTTCTATCGACTGGAGCGTACCATTTGGCAGAAGATGGAACTGCGATGCGGATCTTCCTGCTGTATCTTTGAATGCTGATGGCTCGAACTACAGAGATGTTATCATCTACGAGGTCACCAATACTTTGAAGAACAACGGGATCGAAGCAGGCGAAGTTGCCGTAAACGGCGAAAATATCAACGGTACATGGACTTTCTTCGCTCATTGGAGAAAAACTCCCGATGATGATATCTTCGGTCAGTATCCTCAGCCATTGAGGAGTGTCGATCAGTGCGCAAACAGCGGATTTTTTGGTTTCTTCATCGACTGATGAAATTAAACGACATGAATATTCTGCGGCATCTTTAAGGTGCCGCTTTTTTTGCAAAAACGACCGCATCGGGGCGCTGATGCGGTCGTTATGCTTATTTCAGATCTTCTTCAAACTGCCTGCATACAAGTCTGCGCAGTTCGTCACCGCTGAGGGCTATGCCCATATCTTTTGCGGTCTGCTGCCAGCTTGGAATACGCCTGTGGATATCGTCAAAATATCTGTGCTGTACCACGCTTTTGACAAGCTTGCTGTTTATGCAGTCCCTGCGGTCTTCGAGTCTGCGCCTGCGCAATGTCAGCTCAGCCAGATCGACGGTCATCCGACGGAGCTCGGCATACATCAGCGGAAGTCTCGGTGAATTTGCACGCTCACAGGCTGCAATATCACGGGTCAGCTCCATCAGCTTCACCCTGGTGCGCTGTTCCCTAAGACAAAGGCTGCGGTAACTCCCGAATTCCCTTGCCCTGACACAAGAGATACACCCATGCTTTACGTTCTCATCAAGGTTATGGCCGGGCGAAGCCCTCCCCTTTGGCAGACGCATAAGCTCATAGATGTAGCTGTAGATGTCCATTGTGTCTAAAATGTCTTGTTTCCTGTTGTTTCTGTCCATTGTATCCTCCATTTGTTATAGTTGTTTTGGTATATTCTGGTGATACGATAATAAGGTAGCATGGCAAAACACCTCCCGACGGTGTTTCACTGTAATTATTATACATCAAACATTTGTTCTTGTCAAGAACATTTGTTCGACAAAATGCTTTTTCAGCACACTGCACAAAGTCCATGCGACACATTCATATTCTTTTACAGTACTGACAGATTGTTGACAGTACCCGAATTTAATGATATAATTTATTTAGTGACACTTATATCAAACGGCATAGAAATAGTTCCGTTTGATATATTTTGTGTATGATATGAAGTGTTGATACTATTATAATAAGGAGCGATATTGATGCATAAGGAATTTCTGATGGGCAATGCCGCCATCGCCAGAGGTGCGATAGCAGCAGGGCTCAATGTTGTGTCGGGCTATCCCGGTACACCTTCCACCGAAGTGCTTGAAACTGCCGCAAAAACCAATGACGGCAGCTTGTATGTTGAGTGGTCGGTAAATGAGAAAGCTGCGCTGGAGCTGGGTGCAGGCGCTGCATACAGCGGTGCAAGGACCATGGTCACAATGAAACAAGTGGGTCTGAATGTTGCATCAGATCCGCTGATGAGTCTGGCTTACATCGGTGTCAAGGGCGGCATGGTCATACTGGTGGCAGATGACCCGGGTCCTATCTCATCACAGACAGAACAGGATACACGTCATTTCGCATCGTTCTCAAAGCTGCCCTGCTTCGATCCGTCATCAGTGCAGGAAGCTTATGATATGATACAGACAGCCTTTGAGTTCTCGGAGAAATACCATACGCCCGTGCTGTTCCGTCCTACCACAAGGGTCTGTCACGGTTACGCTTCCATCGAGGTCAAGGACGAGAGCGAGTGCATAAAAAATCAGCCCGAGGGATTTGTTCGTGACCCGTCGAAATGGGTCATATTCCCAAGGCTTTCCTATGCGGCACATATGCACATCGAAGAGCGCAACAAGGAGCTTTCCGACGTATTCTCCGACAGCGGACTGAACAAGGTCTGTCCTGCAAAGGGCTGCAAAAAGGGCATAGCTACCCACGGTATCAGCTATACCTATGTCAGCGAAGCGCTGGAGGGTAAGGAGAACGTCAGCGTTTTCAAGGTGGGTACACCTTTCCCGTTCCCCGAGAAGGCTGCGGTGGAATTCCTTACAGGACTTGATGAGGTGCTTTGCATCGAGGAACTTGATCCGATCATCGAAAGGGAACTGACCTATGTCTGCGGAAAATACGGGCTTTCCACCAAGATATACGGTAAGCTGACAGGCAATGTCAAGACCGCAGGTGAGAACACCTGCGCTTCGGTTGCGGAAAATATCGCTGATTTCATGGGTTGGGAAAAGCCTGCAAAAACAGCGGCAGACGATGTTCCGCCCCTGCCTGTAAGACCTCCTGTGCTTTGCGCAGGCTGTCCTCACCGTGCATCATTCTATGCGGTAAAGCAGGCAATGAAGGGCAAAAAGAGCGTGTTCTGCGGAGATATAGGCTGTTACACCCTCGGCAATGCAATGCCGCTGGATATGGTGGATACCTGTCTTTGTATGGGCGCAGGTGTGAACATCACTCAGGGCATCGGCAAGATAGAGCCCGATACTAATTGCTTTGCCTTTGTGGGTGATTCGACCTTCTTCGCATCGGCTATCACAGGTGTGGTAAATGCGGTGTATAATCAGGCGGATATGACGCTGGTGGTGCTGGATAATTCCACAACTGCCATGACAGGTCATCAGCCTCACCCCGGTACAGGCAGAACGATGATGGGTCAGGTGGTCGATAAGGTGAACATTGAACAGGTGCTGCGTGGAATAGGTGTTCAGACCGTCGAGACCGTTGACCCGTTGAAACTTGAAGAAGCTGTGGCTTGCGTAAAGCGTGTTTCGGCTGAAAAGGGCGTTAAAGCAATTATCTTCAAGTCGCCCTGCGCTGTACTCATCAAGGGCAAAGCCCCTGCGGTCATAGATCATGAAAAGTGCGTTAACTGCAAAAAGTGCATAAATTCCCTGGGTTGCCCCGGGCTTGTTATAAAGGATGGCAAAGTCAGCATCGAAGCTTCTCTTTGCACAGGCTGCGGACTTTGCTCGCAGGTTTGTCCTTTCGGTGCTATAGGAGGTGGCGAAGATGCAGAATAATATACTTATCACAGGTGTCGGCGGACAAGGCATCGTGCTGACCTCAAAGCTTATCGCCGCAACAGCCATGGCACATGATATACCCGTCATGAGTGCGGAGACCATCGGTATGGCACAGAAAGGCGGCAGTGTGTTCAGCTTCCTGAGACTGGGCGAAGGTCTGCACTGTCCGATGTTCCCAGAAAAGACAGCAGATATAATCATCGCATTTGAACCTGCGGAAGCTGTCAGGATGCTGGGCTATCTGAAAGACGGCGGCAAGGTCATCGTGAATACTCACCCGATAATGCCCGTAACTGCGGCACTCAGCGGCAGCAGCTACAACGGCACCGAAATGATGGATTATCTCGAGCGGCACGTCAGTGATCTGCGCAAGGTCGATGGCGAGGCTGCCTGCAAAGCGGTCGGTTCGCCCCGTGCGCTCAATATGATAATGCTGGGTCAGGCGATACGCTGCGGCGTGCTGCCGTTCACCATAGACGATATCGAGCAGACTATGAAAGCTACCGTCAAGCCGCAGTTCGTTGAAATGAACTCCAAGGCTTTAAGAATGGAATAAGTGTAAAACTGCCCCGTGCTTTCCGAATAAGGAGAGTGCGGGGCGTTATTCTATAGAAAATAAGTGCGAAGACGCAAGAACGCAAAAGTTTCATTTTCTTGCAAAAAATTTCAAAGTTTGTTGTAATGAATAAAAACCGATGTCGAAAGGATGCATGACTTTTAATAAATAAGAGAATATTGCACAAAAAACCTAAAGATTTCCTTAAACCCCTTTACAAATCAGGGGAAATAGTGTAAAATGATATCAAGGTAAAATTCGTTACCGAAGAAGGAAACAATAATTTTAAGAAAGGAGGGAGTCGGAAGTACGTAGATTTCCGGCGACCGAAAATGAAAAACAGCAAAACTTTTGCAGCACTGGCTGCAGCGATCATGGCAGTAAGTTCAATGGGTGTTATGGCAGTATCTGCTGATACCGCTACCGAGAGTGCAGCTCCCGTTGCTACAGAGAGCGTAGCTCCTGCAGAGACAGAGAGCAAGGCTGATGCACCGGCAGAGAGCGAAGCAGCTCCTGTTGAGAGCAAGGCAGAAGAGTCCAAGGCTGAGGAATCCAAGGCAGAAGAGAGCAAGGCTGAGGAGTCTAAGGCAGAAGAGTCTAAGGCTGATGACAGCAAGGCTGAAGAGTCCAAGGCAGAGGAGAGCAAGACTGAGTCTAAGGCTGACGAGAGCAAGACTGAGTCTAAGGCAGCAGAGTCCAAGAAGGATGATACTTCTTCCGAGGCACCTATCACGATCTCTAAGATCCTGTATGATGCATTCACAGGCAACGAGTTCACATTTGATGCTAACGGCAAGTTCTTAGCAGCATACAGCGCAGCAGGTGCAAGACTCGATAACGTTAAGCCCGCAGGTATCCTCTACGGCTATGCAGGTGAGGATAAGAAGGCAGGCGACATCATATTCTATGATGCAAGCAATGGTCTGAAGGTAGTTAAAACAGTAGTAAGAAGCTCTGTTACAGGTTCTGTAGCTGATTTTGCTAAGACAACTATCAACGACATGAACAAGACAGCTTCCAAGACTACAGGTACAACTTCCAAGACAGAGTCCAAGAAGGATAACAATTCTTCCAAGTCTGAGGAGAAGAAGAAGGACAATCCTAAGACAGGTAACACAGCAGCTAACTCTGTAGTTGGTCTGGTAACACTGGCAGGCGCAGCAGCAGTAGCAGTTATTTCCAGAAAGGAAAGAGACTAATTGCTGTAAAGGTACAGTTTAATAATGTATAACGAAAGCTCCCGTTTTATGCGGGAGCTTTTTTCATATAAAGATCATTTTCGCATATTAAGCACTAATGTTCGACTCTACGGAGCGTGGATTGACCTCGTGGATGTTTTCGGGTATAATATGTATACAGGGAAATTTCCGTGAATAATAGAGGTGATGAAGATGGATCAGGTCAAAACAGGTGAGCTTATCAAGCGTTTCAGGACTAAGCTGGGTATGACTCAAAAACAGCTGGCAGACCGCATAAATGTCAGCGATAAGGCAGTGTCAAAGTGGGAGTGCGGCAACGGCTGTCCCGATATCTCGCTGCTGGCTGAACTGGCAGAGGTGTTTAATACGGATATACAGGTGCTTTTGTCAGGGGATATAGACAAAAATGAAAGTGAGAGAGGCAATATGAAAAACTTGAAATTCTATGTGTGCCGTGAGTGTGGAAATATCATAACATCCACCTCCGAGGCTGCTGTGACCTGCTGTGGAAATAAGCAGGCTGCACTTGAACCGATAAAAGCCGAGGGTGACGATAGGCTTACGGTCAAAGATATAGGCGGAGAATGGTATATCACATCCCACCATGAGATGACAAAGCCGCACTATATTTCGTTTGTGGCTTTCGTGAATGATAACAGCATGATGATGTTCAAGCAGTATCCCGAATGGGGCATTGATATTACTTTGCCCATGTTCCGCAGGGGAAAGCTGGTGTGGTACTGCACCGAACACGGCGCATTTTATCAGGATATGTGATGAAAAAGGACATGGAGAGCTGTCTCCATGTCCTTTGCTGTCTTATACTACCAGAACGTCCCTGTACTGACCGACCATTGTTCCGATGTAACCATCGGCTGCGTTTTTTGAGGTGAAAAACGCACAGGGCAGCCCTGCGGGTCTGCGGTCGATGTCGAACAGTTTGGTGTAGATGATGTCTCTGCGGTCACTGATCCGGCTGTCGAAAATGAGTCTGCCGCCCTTGATTATCAAAGCAGGACTGCGCAGGAATTTTTCAGGCTCCCACATGAACAGGTCTGCCAGCTTGCCCTCCGATACCGAACCGATATGATCTTCAAGACCGTACTGTTTTGCCGTATTCAGATCTTGCAGATGGTGCGCTGAACTGTTTTGGCAAGGCTCTCTGCGCAGATCATCAGCACGTTTAAGAGCATAAAGATGAAAAGCGTCGGTGCTGTTGGATACGGGGTCGGTATTAGGCGCACATATATCAACGCTGAAAGCTCCATCAGTCAGCAGATGGTTTATGCGCAGCTTGTCCGCCTGAACAGCCGATGCAATAAAGCCCACATTCAGGGGGCTTTCCAGCAGCGATGCGGCTTGTTTTGAGCCCGATAGCTGTGTGATGTTCTTGATTATCAAGGTGGAATATCCCGAAAACAGCAGTTCGTCCGCATCGGGCATATCGTGAAATTCCGAGACATAGATGCCGCCTGCGGTGAGCACAAGCCCCTCGGCATCTATGTGCCTGCAGCTGCGTCCTGCCGACCTGCCTAGCCCGATGATCCTGCCCTTTGCGATCTCGATATCAGCCTTGAAAGCGCCACGGCTGTCAATGACCACGGCGTTTTTGATGACCAGCTCGGGGGTCAGCTCTCCGCCGAGACATTCGGTGTTCTCGGTGAGATCATATTCAATTTCGATCTTATCGCCTTTGTGAAATACCATCGCAGATCTCCTTATTAACCAAAAGGGGACCGCAAAGTCCCCTTAATTGCTGTGTTTTATCTATTAAGCAAAAAGCCGTAACGAATTGGCGACCCGGGCTAGGGCTCATCAAACTCGCTGACCATCTGAGCGACCGTCTGCTTAGCGTCGCCGTAGATCATAATGGTGTTGTCGTTGGTGAACAGCGGGTTCTCGACACCAGAGAATCCTGTACCCTTACCACGCTTCAGAACAAATACTGTTCTTGCCTCGAAAGCGTTTATTATGGGCATTCCGTAGAGAGGTGAGCTCTCATCTGTGAGAGCAGATGGGTTTACAACGTCGTTCGCACCGATGACGATGGCAACATCTGTGTTCGCCATCTGAGGGTTCATCTCGTCAGCAGTTTTCAGCTGCTCGTAAGGCACGTTTGCCTCTGCGAGAAGTACGTTCATATGACCGGGCATACGTCCTGCAACAGGGTGGATAGCGAAGCTGACCTCCGCACCGTTTGCCTCGAGCTTG
>CADALT010000014.1 GCA_902788785.1 uncultured Ruminococcus sp.
ATTAAATGATATTGCTGATAAGGAAATCTACTTTCATCCATCTGAAATCATGTCTCTCTCCGATACACTTGCTTACAAAGTAATTGGAACGCTCCTCTCATGGGCTTGTCAGCCAACAAATATTATGCCGATTACGATTGCAAGAGATTGTTTGAAACAATTTCCTGTTGAATGGGTATCTCCCAAAATCAAACAAACAGTATTCCATTTTATTGATATCACTGATGACTGGGATTTTCGGCGATTATTAGAGTTGTGTGACCTGATTTCGATTGATCTTTTGAAATGGGCTATTACATTGGGAGCAGATTCCACTAATCCCGACATCATAGAAGCTGTTGATGATTTCAATGAATATATTATCAGAAAGAGTGTACTAGATTCTGAATTATCTTAGCAACCGTATAAAATATAATGCCCCTGAGTGCTTTGAAACACTCAGGGGCAAAACTTCTATATGGGTATTCGTCTTATGGGGAGCTTTTTTAGTACACAAAGCAAAACTTCTGCCAAAAATACAAAAGTCCGAAAGTACCATATGTACCTTCGGACTTATATTATCAGAAACCGTCTTTCCAGCGGCGAATATCCTTATCCCTCGAAAATGGGAATCCGCCTACATTGAAAGAGTCCTTTTTAAGCTCTTCTTGTGTAAACCATGGCGTGATATTTTCACCGTCAACATTGTTGACCACATGGAAGCACGCCGCAGGAATGAAGCTCTGACCTATAAGATAGCTCTTTTCGCCTTTCTCGTTGACTGCCTCGTCGATTATCATTACAACGTGGGTATCATTGCAGATGAAATCGCCTATGCGCATCTCGTCCACGGGAATGACCCGGGATTCTTTCTGCAAAGAGATCGTACCTGCGTAACGCATGACCTCTTTAAGATAGTTGCGGTACTGCTGCTCGCTGTCATCAGAACCTGCCGCAGGTACCTCAAAGGCATAGTCGCCAAAAGCGAGGACTCTTTTGCCCTTGCGCCATTTATCATAGCTGCACTCAAAGCCGTTGGAGAACTGGAAAGCTATTTTATCATACTGTCCGTTCTCATAGAAATAATCGCTGTACAGCCTTATTATGCTGTCTGCGCACTGCTGATAGCCTTCATCACCGACGCTTATATCGAACACAGCGGCGGTATAGGGCGAATCGTCTGTTAGGCCGTTGAATATCGGCAGCACAGTACCATCGGGATAAAGGGGATAATTGCGCAGATATTCCCCGAAACTTCCCTGCTCTGCGGAAACTCGCTCGTAGCCCTCGGGCGGTACGAAACGTGTCTCGACGGTCATGCCGTCAGGGTCGGTACACTGCTGAACGGTATTTCTTTTTGAAGTCTCTATGGTGAGCTTTGCAGGCTCCCACTTCGGGTTGACACGGATATACACCGCAGTCAATGCTGCCATTATAAGCAGAACTGCCACTACGATAATTGCCTTTTTGATAATACTCATATTCTTCTCCTCTTTCATGTGATCTGACAATATGATTATAGCATCCGGAGTCTTCGCAGTCAATAAATACAGGGGCATTTTAAGAAGTTCTGAAGTATTTTTAAGAAGTTCTTAAGAATACAAAAAGTCCGAAAGTACACGTATGTACCTTCGGACTTATAATTATATCAAAGCAGTGTGATGCCCTTTGCAGCGCACTTTTCGATCATATCATCAGGCCAGATGCTTGACTGTACCTCACCGATATGTGCCTTTTCGAGCAGCAGCATACACAGTCTTGACTGACCGATACCGCCGCCGATGGTCAGGGGGAGTGTGCCGTTTGCGATCATCTTGTGGTAATCGTACTGCATCCTGTCCTCTGCACCTGCTTCTTTGAGCTGTGAAGCCAGTGACTTCTCATCGACTCTTACGCCCATGGAAGATATCTCGATGGCGTTATCCAGCACATCGTCCCAGAAGAAGATGTCACCGTTCAGCGACCAGTCATCATAGTCGGGAGCTCTGCCGTCATGCTTTTCGCCGCTCTTGAGCTTGCCGCCTATCTTCATGATGAATACGGTCTTTTTCTCCTTAGCGATCAGCATCTCACGCTCCTTGGAGGTCTTATCGGGATACATATCCTCCAGCTCCTGAGTGGTGATGAAGAATACCTCATCGCAGATCTTGCCTTTCAGCTGGGGATAGCGCAGGCTCACCTTGCGCTTGGTATAAGCGATAGCCTTGACCACGCATTTTACGGTCTCCTTCAGGAATTCCTCTGTGCGCTGATCTCTTCTGATGACCTTTTCCCAGTCCCACTGATCCACGAAGATGGAGTGGAGGTTATCTGTATCATCATCACGGCGGATAGCTTCCATATCAGTATAGATACCCTCACCCGGCTGATAGCCGTAGCGGTAAAGCGCCATACGCTTCCACTTAGCCAGTGACTGAACTACCTCTGCCTCGCCGTTTATCTCCTTGATATCGAAATCGACCTTGCGCTCAACGCCGTTAAGGTCGTCATTTATACCGCTGCCCTTTCTTACGATAAGAGGTGCGGATACTCTGTCCAGCATGAGTTCTATGGAAAGAGCCTGCTGAAAAATGTCCTTGATGTACTTGATGGCGTGCTGAGTTTCCCTCAGCGTCAGTGCCGAGGTATAGCCCTCGGGCAGATAAAGTGATTTTGACATAAGCTCACTACCTTTCATTCTCTTGCAAACAAAAAAGATGTCCCGACCGTCATTGACCGATCGGAACATCCTTGTTCCTTAACTATGCATTTAGTATACACCAAAACTGCATTGATGTCAAGAGGTTTTCTTCATTTTTTCGGATATATCTTATTTTTAGGGTATAAAATCTTATTATATATGCAGGATACTAATCCGAAGCCTGCATATTATCTGATAGAGCCGACAGTTCTTGGGAACATGATAACGTCTCTGATGTTCTGTACGCCTGTTACGTACATGATAAGTCTCTCAAAGCCCAGACCGAAGCCGCCGTGAGGAACAGAGCCGTACTTTCTCAGGTCAAGATAGTCGCTGTACAGGTCGAGGTTCATGCCTCTCTTCTCCATCTCAGCGATCAGCTTATCATAATCAGCCTCTCTCTCGCTGCCGCCGATGATCTCGCCGACACCGGGAACGAGCAGATCAACCGCCGCAACTGTCTTGCCGTCGGGGTTCTGCTTCATGTAGAAGCTCTTGATCTCTCTGGGATAATCTGTAACGAATACAGCCTTATTGAACACCTTTTCGGAGAGGTATCTTTCGTGCTCTGTCTGGAGGTCGCAGCCCCACTCTACGGGGTATACGAACTTCTCGCCCGATTTTTTCAGCAGCTCGATCGCCTCGGTGTAGGTAACTCTGCCGAATTCGTGGCTGATGAGTTCTTCAAGTCTTGCTTTCAGACCCTTCTCGAAGTGCTGGTCAAAGAAAGCTATCTCATCGGGGCACTGGTCAAGGACTGCTCTGATAACAGTCTTTACCATATCCTCTGCCAGTTCGATAACGTCGGGCAGTTCAGCAAAAGCCACCTCGGGCTCGATATGCCAGAACTCTGCCAGATGCTTGGGTGTGTTGGAATTCTCAGCCCTGAATGAAGGACCGAAGGTATATATCTTACCCATAGCCATTGCAGCCATCTCGCCCTCCAGCTGACCCGAAACGCTGAGTCCCGCACGTCTGCCGAAGAAATCTGCTGCATAATACTCCTCCTCGCTCTTATACTCGTTGGAGTAGCCTATGGTAGTTACCTGGAACATCTCGCCTGCGCCCTCACAGTCGCTGCCTGTGATGAGGGGGGTGTTCACGTATACGAAGTTCTTATCCTGGAAATACTTATGCAGTGCAGCAGCCAGTACGGAACGCACTCTCATTACTGCATTGAAAGTATTTGTTCTGCCTCTGAGGTGGGGCATGGTACGCATGAATTCAAGAGTATGGCCCTTCTTCTGGAGAGGATAATCCTGAGGACAGTCGCCCAGTACCACCAGTGCATCAGGGGTAACATCTATTTCGGGAGCATTTCTGCCTTCAACGACCTTGCCCTCAACTTTAAGAGATGTGCCAACTCTGGGTATATCCTTATAATCAGGGTCGTTAGCCTTATCAATAACTATCTGTACGTTTTTAAGAGATGTGCCGTCGTTGAGTTCAACGAAAGCCACGTTCTTGGAATTTCTCGAAGTTCTTACCCATCCGCAGACTGTAACGGTCTGACCGATGAATTCCTTATTTGTCAATACTTCCTTGATATCAATATGCTTCATAATGATCCTATCCTTTCACTATCATAAGTATAAACTATTCTGTACGAAATTTAAGTTTTTGGGGTTCTTCCGCCCTCAGCTCTATGTATCCGCATTTTTGGCACACCAGACATTTTACGCCCGACTGTACGGGAGCGGACAAAATGCCTTTCCTAGTGCGCTGCACTATGGGCTGCGATGAAGAAGGATATGTCAGCAGGTTCGCAGTGACCATCTCGTTTTCGCACCGCAGACAATTTATATTATCAGTATCACTCTTATCCATACAATGCCTCCTTTAGTGCACAGCTTAAATAAAAAAGCTCCCGTCCCTGAAACAGGACGAGAGCATAAGCTGCCGTGGTACCACCTGAAATTACACCGCTCAAAAGCATTTATCCGAGCGTTGTCACTCTTATCCTCATAACGTGAGGAACACGTCTCCCCTACTAAGCCGCCATCAAACGACATATCTCGTCCGATATAACTTTTGGGTTCACCGCTCCGAAGTGTTATTCGCAAAGGCTCTGCTGTACGGCTCACACCTTACCCGTACTCTCTGAA
This sequence comes from uncultured Ruminococcus sp., assembly GCA_902788785.1. Classification (GTDB taxonomy): domain Bacteria; phylum Bacillota; class Clostridia; order Oscillospirales; family Ruminococcaceae; genus Hominimerdicola. The sequence continues at coordinate 4,765 of CADALT010000014.1, forward strand.
AACGATATCCCTTGTTACTTCTCTTCATCATTGCGTTTTACAATATGATGGTATTATACCACCTTTTTCCGACTTTGTCAAGAGGTTTTCCGCAAAAGTGTCATTTATAAACCTGACAATTCCTCCGACTGCGCCGCAATATGTCACAGTTAAATTAAGATGTGTTCCCGGCAATATTTCCAAAATCACGTTTTTTGACCAATACCCTTTACTTTTAGGGAAAAATATGATATACTTATTATCGGAATTTGTTTTAAGAACGGCTTACTGCCATAGAACGGAGAACACGATGTTAATAGATTTTCACTCACACTTTCTGCCGCAGATAGATGACGGCTCACGCAGCATTGAGGAATCGGTGCAGATACTTGATGTTATGACCAAAAGCGGTGTGGATCTGATTGTGGCAACACCACATTTTTACTGCACGGAGCAATCCTCTGACAAGTTTCTGGAGCGCCGCACAAAGGCATACGAAAGGCTGAAACCTCATCTTAAAGAAGAACATCCCGAGATACGTTTCGGGGCAGAGGTGCTTTACGATCACTCGCTGGTAAATTACGAAAAGCTGCCCGACTTATGCATTGACGGCACGAGCTGGCTTCTGCTGGAGATGCCTTACTGCGATCTCTCGGACAAAATAATCGACGGCGTGGCTGCGATAACCGACAGGGGCGATGTTAAAGTTTATGTGGCGCACATCGAGCGTTATCTGAACTTCACCCCCATGAAAAAGCTGGAAAAGCTGATGCAGCTTGATCTGATAGGTCAGATAAATGCAAAGTCGCTGACGACTTTCAAGACACGCAGGCAGTGCATGAAACTGATAAACAACGGTTATGTACATCTGCTGGGATCGGACTACCACCGCATCGGCAGAGGCGATATAACAGTGGACAAGGGCTACGAGATAATCGGCAAGAAACACCCTAACTTCGAGAAATTCGCAGAGAAGAACGGCAAGAAAATCCTGAACGATGCACCTTTGGGTGACGTACTTTAAGATTTTTTCTGCAAACAGATACAGATAATTTTAGCCATAGTATACCCGATAATAATTCAGGGGAACTATGCCTTTTATACTTTTCTGCCGTGAAATTGACGCTTACAGAACAAGGGATAGGAGATAACATGATAACAAACGGCATTATCGTGCAGGAATATAAAGATAGTCCCTACAGAGGGATAGATGGCAGCGGAGCAAGCGACAAAACTGCTCAGAACTGGTTCCTGAATTTTCGTGAGGATGTATCCGACAGCTTTGAAGCATACTATGATGAGAATATCGGCAAGACCTATTGGAATATACAAAAGCATAGCCGGATAGCTGCCTGCAATGATATGGACTACATATACCAATATGTCAGGGAAGCTGAAAAGCTCAAGATAAAGTACAGGCTGCTGCTGTGTGAAACAGACGTGCCCGACCCCAAGTTTGAATGTCCAGACCTTGAAAAGATATTCTTAGGGTACGACTATGCTTATACATCGGGCGACAATTATTCGGCTGTTTACAACGAGATACCGTTTGTATTTACTCAGTTTAAGCTGAACAAGTACGGGCTCTTTCAGACAAGAGAAGAGATCGAAGAATACATAGCTGCACGAGAACAGTTCAAGCTGACGCACCCTCCGCTGACACTGGAAGAGGGAGATTTTGTGATCTACAGACTTCATGAGGTATTTCTAAAATAAGCGCATATATACAAAAAACGCCTGCGGAATGATCCGCAGGCGATATTTTTTTTTATTATTCCTTAACACCACCGATTGTAAGACCGGCAACGAAGTATCTCTGAAGGAAGGGATACAGGATAATGATAGGAAGTGATGTAACAACTGTAGCAGCAGCTCTTACAGATGTAGGAGTAACTGTACCTGTTGCATTCTTCATAACTTCCGAGTTAGACTTCTGGTTTGTAACGGAGCTCAGCAGCTTCATCAGCTCATACTGAAGAGTTGTGAGGTTGTCGCTCATTCTGTTATAGATCATTACATCGAACCAGGAGTTCCACTGACCAACAGCGGTGAACAGTGCAACTGTTGCGATAACAGGCATACAGAGAGGAAGAATGATGCGGAAGAAGATCGTGAAGTGACCTGCACCGTCGATCATTGCAGACTCTGCAAGGCTGTCAGGCAGTCCGTTCATGTAGGTACGCAGAACCAGCATACTGAATGCAGGTACCATACCGGGCAGAACGTATACCAGGAAGTTATTGGTCAGACCCAGTGACTTGTAAACCAGGAACACAGGGATCAGACCGCCGTTTACGTACATGGTTACAACATACAGCAGTGAGAGGGACTTCTTGAACAGGAAATCCTTACGGCTGAGAATGTAAGCCAGCAGTGCTGTTACGAATGTTGCGGACAGTGTACCGATAACTGTTCTCATGACACTGGTCCTTACTGCGTTACCCATATTCTTCATGCTGAGAACTGTTGAATAGTTCTTAGTTGTGAAAATTCTGGGCCACAGATAGATGCCGCCCTTCAGCGCATCCAGACCATCATTGAATGATACTGCTACCATGTTGAGCAAAGGATACAGGATAATGATCGTGAAAATAACCATAAAGATCGTATTTATGGTATCAAAGATCATATCACCCTTTGTACGTCTGCTCATGATACCGCCTCTGACGATCTTGTTAGCGGAGGCTTTTTCTTTTAAATTGAAATCTGCCATAAAACAACCTCCTTAGTACAAGCTTTCTTCGCCCATAGCCTTTGCGGTCTTGTTCGCAATGATTATGAGGATGATACTTACAACGCTCTTGAAAATACCGGCTGCTGTACCAAGCGAGTAGTCGCCACGGCTGATACCCCAGTTCAGTACGTAGATATCGATAGTCTCAGAAACGCTCTTTACAAGGTCGTTACCCAGCAGGTACTGGAGCTCGAAACCAACGTTAAGTACATTACCAACGTTCATGATGAGCAGGATCAGGATGGTAGGCTTCAGACCGGGCAGTGTGATATGCCAGATCCTCTTGAGTCTGCCTGCACCATCGATGGAAGCTGCTTCATAAAGGTCTGTATTGATAGATGTGATCGCTGCCAGATAGATGATACTGTTCCAACCTGTTTCTTTCCACAGGTTTGCGAAAGCAACTATCCACCAGAAATACTTAGGTTCTGCAAGCCACTGTACAGGCTTGTCGATAAATCCGATAGTCATCAGGAATCTGTTTACCATACCGTTTTCCATAGAAAGTACGTCGAAAACGATACCTGTCAGGATGACCATGGACAGGAAGTGAGGCAGGTAAGAGATAGTCTGTACGAACTTCTTACCGATAACACCTCTCAGCTCATTCAGCAGTATAGCGAACACGATAGCCGCAACTGTGCTGAGCACAAGGTTTATAACACCCATTGCCAGGGTATTTCTTACGTCATGTATAAAGTCGACATTTCTGAAAAGGAACTTGAACTTTTCAAGACCGATAAACTCTGAATGGAAAAGGCCATTCTTAGGCTTATAGTTCTGGAACGCCATGAGCCAGCCTACCAGCGGCACATAGTTGAATATGATGACATAGATCACAAAAGGGATGGACATAAAGATAAGAGCTTTCTGGTTTTTCAGCTTCTTACCGAAGTCCGGATCACGCTTAAACATTATAATTTTGCACCTCCGAGATGATGAGAAATCCCCTATTTCCCTCACTAAAGAGCTTTATTCGTCTTTACCGAGGGCAACAGGGGATCGTTTTCCTCATAAAAAAGCGTTTTGCTTAAAAAATACCTGTATGCCGCTCCATTTACGGGGAGCGGCTAACAGATAATCATGTCCGGAAATTTCCGGGTTATTTCGTAAGTTTAAGTAATTACTTACCCTCTGCTACATCGATTCTTCTCTGAATCTCTGTGTTAGCAGCATTCAGGAATGTGTCGATGTCGATCTTATCTTCGTAAGCCTTCATGTACTCGTCCCAAGCGGAATCGAAGTCATCAGCCTTAACTACCTGAGGCAGATATGTGTGCTTGATGTCAGCCATCTCTGTCCAAACCTTACCCTCTGGGGAATCGGTTGTCAGAGCGTTGGACCAAGACCACATAGGATACCAAGGAGAATTCTCGGTAGTTGTGTTGCAGAGCTCAACGTATGTCTTTACGCCGTAAGCATCGAAGCACTCCTTAACTTCAGGAGACAGAGAATCATAGAACTCAGTTGCCTGATAGTTAGCGTTGCAAGCGTTGATGCCGTCGTGATCCATACCAACATAGTTGGGGAAGTAAGCATAAGGACAAAGGTTAGCATTGATGTAAGCCTGATCGTTAGAGTTAGCTCTCATCTCATCTGTACGTGTGAACAGACCATCTTCGCCTACGTTGTAGTCAATGCCTTCCTGACCCCAGTTACGCAGTGTCAGGATCTCAGGATCGAGCAGATCGTTCAGGAACTGCATAGCGCCCTCAGGGTCCTTACAAGATGTTGTGATACCAACACCGTTGGAAACGTCCAGTGCGGAACCGCTGTGCCAATGCTCTTCGATACCCTTGTCGATAGTTACGCCAACAGGGATATATGTGCAGTCATCAAGATTGCCTGCTGCCTTGATAGCCAGCTCAGCATCGTTGAAGTCCCAGTGCTGGTCAACCATACCGCAAACTCTACCTGTGGAGAGCTTGGAGATATATGTATCGTAGTTCATTGTCAGACACTCAGGATCGATGATGCCCTTCTTGTACTCTTCATTCAGCTTCTGGAAATATCTCTTAGCTGTAGGTGTTGTATTGTAGTCGATAGCCTTATGAGTATCCTTATCAACTATGATACAACCATCATTCGGATAACCGTCAAGGAAGAAAGGAGCATTCTCAAGGCAGAAGTATCTCCAGTCATCGCAGAGGATCTCATAACCGATGTTAGGTGTGCCATCCTCCATTGTGGGGTGAGCCTCGATGTACTTCTCGATAACGTCAAAGTACTCATCAAGTGTCTCTATCTTAGGATAGCCCTGATCCTTCAGAACTCTTGTCTGGATCCAGAAAGCCTCATCGTTGTGGATGCAAGCTGTATCCTTCTCCCAGATGTTACCGAACTGAGGAATGATGTATACGTGGCCGTCTTCATTTCTGATAGAGTTCCACTGAGCTTCTGTGTAGAAGTTCTTTACGTTAGGATAGTTATCCCACAGCTCATCGATAGCGATGAATCCGCCTGCATCGACCATGTTCTGCATACCGGAAGATGCATCAACGAAATCAGGATACTCGCCGCCTGCGATCATAACGCCGATAGCTTCTTCAGCGGTCTGACCTGTCAGCCACTTCATATCGCACTTAGCGCCGATCTTCTCAGCTATAGCTTCCTGAACTCTGTTGCCTGCATCAAGCTCGTTACCGGGAACTGCGAAGAACGCTGTAAATTCCTTTACGTCGCCGGACTTTGTCTCGTCACCTGTGCTTGTAGCGGGCTTATCATTGCCTCCTTCATTTGATTCGGTGTTGCCGCACGATGCCATTCCGCAGATCATCATCACTGCGAGTGACAGAGCGGCGATCGACTTGATCTTTTTCATAAGTACAACCTCCATAAAATATTGTTTTCTTTTGATTTAGATTTTAGTCTTCATCGAAATAGCTAAATTTTGCTACATATTTCATGACATTATTATATCATTTAATTCTCGTTTTGTGAATACTTATAAAGAAAGTAAGCAATAATTGAAAAAAAATAACTCGAAATCAGCAAATTTTGATAAAACAAATTAGCCGTTTCTCTCAAATCGCAATAATTAGTTAGTCAATCGCAACTTTCGTTAAACAACGTGCACAAAAATGATAGTTGTTTTTTGGCTCTCAAACTGCATTTCTACTCATATTAGTCATAATTTTGACAAATTCTGGCTAATTATCTCAATAGAATACAAATCGCAGGCTCTGTTGCATCAAAGTTGTATTGTTTTCGAAAACATTTTCGCAATATTTGTATATACATATCATATAGTTATTTTCATCAATGTTTATCAGTTACTCTCGCTTGTCCCGAAGGAATCATTTATACTGTAATATATATGCGCCCGCACCTTTATTTATGCAAAAAAAGACGGGCACACAGCCCGTCTTATTCTTCAAAATAATTGCTTAGCACAGCCACTACACCGTCGATAGTTGCGATGTATTCGTCCATGAACGAATCATGCCGTTTTTTGATCAGCTCGATATCGTTATCACGGGCTGCGAATTCAAGACTTTTAGCGTGTTCGGAGGTGACCTGTGCGCCTATGGTCAGTGATGTGCTCTTGATACTATGGACGATTATCCTGTAATTTTCATAGTCCTTTTCATCGAAAGCTTTCTGGAGTTCTTCACGTTTATCCGCCTGAACATAGCCTTTTAGCGTATCAAGATAGAACTCCTTGGAGTCCATGCAGTAGCCAAGCCCTGCCATAAGGTTTATCTGCGGACAGAGTGCGTAGTTCTGCTTCATTTCTTCCGCCGTGAACATATCTGCCTCTTCCGCACCTTCATCGTGGAGAGTCTTAGTTTCCTCAGTCACCACAGATACCTTATCCGCAGGCAGGAAAAATCCCAGCTTATTCTCCAGTGCGGCGCTTTCTATGGGTTTTGAAAGGTAGTCATCAAAGCCCGAGTTCAGATACATCTCCCTTGCACCGACTATGGCATTGGCTGTAAGTGCAATGACCACGGAGCCATCAGCAACGCAGCCCTCTTCACGCAGCAGTTTCAGTGTCTCTATACCGTCCATGCCGGGCATCATATGGTCAAGGAATATAATATCGTACCTTTTCTGCCCTGCCATGCTCACTGCCTTGAAGCCCGAATCAGCCAGGTCGGGCACTATGCCGTAGAGTTTCATCAGGCTGGCTGCCACTTTAAGGTTCATCTCATTATCATCGACCACCAGCACACTCGCCTGCGGTGCATAGATATGACCCACGCTCTTTGATGTGCTCTTCATAAGGCTCCTGCCGTAGTCGCCCATAGGTTCGGGATCGGCTACACCCTGCTCTATCCTGAACCAGAAGGTACTGCCGATGCCGTAGATGCTCTCCACATGAAGCTCGCTGTTCATCATATCCAGCAGTCTGGTGACTATGGACATACCCAGTCCCGTACCTTCTATACTGCGGTTGCGTTTTTCATCAAGGCGCTTGAAGGACTCGAACAGCCCATCAAGATCCTCCTCACGGATACCTATGCCCGTATCTGCCACCTCGACATACAGCGTCAGCTTATCATCGAGCTTTTCCTCGCCTTTTATCGTCAGGGTGACTCTGCCCTTTTCGGTATACTTGACCGCATTTGTCAGCAGATTTGATATGACCTGTTTGATCCTCATATCATCGCCGTTGAGTTTAGCAGGCAGCTTGCTGTCCACATTGGTCTTCAGCTGCAGCCCTTTCTCCGCTGCACGGGTGGATATGGAGTTCACGATGTCGTTGACCATGGCGGCGGTCTCGTAATCCACAGGGATTATCTCCATCTTGCCGTCCTCTATCTTAGAGAAATCCAGTATGCTGTTTATCAACGAGAGCAGTGTTCTGCCTGCGCTCTGGATATTTTCCGCATAGTCACGTATAGTCAGGTCACGGCATTCACGCAGTATCATCTCGTTCATGCCCAGCACCGCATTTATAGGTGTTCTTATCTCATGGGACATCTGTGCTAAGAAGGTACTCTTCGCTTCGTCCGCTGCGATAGCTGCATCTGCGGAGTCTTTCAGCTGTCTGTTGGCTTTTTCCTGCAATCTTATAAGGTTGTTCATCAGCATATATACCGCCACGGTACATATCATCAGCACCACAAGGCATATAACGCCGTACAGCAGTACGCCCTTATAGACGTTCCAGATATCCTTAGCCACATAGACCGTAAAATCCGAATTTTCCGCATAGGCTGCCATAATGACCCTGAGTTTGCCGTCATAATCACGCACCAGCGCCATATCACTGCCATCAGCCCTGACCTGATCGTAGGAAAGCTGGGCTGCATTGGTTACGCTGTTCTCACTCATCTGATAGCTTCCGTAGGGGTGGTTTATGATCTCGCCCTCTGCATCTGCAAGGAAAGCGTAGCCCTCATCGGAATAACTGCTGCCCAGTATATCCACCAGCTTATCCATATAGAAATCTATGCCGAAATTGCCTATGAACTCGCCTGTTCTGGGGTCAATGACCTTTTCTGCGAAAGTAACGCAGTAAAGTCCTGTCTGCTCATCGAAATACGGTTCGGAGATACACCAGCCCTGTTCGGACGATTCGAGCTTTATATACCAGTCTCTGTCCTCAACGTGCCAGTCGCTGTCAGGCTCCCAGCCGTTGTTCATATAGACCGTATGCTCCCAGTTCGGGTTGACTATATAGCTCACCGAGATATCGGGGTACTGCCTGGTTATATCATCAAGATACTCCACAGCGCCCTCATAATCCTCGAGTATCTCGGGATGTGTGGATATAACGCTGCAAAACATATCAAGTATACTTTTCTGTGTGCTCGTCCACTCATTCAGGTGCGAGGTATAGCTGCTGACTTCCTCCTGCATCCTGCCCTTGCCCCAGCGGAAAGTCGCTGTGATGTTAACATACATACTCATGGTCATGACCAGCAGCAGCGACAGCAGGATAAGTCTCCTGAAACGCTTGTCGATGGTCAGTCCAGTTTCTTTTACGGGCTTTTCCTTTTCTGTACGCAGCAAGCTGGAGTAGGATACCATCTCGCCTATCATATCGGAAAGCTTGTGTCCTGCGGCACGGATATTCTCGAACTCCTGCCCGTAGTCATCACAGTTCCTTACATTCTCGGGGCTTGAACCTGCGATGATCCTCTGTAAAGGCTCCTGTAGTCCTGCGGAGATCTTTGCGATGAAATTATCCCTGTAGACCAGCGCATCTTCGGCTTTTTTGGCTGAATTTGCGGTACTGAAATACATGGCTATGATAACTGCGAATATTATCAGCGACACGAATATCATCGCCAGCATCTGCCTGTACGAAGTACGGTAAAGCGACCACTCATTCTCATTGACTATGAGATACCAGCCCGAGCCCGACCTGACCGCAAAGAGATTTACACCATGTCGCTTGACATGAACAGCGCCGTCACTGCTTTTGGCAAGGGAGAATATGCCTGCGTATTCGGGCAGTTCTGTTATAAGCTCGCTGCCTGTCAGGTGTTCATCCGAACAGCCTGCGATTATGCCCTCATCTGTGACTATCAGTGCCTGCTGATCTCCGTCACGGTACATCTGCCTGATATGCTGGCGGATATTATCCATAGTATAGTCAAGCCCCACCACGGTCTCGCCGTCGCTCAGCACCATAGACACCGTATAGCACATATTGCCCGTAGCCGCATCAACATAGGGCGGCGTAACATAGGCATTGCCCTCATTCTGCAAAGCACCCTGATACCAGCTGCGCTTGCTGACCTCATAGCCATCGGGCTTGACGAAATCGGGGATTATATCCCAGTCTTTGCCGGCGATATAAACATTATAGCATTCGCCGCCTGTCTGTTCTAAAAGTTCGGCTTTTCTCGATACTATATACTCCCTAAGCGCTTCCCTGTCGTCAAGATAAGGCTGCAGCCTGACTGCGGTTATCATGGTATTTGTTCTTGAACGGTCTATGGTATCTTCCAGTTCACCGCTGATTATCTCAAGCCTGCTGCTGCCCGATTCGGTGGTCTGCTGCGAGGTTATCCTGAACACCACCGCTATCTCTGAGATCAGTGCGATGACGAGCACCGCAGCAATAAGCACTACCACCGCAGTTTTCTTGGTATTCTTCTTCAAGCAGATCACCTCCCGGTACGACATTTCTGATTTTTATTATAACACACAATTCACAGCTTTGCAATAGTTTAATTATACAAACGGTCACAAAAAAAGGACACCTCCGTTTTTACGAAAGTGTCCCTGCTGCTTTAATATTTTACTGCATATCCGTATTGCGGTTTTTCAGAAGCTTCTGTCTCTTGCGCTCGTGCATATCCATATATGCCTTTTCTGCGGTATCGACCAGTTTCTTCATCACAGGCTTGAATGTGTAGAAATATTCGCCTGCGTAGGTGACTACCTCACCGTTGAAGCCCTTCTTGAACTTGTAAACGCCGTAGTTGGGGTTAGTTTCGTCCTTATAAAAAGGTATGCCCATGAAGTCATAGATATAGTTGCCGCCCTCCAGCGCCCAGTTTATCATGGTCCACTGCATAAGATAGTTAGGGTAGAGGTTTCTGTGGTGGTTAGCCGATGCGCCGTAAACATAACAGGTCTTGCCTGCGTACTGTGTTGTAACTGCGCCCGAAAGAGGTATCTTCTTGCCGTCCTCGTCCACATAGCACATGAACAGGTGGCAATGCTCCTTGCCCAGACCCTCTATGAACTTCACAAAATACTCCTTGCCTCTGATAGAGAAGCCGTCACGTATACCTGTAGCTTCCATCATGGGGTAGAAATCGTCCAGCGCCTCAGTGCCGCAGACCTCACAGTAAACGCCCTTCTTTGGACCTTTCCTGATACGGTTTCTCCAGTCGGGCTTGAATGACTGCATAACTTCTTCGGGAGTCTTGCCCTTGATATTGCGCAGCATATAGTTATTTCTTGCCTGTATGGTAGTAAGCTCGGGGGCATCATCTATATGCGAGAAGCCCATATCTGTGATTATCTTTGAACGGTCTCTCTCCTTCTCTTCAAAGGGAGGGTCCATCATGAACTGATAAGCGCTGTACTTCTTGGCAAGCACCTTTACGCCCTCAAAAATATCAGCCATTACTTCCTTATCGCTCCAGTCGCACACAGGGCCGTGGGGCGCATACAGGAAACTTGTTGGGAAAATGGGTATCTTCTTGATTATGACAAGGCAGGTACCTCTTATCTTGCCCTGACTGTCACGGGATATTACTGCATCCCAGCCCCAGTTATCCTTGACCTTCGGCCATCTCAGGGACTGCATGAAGTTAGCATACTCGCTGTTCTTTACGAAATCCTCGTATTCTTCCAGCAGCTGTTTATTTTTCTTATCTATCAGTTCCATATCAATATTCCTCTCCGGATAATTCTGTTGTAACACGTCACATAGTATAATTATACAATGCCCACAGACAAAAATCAATAGTATTATTTCACAAAACCGCACTGACGCTGAACGCTCTTTACTATATATTATGGGTATCCGACCGCTTTATTATCCCTATGCCCCGTAAAAAGCAGAAAACAGCCCCGCCGCCTTAAAAGCCGGCAATGGCTGTTTCCTGACAAACAATATATATGAAGCTGTACTTGTAAGTTATAGTAAACGATATTGAAATTGAACTTTAAGAACGAGTAAAGTCCGATATATGCTTTTGCGAAATTATCAAAGTAGTAATTTCAATGTCGTTTTAATTATGTATCAGGCAGCCGGTACTTCTTTTTTCTTTCCGATTTTCTTTTCGATGAATCTGTGATATACAAAGCTGGTAAAGCAGCCGCTCAGAACACCTACAGTTATACCTGCAAGAACATCTGTCGGGTAATGTACACCCAGATAAAGTCTTGAAGATGCTATCATAGCCGCTAAGATCAGTGCAGGTATGCCCACTTTCTTTTTGGTCTCGAGGAATATCACCGTTGCTATCGCAAAGGAACAAGCACTGTGTCCGGACGGGAACGAGGTAGACGACATAGCGCCTATAACACTTGTCAGTCCCTCGACCACCTCATATGGTCTTACACGCTCCACGAGTTTTTTCAGTACACCATTTGCAAGCATATCTGCCATGAAATTTGCTGCAAAGGTCATTATTCCTAATCTTCTTGTCTTAGGTATTATTATCATCAGTACCATAGCTGCCGCTATAAATCCGCCGAAATTTGTTATGAACTTCTCTATGGTATTCATAACGTCGCTTCTCAGATTATTCTGTATCCATAAAAGTATCTTTCCATCGAGTTCTAATATCTTTTCCATCTTTACTTCCTCCGTTATCTTTTCCTTACTTTTTATCTGTATTGATCTGTTCTTTTTGGAACTTTGCTATCTCATGCACATATCCCGAGAATTCCTCAGAACGTGACTCAAGAAGACCGTGTGTGCCGTCCTTCATGACGTACATTTTCTTCTGTGGCGCATTGACCTTATCAAAATACTCACAAGCCATTTTGTAATTGGTCTGGTAGTCAATATCGCCGTTTATATTATAGTACGGCACCTTATAATCATATCTTCCGAACAGCGAACAATCTTTCAGCCCGTCGCCGAAGAATTCCATATAAGGCTCGATAGCAGTTTTGGCAGTGGTTATCAGCTTGAAATAATCCTTTACCATATAATTCGGGTTGAACATAAACGTCGTGAACAGATTATAGTCTGTGCCGTCCTTCATCATGCCGTAGCCGTATCTGTCCATGACCGCATTTCGTGCGCTCATCGACTCTATAGTATTACTGTCTATATCCCATTTTGCCAGTATAGCCTTGCCTTCCTCGTCGCCCTCTGTCCATTTCTGTTCTTCTGCGTAAAGCCTGCGCTCATTCTCGGTTATGTCTATGCACTGACCCGTACCGATGAAAGCCTCATAATACTCGGGATATTCCAGCGCTAAGTTAGCCCCGAACATCGAGCCCCACGAGTGACCCAGCAGGGTGATCTTATCCTTACCCGTATAGTCCAGCAGGAACTCGGTCATCTCCTTGCCGTCCTCAAGCATCATATCCTTGGTGATCTTTGATATTTCGCTGTTCTTATCATAGCTTTTGCCTGCACTGCGCTGATCCCAGGTAACTACCGTATACACATCGCTCCACTTTCTTGTGAAAGCATAGTCCAGATGGCTGGTAGCCGAACCCGGTCCGCCGTGGAGATAAAGCAGCACGGGGTTATCCTTATCCTGCCCGTAGATATTTATCCACTGCTTAGTGCCGTTTATATCCACATACATCGACTCGTTTATACCGCCCTTTGGCGTTCTCTTATTTATTCCCATGCCTACCGATCTCAGTATAAAAATTACTGCTATAATAATAAGCAAAATAATTCCTATCCACTTAAACATCTTACCTATAAACCTTTTTACCTTATTCATTTTACTTGCCCTCTCTTTTCATCTGTTCTTTATTATGCAGCATCTGGCGTGTTTTCAAAGCATTCGCCAATTTTCTTCTTCCTGAGCAGGAACATTGATACTGCTATACCGGCAGCAAATATTGCCGCAGAGATCAATACTATACTGTGTTCTCCTGCAAGGCTGCTAACTGTCACGGTCACGTTTTTGAATACCTCGCCGTATATGAGCAGACTCAGATCAAACAGAAAATGAATGATAACATTAGCCCATATATTATGACTGCGTGCATACACCGCTGCCAGCATGAAGCCCAGGCTCATGGCATAGCCCACCTGACACAGAGTGCCGATGACATCATCCGTATATGCCAGATTGAAAAGATGCACGACACCGAACATAACGCTCGATATTATCATTGATATTATCATGCTTTTTTTGCCTTCGCCCATGGTCTCCCTTACGAAATTCATTATAACTCCGCGGTACATGAGCTCCTCTGTCATACCTACACTTAAAAACAGTGCTGCGCTGTAAAGCAGTCCGTTAATAGCACCTATCCTAGGTGTCCCTATCTCGGTGATGCCCTTGAACGTATTTATCGTCAGCATTATAAGTGATGCAGCCGTCATCGTTCCGCCCACAACAAGACCTTTGCCAAAACTCCTGAAAGTAAACCTCAGTTTATCTCCCTGACCGAACAATACTATTACCGCAATAAGTAAGAGCGCATCTATCAGCGACGCAAGTGTGCTTTGCATATAGCGGTTCTCTATATATTTTCCGAAGCGGCTGATCACCACAGTCGAAACGGTACTCAGCGCCAGTGCCGAAATTATGCCTGCCGCACATTTTTTCCTGCTCAATTTTTTATTCTCCTCTTTTGCCATGGTATCATACAGCCGCTGCCGCATTATCAAAACATTCTCCTATCTTATTCTTTCTTAGCAGGAACATTGATACTGCTATACCGGCAGCAAATATTGCCGCAGAGATCAATACTATACTGTGTTCTCCTGCAAGGCTGCTAACTGTCACAGTTTCATTTTTGAATATGCCGCTGTATATCATCAGGCTGAGATCGTAGATGAAATGGATCAATATATTAGCCCATATATTATGGCTGCGTGCATATACAGCCGCTAGCATAAAGCCAAGGCTCATGGAATAGCCCACCTGACAAAGAGTTCCCACAACATCATCGGTACCCATACCCATAAGGTTTATAAGATGTACGGCCCCGAACAAAAAGCTCGATATTATCATGGATGTTATCATGCTCTTTTTGCTCTCGCCCATGTTCTCCCTGACGAAATTCATTATAACGCCACGGTACATCAGTTCCTCGGACACTCCTCCTGTCAGGAACAGTATCAAAACATACAGCAGACTGTTCATAATGCCCATCTTAGGTATTCCGACCTCGGTTATGCCTCTGACTGTGTTTATGACCAGCATCACCACTGCCGTACCTGCCATGACACCGCCTGCAATGAGACCTTTGCCGAAGCTCTTAACAGTAGATCTCAGCTTATCTTTCTGACCAAATAAAACTATTATCAGTATCAATGCGACCACTTCGATCAGCGCCAGCAGTACGCTTTGCAGATAAGGGTCTTCAACGCTTTTCGCCAATATACTCACAAGCACAGGAGCTGCGATAATAGTCGATACCAGCGCTGAAACAATACCTAAAATACATTTCTTTTTACTCATTTTCTTTACTTTCCTTCCATTTGCCCTGTTCAAAGGTCTTTATTTTCCATAATTTACCTGTTTATTTTTCAGAAAAAATCCCCCGCCGCACTGACGGGGGACAAACTCATCAAGCCTCGGGCAGTACAAGTGCTGCTGCGATGTAGGCTATAACTCCCACGCCTGTGGTACAAGCTATAACTACCGATGCGATACGCACGATACCCACATCAATATTAAGATATGCAGCCAGTCCTGTGCATACACCTGCGATCATTGCGCCTTCTCTTATCCTGTACAGCTTCTTATTCATAGTTTCTCTTCCTTTCTGTTATAGATGATATTATTTCCACGGACGGCCGTTTCCCAGCCAACCGTTCTTCTCCCAGTATTCTTTGTCATGTTCGTTCCAGCCGTTTTTCTGCATCATACGCATCAGCATGAACATTGCCTTGGTTTTTAAGGGCGGTGTTACTTTGCCGCAGCTGCGCTTTATGCTTTGGGCTATGCGGTCTGTGGAGTTTTCGAGCGAGCGTTTCTTTTTATCGCTGACCTGATCCCAGTTTGCCGCCGCCACGGGCATACCCAGTTTATATATCTTTCCGACGCCCCAGTTGAACAGGCTGTCTGCCATATCCTTATTGGCAGAGCCCACACCTGCGCCCGATGCGGTGGCTATGCACACGCCCTGCTTTTTAAACATCGCTTTTTCGGGACGGTGCGCCATCCATCTGTATCCGTAGTGATCGAGCATAGCTTTCATGGCACCTGTGACATGATACACATATACGGGGCTTGCCAGTATGATGACATCGGCTTCGTCGATATACTTGGTTATCTGCGAGACCTTACTGTAATGGGGACATTTGTCCTCGCCTTCAAGAAAACATCTTGTACAGCCCACACAGAATTCTCCCAGATCCTTTGGCAGAAAAAGCTCTGTCAGCTCTCCGCCGATCTTGGTGCCCAGCATATGGGCTATATGATAAGTCGAACCATGATGGCTCTGCCCGTTTATGATGACCGTTTTCATGTTATTCGGTATCTCCCTGCTCTGCGGCATCTCCG
This sequence comes from uncultured Ruminococcus sp., assembly GCA_902788785.1. GTDB lineage: Bacteria > Bacillota > Clostridia > Oscillospirales > Ruminococcaceae > Hominimerdicola. The sequence goes on from CADALT010000014.1 coordinate 20,548, forward strand.
ATATCTGCCTGATCCTTGGTTTCTGCGGCATCAGCCTCTTCATTGGTATCCCTGATATACTCTATGTTTACCTTACCTATGCCGTGTGAGGTTTTCAGCGAATATTTTCCGCTGTGCAGCGATGGGTCTTCGTGAAGCACAAGATCCACATCTCCCACGCCGCCCTTGACACTGATATTGCCCTGTACCTTACCGTCGAAACGGATATTTCCCGTGCCGCCTGCTATATCAAGACCTGCGGTGGAAGTATTCTCCGCCTTGACGTTGCCGACACCCGACTTTATCTCCAGCGGTCCGCTTTCAAGACCCGTTATGGTCACATTGCCCACGCCGCTCTCAAGACGTGTCAGCTTCTGCACCTTCATGTCTTCTATTTTCAGGTTCGACTGACCCGATCTTATATTGGCGCTCTCACATTTTACTGCACCGATAACTGCATTTCCCAGTCCGATATCGGCGTTGAAGCTCTCATAAAGCTTGCCTGGCAGCCCCACCTTGCAGGTAGCCTGGCGGAAGGGGTCTCTCAGTACGATATCCAGCACCGAGGGTCTTTTCAGCTTTATGCGAAGTATATCGCCCAGCGCCTCGACCTCCGAACCCTCGGGCACGTTCCTGCACTCGATATGCGCCAGATCATCTTCACTTTCGTAAACGATCAGATTTGCTGCGGTACAGGTTATGTACACTGCCGAAAATTCCTTTGCCGAAATGTCCTTGATAATATCTGTTGTTGCTCCCATTTTGTTTTCCTCCTTTAGTTTTTGTCACATCGTTTCTGTTATTCTATTTTCCATAGTTTATCGTTATCTTACCTGTGCCTTCATCTGTTCTGACTGAATACTTGCTGCCAAAATCAGACTTCGGATTTGTAAGATCAAGTGTGCAACTGCCCGAACCGGAGTCGATACTTATATCTCCGTTGATAGTTCCCAAGTATTCCATGCTGCCCGAACCTGTCTGTGCATTCAGACCTGTCGAAGTCACATTATTAAAATGAGTACTGCCCGAGCCTGAATCCAATGTCAGCTTGCCGCATTCCGTATCGTCCACATGAATACTTCCCGAGCCGCTTTCTATTTGAAGTTTACCCTCGGTCTTTAAATCACCGATCACGACAGCACCTGAGCCCGTATCTAAAGCTGCGCTGCCGCAGGATACATCTGCAAGCTGCACTCCGCCCGAGCCTGTAGCGGCTATAAGATCACCTTTTATAGCTATATCGCTTATTTGCGAAGTCCCCGAGCCTGTATCGAGGTTAATGCTATCGTATTCCTTTTCGGGAAGCTCCACTAACCATTCGGAATGCTTAGTCAGGTCGCTGAAGTCCACATGGAAGAAATAGCGCTTCTTACCGGACCTTATCTGAAGCTTGCCGCCTGTCAGAAGTACTGTCGAGCCTTCGGGAACATCTGTACCTGTGATATGCGCCTTGTTATCGCTGCTTTTTGTTATGGTAAGCTCGGAAGGGCCATTATGCACGCTGATGCTTTTTATATCATCTGCCGAGAACTCTTCGTTCACGTTTATCACCCTGCCGCTGTAGTCTCTGCCCATCGCACCGTACATTGCAGCGCCGCCCATGAACACTGCCGCACCTGCGATAATAAATATCTTTGCCAAGGTATTGCCTTTTCTTGCAGGTTTATTCTCCATCATATCGAATCCTCCCATTATTCTCTTCCTATGTCTCCTGTTGTTTCTTTTATATTATACACTTAAATTCATTAAATAGTCCTTAACTGTAAGCAGGTTCGGTCTCTATCGATCTTTCCGATGTTGCTTTTCTAAGCTGTATCATCGCCGATATGAAGAGTATCAGGCAAACGCCTACTTCAAATACGCTCATCCATATGGTGTTATCCGCCTTAACAAGTTCCTTAGCAGGGTCTGCAAAACATTTCCAGAAAGAACCTGTGAAATCCACCAGACCATGTAGTATCACGCAGGACCAGATGTTCTTTGAACGGTAGTATACCACGCAGAAGAAGCAGCCGATAAATACCGCATATATGACCTGCGCCAGTGTTGCCATTATCAGCTGAGGATTACCGGTAAGATTCAGCAGATGTATCGCACCGAATATCGAGGAAGAAACTATCATCGAGATGAAAAGTCCCTTTCTCGACTCACCCAGACGCTCCTTGAAAACGTTGAAGAACACTCCTCTGAATATCATGTCCTCTGCAAGTCCAACGCCCATCGTTTGCAGGAATGTTACACATATCCTGACAAATGCCGCTGAAAATGTGATCTCGGGATGCATATATTCCGTGAACAAATTTGCGATGATAACTATGAACATCAGTCCACCATAGCGGAACATACCGTCTTTAAGTCCTTTAGTTCCGAAACCCAGATCAATATCGTATGACTTTTTCATCTTGAAGTATGCTGCGATAAATACGAGTATCTGCACCGCCAATGTCAGCAGATCCTGAATATTCTTATTATCCGTCAGACTATTGGCTATGATCATCAGCAGGAAGTATCCCACCAGCAAACAAAAACCAAACACCGTACCCTTGACTAAACTTTTCTTTTCCATTTCTTACTTTCCCTCACTAAACTAAAATATATCTTTATTTTGAAGGCATAACAAACGACATCATATGCATACCCATTCCGCTGTGTTCCATCACTATCAGCACAGTCAGCATTATCATTGCCACACAGGCTGCTATCCTCATCCCCGACGGTGAAACTATTGCCTGAAATATGTCTCTGTTAGTCTTCTTCATGTCTTTTCCCTTGCCTTTCATGTACTATCTCTAAACGTTTTGTTCTGTCTCCTGCATACAAACAGCCACGCTGTCTGCCGTCTCTTGTTTTGCAGCCTTTATAGCCGCTGCACTTGCTATCACAAAAAGTATCGTGCAGATAAGGGTCAGCACAACCCCGTAAACTGCTCTTTTTATATTATTTGTTTTCATGACTGTGCGCCCCTTTCTGCCTGATATTATTATTTACTCTTCATCTGCATAATTGATATCCAGATCGCCTATGCCGCCCTGTGTATTTACTCTATAATTGTTCTTCTCAAAGTCAGCCTTGGTATTTTCAAGGAATATATCGCAGTTGCCTACACCGCATTTTGCATCTATATTACCTTTTACGTTTCCTGAGAAGACCAGATTACCGACACCGACATCGACCTTGAGTCCGCTTGTTGCGGCACTTTCTATATTTATCTCGCCAACACCGACTTTTGCTTCGAGAGTACCGCCTGTTCTGAGTTCGCCTGCCTCCATATGACCTGTTGCGACCTGGAGTTTCACGCCATATTTACAGGTAAAGTTTGTAAGCGTTGCATCGCCTGCGCCGACATTTATATCAGCCTTGCCGCAGGTAACATCATATGCATAGAACTCGCCTGCGCCTGCATCTACGCTAAAGCTTTCGTACTCTTTTTCAGGCAGTTCGATGGTCAGCTGCATACTGTCGTCCCAGTCGAACGGTCCTACATTATCATTCACAACACGGATATTCAATACTCCGCCGCTTGTCTCGACATTATAATCATTCGGCACGTTCGTGCCGTTTACGTGTACCTTATCATCAGCGCTTTTTACCAGAGTAACATTGCCCACGCCAACATCTATATTGACATTTTTGATGTTCTCTGCACTGTATTCTTCACTCTGAGTATCAGCTTCCATAACGTCGATCTTTTCTTCGTACTTATCGCCCACGATACTACCGAAGATACCGCCTGCCACGAAAAGTACTGCGCCTGTGATGATCATTCCGACTGCCAGCTTGTTCCATGCACGTCTTCTTTCGCTAACAAGATGGTTCATCTCTTTTTCTCTAAGCTCGAAATCGTTCATCAGAAGGTCCCCTTTCCTGTAAATTTGTTCCAAAGGTTCTTGACGCCGCTCATCATCTTCTTGCAAAGATCAACCGAAAGTCTTACCAGAGGTCTGCCGAATCTTATGCAAAGTCCTGTGATAACAAGACCTGCGCCCAGCATCATGATACCCTCGGGAGGATTAGTGAATACCTCTATCGCACCGCCTATCAGCAGACCAAATGCTGTTGCTGCGATACATACCACCAGGCTGAATATAAGTGCGATGGCTGTTATCACCAGCGAGAATACTGTTGCCAGTACGCTTATCCAGATGGGGAAGGTCAGCACGATGATGATTATTTTCAGCGCTGTTTTATTTCTGCTGCTGTTATTGGGTGCGCTGAAAGTTGAATTAATGGAAGAGCCTATATCTGAGCTTCTGAAATTGTTGAAACCGTCTCTTGCATAGTTGTATGCGGTGTGCATGGAGTCCTTGAAGTTGTCCCTTGCACTGTTGAACGAATCGTAGAAACCGCTGCCCTTCTGTGCGCCTGTGTTGGGTGCACCGTAATTGTAGTTGTAATTGTAATTATAACCTGTATTTGCGCCGTTTACGTTCTGTGTATCTGTCTCTTTGCCTACTTCTTCAAACTCAATATCCTGAGCCTGTTCAGCCTTAGGATTCTTTATTACCTCACCTACTGCGAACTCTGCATCGCCGTCAACGTGTATGCCGCTGTCGATGAGTATCTCTCTTGCAAGTTCCTCGGGAGTTCCCAGTGAGTTAGCTGTCTGCTCATCGCTGCCGTAACCCGAATCCAGGAAGATCTCCTCGTAATAACTAAGTGCATCCTCAATATCGCTCTGGGGCAGTCCGCCTTTTTCAAGGTTATACCTCAGGCTTGTAAGATATTCAAGTCTGTTCATTATCTGCCGCCCCCTTGTTCATCAGAATACTGTCTACCTTTTCTTTGTGCTGCTCCCATTCCTGGCGGTACTCCTCCAGTGCCTCGTTGCCCTTCTGTGTGACTCTGTAGTACCTGCGGTTCCTGCCCATGTACTCCTTATCGTAAGTTTCCAGCAGTTCATTTTTTTGCAGTCTCCTGAGAACGGGGTAAAGTGTGGATTCTGAAATGTCCACAGCCTTTCTCAGGTACTGGGTGATCTCGTAACCGTAAGTATCATCATTCTGCACCACGGAAAGCACCATCGCATCCAGCAGCCCTGCATTGACTGAAAATCCCATGTTTCTGCTCCTTTCCTTTATGATCCTATGCATATCTTCTCTCCCGGCAATTGCCTTTGTTCATTGTTTTTCATATTACTCACTGTCCTTCTTCATCATACAAGCCCCGGGTAGCCGTGCGGCAGATAAAATCTGTCTCTTGCACATAACCTTATGATGTCAGCTCTCATCAGCTCGATAGCGGCTATCCTGATCCCTTTGCTGTCTGTGATGCCTGCCTGCTCGAAGCTCACTGCGGTCGCCTTTGTATATGCCTGACAACCGCCGAGTCGATCGATTATGTAGTCACCTTTCTTTGTTACTGTGAAGTTCATTGTTGTATCCTCCGTTTCTTCCCGCCCGAGGTGTCGGGCGGTTCATCTCATCTCTTTCGTTTTACATTATACTGATTTTTACAATATATTTTTTCTAACAGTATTTTTTTATTTGCAATATCTTTGTTCTGCTAATATTATACGCCGTATAATATTATTTGTCAATACAATATTGTAAAATCCCAATAACTTTGTAGCTACTCATAATTGACAACAGGATTTTTCACCATTCACTTATTCACTCTGCACAATAAGTCTAAAAAATGGACTTTTCTGCACGCTACTAATTTTACATATTTTGCCAATTTCACACTATTAAGCCCTCTGTTGCAACCGAGAAACGCACATCACCCCCTCTTTTAAACACATACATTTTTTGTTCAAAAACGTCTTGTGCACCCTGACAGATATTCCCATCGTTTAACGGTTCGTTATCCATCGGTGCATAAGTTTTACTGTAAATAATTACCAATCGTTAAAATTTCGGAAATGATTTTATATAGTCGGGTATATATTCTGCAAATTCCGACACGATTTTTCAGGATATTACAGTTTATCGTTAACGGGTGTAAACAAAAGAATTTTGTTCAAAAACGTCTTGTGCACCCTGACAGATATTCCCCTAGTTTAACGGTTCGTTATCCATCGGCGCATAAGTTTTGCTGTAAATAATTACCAACCGTTAAAATTTCGGAAATGTTTTTATATAGTCGGGTATATATTCTGCAAATTCGGACACAATTTCTTATAAGATCACAGGATATTGTTCCTTTAGATAAACAAAATACAAGGAGGTCAGTTCATGCAGGACTTCACCGAAAAAACAGGCATCACCAAAGAGCGCTATAAACAGATGTACACCTCCGCCGACCGTGGCAGCAAGTGGTATAAGAACGTACCCAAGGCTTTTATCATCGGCGGACTTATCTGTGCCGCAGGGCAGGGACTGAACAGTTTATACCGATATATCGGGCTTTCGGAGAAAACTGCGGCGAGCACTGTGTCCATCACGCTGATATTTATCTCCGCCCTGCTGACGGGACTGGGGCTTTATGAAAAAATAGCCAAGCACGCAGGCGCAGGCACATTAGTGCCCATTACAGGCTTTGCGAATTCGGTCTGCGCACCTGCTATGGAGTTTCGCACCGAGGGTTATGTGCCGGGTGTGGGCGCAAAGATCTTCATTATCAGCGGTCCCGTGATACTATACGGCACGCTTGCCAGCATAGCCTACGGACTCATCTACTATCTGATGCACTAATAAACTGCACAAAATAAAAAAGGCGGGGAATGCTCCTCGCCTTTTGCGTTATCATTATTTTTTCGATGCCACCGATATTCTGTTGACCGCCCTTTTCAGCTGACGCTCTGCCAGATCGAATTCTGTACGGCTGCTTTCAGCCTTCAACTGCTTTTCAGCCCTCTCCTTGGAGCGCTCTGCTCTTGCAACGTCGATCTCGTCCGACCATTCCACTGCCGAGGTAAGCACGGTAACTTCCCCATCAAGCGAAACTTTCAGCACGCCGTCAGAAATGGCTGCACTGCGGAATTCGCCGTCGATCTTGATCTTCAGCTCCGATGGAACTATGCTCGCCACGTAAGGCGAATGTCCTTTGAGTATGCCGATGCAGCCCGAGGTCGTCTTGGCGATCAGCTGTTCTGTCTCACCCTTGAAAAACGTCTTTTCAGGGGTCAGTACCTTCAGTTTGAATTCTGCCATAGTGCTTCACCTGCATTATTCATTCTCGGCTGACTTCTTTGCCTTTTCGACAGCTTCATCTATGCTGCCCACGAACAGGAATGCGGACTCGGGCAGGTCGTCATGCTTGCCCTCGATGATCTCCTTAAAGCCCCTGATTGTCTCTTTAAGAGGTACATACTTGCCCTGATAGCCTGTGAACTGCTCTGCCACGAAGAAAGGCTGTGACAGGAAACGCTGTATTTTTCTGGCACGGGAAACGGTCAGCTTATCCTCGTCGGAAAGCTCATCCATACCCATGATAGCGATGATATCCTGTAATTCAACATATCTCTGGAGAATGGACTGTACCTGTCTTGCCACCTGATAATGCTCATTGCCCACTATCTCGGGGGTCAGTATCCTTGAAGTAGACTCCAGAGGGTCTACCGCAGGGAAGATACCCAGCGAAGCTATGCTTCTTGAAAGAACGGTGGTAGCGTCCAGATGTGCGAATGTAGTCGCAGGTGCAGGGTCGGTCAGGTCATCCGCAGGCACGTAAACTGCCTGGACCGATGTGATAGAGCCCTTGTTTGTGGAGGTTATACGCTCCTGCAAAGCACCCATCTCAGTAGCCAGTGTAGGCTGGTAGCCAACAGCTGAGGGCATACGTCCCAGCAGAGCCGAAACCTCGGAACCTGCCTGTGTAAATCTGAATATATTATCTATGAACAGCAGCACGTCCTGACCTTCCACATCTCTGAAATACTCAGCCATGGTAAGTCCCGAAAGTCCCACTCTCATTCTTGCTCCGGGGGGTTCATTCATCTGACCGTATACCAGAACGGTCTTGTCGATAACTCCCGACTCTTTCATTTCCCAGTAAAGGTCATTACCCTCACGGGTACGCTCGCCAACGCCTGTGAATACGGAGATACCGCCGTGCTGGTTGGCAACGTTATTGATAAGCTCCTGTATAAGCACCGTCTTGCCGACACCTGCGCCGCCGAAAAGTCCTATCTTACCGCCCTTGAGGTATGGTGCGATCAAGTCGATGACCTTGATGCCCGTTTCAAGTATCTCGTTAGCGGCAGTCTGCTCCTCGTATGTGGGAGGTTCACGGTGTATCTCCCAGCGCTCTGCGGTCTCGGGTGCAGGCAGATTATCAACAGGTTCGCCCAGCAGGTTGAACATTCTCGAAAGAGTCTCCCTGCCGACGGGTACAGATATAGCCTTGCCTGTATCCACAGCATCCACACCTCTTACCAGACCATCTGTTGAGGACATTGCGATACATCTTACCACATCGTCACCGATGTGCTGTGCGACCTCAACGGTCAGCTTAGTGCCGTTGTTATCTATTTCAAGCGCATTCAGAAGGTTTGGCATATGATCTTTATCGAAGCGTACATCGACGACCGCTCCGACGATCTGCACTACCTTGCCTATATTAGTGCCTTCCATTAACTAACTTCCTTTCCAAATCCACAGTTCATATCCATCGGAAATTATGAAGCATGAATTATAAATTATGAATTATCATTAAGGCTTGCCGAGCTTATCTCGGTGATCTCCTGTGTGATCTGTGCCTGTCTTGCACGGTTATAGAGCAGTGACAGCTTATCTATCATCTCGCTGGCGTTATCGCTTGCGGACTCCATAGCCGTTCTTCTTGCAGCCTGTTCGGAAGCGAAGCTGTCAACTATGGCAGAATACAGCATACCGCCCATATACTCGGGTATCAGGCTGTCAAAGACCTCCTCGGGAGAGGGGTCGTATATAGTCATAGGGTGCTTTTCACCCAGATAATCCAGATTTTCCACAGGCAGTATCCTGAGGTGCTGGGGTTCCTGTGTCATGACCGATACAAAGGTCGTGTACACCAGTTCCACCGCATCGAAATCGCCCGATCTAAAGCGGTTTATAACCTTATCCGCTATCATCATGGTATCTACGAGCTCAATGCCCTCTGCGATCTGCGGAAAGCCCTCTATCAGCTTATAGTCACGCTTCTCGAAGAATTCCACAGCCTTTTTGCCGATAGCCATTATCATGACCTCACCGCCCGATGCGATGATCTTATCAGCCTCCGCCTTTGCCATTTTCAGCACGTTGGAGTTAAAGCCGCCTGCAAGTCCACGGTCACCTGCGATAACTATAAGCAGTACCGAATTTTTGAACTTCTTCTTGGTGAATATGGATTTGAACTCATGGTCTCTGGAAATATCCGCCATGACCTGGAAAACGCTTTCAAAAAACGGATGCACCGCCTCAGCACGGTCCTTAGCTTTCCTCATCTTAGAGGACGCCACCAGCTGCATCGCCTTAGTGATCTGCATGGTGCTCTCAACGCTTTTTATTCGGCGCTTAACGTCCTTCATGTTAGCCATAAGCCGTTCTCCTTACTTCTGCTTCATAAACTTCTCCGCAAACTCCTTGAGCACGTCTTTGAGTGCTTTTTCGTTTTCTGCGGTAAGTTCCTTGGTATCTCTTATGGATGCCAGTATATCGGGATGGGACTCATCCAGATAGGTGAACAGATCCTTCTCGTACTCTCTGATATCATCAACGGGTATCTTTTTCAGGTAATTATTTACCACCGCATAGATGATGACTACCTGCTTCTCCACGTCAACAGGAGAATTCTTCGACTGTTTGAGGACTTCAACTATACGTTCGCCCTGTGCCAGTCTGTCCTTGGTATCCTGATCCAGATCGGAGCCGAACTGTGAGAAGCTTTGCAGCTCTCTGTACTGCGAATACAGCAGTTTCAGGGGACCCGAGACCTTCTTCATAGCCTTTATCTGAGCCGAACCGCCGACTCTCGAAACGGATATACCGGGGTTTACCGCAGGTCTTACACCCGAGAAGAACAGCTCTGTCTCCAGGAATATCTGACCATCGGTGATGGAAATAACGTTTGTGGGTATGTAAGCCGAAACGTCGCCTGCCTGTGTCTCGATGATAGGCAGTGCGGTGATCGAACCGCCGCCGTTCTCTTCATTCAGGCAGCAGGCTCTTTCCAGCAGTCTTGAATGCAGATAGAATACATCGCCGGGGTATGCCTCACGGCCTGTAGGTCTTTTCAGCAGCAGCGACATCGTTCTGTAAGCAACAGCGTGCTTAGAGAGGTCATCATATACGCACAGCACATCCTTGCCCTGCAGCATGAAGTATTCAGCCATCGCAACGCCCGCATAGGGTGCGATATACTGCAAAGGCGCCATCTCCGAAGCTGTTGCGGATACAACTATGGAATAATCCATAGCATCGTTCTTAGTCAGGATATCCACGATATTTGCAACAGTGGATATCTTCTGACCGATGGCAACATAGATACAGATAACGTCCTTGCCCTTCTGGTTGATGATAGTATCAAGCGCAATGGTGGTCTTACCTGTCTGTCTGTCGCCGATTATAAGTTCACGCTGACCTCTGCCCACGGGTATCATGGAGTCGATAGCCTTGATACCTGTCTGAAGAGGTCTGCTTACTGATTTTCTTGTGATTATACCGAAAGCAGGGCTTTCAACGGGTCTTGTCTCGTTGGTGAGTATTGCGCCCTTGCCATCTATGGGGGCACCCAGAGCATTAACTACTCTGCCAAGCATAGCATCGCCCACGGGTACAGATACTATCCTGCCCGTTCTCTTGACATTCGAGCCCTCTCTGATGCCTTCCTCAGTACCCAGCAGAACGCAGCCCACGAAATCCTGTTCGAGGTTCATCGCCATGCCGTAAGTACCGTTCTCGAACTCCAGCAGTTCGCCCGACATACATTTCTCCAGACCATTTACTCTGGAAATGCCGTCGCCCACGGTGCAGACTGTTCCCACATCGTCCAGCACCAGCTTAGTGCGGTAGTTCTTTATCTGTGATTTTATCAGACCTGTTATCTCATCAGGACGTAAATTCATAATTTTCCGTTCCCTTCTGTATGATTATACCTATGATCAAGCTATCGTGCCCGTGATCTGAGCTTTGAGCTTTTCGAGCCTTGTTCTCACGCTCGAATCGATCTCGGTATTGCCGTAGCGGACGATCATGCCGCCTATTATGGACTTATCCACCTTTTCCGTCAGCACGATATCCCTGCCTGTGGACTTATGCAGCTTTTCTATAAGGCGCTTTTTCAGCTCTTCTTTCAGAGGTTCGGTGGTTATCGCCGTTACCTCCAGCAGATTGCGGTGATCGTTATACATCCGCCTGAATTCGCCGTATATCTCTTCCAACCTGTCAGCCCTGTTCTTTTCGGTAACAAGGCACAGGAAGTCTGCGAGCATATCCGACACCTTGCCGCCGAATATGGCATTTATGCTGCCTGTCTTATCAGCTGAGGATATAAGCGGTGATGCCAGAAATCTCAGGTATTCCCTTTCATCTTCGCCGCTTACGAGCAGCTGCATTATCTCGGTAAATTCGCTGTACACCGTTTCAAGGCTGTCCTGTTCGCAGCAAAGCTCGAACAGAGCCGTACTGTATATCTTACCAACAGTTTCCGCCATTACGCTTCACCCACATTGTCGATGAACTCCCCGATCAGTCTTTCGTTGTCCTCGCTGGTCAGGTCCTTCTCTATAACAGCCTGAGCTGCCTGGAAAGCGATATCGGTGATATCGTCCTTTATCTTATTTACTGCGATCTTCTTTTCACGCTCGATCTCGTTTCTCGCCTGCTCGGTGATGCCCTTAGCCTCCACCTTAGCCTCTGCGATTATCTCATCCGATCTCTGCTGTGCCTTGCGGGTAGCTGCCTGTATCATCTGTGCGGATTCTTCCTTTGCACCGCTGATGCGCTGCTCGTAGTCCTCCTCCAGCTTCTTGGCTCTCTCCTCGGCTTCATCCGCCTTCTTATAGGTCTCTGCGACCTCATTCTTACGATCCTCCATGACCTTGTTCACCTTATCGAACAAGAAATGTTTAAGGACTAAGAACAGTATCAGCAGGTTGAGCCAGGTAGCAATGATCGTGGTGAGATTGATAGACAGAAAATCAGTCACATCTCCTGCCGCCAGTATCATTTGCAAAACCTCCCTTTATATTATAGACTGCCGTTTATCAGAGCTTGCCTATAAAGGGGTTACCGAACATGAGTATCAGTGCAACGACGAATGAGTAGATACCTGTTGACTCAGCCATAGCAACACCGATGAACATTGTTCTTGTGCAGTCGCCCTGAGCCTCGGGCTGTCTTGCGATGGACTCGATGGTCTTGCCGACAGCGTAGCCCTCACCGATACCGGGGCCTATACCTGCTATCATTGCCAGTCCTGCGCCAATGGCGGAACAACCTAATACAAATGCCTTTTCACTCATAATAAAAACCTCCAAAGTTTTTCTTTACATTTATTTATAGTGATTTATCGCAGTTTTCTGCGTTTTTGACTTTCTATCCCGATATTTTCGGGTGTTCAAAGCCCTCATAGCCCAGTGCCCTCAATACAGAGTCACCGTCGTCTATCCTTATCTCACCCGTTTCGGTGGGATCACAGCGCTTTGAAAACACATATCCTGCCACCTTTGCCGCACATGAGGGTCTGTTAAGATTAAGCACAGCGTCCTCACCTTTAAAGGTGCAGTTCACATCCTCGATATTAGGCACACCCAGCGCCATCTCGGGCTGATACTCTTTAAAATACACCCTGACCGTCAGCCGCCTGTTATCCGCAGGCACCAACAGCAGGTACGAGATCACAGGAAAACTCTTAAAGTCGCCGTCATCATAGTTATACGACCACAGGTAAGTTTTGCCCGATACCGTGATCTCTCTCAGCTTGCGGCGCATATCATTCTTCCGCAGCCGCAGCCACGTTTACCATGGTCAGCGTCGAGAATATGTAAGCCTGTATACAACCCGAGAACAGGTCGAAGTATATACTCAGCACCGCAGGTATACCGACCTGAAGTACGTTGAATGCCCATGAACCCATCTCGAAATGCAGATGCAGCGCATCGGACGCATTGCCGAGTGCCGAATACAGCAGACCTGTGATGACCATACCGCCTGCCACGTTACCGAAAAGACGGAACGCCATTGATGCAGGAGTAGCTATCTCACTTATCAGGTTCAGCGGAAGTATGAAAGCTACAGGCTGTGCGAAGCCTTTGAGGTAGCCCAGGAAACCGTTCGCCTTTATCTTATGGAACGTTATCAGCACAAAGGTCACTACCGCCCATGCTGCTGTAACATTTATATCTGCCGTCATCGAGCGCAGACCTACCATACTTATCAGTGCGCCGAAAACTGCCGATATCAGCAGCGTGCCTATGTATGGCGCATAGTACATCATCTTCTCGCCCATGGAGGTCTTTACCATATTGTTCACGAACCCCACGAACATCTCAGCCAGTATCTGCCTTTTCTTCTCGGGGACCTTCTTCATATCCTTAGTCATCCAAAGACAAAGCAGCGTGACTACTACTATTATAAGCCAGCCCATGACCACCGTTTCGGTGAACACGCATGGACCTATCTCAAATACGACCTTGGGGCCGTCGCCTAATCCTTCCATTAAAACTATCCTTTCCTGCCGATGAAATGATCGGCTGTAAGTATTATCTTTGGGAACAGCTGTGGTATCAGTATCCCCGTAAAATTCACAAATCCCGTATATGCAGCACCGCAGGAGAGTATCACCATCGCCGCCATGCGTACAGCGTAGCACACCCTCATCGAGCGTACAGCACCTTTTCTGTCCATAGTGACCGCATTTTCGCAGCAGTACCCGAAGTACCGGAATTGCAGGCACATAAAGCCGTAGCCAATGCCGAACCCGAACAGCTGCCTTACATCAAAGCCCCATATCAGCGTGATGCAAAAGCATACCGCCGTCAGCACACCGCCCCACAGGTATATCCTGCCAAGCAGCGGCGCAATAACGCTGCGCTCCTTGCCCGTATCATGTGCCAAAAATTTCTTCAATGACAACCTCCGCCTTTCGAGTCTATCACAAACTCGCACAAGTTGATTATAACATCTTTTAATGGTTTTTTAAAGGGGTTTTCTTAAACTTCCAAGAATTTTACAAATTATTCACAATTTTATTGTCAAAATGCTGAATAATCGGCTGGGAAATTTATGTATATTAAACTATATTAAACGACATAAATTTCTATACATCGGGCACTTCATATGCCGAAAAAACAATAAAGCCCTGAAAGTTCACATAAAATTTACAAAAGACGTTTCAATATATGCTATAATAATCTTTGGTATATTTTTCTGAGAAAGGAAGTAAAATAAATGAGTGACATGAATTACGATGAGCTTAGCTTTACCACGAGGTCGATACACGCAGGCACCGAGCCCGACCCTGCTTCGGGCGCTATCGAGCCTTCTATCTATATGGCGAACAGTTTCCTGCTGCCCTACGACCCTTCGACCATGAACTGGTCAGCATCCGAGGAGAAGATATACACCAGAAACGGCGGTGTAAATCAGGGTATGCTCGAAAAGAAAGTTGCCAACCTCCACGGCGGTGAGGACTGCGTGGTACTGGCAAGCGGTGTTGCTGCTCTTTCGGGACTTTTCTTCACAAAACTGAAAAAGGGCGACCACGTTATATTCTCCACAGTAACTTATGTAGCTACATACCGTATCTTCAACGAGCTGTGGTGCGACAAGTGGGGCATCGAGACATCTATCGTTGACTGCACCGACATCGAAAAGGTACGTGCAGCTATACGCCCCAACACCAAGCTCATACATTTTGAGACTCCCGGCAACCCTACCTGCTGTATCTGCGATATAGAGGCTATCGTAAAGCTGGCACATGAGAACAATATCGAGGTATCCGTGGATAACACATTCTCCTCGCCTTACAACACCAGACCCCTGGAATACGGTGTTGATTATGTTGTTGAGAGCCTTACCAAGTACATCAACGGCCATGGCGACTCCATGGGCGGTGCGATAATCGCAGACCACAAGACCTGCGAGGATATACGCTATCAGGCACAGGTAAATATCGGCGGCTGCATCAGCCCCTTTAACGCATGGCTGATACAGCGTGGTTCGCAGACATTCCCTCTGCGTATGCAGGTACACAATGACAACGCTCTTGCAGTGGCAGAATGGCTCGATAAGCAGCCCTGCGTAAGCTTTGTTGCATACCCCGGTCTTCCTAACTTCAAGGGTCACGAGCTGGCTAAGAAGCAGATGAAGCACGGTTTCGGCGGCGTACTCAGCTTTGGTCTGAAGGGCGAGCACGACCTGTACAACAGAGTCGTAACTCACCTGAATATATTCACATCCGCAGTATCTCTGGGCAACACAGGCAGCCTTATCGTATTCCTCGGTGAGGACGATGAGAGAATGTATCTCTATCCCGAGGAGTTCCACGGCGGTTTCTACCGTGTGGCTATCGGTATCGAGGACAAGAACGACCTGATAAACGACCTCAGACAGGCATTCAAGGCAGAGGGTCTTGAAACTGTAGACTGATATAACACTGAACAGCATCCCGTTTTTCGGGGTGCTGTTTTTATTCGGGAATACTATGGTTTTTTATTGACATAACGACTAACTTATGCTATAATGTTTGCTAAGAAAAATAAGATTTAGGAGATAACATTCATGACTGATTTTTTTAAAGCAACAATGATCTCACTTATCATATCGATCATTTTGCTCCTTGTTTTGTTTGCAGTTACCGGTATTCATATTGGTTTTGTCATAGCTATGGCTTTTATATATTCGGCTATATTATTTTTTGATCTTATGCTTACCGGGATCATAAAAAAGTTCAGGAAAAATATTTCTACTTATACAGTTTTTGCTGTGATCAACTTTATCATCGGTATCGGTATTACTATGTATTCAATTTATGATATAAAAACACATATCAGTTTTTTCCCGGGACTGATATTAACTTTCGTCATTCCGTTTATCGTAGTTTTACTGATAACCGATCTTATTGTTTGGAAGAAAAACCGATAAACGCAATAGATACAAAACTCTGCCATAAGGATAATAACAAGCCCCGTGTTCTGTCTCGGGGCTGAACTTATATATGGTCAGCTGCATCTTTACTTTTGGCTGTGATTGTGCTATAATCAAGTAAACCGATGCGTAAAGGGAGGGGATATCATGGCTGAAAAAGGTATGCACGAAGGTCATCGTGAGCGAATGCGTGAACGCTACAGGCAGACAGGCGACCTCAGTGGATTTGCCGAGCACGAAGTGCTGGAGATGCTGCTTTTTTACATTATCCCCAGAGTCAACACAAATGACCTCGCTCACAGTCTTCTGCGGCATTTCGGGAATATCAAATGCGTGCTCACAGCGGATGCCGCAAGCCTTTGTCAGGTGGAGGGCATGACCATGAAACGTGCGGAACAGCTGCGTTTTCTGGGACAGGTCCTGCGCCTTGCCGAAAAAGAGAGCTATCTCAACGTCATGGCGGACGATGTAAACAGCCTGCGTGATTATCTCACCGAGTTCTACCGTGGCGAGACCGTGGAAAGGCTCTGCATTTTCAGCGTGAGCAGTTCGGGCAGGATAACAGGCAGCGCTGTGCTGGGCACGGGTACGGAAAGCAAGGTGCGCTTTTCGCCGAGCGAGCTCATGAATTTCCTGGCAGGCTGCGACACCGAGGCTGTACTGCTTGCGCATAATCACCCCTTTGGTTCGCCCGAACCCTCGCAGGACGATATGCTGCTGACCCGACTGATACAGAACCGCCTGGGCGAAGTGCGGCTGATGGATCATGTGATAGTGTCGGGCAATGAGATGGTATCCCTGAGAGCGCTGGGCTGTGTAAGGGCATTTGAATGAGGTAAATTATATGACCGCCGAAAAAGCAAAACTGTTTGAAAACATAACCATGAACGGCAGAATGTGCTATATATTCATGTGCATAGAGAGATATCTGCTGTCACTCTACCCGGACCGTGACTGGACACCCGCCGCAAAACGTATGTGGGACTGGTCGGCAGTATGCTGGTCGTGTGACGATGAGCTTGACAGGTATATACAGCTGATACCCGAATGCATTCTGGAATTTAATACCTACGAAGCCGCCAATGCCGAATGGTACGGCAAGCTCCCCCGCAAGGATTATGATGAGCTGGTCGCATTGTACAAGGGCATCACCACAGGTGCACATGATGACGAGATAAACCGTGTATTTCTGATACCAAACGAACTGTGGAAGAATTGTGACGGCAGCTATTATGATATAGAAACAGGCAGGGTCAGCACACTGAGATATATTGATAAGATCGAAGAGATACTCATAAGCCACGATATCCTCCTGCCCGATATCACCTTGCTGTCAGCCTATACCATCGACCCTGCCGACCCCGATGTGAAACGTTTCGGTTATTATGACGTGAACAGGACAGACCATTATGAGTGGGGCTTCGGAAAAAGCGGAGCACCTCTCTCGCTTATCATTTAACATATCCCCGAAGGCTCAGGCGTTGATTTTTCGGGGATATTTCTATTTGTATCCTGTTATTTTCAGATGGTAATAAGTTGACCGTACATATTTTTGAGATTTCTAAATTTGTACTCACATTTTAAGCAAAAAACGGGAAAATATTTTTACATAGCGCACGAAAACACTTGTAATCTCTGAATTTATGTGATATAATATGTCTCAACAACATCTGCATGAAGCAGATACCGACCATCACCTCCAAGGCAGGAGGAATACCAACAGGAAAAGGTGAAATAAAATGACTATCAAAGAAAAGATCGAACAGGGCAAGACCTATCTGGGCATCGAATTCGGTTCAACACGTATAAAGGCGTGTCTTATCGACGACAGCTTTGCCCCCATCGCAGGCGGCTCACACAGTTGGGAGAACCGTCTGGAAAACGGCATATGGACTTACACTCAGGACGATATCATCACAGGATTGCAGGACTGCTATGCAGACCTCAAGCGTGATGTCAAGGAGAAGTACGACACTGTGCTGACAAACTTAGGCGGACTGGGCATCTCCGCAATGATGCACGGATATCTGGCTTTCAACAGCACCGATGAACTGCTGGTGCCTTTCCGTACCTGGAGAAATACCATCACCGCAGAAGCCGCAGAAAAGCTCACTTCCCTCTTCGGCTTCAACATTCCCGAAAGATGGAGCATCGCACATCTGTATCAGGCTGTGCTCAACAAAGAAGATCACATCACGGATATAGCCCACATCAACACCCTTGCAGGCTATGTACACTTCATGCTGACAGGTGTCAGAGAACTTGGTATCGGTGATGCATCGGGTATGTTCCCCATCGAGAATTGCGAAGATTACAACAAGTCCATGATGGAAAAATTCATGGCACTGGACGAAGTCAAGGCTTGCGGCTGGAAACTTCGTGATATACTGCCGACGGTGGTTTCCGCAGGCGCAGGCAAAAGTACGCTCACCGAGGACGGCGCAAAACTCCTCGACCCCGAGGGCGACCTGAAGGCAGGCATACCCTGCTGTCCTCCCGAAGGCGACGCAGGCACAGGCATGGTGGCAACAAATGCTGTACGCAAGGGCACGGGCAATATCTCCGCAGGCACTTCCATCTTCTCCATGCTGGTGCTGAACGACCCTCTGAAAGGCTGCTATCCCGAGATAGATGTGGTAACGACTCCCGACGGCGCAGATGTGGCTATGGTGCACTGCAATAACTGCTGCGGCGAACTGGATAAGTGGGTAAATATGTTCATCGAGTTTTCAAAGCTGACAGGTAATCCCGTGGACGTTTCCGAAGCTTATGAGACACTTTATAAAAACGCCCTGAACGGCAAGCCCGATTGCGGCGGAGTTGTGGCATACAACACAATTTCGGGCGAGCCTGTTGTAGGTCTGCAAAAGGCAAGACCTGCATATTTCAGAGCCCCCGACAGCGAAATGACACTGGCTGACTTCTTCCGTGCCGAACTTTACGGTGCGATGGCAGCGCTGAAAGCAGGCAACGATATACTCTTCGATAAGGAGGGCGTAGCTTCTGCAAGCTTCACAGGTCACGGCGGACTTTTCAAGGTACAGGGCGTGGCACAGCAGTTCATGGCTGATGCACTGGGCAGCAAGGTCAGCGTAATGTCTACCGCAGGTGAAGGCGGCGCATGGGGCATGGCTCTGCTGGCAGCTTTCGGAAGCAGCGAGGACAAGAAAACTCTCCCCGACTGGCTGGACAGCACAGTATTCGCAGGTATGGATAAATCGGAAGTTCTTCCCGATGAAAAGGGCAAGGCAGGCTGGACTGCATACATGGAGCAGTACCGCAAGGGACTGAACGCAGTAAAGGTTTTGGGCGAGATCTGAAACGAATAAGGAGCTGACCTTATGTATGACGAAAAACTTGTAACGGCTTTTGCTACAGCATTCAAAAACAGCGTAAATGCGCTGAAAAAAGAGCATGATGAAAAGTTTTATTATTTCGCATTCATATTCGATGAGGGTATGTACCCCTATATCTCGGCATGGTCTTACGAGGCTTATGAACGATCTATCGTTGATGATGAGGTAGCAGAGGCGGACAGAGGCTGGTGGAAATGGGACTATGCAGATTCGCCTTATTGTGCATACGGATATGATGAATATTTCGCCGAAGCAGGCAAACTGCTGGGCGAGCGTACAGAAAATATGTCCGAAGATGAACTTTACGATGTGGAATGGTATGTCCGTATGGACTCAATGGAGGAAGCACTGAAAAGGCTTGGCAGCGAGGGTTTCTTCGGCACAGGCAAGGACAGAGAGCAGATCATCGTGAACGTTGAGCAGGCTCCTCCCGATTGTAAGGAGCATGAAAGGGCGCTAAGGCTCAATCCGCCCTCGGCACTGCTCGACGAATATCTTGAAAACTGTGAGACAGAAGAGGACGAAGACTAAACATATCCAAGGCAGGAAATTCCAATGAATGACAGAGAACATATCATAGATTTTGTGAAAAAAGAATACGGATCCTCCCCCGAATATCTCTGGGAGGGTGATTTCGATACGGCTGTATTCAGGCATAATGATACCAAGAAATGGTTCGGGATAATCATGAAAGTTAAGCGCTGCAAGCTCGGTCTTGAGGGCGAGGAGACTACCGATGTCCTCAACGTCAAATGCGACCCATTGCTGATAGATGCGCTAGTTCAGCAGGAGGGCTATCTCAGGGCTTACCACATGAACAAGCGGCTCTGGATAAGCATACTGCTTGAAAGCTCGCTGCCGTTCGAGGAGATATGTTCGATGATAGACCAGAGTTTCGAGCTCACGAAGAAAAAGTCAAAGAAAACAAAAAATACACCGAAAGGACAGTAAACAATGTTAGAAGAACTTAAACAGAAGGTACTGGAAGCAAATCTGCTTCTGCCAAAATACGGGCTGGTAAAATTCACATGGGGCAACGCCTCGGAGATCGACCGTGAAAAGGGACTTGTGGTAATAAAGCCCTCGGGCGTTGAGTATGACGGCATGACCGCCGATGACATGGTCGTTGTAGATCTTGAAACAGGCAAGGTAGTCGAGGGCAGGTACAAGCCCTCCAGCGACACGCCCACTCATCTGGAGCTTTACAAGGCTTTTCCCGAGTTAGGCGGCGTTGTACACACCCACAGCAAATGGGCAGCAAGCTTTGCGCAGGCAGGCAAGGGCGTTATGGCGCTGGGCACGACACAGGGCGACTATTTCTACGGCGAGATCCCCTGCACACGCAAAATGACTCCCGAGGAGATCGCAGGCGAGTACGAAAAGGAAACAGGCTCGGTCATCATCGAGACTTTCAAGGGCATCGACCCCATGACCATACCTGCGGTACTGGTACACAGCCACGGCCCGTTCACCTGGGGCAAGGACGCTTTCGATGCGGTGCATAATTCCGTGGTACTGGAAGAAGCCGCATTCATGAACTTCCACGCAATGATGCTGACACCGGGCATCGGTCCCATGCAGCAGGAACTTCTCGACAAGCATTATCTCCGCAAGCACGGCAAGAACGCTTACTACGGTCAGAACTAAAGCAAAACGAAACTCCGTACAGCACGCACTGTACGGAGTTTTTTCATTGTCTGTCAAAATAAGCTTTGCCGCCGTCGGGGTTGAAGTATGTGCGCAGATAGCCGTCCGTCGAGACCACCACAAATTCGTTGGTGTCCTCCAGATAATAGACATCGTCGCCGTCCTCTTTCTCGGTCTTGTGGAGAGCGTCGGGCGAGTTGACCACATCGGAAGCCGCCTTGCGGTAATCGTCGGCATTCTTGAAGCCCATATCTTTGCCGTGTTTCTCAAAATGCTGATCACGGAGTTTTTTCGTCCTGAACCAGTATTCCACATATTCGGCGGACGAGTTTTCCTGCGGCTTTGAAGAAACTTCCGCCTTGGAGTTTTCAGCCTTTGAGCTTGACTTCTTGGCTTTTTTAGCCTTTGAAGAAGTAGCGCTCTTTTTATCGGGAACAGAAGTTTCCGCCGCCTGTTCACTGCTGTCCTCGGTTATTATAAGGTCGTAGTAAGATTCGTCCGCAGGCTGTTCGATACTTTCGCAGGACGCAAATACCGTCACCGCCAACATCAGCACGGTAAGCACCGCCAAAAACTTTCTCATACTATTGACCTCCTTAAATAATTATTGTGTATTCTTGCCAACACCAAACACCCTACGCCAGAACAGCCACATCAGCGGCTTGCCGATGACATAAGCAAAAATAATAAACAGTGTGAAAGGCACAGCTATCTCGTAATTGAAGCGCCATATATCTTTTTTTCGCATGGCATCATCAGCCACAACGACCTGTTCGGGATGCCCGGGCGGATAACGCAGCGGATACGTTTCATATTTCGACGGTAGATCATGCATAACAGCCGTATATCGCTCACCATCGACAGTAATAGCATATGAACAATCATAGACCGTCCGCCTGTCGCTGCCAATATCCGAATGATTATAATACTCGATTCGATCAACAGCAGTTTCAAGTTTGCCCTCGACCTCGATATAGTCATCATACTTATTGCTGCCAATAGACTGTATAAACGATATCACCGCTGTAAGAGCAAATACTATCACCGCAAAAATAATGCTGTTTCGTAAAACAATAAATACTTGTTTTGCCAAATTTTTCATTTTGTCCTCTCTTTTGTTTATAAAAATCTCCCCTTCAACCTAAGCCGAAGGGGAGAAACGAATGTACATTAAAAGTTATCTATTCAGATTACTTTCTCTTCTTGGATACAACTACCAGAGCAGCAGCAGCGCCAACCAGAGCTACAGCAGCTGTAGAAGCAGCACCTGTGTTCTTGTTGTCATTTGTGTTGTTAGTCTTAGCTGTAGAAGAAGTAGACTTTGTAGTTGTGCTATTGTTGTTTGTTGTAGCAGCCTTGCTGGAAGAATCAGCAGCCTTTGTGGAAGAAGCAGGAGCCTTGGACTCAGTAGCAGAAGACTCAGTAGCCTTGGACTCAGTAGCAGAAGACTCAGGAGCCTTGGACTCTTCCTCAGAAGAAGTAGCAGCAGTGCCGCTGATAGTTACAACAGCAGGCTCAGTTGTAACGTTAGCGTTCATAACCTCTCTGTTCTCATCGCCGGGGTTACCGCTGAGGTAGTTAGCCATCTTCAGAGTTGTGGAATCCAGCTTAACTTCGCCGCTCTCGCCAGCCTTAACTGCGATAGTACCGATCTTGATCTGACCATCTGTGCCTTCCTTAGCAGGGTTTGCACCAGCCTGATCTACGTCGTAACCCAGAACCATGTAGTCCTTAGCTGCGCCGTTGAAAGGAGCCAGCTGCTCAGCTGTCATGTCAGCCAGAGTACCACCGACATAGCCTCTGTTCTTCTTGCCCCACTGAAGCAGGTCAGAGCTATCCTCGTCCCACTTGAAAGCGTTATCTACCTTGTTACCTGTCTTTGCATCTGTCTGGATGTCAGTAGCGATCTCGCCGCCTGTTGCGTCCAGTGTGAACTGCAGAGTTGTGATCATAACGTCACCGGTAACATAAACATCAAAATTTACATCCTCGCCGGGTGCAACTGTTGTCTTGTCAGCTACGAACTTCAGAGTTGCTTCCTTAGCTGCTGCTGTATCATCAGCGAATACAGAAGGAGCGCAAGCTGCCATCATAGCTGCGGATGTGAGAAGTGCAAATAACTTCTTGTTCATAATTAAATTCCTCCCAAAATCAATTTGAAAATTTTTTTATTGCTTAACCGTATCACCATCTGCGTCTCTCCACAAGCAAAAGCTTAAGCGCATACTTCGGCACACGATTAAATCATCTTAATTATAATACATCTGTGCCGCCTATTGTTGAACAAATTGTTAACATTTTGTTAACTTTACTGTTTATACAGTGATTTCAGCAGCTGCCTTAACAGTCAGCACAGCATATCTATCCTCTCGGGACGTCTCCCTTCACAGGATTTGTCCACATTATATCACAATTTCAACACTATGTCAATAGCAAATTGCTAATAATATTTGGAAATATGGCGCAGAATTTTTTATAGATTACACATATTACCCGTGGATTTTCCGCATTTTGCAGGCTTTATACGAACATACATTCCCATAAGACGAACACGTTTTCGGCTGTCTTCGTGTTCTTCCGACGCCTTTTCAGACAAAACAAAAGACCTTCCGTTTTACCGAAAGGTCTTAAAATATTGGGGCGGAAGGATTCGAACCTTCGGAGTGACGGAGTCAGAGTCCGTTGCCTTACCGCTTGGCGACGCCCCATTGTGGTTGGGATAGATGGATTCGAACCATCGAATGACGGAGTCAAAGTCCGTTGCCTTACCGCTTGGCTATACCCCATCGCATGGCGTTCTTCGACCATCTACCGCTGTTCCTGACTGACAGCTTAATTATTATAGCACAGTGTCTCAAAAAATGCAATAGCTTTAATATATTGTTTACACTTTAGTTTCACAATGGTAACTTTGCGCTTTTTCGTCCGAAAATTTCTGCCTATTTTATTATAGTATACCTCCGCTCGGCTTTTATATTTATTATAGTATTCCAAAACCATAAATTTCCTGATTTTTCCTGAATTTTCCTTTATTGCAAA
Source organism: uncultured Ruminococcus sp. (assembly GCA_902788785.1). Lineage (GTDB taxonomy): Bacteria > Bacillota > Clostridia > Oscillospirales > Ruminococcaceae > Hominimerdicola. The sequence continues at coordinate 44,558 of CADALT010000014.1, forward strand.
AAATGTGATAAATTTATCCATTATCACAAAATGCGACTTGACTTTAGTGATTTGATGTGCTATTATAATATAAGAATTTTTCCGAAAGGACGTGTATTGAAGTATGTTCAAGAAGTTTATGACAGAGTTCAAGGAGTTCGCACTCAAGGGCAATGTAATGGATATGGCTATCGGTGTCATCATCGGTGCTGCGTTCGGCAATATCGTTACTTCCCTTACAGAGAACTTCATCAACCCTCTGATCGCACTCATCACAGGCGGTGCAAAGAAGGATCCCGAGACAGGTGTTATGCAGGTCGTAGGCGGCAAGTTCACTATCAACAATGTTGATTTCAACTATGGTTCGTTTATTTCTGCCGTTATCAACTTCCTTGTTATCGCACTTATCCTCTTCATCATGCTCAAGGCTGTAAACGGCGCAGTTGCAAAGGCTGCTGCTTTGGCTAAGAAGGAAGAGGAAGCTGAGGAAGAGGCTGCTGAGCCTTCCGCTGAGGAGAAGCTGCTCACCGAGATCCGTGATCTGATGGCATCCCAGATGACTTCCGACGCAAAGGACGATAAGTAATATACTATAATAATAGCATATTAAAAAGCTGTCTTTCGAGGCAGCTTTTTTATTGACAAACCGAGTGAGCTGCGTTATAATAATATGTGTTTCAATTTCAATTGCAAAGGAAGTCTTACTGATGGATTTTTTAAGGCGCTGCTGGGCTGAGATAGACCCTGCTGCTTTAGACTACAATTTAAAGGAATACAAAAAGCTTATCCCATGGGATACTAAGATCATGTGTGTCGTGAAAGCCTCTTGTTACGGACACGGCGATGAGATCATCGTGCCTTATTTGCAGGAAGCCCACGATATAGAATATTTTGCTGTATCCAACATCGAAGAAGCTGTCCGCCTGCGTGATATGTACATCACAGGCGACATACTGATACTTGGCTACACTCCCCCCGAGCTTGCACCGATGATGAGTGAGTACAACCTCATTCAGGCTTGTACCGAGCTTAGTTATGCCGAGGCTCTCAGCAGTTACGCCAAGGGCAAGGTCCGCCTGCACGGCGCTGTCGATACGGGCATGAGCCGCATAGGCGTGCATGGCACTCCCGAGGAGCAGGCAAACGAGCTGGCTGAAATATCCGTGCTGCCCAATATTTCGCTGGAAGGCATATTCTCGCATTTTTCCTGCGCAGACGGTGTCAGCACATCGGACGATGAATACACAAAAATGCAGGCTGAACATTTCTTCCGTGTACGTGATCTGCTGGAAGCTCAGGGCGTGCGCCTCAAACACGCACATATCAAGAATTCCGCAGGCGGAGCATACGGCTACGGCGAGGGCAGCACCATTGCAAGGCTCGGCATAATCCTGTACGGTCTATATCCCGACCCCCAGAAGCCCCTGCCCTTCAAACCGAAGCCCGTCATGACACTTAAAGCTGTGATCTCACAGGTAAAAGAGATCGGCGCAGGTACTGATGTAAGCTACGGACGTACCTTCGTCAGCGACCGCAATATGCGCCTTGCGACCGTTACCGCAGGCTATGCGGACGGTTATCCCAGAGCACTCTCGAACAAAGGCGAGGTCATCATACACGGCAGAAAATGCAAGATATGCGGCAGAGTCTGCATGGATCAGTTCATGTGCGATGTAACTAATGTTCCCGATGCTAAGCCGGGTGACGAAGTCATACTGATGAACGATGAGATAAATGCCGATGTTATCGCCGCCCTGACAGGTACGATAGGCTACGAGGTTACCTGCGACATAACCGCAAGAGTTCCCCGTGTGCTGAAAGAATACTGACCGAGGAGAGTTATCCATGATAAAAGGCATACATCATATCTCCATGAAATGCGCACGACAGGAAGATCTCGATAAAGTCAAGGAGTTTTACATAGAACTTCTCGGGATGCGCCTTTGCCGTGAATGGGAGAGCGGCATAATGATAGACAGCGGCTGCGGTATCATAGAGGTCTTCACCAACGGTGAGGGCGAACGCAGTATCGGTGCGATACGTCATGTGGCATTCCTGACGGACGATGTGGACGAGATAGTGCAGAAAGTCAGATCCGCAGGCTATACCGTTTTTATCGAACCCAATGACAGGGTCATACCCTCATCGCCTCCCCTGCCCATAAGGATGGCATTCTGCTTTGGCCCGCTGGGTGAAGAGATCGAGTTTTTCTGCGAAAAAGCATAATTTAAGCCCGAGGAAAGTTACACGCTTTCTTCGGGCTTTTGTGTTATTCTTCAAATGTCACCCTGTTCTTGCCCTGTTCCTTGCCACGGTAAAGCTGGGCATCCGCACGGGATATGACCTTTTCTATGTCTTCATCGGCTTTGCCTGTGCTGACACCGATGGTAATGGTGATGGAGAAGTCCCCTTTCGCCGCACTGAATTTTTTAGCGGCTATGGCACTGCGTATTCGCTCGGCACACTCTGCGCCCTCTTTCACCCCCGCATTAGGGATAACGAACAGGAATTCCTCGCCGCCCCATCTGCCTGCATAGCCCTCCGCAGGTATGTTCCTGCCGATAATGCCTGCTGCTATCTTCAGCGCATCGTCGCCCGACTCATGACCGTAGTTGTCATTTATCTTCTTGAAATCGTCGATATCTCCCAGGCAGACCACATAACCTTTGCCTGTCTGTTCACAGTTGCGCTGCATTATCCTGATGTGTTCGCCCATTGCACGGCGGTTGAAAAGCTGTGTCAGCGGATCGATGGCAGCCAGCTTTTTAAGGCTCTCGTTCTTGACCACCAGCTTATACTGCATAAGCTCACGGTTTATCATGTATATCGAGGAGATATACAGCATTATCAGCGCCCCCACGGCTATATTGAAGCTGTAGATGATATTCTTCAGCACGGGATCGTTGAACGTGTACAGTCCGCCCACCCCGGGTCTGCCAAAAATCACCATCATAACGATATACAGTGATAGCGGTACCAGTGAGAAGAGATATGGCGTTACAAACTTATTCAGCGGAAGATAGAACGGTATCGGCATGATGAAAAGCAGTATCATACCAAAGCCCATGCCCCAGCCCAGCGAATACACTCCAAGACACGCATGGACCATGAATTCCACCAGCGCCACCAACACAAGCACCCTGCGTTCCTCGACCTTGAATATCAGCCATATCATCAGGCTGTAGAACGCCACACTGAAAATGTTCAGTATCAACATGGGCTTTACCGCAAGTATGCAGAACATGGTAAAATAAAGTATATGTCCCACAAGACAGGCAATGTCTCCAATAAGATAGACCGTGCGCTCCTTCACTTTGTCAAATCGCATCAGATCAAGTTTATATTTATTTCTGCCGCTCACTCTCCTCACTCCTCTCTATATTTATATATATTCTTATTATAAAATATTACCAGAATATTTTCAATACATGAATTAAACAAAATTCACCTATGTTTTTTGTATCGTAAGCATAGCATATTCCGGGCGTAGAATTATACAATGTCCATAACCTGTATTCCGCCATATTGTGCACACCTACAGAGTGCCAAGTAAACTGTGCAAACTTCTTGACAAGTACACTTGGCAGTGGTATAATATAATTACCAAGTAAACTTGGCAGAATTACAACAAAACTTTGCATACAATGCGAGAACAAAAGAAAGGTGACAAATATGGATAAAAACAAGATACTCGAAATGAGCCGTAAAGAAAACGAAAAGAATGACCCCTTTGAACTTGAAGTCGCAGGCAAAGCCAACTACTACGCAGGACTAGGCATGGCGATAGTTGTATTCATACTGTACGTCACTAATATATTGGCAAGGGGCGAGCAGGACTACGGAATCTGGTCGATAATGGCGATAAGCATGGCGGTAAGATACCTGTACACAGGTATAAAGCTGAAAAAAAGGATCAGCTCGGTCTCGGAGTATTGTGGGGCATCATATTTGCCATCAGCTTCACGGTCGGCATGATAAAAATAATAAGAGGGCACTGAGATGGATAAAGAGAAATTGCTCGAAATGAGCCGCAAAGAAAACCAAAACATCGACCTTGTAATGAAAGAGACCGAAACAAAAAGCGCAAGTCTCGCAAGTGTTGCGGCATTATCCCTGTGCATCGTTTTCAGGGTGATGGAACAGGTGATACTTGACAGACCGGCTTTTGGTTATTACTGCATATTCTCAACATATGCAGCGGTAGATGTTCTGTATAAAGCTGTAAAACTAAAGGATAAGAAATACAAAGTGTTGGCTGCTGTGTGGAGTGCTGCTGCGGTATTCTCACTTGTAATGTATATTATCTCACTGGCAAAACAAGCAAGGAGTTAAACTATGGATGATGCACTGATACTCAGGAACCGACTGAAACAGGCAAGGGCTGAAAAAGCTCTGTCTCAGGGGGATCTGGCAAAGATGGTGGGCGTTTCACGCAATACCATAAGCTCCATCGAAACAGGTCAGTTCTCCCCCACCGCAAAGCTCGCACTTATACTGTGCATAGCCCTTGATAAAAAGTTTGAGGAACTTTTCTATTTCGACTGACTTTGTGCCATGTACTGCATTATGCACAGTACATGGCATATTTTTGATTCATAATACCGTAAAAAAAGCTTGTTTTGTGCATAGTGTACAGAAGTAACAGGCAAATATTGTAGAACTTTTTCCGTCAGAAATTGGTCGGAAACTATGGTAATTTCAGCGGAAATCTGTTATAATATATTTATGACCGTAATGACGGCTGTATTTTTGTGTTCAGCCGTAAAAACGGAATTCAATATTTTTGGAGGTAGATGACCAATGGCAACTAAGTATTGCTATCTCTTCTCAGAAGGCAATGCCAATATGAGAGAGCTGCTCGGCGGTAAGGGCGCTAACCTGGCTGAAATGACTAAGATCTTCGGCGCAGAGAGAGTTCCCCAGGGCTTCACTATTACTACTGAGGCTTGTACACAGTATTACGAGGACGGCGGCATCAGCGACGAGATCATGGCTGAGATCAACCAGTACATCGTTAAGATGGAGGAGATCACAGGCAAGAAGTTCGGTGATAAGGAAAATCCCCTGCTCGTATCTGTACGTTCCGGCGCAAGAGCATCTATGCCCGGTATGATGGATACTATCCTGAACCTGGGTCTGAACGAGACAGTTGTAGAGACTATCGCTGAGAAGTCCGGCAACCCCAGATGGGCTTGGGACTGCTACAGAAGATTTATCCAGATGTATTCCGACGTTGTTATGGAAGTTGGTAAGAAGTACTTCGAGGAACTCATCGACAAGATGAAGGAAGAAAAGGGCGTTACACAGGACGTTGAGCTGTCCGCTGACGACCTGAAGGCACTGGCTGGTCAGTTCAAGGCTGAATATAAGGCAAAGATCGGTGCTGATTTCCCTGCTGATCCTAAGGAGCAGCTGATCGGTGCTATCAAGGCAGTATTCCGTTCTTGGGACAACCCCAGAGCTAACGTTTACAGACGTGACAACGATATTCCTTTCTCTTGGGGTACTGCTGTTAACGTACAGTCCATGGCATTCGGTAACATGGGCGATGACTGCGGCACAGGTGTTGCATTCACAAGAGATCCCGCTACAGGCGAGAAGAAGCTGATGGGCGAGTTCCTGACAAACGCTCAGGGCGAGGACGTTGTTGCAGGCGTTCGTACTCCTATGCCTATCGCTCAGATGGCTGAAAAGTTCCCCGAGGCTTTCGCAGCATTCCAGGATGTTTGCCAGAGACTTGAGGCTCACTACAGAGATATGCAGGATATGGAGTTCACCGTTGAGCACGGCAAGCTCTATATGCTCCAGACCAGAAACGGTAAGAGAACAGCTCAGGCTGCTCTGAAGATCGCTTGTGACCTGGTTGACGAGGGTATGAGAACCGAGCAGGAAGCTGTTCTGATGATCGACCCCAGAAACCTCGACACACTGCTGCACCCTCAGTTCGACGCTAAGGCACTGAAGGCTGCTACACCTGTTGGTAAGGGTCTGGGCGCTTCTCCCGGAGCTGCTTGCGGTAAGGTAGTATTCACTGCTGATGACGCTGTTGCTTGGGCTGAGAAGGGTGAGAAGGTAGTTCTGGTAAGACTGGAAACTTCTCCTGAAGATATCACAGGTATGAAGGCTGCTCAGGGTATCCTGACAGTTAGAGGCGGTATGACATCTCACGCTGCCGTTGTTGCTAGAGGTATGGGCGAGTGCTGCGTATCCGGCTGCGGCGACATCAAGATGGACGAAGCTAACAAGAAGTTCGAGCTGGGCGGAAAGACCTTCGTTGAGGGTGACTACATCTCCATCGACGGTACAACAGGTAACATCTATGACGGCGTTATCGCTACTGTTGACGCACAGATCGCAGGCGAGTTCGGCAGGATCATGGAATGGGCTGACAAGTACAGAAAGCTCAAGGTAAGAACTAACGCTGATACTCCTGCTGATGCTAAGAAGGCTAGAGAACTGGGCGCTGAGGGTATCGGTCTTTGCCGTACCGAGCATATGTTCTTCGAGGCTGACAGGATCGCTGCTTTCAGAGAGATGATCTGCGCTGATACAGTTGAGGAGAGAGAGGCTGCTCTGGCTAAGATCGAGCCTATGCAGCAGGCTGACTTCGAGGCTCTGTACGAGGCTCTGGAAGGCAACCCTGTAACTATCAGATTCCTGGATCCTCCTCTGCACGAGTTCGTTCCTACTGAGGAAGCTGACATAAAGGCACTGGCTGATGCACAGGGCAAGTCCGTTGAGGACATCAAGGCTCTGATTGCTTCACTGCACGAGTTCAACCCCATGATGGGTCACCGTGGCTGCCGTCTGGCTGTAACTTATCCCGAGATCGCTAAGATGCAGACAGCTGCTGTTATCAAGGCTGCTATCAACGTTCAGAAGAAGCACGCTGACTGGAACGTTAAGCCTGAGATCATGATCCCTCTGGTAGGCGATGTTAAGGAGCTCAAGTTCGTTAAGAAGGTAGTTGTTGAGACTGCTGACGCTGTTATCGCACAGGCAGGTTCCGATCTGAAGTACGAAGTTGGTACAATGATCGAGATCCCAAGAGCTGCTCTGACTGCTGATGAGATCGCTGCAAACGCAGACTTCTTCTGCTTCGGTACTAACGACCTGACTCAGATGACCTACGGCTTCTCCAGAGATGACGCAGGCAAGTTCCTGGGCGCTTACTACGATAAGAAG
>CADALT010000015.1 GCA_902788785.1 uncultured Ruminococcus sp.
TCTTTCGAGGTCATCGCGCATCTCTGGGCTGGTACGGCTCACCGCCCCACCATCGGAAACAACGTAACTCCTGATCCCATATTCAATTTTCAAGCTGCTCTTTGATATTTAATCAATCATTTTTGAACACCTCCGTGAAATATTTTCACTTGTTCTGTAATAAGATATATTTGTTATCATATTACAGACTTTAGAGAAGAATGAGCAAAGCCGGTAAGTGAACTTTGCTCTTTTATTAAATCAATATGTAATTGCATATCGATTCAATACTATTACTTTCTGATTCTATTATAACACGCTATTTTTATTTGTCAAGGCCTCCTCAAATTATTTTGAAACAAAAAGAGCAAAGCGTCAATGCTTTGCCCTTGATTTGTATACGTTGTATTGGTTTCGGCAGCGTGCGGAACAGAACTCGCTGCGTATATCGGTCGCATAGAATAGCTTTTCGCAGTGCTTGCAGGAACGGATAGGCTTCTTATCGTTTGTCACTGCTTTGGCGAATGCGAAGTCTATCATTGCTTTCAGCGAATCATACTCGCACAGCAGGTTCAGACCGTTTCGATCGTCTATCTTGTATGTCAGACGTGGAGGTAAAAACTCCGGTAGTTTCGGTTCTTTGAGCATAAAGCTGTACAGGTACTTGAAATACTTCTTTATCCAGTCAAGCGGTTCGCAGTATCTATACTTCCGCAGGAACATCGTTGAATATATCGGACTGCGGTAGGTAAGTCTGAGCTTACCTTTTTTGTTGACGTTATCAAGTATGTCGATGTTATCGAAAGGAAAGAACTGCTTTGCGAGCTCGTTAACTTCAACAATTCCACTCTCCATGAAAATGTTATCACGGACGATGACACGCTCGTTTCGACCAATGTCAGAACCTGCAATATCCGGCATGATGCCGAGCAGCCCGTATTCGTGTACGAAGTCCAGCACCATTTCATTCTGACCGAGGTCGTTATCTGTCAGGTACTTGCCGAGGTTTAGGGCGTCAGTCATCATCTTGTTTTCGCTCTTTATCGGATCGTACACTGAACCATATTCGCAGGGGACAATGTATTCCACGCTCCCTATGCTCTGTATTTCGAATCTTGTATTTTTATACCAATGGCTCACTAATAGCTGTTCCATGCGCTACTCCTGTAATTGCAAATATTTTCAATTGTATTACTTTACGATTATATTCTAACATATCATTATTAGTTTGTCAAGCACCTTATAATAACAAAACTATCGCAGTTCGTTCTAAGGTTGTTAGTTTGTGTATTAAGTTTTTTCTTTCTCTTTAAATTATAAATTTGAAAGAGCATTTGAACATTAAAATGATATTGAAGTTAAAATTCAGAGAATAATGAGTTAAATACACTTTGCTTTTCAGCGGAACGTCGTTTTTCATTTCTTTACAAAAGCGATACTAATCGAATAAAAGAGCTTTATATGTTGACTTACATAATTCCATATGTTATAATAAATCAAATAAGCGTTGGAATGATTGTTCATTTTTGCTTATCAAAAATAGTATTACAGTATTATTGTGGTTATTGAATGATTCTTGTTTGTAAAAGGAGGACTGTTACTATGAAAATAGAATATTTGCTTATAAAAACGAGAAATGACTTCTGCCAAACTATAGAACAATTCAAAAACCTTCTATCATCCAATTCTCGTATATCTTTTTCAAATAACACTCTACTTTTTAAAGAAACAGTTTTTAATATTATAATCACGAGTAGAACTATTGAAAAGGATAACAAAAACAAACCAGAAATCATTTTCTATTTTCAGATTTCATATGAAAAAGCTAATAATACTATTGCAGGTATATTAGGCGATTTTGATGATTTACTACGCAGAATTAATAGTCAGTGTGGAGAGCAATTCATTATAAATACTATATGGGATGATGTTTCAATGTATTATACCAATGAACTCTACCCCAAAATAATTGAAATTGAAAATCTGCTCCGTAAGATTATTTATAAATTGATGATTAATACCAATGGGAGTGGCTGGTTTCGTAGTTATGTACCATTGGAAGTCAAGGAATCAATTAATAAAACGCTAGAAAAAAATCAGAAAAGCCAAAATGAATTGATAGGTGACCAACTGTATTATGCAGATTTTATTCAATTAAGTTGGTTTTTCTTTAGCAAATACTCTTTAAAAGTTTTAGATCAAACCGCAGTTCTAAAAATGCAATCATTATTAATTGATAAAAAAGAAAAACTAGATGCAACAGATAAAGTTGAAGCTTTATTAGACGATCTTGTGGCAAAGTCAAATTGGGAACGATTTTTTTCCGATAAGATACAAGTTGATGATTTATCGTCAAAATGGGAAAAACTATATGGTTATAGAAATCAAGTTGCTCATGCAAAGCGGATGAAAAGAGGTGAATTTGAAGATGCAACGTCAATTATTGCAGAATTAAAACCTGCTTTTGAAAGATGCTTAGATGAGATTGATAATGTTATCGTACAAGCATTTCCCAATTCTCCAATATTACATGTTGGTATGTCAAAAGCATTACAATTAATGGTCGAAGCTATCACTTCCACAGTTAATCGCGAAAAAATCGAATCTAATCTAATTAATACAGCATCTATTTTTTCAAGTGCATTAAATTTAGCTTCAAAAGAATTTGTTTTCCTATCATCTGGCGTAGAAGCAATTCAACAGTACAGAGATAATGTTCATGATATAATGGAAGAAATCGGCGCTATAGCACATTGTGATGCACATGATGATTATTGGTATAATACGGGGAAATACTCAGATGATGAAGCTTTGAAGGCAGTATTAAAAGAAATAAAAAATAATCCAATATATACAGCTTTAAACGATAGAGATCAAATAGCTTCTGCTGTAGAATACACATTAGAAGATGTTGCCTATGAGAATGATTGTCCATTTTGTCAAAAAGCATATGATGAATAAACAACCGAAGTATCATATTTCTATATTGACGGGATAATTTAAGTATTTAGTAAAAATACCCTCATATTATCCCAACAACGTTGCCTTACCATTAGGTTCTAATGCCGTATGGTGTGCAGGTTCAAGTCCTGTTATCCGCACTATAAGTCGAGTATGAGTTCGACAAAAAAAATCCTCGCAAGCGCCGTGTTTGCGAGGATTTTTTAATTCAAAATTATTGACATGGTGGTTTGGCAGCTTTGCTCCGCAGCTATGTTTTAGCACAGTATCAACAGAGCTGATGCTTCTAGTGACTATCTGTTTCATAAAGCAAATAGTCGTAACGAGCCGGCGACCCGGGCTAGGGGGAAACTACCTATAGAGCCATGCTATTTATTGCTACCGAGCGCCTGTTTTATCTATTAAACGAAACAATGTAACGAGTCGGCGTCCCGGGCTAGGGGAAACTACCTATAGAGCCATGTTATTTATTGCTACCGAGCGCCTGTTTTATCTATTAAGCAAAACAACGTGACGAGTCGGCGACCCGGGCTAGGGGAAATATACGATGTGACAAACTATGTTGTGCTACCGAGCGCCTATTTTATCTATTAAGCAAATAGTCGTGACGAATTGGCGTCCCGGGCTAGGGAAAATATACGATGTGACAAACTATGTTGTGCTACCGAGCGACTGTTTATTCTATTAAACAAAAAATCGTGACGAATTGGCGTCCCGGGCTAGGGGAAACTACCTATAGAGCCATGCTATTTATTGCTACCGAGCGCCTGTTTTATCTATTAAGCAAAAAGTCGTGACGAGTCGGCGACCCGGGCTAGGGCTAGGGCAACAAAAAACTGCGCAAGGTAAAATCCTTCGCAGTGTTTTGCTAGGTGGACACGTTGGGGGGGATCCACCATTATTTGATTTGCTTCCGTCTGTCCGGGGGTCATGGGGGGGCAGACGGTGGTAATAATCTTGATTTGCGTTTTGGTGTTTTGTGTATCTCTCTCTTTATCTTACAAGCTTATTATAGCCGATGTTTTATGATAAATCAAGAGTTTTTTCCCGAAATGCAATATTTAGTCCCGAACGGAAGATGATGTCAAAAATATCATCAAATTCGCATCGTTAATTATGCATCTTACACAAAAGTCATATCAATATCGCTCATACAGGAACGGGCAGAGTTATCTCCACCGAGAAATCCGTGCTGCCTGCCTCCATGTTCAGAAGTCCCCCGTACTTCTCGACAGTGCCCCTGATTATGGTCAGTCCTACGCCCCTGTGACCATCTTTAGTTGACTTGAATCCCTTAGAAGACTTTATTACCTTGCCATCATAGGTATTCTTGAAATTTATAAGGATAAAGCCGCCACGCTGTTCCATAGATACCGTTATGTGCTTGATGACACTGCGCTCACAGGCTTCGATGGCGTTGTCCCACAGGTTCGCAAAAATAGAAGTTATATCCATATCCCTCATGAAATCAAAGCTTATATCCTCTATATCAGTGCTTACCTCGATGCCCTGCGCTTCTGCGGCAGCTATCTTCTGGCTCATTATTATCGCCAGTATCTTATTTGTACAGGTAAAACCTCCTGCCAGCGAATCCACATCGTCCTCTATCATCTTGCGGTACTGTCGGGCTTTCTCGGGGTCTTCACCTGCCAGCTCACTGAGTATGGCAAGATGCTTTTTGATATCGTGGATTATCTTGCGTGACTCGGAGTAGTTCTTCTCCAGCTCAACATAATGCGCAAGCTGTATCTCGTTCTGTTTCTGGAGCAGTCTGTTTTCGAGCTTTGCATTGTTTATGTCAGCCATCCTGTTTATCGAGGTTATGAAGTACATATCCAGCATCATAAAGCCTATGTGCATCAGCAGCAGTTTATAGTTATCCGCAGGGTCGGTCAGATTAAGAGAATATTCAACAATGACAAATATCTCCAGCACCGCAAGAAGTATGAACATAGCCAGTTCACCAAGCTTGACGGTGATGCTCTCACGCTTCGAGATAAAGGTGTTTACCAGCAGATAGCTGAACAGTATCAGCAGGCAGTTCGTAAAGGATACGAACAGCTGATGCTGAGGGTCGCCAAGAATGACCGAGAAAGTGGTGTCGTTTATCAGCATCATCATCGAAGTTGCCAGCAGGTCGTTCAGTATGCCTATCAGCATTAACACTATACCGTACAGCACTCCTCGCTTTATATCCATACCGAACATGAAAAAAGCCACCAGCAGTATCACCACCGAGGTGAAAACAAGCTTCAGGTCGGGCAGCAGGCTCATACTTATGCCCACGCCGATAGCATTGACGGCAATGTAAGAAAGTATATAGAACACACTGCTGTCCAGCTTGCGTGACTTGACCTTTGAAAGCATCAGGAACACCAGCCCGAAGAACAGCATATCCACAACGGCGATAGATATGACCTCTATCATCACATCCGACACTGCCCTCACCCCTTCCTGAGATACTTGCCCAGCATATACAGGAATTCTTCCTGCCTTTGTCTGGCAAGGGGCAGCCATGTACCCGTCTGCATTATGACACCGTCAGAACGGGAATAGTTCTGCACATATTTAAGGTTCACATAGCAGGAACGGTGTATCTGGAACATCTGCTCGTTTTCAAGCTTATGGGCAAGCTGGGTAAGAGTCTCGGTAGATGTCAGCTCACCGTCTTTAAGCCCGACGATGACGGACTTTTTCTTCTGTATCAGCAGATAGCACACATCAGATGTATCAACTATCTCTGTGCCGCCTGCGGTCTCGATCTGTATCTTTACGCTCCTGTCCTCACGGGAGGAAGCAAGGAAATCGTCCATCACAGCGAATATATCGTCCCTCTCATAGGGTTTTGAGATAAAGTCAAATGCATGGACTTTATAGGCACTTCTCCAGTATTTACTATAGCTTGTGACGTAGACTATCGGCATGGTCATATCCATACCACGGATACGCTGGGCAGTTTCGATGCCGTTTATACCGTTCATCTCTATATCAAGAAAGATGATGTCGAACTCCTGCATATCAGCCAGCAGTTCCTCGCCTGCACTGTAAATAGCAGCGTCTATATCGAGCTTTCTTTCCTCTGCATAGCTTTTGAGGACTTCAAGCAATTTAGACCTATCCTGCGGACTATCATCGCACATTGCGATCTTTAGCATTATATCACATCCTTTTTAGTGAGTGATCTGTATTTTATACCTAAATTATAGTATAACACAATCCGACGGATAATGCAAATCTTTTTTACAGACAACTGACAAAGTGCGCCGTCGGTTGACAACCTTTGAGGAAAATGGTATAATATACAGGTATGATATTTTAAATCTGGCTGCGGAGATCCCGCAAGCAAAAGGAGTAGTTCTTATGAATAAAAAAATAACCGTTATCAAAGGCGACGGCATTGGTCCCGAGATCGTTACGGAGGCTATCAAGGTCCTTGATGCAGTTGCAAAAAAGTATCAGCACAGCTTTGAGTACACAGACATACTCATGGGCGGCTGTTCGATAGATGCCTGCGGCGTGCCCCTGACCGATGAGGCTGTGGCTACAGCAAAGGCGGCTGACGCAGTTCTGCTGGGTGCCATAGGCGGAAACACTTCCACATCTCCCTGGTACAAGCTGGCGCCCAACCTGCGCCCCGAAGCAGGACTTCTCAAGATCAGGAAAGAGCTGGGGCTTTTCGCTAACCTGCGCCCTGCAAACCTGTATGACGAGCTGAAATTCGCTTGCCCGCTGAGAAGCGACATCATCGAGGGCGGCTTCGATATGATGATAATGCGTGAGCTCACAGGCGGACTTTACTTCGGTGCGAGAAAGACCGAGAATGTTGACGGCGTTGAGACTGCTGTAGATACTCTCAGCTACAACGAGAACGAGATCAGGCGTATCGCCATAAAGGGCTTTGATATTGCCATGAAGCGCCGCAAGAAGGTAACAAGCGTTGACAAGGCTAACGTACTGGATTCTTCAAGACTTTGGAGAAAAGTTGTCAACGAGGTCGCAAAGGACTATCCCGAGGTAGAGCTGGAGCATATGCTGGTCGATAACTGCGCAATGCAGCTGGTTCGTGACCCCAAGCAGTTCGATGTAATACTCACCGAGAATATGTTCGGCGATATACTTTCCGATGAGGCTGCTATGGTCAGCGGTTCACTGGGTATGCTGGCATCTGCATCACTTAACGACACCAAGTTCGGTCTGTACGAGCCAAGCCACGGTTCTGCACCCGACATTGCAGGTCAGGACAAGGCTAATCCTCTGGCTACCATCCTTTCAGCTTCGATGATGCTGAGATATTCCTTCGATATGGACAAGGAAGCTGATGCCATCGACAATGCTGTCAAGAAGGTACTGGCTGAGGGCTACCGCACGGGCGACATCATGTCCGAGGGCATGAAGCAGGTAGGCTGCAAGGAAATGGGCGACCTGGTAGCTGCAAGAGTCTGAATAAACAATATATAAAACTAACCCCCACAGGACATTCACAAAGTTCCTGTGGGGGTATTTTATGCTATCGATCAGCCTTCCGGCGGAGGCGGTTCTTCTTCGAGTTCGTCCTCGAATTTTTCGCCTTTCTTTTCCTTTTCGGCTTTCTCTTTCTTCTTGCGCTCACGTCTTGCCAGCAACTCGTCACGGGCTTCATCGCTGAAATCGGAATACTCGCCGTATGCTAGGTCCTCATTTTCAAGAGTCCTGCTGCCCAGCACCTCAAAAATGCCCTTGGTGTAATCAGCGCATTCACGCCACTGTGCATCGACCTCTTCGCTGTGCGATGTATCAAGGTCATAATGCTCGGAAATATAATCTGCTATGAACGCTGTGTTCTTCTCATTGCCGAACACGTTCATGTGTTCGCCGTTGTAGTAATCCTTATCCTCATCGATGCCTATCTGATCCGACATACGTTCAAAGTTGACGTAATCGTAGCCTGCATCGGTAACGATCTTCTCGATCCTATCACTGGTCTTATCGTCAAGCTTATCCTTATGGGGCACACGTATGAACAGCACGTTCTCGATACCCAGTTCCTTGCAGACAGATATGGTCTCATCAAGGCACTGTTCACCGAAATCATACATCTTCGGCGAGCCCTTGCGCTTTACCTTTGCTACAGATTTTGTAGCAGTTCTTGTACCAAAGCTCTTCATCATGGAAACCTTAGTGCTGTCATTTCTGATAAGGTCTTTGAGACGCTGGGTCTGACCCTCGGGTCTTGCCCAGTTGGAATGGTACTTGAACAGGTTGAAATAGTAGTTTATCTGTTCCTCACGGGGTATATTCTTGCTTATCTCGCCTGCCCAGTTGGAATTCTTATGCATATTATCCAGCCATTTTCTGACGCTTCCCTCCTGATGGGAACGCTCCTCCGTGTAGAAATAACCGTTTACCTCTATGACCACAAGCTGTGGGTCCTGCCTTGACATAAATTCTTTGAGCATCGAGCCGTAGTAAAGTCCCACGGCACCGTCAAAGCACAGATTATAGCTTGTATAGCCACACCTGTCATAAGCCAGCGGTGCGGAATAGTCCGCATACATCTCACTTGAACCTATGAAAGCCACATCTATGGTATTTTTAGGCTCACGGTAGAAATTGCGTATATGGCTCTCGGCTGACATACCCGTGCGGATAAGCAGCTGTGAGTTTGCCATATACAGCACAAGTACAGCCACGAACAGCGCTGTCAGCTTGAGCACACGCTTCTTTATCTTACCTTTCATTTTTACTCCTTACAGGGATCATATATAAAATTTAGAACTGCGCATATACGAAATCAGCGGGATCGGAACCGGGTCCGTACTCACCGAATACCAGCACGCTGAAGAACAGCAGCAGGAATATGGCTGACTGGAACACAAAGTGCTTTTTGCATATGACTGCACGCAGTGTCTTCTCACTTGATGGGATCGTATCATCGTTCTTTTTCTCGCATCTTTCCTGAATGATGGAAACTATCAGCATAGTCACAGTAGCAACAGCAACGATGAGCATCTCACGCTTTGCCACCATGATATCGGTGAACAGCCCCGCAGTCAGAAGTTCGCTCACATGGAAATCAGCCACGGATACATACATCATATGCATAGCATCCTTGAACCCGGGAGCGATATCGAAATAGTAGCCGACAAGCACTATGAGGAATGTCCTTATCACCTGGAATGTGATGAACAGCTTGTTGGTATTTTCGATTTTCAGTTTCTTTTTCCAGTCTGCGAAGTTGCTTTCGAGCAGGGTGGATATCATGATGATACCGCCGTTCCACACACCGAAAGCCACATATTTCCAGTTTGCGCCATGCCATACGCCGACCACGATGAATGTGATGAGCGAGGCGATACTAACAGGTACGACCTTGGAGATCTTCATGCCGAACTTAGCTTTCAGGTTCTTGCCCATTTTCTGGAAAGGCTTCGACATAGCCACGGGATAGAACAGATATTCTCTCAGCCAGCCGCCGAGGGTGATATGCCAGCGGTGCCAGTATTCCGAGATATCTTTCGAGAAATAGGGGCGCTTGAAGTTCTCAGCCATATTTATGCCGAACAGCTGTGCCACACCACGGGAGATATCGATACCGCCCGAGAAATCAGCGTAAAGCTGCAAAGCATAGATAAGCGCTGTGACCAGCACCACCGTGCCCGAATACTTTCTGTGTTCACCCGGAATGGTGCTGACTGTCTGAGCCAGGCGGTCTGCGATGATGAGCTTTTTGAAGAAGCCCCATGTGATGAGCAGCACGCCCTGCTTGAAGTTCTCGAATTTAAGCTTATTGCCTTCATACAGCTGTGAAGCAAGGTTGCTGTAGAAGCTGATGGGACCCTGCACTATCTGTGGGAAGAACGACACGAACAGCAGGAATTTCGCAGGGTTGCGCTCTGCCTTATACTTCTTGCGGTAGATGTCGATGATATATCCCATAGACTGGAACGTATAGAAAGATATGCCCAGCGGCAGGAAAAGTCCCAGATTAGGTATTTTGCCGCCGAAATGCTTTAGTATGACATTAAGCGAATCGGCAAAGAAATTATAGTATTTCAGAAATGCCAGTATACCGAAATTTAAGACGAGCACCGCAGCGCAGATAAGCTTCTTGTTGCGGGTCGCCTTATCTTTATAGGCATTCTTTTCTTCCTTGCTCCATTTGCCCTTCTGCGACTTTACGTATGCATCGCTGACAGAAATGTACTTTTCAAGACCCAGACCGCCTGCAAAAGTCGTTGCGGCAGTGAGTATGACAAAGCCGATATATTTCATGCAGACTATTGCATAAAAGCCCATTGAAGCCGCCAGCAGCACTACCCATCTGAACTTTTTGGGAGCGATGCCGTAGACTATCAGGCAGACAGCAACATAGAGCAGATAATTAAGTGATGTATATGACAAATTATTGACCTCCGACTTATGGGGATTATGGCATTATAAGCCTTACGGTGTATTCAGCGGATATGTCTCGGTCAGCTCTCTGGAGAGTGTAAGACCTTCCTTTTCGCTGTAGAGTGCAACTCTCGGCATAGCCCTTGACAGGAACGCCGCAATGCCCTCAGCCACGGAATATGCACCGCATTTGGAGAATGCTATCACATCTCCTCTTTCAAGCTTTGGCAGACCCACCTTGCGCACAAGGATATCAGCGGTAGTACAAAGACTTCCGCACAGACAGTATTCTGCCTCGTCGCCCGATTTTCCTATTACCTCTATCGGAGGTACTTTCATAGCCATATTCTGACCATAATAGTTGAGCTGGTTTATTCCGCCGTCGCAGATAACATAGCTTATCTCGCCATTCTGCTTGATATCCATAGCCTTTGTGAGATAGCTGCCCGATGTTGCGGCAAAAAATCTACCCATCTCCACGGTCAGCGGATACTTCTCTGCAAAGTTCCTTACAACTTCGGCAGCCTCTTCGAGAAGCGCAAGATCGGTCTCATCGGTAAAGTCCTTATAATACTCCACCGCAAGACCTGTACCATACTCCACATGAGATGGCTTGAAACCATAGTCCGCATCAAGCTGCTGACAGAGCTCATCAAGCAGATCAAGCTCCTTGGCAATAGTCTTGACCTTTGTCTTCTGAGTGCCTGTGAAGTAATGCAGACCGATGATATCAACGCCCTTGAGATCAGCTCTGTGAGCAATGATATCAAGCAGTTCGGACTTATCCATACCGAACTGGCTTCCATGTGCAAGGCGCAGTATCAGCTTGACCTTGCCGCCGTTTTTAACAGCGCAGTCATTTATAAGTGTAACGTGCAGCCTGCTCTCGGCGGTGAAGATACCTACACCGTCCTTATAAGCTCTGGCAACGTCGTCCTCGGTCTTATTTACACCCGAGAAGATTATCTTATCGAGGGGCGCACCTATGCTCTCGCAGATGCTGAGCTCTCCCGGTGAGCAGACCTCGATATAGGAAAATACCTCGGGAAGTCTTTTCAGCAAAAACGGGTTTGCTTTTATGGAATAGCAAAGCCCGACCCTTTCACCAAAGGCTTTGTGAACAGCCTTGCTGCGCTCTGCGAACACATCTGTGTCGAATACGTAGCAAGGTGTGCCTAAGGTGAGGGCTGCCTTTTCAAGTATATCTTTATTCATAGGAAATTAGTCCTCGTCCTGCAGCTTTTCGATAAGCGCCATCATGCCCTCGATGCTGTTGAAGTTATCGGGAACAAGGTTGCCTACCTCGATCTCGATATCGAACTCATCGTTCAGTGCTGTTACCAGTGAAACGATATCAAAAGAGTCAAGTACGCCATCGGTGATGAGCTGCTTTTCGTTCTCAAAATCCACATCAGGTCTGATCTCTTCCAATACTCCCATAAGCTGTTCTTTCATTTTGTATTCCTCCTAAAAATTTTTAAAACTATTTACTTCATTAGCTCTTTAAGAGCCTGCATATTGATCTTGCCGTTGGAAAGATGGGGCATCTCATCGAGAGCCACGAGTTTTCTCGGTACCATGAATCCCGGCAGGATACCTCTGAAATGTACTGCGGCTTCCTTAACGGTGGCAGTACCTGTATAGAACAGATAAATAAGCTCCTTCTCCTTCAGGTACATAGCGCAGGCATCCTTGATGGTATCGAGTCTCAGTGCTGCGCTCTCTATCTCGGAAAGCTCGACTCTGTGACCAAGATGCTTGATCTGCCTGTCCTTTCTGCCCCTGAATTCCAGCACGCCGTCCTCACGGAACACGCCATAGTCGCCGCTCTTATAGATAAGCTCATTGAAAGCGTGGTTGAGGGGGTTCTGGATAAAGGACTTATCTGTGAGTTCTTTATTATTATAGTAACCCAGAGCAAGGATAGGGCCCGATACGCAGATCTCGCCCTGTTCGCCTGTTTTAACGGGGTTATTATCATCATCCAGCAGGAAGACCCTGTAGTTGCGGTATGCTCTGCCGATCGGGAGAACATCCTCATCGCTGACCTTATCATTTACCTCATAATAGGTGCATGATGCGGTACATTCCGTAGGACCGTACTGGTTGACAAACTTGGTTTCGGGCAGATATTCCTGCCATACTCTCAGGGTGCTGCAAGGCATTACAGATCCCGAGAAGCACACTTTTTTAAGATACTTCGGAACTTCACCCTCGAAAGCTTTGAGCTTGACTGCGATGGTGAACACCGAAACGCTCCAGCCCACCGAGGTGATCTTGCGCTCGTTCATCACCTTGAACAGTTCGGATGGTATCACGAAGCACTGCTTTGGTATGATGAACATTGAAGCACCTGTGAAGATGGGCAGATAGATATCTCTGATCGCTGCGATATAATCCAGCGGAGACTGGTTGCCCAGCACATCGGTATCATTTATATCCATGACCTCACGGTATGCGCTGATATAGCACATAAGCGACTGCATGGAAGTTATAACGCCCTTTGGCTTGCCTGTTGAACCCGAAGTGAATATAACATACAGCGGATCATCGGCACAGCTGTTCCTTGCTATCTCATCAAGCTTTGGCTGGTCTATCTCATGTTCAAAGAGGTCGGCTGTGTTTATCAGCTCGCCCTCAAATCCCAGCTGGCTTGCTGTCTTCATGCCCTCATCGTCTGCAACGATAACAGAGGGATTTAAAACAGAAAGGATATCTTTCAGCCTTGCAAGCGGCTGGGTAGCGTCCATAGGTGCATAGAAGCAGCCTGCATAAACAGCGCCCAGGAACACCACAGGTGTCAGAACATTTCTGCCGGTCATGACGGCAACGGGACTGCGGGGTGTGACTTTCTCAGCCAGTGCGCTGCCCATTCGCTTTGCCTTATCCTCTATCTCAGCAAATGTGATGCTGTTATCTGTATCGGAATAAGCGGTCTTATCGCCGTATTTCTGCGCTGTCTTTTCCAGCAGGCGCAGCACGTTTATCTCCATTACGTTTTCCATTGTACTCTCCTGTATTTTAATTATTTTTAAAGACCAATGAGCATCGGTCATATATTTATCGAATTTCTTACATTCTCTATCATAATGCGCAGTTTCTCGGGTCTTCTGACCGCAAGCTCCCACGCACCGTCCTTATGACGTATTCTAAGTACATAGCCATTAATATGAGTGTAAGCTTTATTCTCTTCAAGGTCGGGCATATCGAACAAAACTTCATCCTGCTGTGATCTCTCATCAGCTTCAAGCTTGTCCTCATCCCACACCTGTGAAAAACTCTTATGCTTGTCCGTCCTGACATAAGTGATATCATCAAGCCTTACCGAGCGCATTTTCTTATCTTTCCCGTAAATCAGTATGCGTCTGTCGGTCAGCGCATATCTTTCAACGGGCGCTCCGCTCCTGATAAGAGGTTTCAGCAAGATATGCATGATCAAAGCAAAAAACGCCAGTGTTGAGAGCATATGTAACAGCTCATTCTGAGTATATACACCTTCACGGTACAGCCTTACAGGGTCGATACTAATTAGTGCATACATACCGACAGGTACTATGATATGCATATGTGAGTACCATGCACCCACACTCCTGTCCTTATGAATGATCTTCTCACCCTCACGCAGATAATACTTCCAGCTGAATATCAATGGCGGTATGCTTTCTTTGAGGTCATCATCACCGCAGACCAGCCGTTCAAACACCGATATCAACCTTTGAGGTCTGCTTATATCCAGCACAGAGATATTCTCGCCGTATCTTACTTTCAATATCTTGCCAAAATACGGCTCATATGCCAGTCTGTTCCTGCCATGCTCACAGGTCGTAACGCCATTCTCATCACGGTTAAAGCTCAGTGAGATATGCGCAGTGTTTTTGGAACAAAGCGTCACAGCATCTATGTTTTCAAGGAGTATTTCGTTAATCTTGCCCTTCTCCCTGATGATGAGCCGTTTGTCGGTAAGCAGATAACTGCACGTTGTATTCGCCCCAAGCGTGAAGAATACAATAAATGTACCCACCACGAACATGACGAACAGCCAGATGAATATGACGATCACCATGTCCCTGAGATCGAAAAACGCACTGTCTCTCAGAAAATCCGACAGCAGCAGACTTGCAATAAGCACTATCAACATCACGGATAATGCCGCCTTTTTAGAATACTGCCTGCTCATGCCGTACCACAGGGGCTTTTCATTATCAACAAGCAGTCTCCTGAAAACAGCAGGACAAAACGATCTGCTCTTCAAAAAAAATCCCATAATTTACCTGCTTTCAATACACCGCAGACAAACCTACACTAAATTACATTTTAACACAATCGAACTATTTTCGTCAATATCAATTCTTCACAATAACCTTTCACTTAACATTGTATTTGTTATAGAATATGCGTGTTTATGGCTTATTTGTAACATCTTTCTGAAAATAAACACGGTGCTGAAACTATCAGGCAATAGCAATTCAGCACCGTTATCAGTATTTTATTCTTTGAACTTTGCTGCGCACTGCGAACAATCGCCTGTGCAGCAGCCGCAGCTGTGTTTATGACGTTTACATGATCTTAGCGCAAATACGACCGCAGCAGCTATCAGCAACACAAGTATGATATCGACTGTATTCATTCAGGCACCTCCTATAAGCATACCGATAAGCCTTACTGCCAGTGCTGCCACCCACGCCAGAACACACTGCCACACCACCATAGTTACCGCCCACTTTCTGCCAAGTTCACGGCGGACAGCTGCAACTGCTGCCACACAAGGCGTATAGAGCAGTGAGAATACCAGCAAAGCAGCTGCGCTCAAATGCGTCATGGCAGAATCCACATTGCCCGAGAACAGTACTTCCAGTGTGGATACCACGCTTTCCTTAGCCATAAAGCCGCTGATGAGCGCCGTGCATATCCTCCAGTCACCCAGTCCCAGAGGAGCGAACAGCGGTGCTATGATACCTGCAACCGAGGCAAGTATGCTTTCTTCGGAATTCTGCACCAGAGCAAAATTCATATTGAAGCTCTGCAAAAACCACACAACGATAGAAGCTATGAGAATGACCGAGAATGCACGCTGCAAAAAGTCCTTAGCCTTGTCCCATAAAAGCTGCATAACGTTCTTAGCCCCGGGAAGTCTGTAGTTTGGCAGCTCCATAACAAATGGGACCGCATCGCCCTTGAACACTGTGCCTTTCATAAGAAAGGCTGCGAATATGGCAGTAAGTATGCCAAGCAGGTAAAGTCCCACAATTATGGGTACTGCCTTATCGGGGAAGAAGGCTTGTACGAAAAATGCATAGATAGGCAGCTTTGCGGTACATGACATGAACGGAGTAAGGAATATGGTCATCTTACGGTCACGTTCACTGGGGAGTGTCCTTGTCGCCATGACAGCAGGAACTGTACAGCCGAAGCCTATGAGCATGGGTACTATACTTCTGCCCGAAAGACCTATCTTCCTGAGAGCCTTGTCCATAACAAAAGCTACACGGGCGATATAACCGCTGTCTTCCAGAAGCGACAGGAAGAAGAACAGTGTCACGATTATAGGCAGAAAGCTCAATACACTGCCTACACCTGCAAACACACCGTCCACAAGCAGTTTATGTATCACAGGGTTTACTCCTGTCTTTGTCATCGCATTATCCGCAAGGGATACCAGCTTGTCTATGCCCGTTTCAAGCAGTCCCTGCAGGCCTGCGCCTATAACACCGAAAGTCAGCCAGAACACCAGCGCCATTATAATGATGAATGATGGCAGCGCTGTGAACTTGCCCGTGAGTATCTTATCTATGCGGCGGCTGCGGATATGTTCCTTGCTTTCACGGGGTTTAATGACAGTTTTTTCGCATACTCTTTTTATAAAAGCAAAGCGCATATCAGCGATGGCTGCGCTGCGGTCGAGCCCACGCTCTTTCTCCATCTGCAAAACGATATGCTCGACTGTCTCCTTCTCGTTATCATCAAGCTCCAGCTGTTCCATCACAAGGCTGTCGCCCTCGACCACTTTGCTTGCGGCAAACCTTACCGGCAGACCTGCACGCTTTGCGTGGTCATCTATAAGATGGGCTATGCCGTGCAGACATCTGTGTACCGCACCGCCGCAGTCGTTCTCATCGCAGAGATCACGTTTCAGAGGTTTTTCACGGTAGTGCGCAACGTGCTTTGCGTGATCGATAAGTTCATCAACGCCCGAATTTTTCGCAGCGCTGATAGGCACCACAGGCACGCCCAGCATATCTTCCATCTCGTTGATGTCGATACTTCCGCCGTTAGCTGTCACCTCGTCCATCATATTCAGCGCCACGACCATAGGTACGCCCATTTCAAGCAGCTGCATGGTCAGGTAGAGGTTGCGCTCGATATTCATGGCATCGACTATGTTTATGATGCCCTTTGGCTTTTCTTCCAGCACAAAGCTGCGGCTGACGACCTCTTCACTGGTATAGGGTGACATGGAATATATTCCGGGCAGGTCGGTGACAAGGGTATTTGGATGACCCTTTATAGGACCGTCCTTACGGTCAACGGTTACACCCGGGAAGTTGCCGACGTGCTGGTTTGAACCCGTCAGGCGGTTGAACAATGTGGTTTTGCCGCTGTTCTGATTGCCGACCAGTGCGAAAGTAAGCTTTGTCCCCTCTGGCAAAGGGTCACCGCTGCCCTTGGGATGGAACTTGCCGCCCTCACCAAGACCCGGATGGTCTTTTTTCTTCTTTTTGGGCTTTTCCGTCTCTGCCTTTTCGGCGTTTTCGATCTGTGTGACACCTATCTTGTCCGCATCAGCCAGACGCAAAGTCAGCGAATATCCATGGATAGTCAGCTCCATGGGATCACCCATAGGCGCATATTTTACCACCTTGACCTCAGCCCCGGGGATAACGCCCATATCCAGAAAATGCTGTCTTAACGCACCCTCGCCCCCGACCTCGGTGATGACGGCGCAGCTGCCTATTTTAAGTTCTTTCAGAGTCATTTAACTTTTCCTTCCTTAAAGCCATTTATACCTCTCCGCTCAATATAATATGCATTTTGTCCACGGGATATGCAAAGAGTTATACACAGCTAAATAAGTTTACCCAGACTAACTTTAAATATAGTATAACACATCTTATCATTATTTTCAATAGGAGAAGAAAAGTTTATAATTTGTTAAAAAACACGGTCAAAGAAAAAATCTGCCAACGTTGACAGCATTTTAATTCCGTGCTAAAATTATTAGAAATATAGAACAGAGTTTTGAGGAGACAGCATGATATGAAAAAACATAATGCCCTCGAGTACTTTGCAACACTCGGGGGCAAAATTCACGCATGGATATACGCTGTATACCTATTCAGTTCTTATCCCATTTTTCATTTCTTAGCAGAGCGCTGTAGATCAGGCAGACCGTCACGCCTGCTGCACCCAGTATCAGATACATCAGTGCAGCGCCCGAACCTTTGCCGCTGCCGAACAGTAAGTTCAAAAGACTCCCCTGCTGCTTAGCCATAAAAGGTTCAGCGGCATTGTCCTCCAATATACCTGCAAGCAATTTGCCTATGGGTATGGTGAAAAACTGCAAGGTGTTGCGGCACGAATAGACTCTGCCCTGCATATCCGAGGGTATCTCGCTGCGAAGTATCACATCGAGATTTGCGCCCATATACGGTATGAACAGCCAGCCCATCACAGCGGCAGCACACCAGACCACGGGCGATCTTCCGAAAGCAAGCATAAAATTCTCGGTACTCATGGAAAACAGCAGCGCAAGACAGATAGCCCTCACCCTGTTTTTTGGCGCAGGCAGGACCATCGCCAGCATACTGCCTGCTACAGTTGCCAAACCTACGCAGGTGTTTACCAGCCCCAGCACATTCTTACCGCCGTTCGTTCGTGGAAGTATCATGGCAGGCAGCAAAGCTTCATAGGCTGATGCCACAAGATTTATGCTTGCCAGAAAGAATATAAGTTTCAGTACGAGCTTATGCTCACGCAGCCAGCGAAGTCCCGAGGCTACGCCTGAAATAAGCGGCTCTGCGGCTTTATCTGTTTTTTCTGTCTCGGGCAGCTTTATGAAGAACAGCAGTGTGATGAAAGCTGCCATAAAGCTCAGGATATCGACCGCTGCGACAGCTTCAAGTCCTGCCAGCGAGAACAGCGCTGTGGCTGCCACGGGAGTCAGGATAGATGTCAGCGACTGCGAAAACGAGCGCAGCGCACTTGTACGCTGATAATGCGCCTTCGGTATCAGCAGCGTTGCAGCCACCTCCGACGCAGGCTGCTGTACAGTATTCATAAGCCCGTTCAGAGCATTTATGAGATACAAATGCCACGGCATCAGCTGCCCGTTCTTATCCAGCACGAGCATCACAGCTGTGGATAAAGCTGCGACGGTATCGCAGATCAGCATGGTCTTTTTCTTATCCCACCTGTCAGACAGCGCACCTGCAAAAATACTCATCAGCACATATGGCGCATAGGAACAGATGGAAAGCATTGCGGTCTTGAGTGCCGAACCGCTTTCAAGAAACAGTTTCAGCACCAGTGCATAGCTTGTCATGGCGCTGCCCAGTGCAGAAATGAACTGTGTCCCCCACATCAGCAGCCACGGTTTAAGTTCTTTGATATTATTTTTCATTTGACTTTGCTCCTTTTATATGAATTATCGTTTTCATCAAAAGTGCAAAGTCCGAGGACAAGCTCATCCTCCATGCAGCGTCCTCAAACCTTGCACGGAGCTTTTGCTATAGTTCTTTTCATACCTTTCACCTCATTATGCATATTATCATCTTCCGTATTTTTCTATATCTTCATCGGATATACTGCTGCCTGCGTCCCAGCCCATCTGATAAGCAAGCTTATCGTATACCTTTATTTTTCTGCCGTCATCGAGTATCAGCGTGACCGAAGGCTCTTCGCCCTCTGCAAAACCCTCACAGCCGTTATCGGGCTCGATGAGATCGGTTATCTTATGCTGCATGAAATCACCTCGGTCTGTCTCATTTTATTGCAGCGATAACAGCGAACTTCCTGTTATCGTAAACACATTTCACTGTGCTGAATCCGCTCTGCCTGAGCATATCTGTCTGCTGCTGCACAGTAGTCTCACGGTCAAGTCTGCGCCGCTGCAGCCACAGCTCTATATCATGCTCGGTAAGTCCGCTGCTGTAAAGCTGAGACTCCCAGTAGCTGTCATACCATTTATCCATCATCGGCTCACCTGCACAGAACTGATCGTAGTCAATAAATATCCCACCATCGGGCAGAGCATTATATATCCTGTCAAACAGTGCTTGTTTTTCCGTATGTTCAAGATGATGTATCGAAAGCGCTGATATTACCGCATCAAAACGAGCATCAGGCAAGGTCTTGCCATGATCCATGACCTGATAAGAAAAATTATCAAGTCCTGCAAACCTGCGCTTTGCCACTTCGAGCATATCCACTGCTATATCCGTAAGGATAAATCTTGCATCTTTAAAATGCTCATACCAGTAATATGACAGCAGTCCCGTACCTGCGCCCAGGTCGATGATACATTCGGGAGCAGCGATATTTGATGCAAGAAAATCCGTTGTGTTTTTATAAAATTCATCAAAGCAGGGAATGAACCTTCTGCGGTTAGCATCGTACTCCTCTGCGACCATATTGAATTGTTCTTTTATATCCATATCATATACCTCTTGGAATATGATAGCACATCTTCCACCATTTGTCAAACAGGTGAAATTCAGTGACGAAAGGCTGATTTTTGAGTGAAGCTTATTGATTTTATCCCCACAGTATGGTATCATGCATATATCCTTAATTACGGGAGGTACATATGGACGACACACAAAAGATATGCGAAAAAGCCGCAGAGCTTGTAAATAAAAACGGCGTTGCAGTCATAGGTATAGACGGGCTGGGCGGTGCAGGAAAAAGCACCATCTCCGAGGGAGTATGCGCCTGCCTTGAAAAATCGGGCATACACACCATACTTTTGCACATAGATGACTTCATAACGCCCAGAAAAATCAGGTACGATGAGCGTTTTCCTCAGTGGCAGTGCTACTATGAGCTGCAATGGAGATATGACTATCTTCGTCGGGTGATAGATGAGCTCAGACAAAACGGCAAGGTCACAGCGGAGCTCTATGACAAAGAAAACGACAGCTATATCTCCGCCAAATACTGTACAGATAAACGTACTGTTATCATCATTGAGGGAATATTTCTTCAGCGAAAAGAGCTTGACGGGGTGTTCGGGCTGATGGTCTATATGGACGTGTCCGAGGAAGAACGGCTCAAACGTGTGCTGACCCGTGACACTTACATAGGTGACGACAGCGAGATACGCCGCAAATACGAGGACAGGTACTTCCCTGCCGAGCGCAGATATGTGCAGGAATACGAGCCTGCCCAAAAAGCAGATATGGTCATAAAGGCATAAGAAAACGGGGCTGTTTATCAGTCCCGTTTTTTGTACTATTATAATTCATTCGGCAGAGGCTGTGCAAGCTGTGCTGAATATTTGTTGCGAAATTCTGTGAAAGTGCCGTTATCCAGCGCTTCACGAATACGCTCTGTAAGAGTATTATAGAAGTAAAGATTATGCATTACCGCCAGCCTGCCGCCCAGCTGTTCCTGAGATTTGAACAGGTGGCGCACATAAGCTCTGCTGAAGTTCCTACAGCAGGGACAGTCGCACTCTGTATCCACAGGACGGTCATCGGTCTCAAAACGCTTATTTGCGATATGTATGATACCATTCCAGGTGAACATAGTGCCATGGCGTGCATTTCGGCTGGGCATTACACAGTCAAAGAAATCTATGCCACGGTAAACTGCCTCGATTATATTTGAGGGTGTGCCAACACCCATCAGGTATCTGGGCTTGTCCTTCGGCATGAAGGGCTCGACTTGCTCGATAACGTGATACATCACATCGGTAGGTTCGCCCACCGCAAGTCCGCCTATGGCAAAGCCTGCACAATAATCCAGTTCACGTATGGTCTTCATATGCTCGATCCTAAGGTCATCGTAGGTACAGCCCTGATTTATGGCAAACAGGAGCTGTTCTTTGTTGATGGTCTCTTCAAGAGAATTAAGGCGCTTCATCTCAGCGATACAGCGATGCAGCCAACGGGTGGTACGCTCGCAGGAACGCTTTGAATAGCTGTGCTCCGCAGGATTTTCCACACATTCATCAAAAGCCATGGCAATGGTCGATGCCAGATGAGACTGTATCTGCATACTCTCTTCGGGTCCCATGAATATCTTCCTGCCGTCAACATGAGAGTTGAAGTACACGCCCTCTTCCTTTATTCTTCTGAGCTTTGCCAGCGAGAAAACCTGAAATCCGCCGCTGTCGGTAAGTATTGGCTTATCCCAGTTCATGAACTTGTGCAGTCCGCCCATCTTATACACAACATCGTCACCGGGACGAACATGAAGATGGTAGGTATTGCAAAGCTCCACCTGAGTTTTCAGTTCGTTTTTCAGGTCAAGGGAAGATACTCCGCCCTTTATGGCAGCAGAAGTTCCCACGTTCATGAAAACGGGGGTCTGTATAGTACCGTGAACGGTAGTGAATTCTCCACGGCGAGCCGCACCCTCTTGTTTAAGTAGTTTGAACATTCATATTCTCCTTGTAAATAATATAGCTTATTATCGCAGCGTTCTGCATTTTTCCTCAAACAGCGCCTTAATATCAATAAACTGTTGTATGCGCTTTTCTTCGGTAAGACCGGTAAGTCTTTTCACAAGCAGTCTGGAACTGTCATTAAACTCCACACACGCATAATAGGTCTTTATGGAACCGGTGCGTGTGCCACCGAATTCATATATAAATACATTCTTTACTTCGTTAATGCGGAAAAGATCACCGGAGCAGTCAAAGATATAATCATCCCCGAGATAAACGGAAGTTCCATTGATCTTCACACTGCGCTTCATATCATCATATACCCGATCGACTCCGTCTTCTTCCAGTATCCTGTGCAGTCTTATCATTGCAGGGAAAGCTTTATTACCATAGAAAAAAAGCATACTAAAGCCCGTAAGCAGAAACGATATACCGGCTACTATGGGACAAAATTTTTTCTCGGTAAAAGCTGCTCCGTAGAAAAACACAGCGGCTGATACAAGTCCACCGATAAAACTAAGTATCTTGGTGCGCCTGACGCTCTTCTGACTGTACTTTGCAGACATACCGAGAAATCTGTCTATCTCATCAAACATATTTTTTTCATATCCCGAAAATACAGGGACATCCATATACTTCGGATTTTTAAAATCTTTCTGATCTATCATAATTGTCTCCTTATGTTATATATACTATGCTTTTCTCTCTTTATCTCAAAGCAGTATGCAATATAATAATTATTATAACATATATCGAAAAAAATTGCAACTCACGAATAATTAACATTTTTGCTCACATACTATCATCAAAACGGAGATGATAAAATGCACAAGGCTACAACGATATTTACTCAGCCCCCAAGCATAGTGACCTCGGCAGCTGTCGGCGGAAAGACCGAGCATGAGGGTCCCTACGGAGGCTGTTTTGACAAGATAAACGATGACCCTTATTTTACGCTGGATACCTTTGAACAGGGCGAGAGCCAGCTGCAAAAGCAGGCGGTGCGCATCGCACTGGAAAAAGCAGGACTAACGGAGGATGATGCAGATGTACTTCTCGGAGGAGACTTACTCAACCAATGTGTCGGCACGACCTACGGGGTGCGTGATTATCAGCTGCCCTTTCTCGGGATATACTCAGCCTGTTCTACCATGTCGGAGGGTCTGCTGCTGGCATCGTTCCTTGCAGCAGGAGGATTTGCAGGACTTGCTGTTGCGGTCACTTCATCACATTTCTGCACCGCTGAAAGACAGTACAGGATGCCCCTCAACTACGGCGGACAGCGTCCCCCCACCGCCCAGTGGACGGCGACAGCGTCGGGAGCGCTGGCTGTGTCCCCCTCGGGAGGAGCGCCCTATGTACGGGGCGGTACCATCGGCAGGATCGTCGATATGGGCGTAACAGATGCAAACAATATGGGCGCTGCCATGGCACCTGCGGCATACTCGACCATCAGGGAATTCTTCCACGATACGGGCATGAAGGTCACTTACTTCGATAAAATAGTCACGGGAGACCTGGGAAAAGTCGGCAGCAGGCTCCTTTGCGAGCTGGCAGAGGGCGAATTTCCCGACCTGCGTGAGCGCCATGCTGACTGCGGACTTATGATCTATGACAGCGACAAACAGGACGTACACTCGGGCGGCAGCGGCTGCGGCTGTGCGGCAAGTATGCTCTGCGGATACTTTGTGCCCGAATTAAGGGCAGGTCGGCTGAAAAACATACTTTTCGCCGCCACAGGCGCACTGCTCTCACCTACCATAAATCAGCAGGGCGAGACTATACCCTCTGTCAGTCATCTGGTATGGCTTTCTTCGGAGAAAGGAGAGACAGCACAATGATATATATTTACGCATTTCTGGTAGGCGGACTGCTTTGCGCCGTGGGTCAGGTGCTGATAGACTTCACAAAGCTCACACCTGCACGCATACTGACTGCTTATGTGGTATCGGGCGTTATCCTGGGCGGACTGGGCATTTATGGCAAACTAAAGGATATATCGGGCTGCGGTGCTACAGTTCCGCTGACAGGTTTTGGCAGCCTTATGGCAGAGGGTGTTCGCAATGAGATCGCAGATAAGGGATTTCTGGGCATATTCACGGGCGGACTCACAGCAGGCGCAGGCGGGATCGCAGCGGCTATGCTTTTTGCTGTGCTGGCTTCACTGGCATTCAGAAGTTCCGCACGAAGCTGATAGAGTGCACTGTTCTTTCGCTCTGAAAGAAAGAATTTGAAAATTTGGTAAAAATGAGTGAAAAACCCTTGATTTTTTTGTCATGATATTATATAATAGTATTCGGAGTTGTTATTGTTTTAACAACATAAGACGTATCCGCCCACGGCGGAAATATTATATGAGAGGTGTCACATTATGGCAGGTTTAAACAAGGTCACTGTAGAAGACATTGACGTTAAGGGCAAAAAGGTACTGGTAAGAGTAGACTTCAACGTTCCGCTGAAGGATGGCGTTATCACTAACGATAACAGGATCACTGCTGCTCTGCCCACTATCAACAAGCTGGTAGAAAACGGCGCAAAGGTAGTTCTTTGCTCACATCTGGGCAAGCCCAAGAATGGTCCTGAGGCTAAGTTCTCCCTGAAGCCCGCTGCTGACAGACTGGCTGAACTGGTAAGCACCAAGGTAACTTTCGCAGCTGACGACACAGTTGTAGGCGACAATGCCAAGAAGGCAGTTGCTGAGATGAACGATGGCGAGATCGTTGTTCTGGAGAACACAAGATTCAGAGGCAATGACGAGACCAAGAACGGTGAGGGCTTTGCTAAGGAGCTGGCTGATCTGGTTGACGGTCAGGTATTCGTTATGGACGCTTTCGGTTCTGCTCACAGAGCTCACGCTTCCACAGCAGGTGTTACAAAGTTCGTTAAGGAAACAGCTGTTGGTTATCTGATGCAGAAGGAGATCAACTACCTCGGTAACGCTGTTGAGACTCCTGTAAGACCTTTCGTAGCTATCCTGGGCGGTGCTAAGGTCGCTGATAAGCTCAACGTTATCTCCAACCTGCTCGAAAAGTGCGACACACTCATCATCGGCGGCGGTATGGCTTACACATTCCTGAAGGCTCAGGGCAACGAAGTTGGTAAGTCTCTGGTAGATGACAGCAAGCTCGATTACTGCAAGGAGATGATCGAGAAGGCTAAGGCTAACGGCAAGAAGCTGCTGCTGCCTATCGACACAACAGTTGTTGAGAGCTTCCCTGATCCTATCGATGCAGAGGTAAGCGTTGAGATCGTTGATTCCGACAAGATCCCTGCTGATAAGGAAGGTCTGGACATCGGTACAAAGACACAGGCTCTGTTCGCTGAGGCTGTTAAGTCTGCAAAGACAGTTGTTTGGAACGGTCCTATGGGCGTTTTTGAGAACCCCACACTTGCTAAGGGTACTATCGCTGTAGCTAAGGCACTGGCTGAGACAGATGCTACTACTATCATCGGCGGCGGTGACTCCGCAGCTGCTGTTATACAGCTGGGCTTCGCTGACAAGATGAGCCACATCTCCACAGGCGGCGGCGCTTCTCTTGAATACCTCGAGGGTAAGGTTCTCCCCGGCATAGATGTTATCGCTGACAAGTAATACGTCTATTATGAGATAATATAGAGCAGACTTTCGGGTCTGCTCTTTTTATTCCGATGGGAGGATACTATGGAGCTTTGGGATGCTTATGACAAAGATTTCAACAAAATAGACGGTATGACACTGGTCAGGGGCGAAAGGATGCCCGATGGTGTATATCATCTGGTGTGTGAGATACTGGTGCAGCATAAAGACGGTACGTATCTGCTGATGAAACGTGACAGCCGCAAGGCTTACGGCGGTATGTGGGAAGCCAGCGGCGGCGGTTCTGCTTTACAAGGTGAAGACCCTTTACAGGGCGCTTTCAGAGAACTTCGTGAGGAAACAGGCATAGTTGCCGATGAACTCACGGAGATAAGACGTGAGATAAACGCCAGAACAAAGAGCGTGTACGTAAACTTTTTATGCATCACAGATATCGACAAGGACGCTATAAAGCTGCAAAAGGGCGAGACTGTTGACTACAGATGGGTCACGAAAGAAGAACTGCTTAAGATGCCCGCAACAAAACTGCTCACGCCAAGGACTATCGAAATGCTGAAATAATGTTCATATAATGCGCTCTCTCCGATATGGAGGGAGCTTTTTTTCTGTTAATACGGCAGCATAAATATTTTGTATTTTCAACTAAATGTGATATGGAAAATTTGTGCAGTATGCCACTTGTATTTGTGATAAGTGTGTGATAAAATAGTGATATAGAATAGAGTAAGATAAGGCGTACTATGCTTATTAAAACAACATCAAGAATTATGTTGTTTGAGTTGACTTTGGGGAGTGATGCAGTGTGAAAAAGAAGATATCAGCTTGGTTATGCACTGCTGCACTCGTGTTTACCGTAGGATGTCCTGTGTGGGTATCTGCGGATAACAGCAGTGTCAGCGAAGAGAAGATCGTCAATCAGGATGCCAATCCTAACACGGGTGCCATGACACTCGGCACGGTGAGTGTGGCGTTGGCAGGTGCAGTGATAGTGGTCTTCAAGAAAAGGAAGTAATAACATATATCGACCCCGAGAAAAGTTTTCCTCGGGGTCTTTTTTTGTATGAAGATCATTAGTATGAACAGAGGCAGAACTCCCAGTCAAAAGCCCGTGGGTCTGCTTTGAAAGCTCCCATATACTCATCACGGATATGTCTCTCATAAAAATCGTATTTACCAATACCATTAGTCAGACCCGTAATATCTTCTTTTAAGGGAGTAAGCTCATTCTCGTAATGGATACTGTCAAGCAGATATATAAGTTCATGCAGGCCTGCCCCCATACTGATCGCTGTGTTCTCATCAGCCAGCTTTTCGTCCCATTCATAGTAGTCATCTTCACTCTTTTCGCTGTAGGGGACATTGTTTGCTTCGGTGCGGTTCTTTTCATGCCAGAAATGATATTTTGCATCATGATATCGAAAACGGTCTCTTTCGGAAAAGCACCCATGACTTAAAATACAGCTGCACAATTCTCTCAAAGCGTTCTGCGGAAAATATATATCATGATCTTCTTTTGGGTCGTATTTTTTGTCGCTGTATCGGTTTATTATCTCTACAAGAGCTTCCGTCATGGGGTAGTTATCCCTTGAACAAGTATAGGCTATCTGTACCCATGTACCGTCCAAATTACGCTGCTTGTCTTTTATAGTTATCGCTTTTCCCGTCGCTCGTTCAATTATCCTGGTCTCGATAAAAAGATCATAGCCCATCAGCCCTATCCCCTTTGCTCTGAGTTTCCTTTGCCTAAACGGATGATGTTATATATTACACAAAAAGCTGCTCCCCCCGTTGCGGAAAAAGCGCATATAAGACCGTCCCAGTAAGTATATATCTCGGGACTTTCAAACATCCAGGCATCTCTGAACAGCTCATGCCCAAAATCATTGAACCACGGAACGATACCATACAGTATGGCAACGAATATCAGTGCACCTCTGTAACTGCTGTCAGGGGTGATCCTGCGCACCACCACTGATGTGAGCTTTTCAAGCAGGATGATAAGTAGTCCGCAGCCACACAAACAGGTAAATTGATCGATCAAATCCATAAATCCCGTTCTTTTCATGGTCACATAGTTTTGAAAAACACCGAGAAAATATGTAAGGATATTGGCTGCAGCGGTCAGGACTATCACTATTATCAGTGACAGTTTCAGATCTTTCTCTTTCATATGTTAATGTCTCCTTTTATTTTTTTGATATTATATCACATATCATTTTCCATGTCAAGAAAAAACCGCTGCACCAATGGTACAGCGGTATCTGTTATTTACAAGGTATCTCGAACCAGAATGTGGTGCCCTTGCCCTCTTCCGACCTGACGCCGAAAGCAAAGCCGTGGCATTTGAGTATCTCTTTACATATGGCAAGCCCCAGTCCCGTGCCTACCACATCACGCTTGACCTTGGCATCACGGTAATAGCGGTCGAACACCTTAGGCAGCATATCTTTGGCTATGCCCTTGCCGTTGTCGCTGACCTCTATCCTTACCTTCTTATCCATATTTATCTGTTTAAGGCGAATGACCTTATCATCATTAGTATAATTGATGGCATTGTTCAGGAAATTATAGATGACCTGATCCAGCTTATCGGGATCGGCAGTAACTTCCCTGTCGTCATCAGCCTCATATTTCATATCGTAGCCGTTCTGTTCGATGACCAGCTGATAACGGGTCATGCAGTCGTTGAGCTTATCAACAATGGAGAATTTCTGTAGATTCAGCTCCATATTGCCCGATTCCAGCTTTGAGAGGTCAAGCAGATTATTGACCAGATTTGAGAGCCTGTCCGCCTCATCTATTATAACCTGTACGTGTTCTGCACGCTTAACGGGATTATCTCCCGAAAGGTCACGTATCATCTCCGCATAAGCCTTGACCATGGTAAGCGGTGTACGCAGATCGTGGGAGATATTAGCTATAAGGTCCTTACGCAGATCGGACACCTTGCGCAGTTCATTCTTAGCATCGTTAAGCACCAGCGCAAGTTCTTCGGCTTCCTTATAGCCTTCGCCCTCGAACTTAACATTGAAATCGCCCTCACCGAAACGCTTGGCTGTCTTGGTTATCTGCACGATAGGTCTTGATACCCTCATGGTGATGAACACAGTCACGATGAATGCCAGCTCGAACAGGATTATAGTGATATATATCAGCTGTTCACGTATTATGCTGACTGTGGAATCCATAGGTTCAACAGTACATTCTATAAATAGATATGCCTGCGACGGTGTATCATCTTTATAGATCTTCTGGCAGTATATCATCTCTTTGACATCGGGATCTTTGTTGGAAAAAGTCGTGGTATAATTAACATTGCCCGACTTTTGCAGTTCGGATTTTATCTCGTAGATATACATGGAATAATTGTTCTCGATGTCGTTATTGAGTTTTGAGAACGAGCCCAGATTATTCTCACGCACCACGGGATTGCCCTCGCTGTCGGTGATGATTATGCACATATTGTTCTCATAAGCAACGGTACGGTTGACTATCTCCTCATCGGGAGTACCGTATGCTGTAATGATACGGTCAGCTTCATGGCTGATGCTGCTTATCTTGGCTGACTGATAATAATTGTACAAAAAAACGTACTGACACAGCCATATAGTAATAAGTATCAGCACCGTCAGGACCATGCAGTAGATCCATACATAAGTCTGTATACCACGCCTACCCTTGAAGGTATCCCTTATCATTGCACCGAAGCGTGCAATGGCATTACTGGATCTTTTCAAACTTATATCCCATTCCTCTCAGAGTAACGATAAGATTGCGGTATGGTCCGAGGGAGTTTCTCAGCATCTTGATATGTGTATCAATGGTGCGGTCATCGCCATAGAAATCAAAGCCCCATACCTCTTCAAGCAGCTTTTCTCTGGAAAGTGCTATATTCATGTTCCTTACCAGATAGAAAAGCAGATCATACTCCTTGGGAGTCATTGAAACTTTCTCGCCGTCGATCTTGACCTCACGGGCTGTGAAGTTTATCTCAAGACCCTGATAGCGGATTATATCTTCTGATTTATGTGTAGCATTTGCACGGTTGAGCACAGCCCTTATCCTCGCCATAAGCTCCTTAGGCGAGAATGGCTTGACAACATAATCATCTATACCTATCTCAAAACCGAAAAGCTTATCATACTCCTCACCACGTGCAGAGAGCATGATAACGGGTATCTTCTTGATCTTCTGTATCTCCTTGCAGGCAGAATAGCCATCAAGTCTCGGCATCATGATATCCATAACGATAATATCAAATTCCTCATTCTTGACCTTTTCAACAGCTTCCATGCCGTCCTCAGCCTCAGCTACCTCGTAGCCCTCAAATTCGGCATATTCCTTAATTATTGTACGTATCTTGGCTTCGTCATCGACTACAAGTATCCTTGCCATATTTTTCAGCTCCTCACAAGCAAATTTTCTTATTACTTTTTCCTTTTTTCGGAAATATCAACATTATCATATTAAACCAAAATTGTGTATACTGTGTGACAGCAGGCTAAAAACCTGTCATCTCAAAAATCGCCCCTGAAAGCACAGGGGCGAAGGTATATCAATATGCATAGCCTTGATCGGGGTCGGCAGGCTGAGCCATTGCATCGGAACTTGCATCGGCATCATTCTGAGCCTGATCTGCAAACTGACCTGCGGATGCATCTGCATCGGCGTTTGGCAGATCATAGCCCATGCCGTTATCTTCCGTATCATTGCCGCTTGGGTCTTCCACCGTGACACCCAGGTTTTCAGCCATAGTCTCCTGAGAGATACCGTCTGCGGCATTCAGATAATCCGAGGTAACGCCCAGATATTCTTCAAGACACAGCCCCTTTTCGGTCATATCCTTTGCGATATCAACGCCCACGTACCTGATATGCCATGCCTCATACTCATAACCCGTGATGGCTTCCTTGCCCTTGGGGAAACGTATTATAAAGCCGTAATCGGCACAATGATTGGCTATCCATCTGGCTTCTTTGGTACGGCTGAATGAGAACTCGGTGGAGTTCACATCAAAGCACAGACCTGACTGATGCTCTGAATAACCGGGTCGTGACGACACTCTGTCCGCTTCTGCCACACCTCTCTCGGAGGCATACGATGAGTACAGCGAATACTGCTCATCATAACTTCTGTAGCCCGAGTTGATATACAGATATATACCGTCATTGAAGGCTGCGCCTGCCATCTCATCAAAAGCCTTCTGCGCTGCGGGGTCGATGCCAGGGGCATAGTCCTTTGGCAGCGAATAGGTCTTATTGACCACAAGTATTCCGTCAACAAAGGTCATGCCGTCGACCTGCTGCATCTTATGTCCGTTATCTGCCGCACCGTCTGCATTGCTGTCAGTCTGTTCGGGCTGACTCATATCCGTTTCGGCAGCCACCGTTGAGTCGGTCTTTTTAGGTTTTATCGGCTTTGGGTGCTTTTTGCGGTAAGATGAATAGCAGCTCTTGAAAAGTATCACTGCTATTATAAGCAGTATAGTGAGTGCTATGGTCCTGTTGCGCTTCACCCTGCGCTGCTCGGCAATGCGTCTGCGTTCACGCATACGCTGCCTTATGCGCTCCTCATATTCTCTTTCCTCGGGAGTAAGCTCATACCTGCTCAGGTCATAGCTTCCCCCGTCATATCCTTGAACAGGCGGATCCCTGCGAGGATCGTATCTGTCATCAAATTCGTTCATTATTTTCCTCACATACAAACAGTTCGTACTTTAATAGCACTGTTCCCGATAACGATATCATTACAGAAACAACACATAAAATTATACCACATTATGCAAAAAAAATCAAGTCGAATGCTGTTATTGGGTGCATTATACAAAAATCTTTGTTGTTATTCATGCAGGATAACATCAAAAGGGACGGAGAGTTTTTCTCCGTCCCGAAAGCTGTCATCTGTCACGCACAGCAAGTTCTATTACCTTATATGCGCCGTCATAAACGCCTGCTTCTTTAGCTGTCATGATGTTCTCGCACATTTTGGCTATAATGTCATCGCTGTGCTGTATCATGCGCATCATAGCACAGCATTCTGCCACTGTGGAACATTCATAGGTACCGTCGCCAAGTTCTGCCGCACGTATCGCACCCCAGGCTTCGTGACCGCCCACACGCTTTATCATAAGCTTTGGCACGGGATAGAACGCCAGCTCGCTGGGCTTAGTGATGAGCACATCAGAACAGCGCATGAGCAGATTTGTCGAATACACCGCCGCAAAAATATCCGTATGGAAGAAAGCGTGTATACCGCTGACCTCGCCATCAAGGGCATTTTCAGCAAATGTCTTTGTCGCCTCAAAATCATCAAAATGCTCGGTGGTGTAAGGCATCATATGAGGGAGCAGCTCCTTTAGCTGCTGCCATACCTTGATATGGTCGCCAACATTTATAAACAGCGCAGCTTTGCCCTTTTTTATCTGTGGGAGAAGTCTGCGTATCATTGCGACGAATATCTCTTTCTGAGCCCCTGCACCACCCACGGACATCAGCCATCTTTTAGCCTTGCCGCTGCGCAGCCTTTCAAGACGGCGCTCGCAGTCATCTTCGATATTGCAGACCAGTTCATGGTCGATATAATGCCCCGTATAGTATATATCATTCTCTGACATCGGACAAAGTATGCGGTGCTTATCCATGCCTCGCAGCGCCCTGTAGCCCAGATAAGCCGAAGGAGTCTGTGCGGTATGTATAGCACCCTCGGACAAGTGCAGCGCCATCGGCCAGTTATCGGGTATCGCATTGACCACATGGGTCAGCCCTGCGTGTATAGCTGCCTGTGAGGGCCAGACATGAGTCGCCACAAAAGGTATATCTCGTGGCAGGTCACGGAATACAGGTGTCATCAGCTCGGCTGTCTTCTGGTCGGAGCTGTTATAGGTAAGCTGACGAAAGCCCTCGCTGTTAAGAGGTTCCCAGAAAAGCTTATTGAACAATGAAAACTGCTGGGAAAGTCTCGAACCCATGGAATAGAGCTTATTCTGCTCGGCTATGATCTTGCCGCAGGTGGTATCATCAAAGGAATGCAGATCA
Source organism: uncultured Ruminococcus sp. (assembly GCA_902788785.1). GTDB lineage: Bacteria > Bacillota > Clostridia > Oscillospirales > Ruminococcaceae > Hominimerdicola. The sequence goes on from CADALT010000015.1 coordinate 32,528, forward strand.
AACCACAAAGGCTCATAGCCCATTGCCTGCGCCGCCGAAGCTATCGCCATGGAGATACGGTAATGACCGAAGCCCATGCGGATATTGCCCACCACAAGACTGCGCTCATTGAACTCAACATCCTTATCCTTGGAGATCTTTAATTCATTGACCCCCAGTATATCACCTATCGCAGGTGCGGGAGATGAAGCCAGATGATAGACCCTGTCTGCATCACTGCCGTATTTTTTGATAAATCTGTTCTTGCTTTTTACCGCCTTGTTGTATGCACGAGTCGATATCTCATTGCCGAAAATGATCTTTGATCTATCCATAAATTGTGACCTCCCTCCAAATTTCAAAGGCTAATGTGTAAAACTTTTAGTCAGACTCTTGACAAAATGATGATTTTATGATAGACTAACTATCAGATGATAGATAATCTATCATAATTTAAAATAGTCTATCATATTTTAGGGGGTTTGTCAAGTGGATGAGAATATTTATTCCGATCTTTCTCAAAAAAATTTAAAAAACAGAAGATTCTACAAGGCAGTCTCCGTTGCTGCCGAACTGTTTCTGGAACGTGGTATAGAGGATGTTAAGATGACCGATATCGCAGAAGCCTGTGATGTGGGCGTGGCAACGCTCTATCGATATTTCGGCACAAAGCAGGGCATAGTCATAGAGGTCATGACTTTTCTGTGGGAGGATATAAGGCATCTGTTCTCGGGGGTGTTCGACTCGGAAAGATTTCTGGCGCAGTCGGGCATCAAACAGCTGAGCGACCTGATGCGGATGTTTCTGGTGTTATATGACGCACACGGTGATTTCGTAAAACTCGTGGGCGAATTTGACAGATTTGTCATACGTGAAAATGTTCAGAGAGAAAATCTCTGGAAGTATGAAAAATCGGTGGTGGATTTCTATCCCGTGCTGTTAAGGGCATATAACAAGGGCTGCGAGGATGGTACGGTCAGGCAGGATATTGATTTCAGGCTGTTCTATATGACCTTCGCCCATGCACTTACAGAAATGTGCAAGAAGTTCATAGGAGGCAAAGTGCTGCCCTCGGACGACCCAAACAGCGCAAAATCAGAATTGCAGATGCTGATAGATGCAGCGGTATTCTACATAGCAAAATAACTTGCATGATAACGGTCGGAGGTGATCGTATGAATACGAAAAAAACGGCTTCAACAAAGATACTCTGGATATTTGCCATAGGTCAGCTGGGATGGTCCACGCTGTCGGGCATAATCTCAAACTGGCTGGTATTCTTCTATCAGCCCAGTGCAGATGAACTGAAAAACGGTCAGACCTTGTTCATACCGCAGGGCACGCTTATAATAGGTCTTACCGCCATAGGCATTATCACGGCGGTAGGCAGGATATTTGATGCGGTCACAGACCCTTTCATTGCAGGCAAGTCTGACGGACTGAAACACAAGCTGGGCAGAAGGATACCGTTCATGAGGTTTGCGGCTATCCCCTTCGGTGTGGTGACAGTGCTTATATTCTCACTGCCCTTTGACGGCGAAAGCATGGGCAACTTCGGGCTGCTGTTTCTGTTCTGTATGCTGTTCTACCTGTGCATGACAGCTTACTGCACGCCCTACAACGCCCTTATACCCGAACTTGGCAGCACACAGACCACGAGGATAAATCTTTCGACATTCATCTCGGTGACTTACTTCTTCGGAACAGCTGTGGCTTATCTGGTGCCTAATATCGCCGGCTTTTTCAAGGAGTCGCTGGGCTATGCAGGCAGCTACAGGCTGACCATAGGCATACTTGCCGCCTTTGCGGTGATATGTATGCTGATACCTGCCTTTGTGATAGATGAAAACCTGTATGCTGATACCACCCCCACCGAGGGTTCGGCTTTCAGTTCGCTGATGGCGACTTTCAAGAACAAGGATTTCCGAACATTCGTAGTCTCGGATATACTATACTGGATCGGTCTTACACTGTTCCAGACAGGACTTTCCTACTATATCACCGTGCTGATAGGTCTTAAAGCAGAGTGGACGTTTCCAATGTTTGCCATAATGACTTTCATGTCGCTGCTTTGCTATGCGCCTGTAAATATCTTCGCTAAAAAGATAGGCAAGAAGAAGCTGATATCCTTTGCATTCATGTTCTTCTCGGTGACATTCTTAGTAACGGCTTTTGCAGGACTGACACCTATACCGGGAGTTGTTTACGGCATAATTGTTGCGGTGCTTGCAAGCATCCCCATGGCGATACTGGGCATACTTCCGCAGGCTGTGGTGGCTGATATATCCGATGCGGACAAGGTCAGCACAGGAGTTTCAAGACAGGGTATGTTCTATGCCGCCAGGACCTTTGCATTCAAGCTGGGACAGTCCGCAGCGATGCTGCTGTTTACCAGTGTTGCGCTGATAAATGCCGATATACCAAGAGGTCAGGCAGGCTATGCGCTGGGCTACAGACTTACTGCAATAATCGCAGCGGTACTTTGTCTGGCAGGCGGACTGGTATTCATGCTGTACAAGGAAAACAAGGTACTTGATATCATAAACAAGGAGGAACAATGATGCTTGAATTCAGGAACATCAAATTTGTCTATATGGCGGAGGGTAAGATATTCTCTGTGACGACGGACAAGACAGTTGAGAACAAGCGTGTTAAACTTACCGTAGAAAACGAGGACGGCATCATAAGTGCGAGGATAGATTCCGTAACACCCATAAAGCTGCTGAGATTATCGGCAGAATTCGGGTATGATTTCAAAAGCATAAGCAGGATATTCCTGAACGGCTATCAGACCTGGACGGAAAGCTTCGAGCACACGCCCACAGGAAAAATGAGAGGTATCGACCATATCCCGAAGCCTTTGCAGGACAAATATGTGTTCTCGGCTTACGGCGATTACGGTTTCACAAGATACAGCACAAAACGTGGAGCGATGCACGGTTTCACCTATGGATATATTCGCAACTACGACAGCTACGACTTCATAGGTTCGCTCAATGAGGACAGCGGCTTTACTGTGATAAGGACTGATTGTTCCGAAGGCAAGGTCATGGCTTTCAAGGAATGCAAGGATCTTGAGATCGAGTCAGAATATGAGGGGCTGCGCCTATATATCGGCAAAGGCAGCGAAGATGAGGTCTTTGACAAGTGGTTCTCGCTGATGGGCATAAAGGCTTTAACTGCGCCTAATATCACAGGCTATACCAGCTGGTACAGACACTATCAGGATATAAACGAAGAAAAGCTCGGCGCCGACCTTGAAGCCTTGAACGGCGGAGATATATTCCAGATAGATGACGGCTGGCAGACAGCGGTGGGTGACTGGCTTAGTGTGGATAAACAAAAATTCCCCGAGGGCATGAAAGTGATAGCTGACAGGATAAGGGAGAAGGGCTATATACCGGGCATCTGGATGGCACCGTTCGTATGCGAGAAAGACTCGGTCATGTTCGCAGAACACCCTGACTGGCTGCTCAAAGATGAAAACGGTCAGCCCGTAAAAGCAGGCAGCAACTGGAGCGGACAGTATGCGCTGGATACCGAGAACGAAGAGTTCAGAGAGCATTTGCGCTTAGTATTCGATACAGCTGTGAACGAATGGGGCTACGGACTTTTAAAGCTTGACTTTTTGTATGCAGCGTGCATACTTCCAAGAAAAAACAAAACAAGAGGTCAGCTGATGGCGGAAGCTATGGAGTTTTTGCGTGAGATATCGGGTGATGCGATGATACTGGGCTGCGGTGTGCCGCTGGCATCAGCATTCGGCAGGGTGGAATACTGCCGGATCGGTACGGACGTAAGCCTTGACTGGGACGACAAGCCGTACATGAGGCTTATGCACCGTGAACGTGTCAGCACCAGAAATACAGTGATGGATTCGGTATTCAGGCGACAGCTTAATGGCAGGGCATTCGGCAACGACCCCGATGTTTATATGCTGCGTGACACCGAGAACACCATGACCGAGGCACAGCGCAGATGTCTGGCTGAGATAAATGCCGTTACAGGCAAGGTGCTTTTCACCTCGGACAATGAGGACAGCTACGGCGAGTTCCAGACCAAGCTGAAAGAAGAAATGCTCGCTCTCAGAGATGCAAAGATAATTTCCGCCGAACTGAACGGCAGAGAAATGATACTAAGGATACGCCAAAACGGCGAGATCATCATAAAAACCTACGACCTATAAACACGGACAGCCAATGTTCGTTTATAATACCTCCTAATGTGTGAGCCCCCTCGTCCCATAGCGGAACGAGGGGGCTTATGTTTTAATTCTGTACTATGAACATGGTCACAAGAACTATCAGGAAGTCATACAGCCCGTGCGCCATCGCAAGCCCGATGAACTTGCAGCTTTTTATCCTGTATCTGCACATACCGAAGACCATGCCGATGCCGAAAGTGAAAAGCGCCTGTATCACCGAACCGTTTATCATATGCCATGCACCGAAAATCATCGCTGCCAGCACCACGCCTATCCATTTATGCTTTTTGACTGCGCTTACAAGAGTATCCTGCAAATATACCCTGAATATCAATTCTTCCGCAGGTCCCACTATGAACATATAGAAGAAAAAATAAAATATCAGCGCAAGCTTTGAAAATTCACGGTGCCCGCCAACCAGCGAAAATCCGCACAATGCAGGCAGCACTGCCACGGCTATCGTCAGGTCATAGGCTATGCAGAAACCTATCAGATACTGCTTTTTATTCTTAATATCCAGATCGAGTTTCATATCGGTAAGCTTCATGGCAGCAATGGCTATGGCTGCGTTCATGATATTGAGCACCGATAATAAGATGCCCTTGCCTTCGGGCGATTCGGGACGAATGACACTCGCAAGACCTGTCACCACCGATATCAGCACCATCGAAGCAGCAAGGACGATCAGCTTTTTCTTCATTTATGCTCCTCTCCCTGTGCAAGCTGTTATATATTGCTGTAATGATCATAACATGATCGGGACAGTTTGTCAAGTATCACATATCTTTCAGTATATGCTTGAATTTTCCGCTGATCTTATCTGCCTGAGGTGTCAGGTCCGACAAGGTGATCTTCATATTATGTATGCCCTTTTGAGCAAAGAACTCCAGCAGTTCACGCTCGGCTTTTTCAAAGGCTGTCTCACGGTCGGCAGAAACTATGCGAAGCTCCATGCTCTCGTATGACTTCTGCACCAGCTGAAAACGGCTTATCTCACTGACTTCCTCCAGTATCTTATAAAGCGACATGGGCGCAATATCCACACCGTTTCCGAAGGACAGTATATCGTCCGTTCTGCCTTCTATCTCCAGCCAATATGAGCTTTTTCCGCAGGGACATCTCTCATCGTGGACTATTATGCGGTCGGTTAGTTCGTAACGGATAAACGGCTGGATGTGGTTGGCAAGATTTGTTATCAGCACTTTATCCGACTGAACGCCAAAACCCACAGGTCTGCCGTCACGGTCAACGGGTTCAACTATTATCTGATCGGAATTTATATGCAAATGTCCCTCGCTGCATTCGCAGGCTATCTCGCCGCCCTCGGTGCATGAGTAATGCGTCTGCACATAACAGCCGAATTTATCTGTCAGCTTCTGCCTGATCTCACGGGTCAGAAGTTCACCGCCTGTTATGACCACATCGGGATGTATATCAAGTTTATCTATATCAGCCAGCAGAGCAAGATTTGACGGATAGCCGCTGAGCATCGCAGGCTGAAATGCATTGAGCCTGCTTACTATCTCATCTTCGTCAGAATTGACATCCACCGTTATCTTGGTCTTTTTCTCAGGCATTTTCAGCGAGAGATACCTCGACATACCGCAAGCCAGATAAAAGCCGTGGTCAGCAAATACACCGGCTGTCTTTTTGCCGTTTTTCATGAAAGCCTTGAAGTCCTCACGTCTTGCAAATGTCCTGAAAGCCGCAATGGCAGAGGATACATCTATCATCTGCTTATCATAAAGCACCACCGCCGGGTTGCCTGTTGAGCCCGAGGTCTTGAAGATAAGGTACTTGTCATCTATCATCCTGCCCACATTGTCTATATCCTTTGTGAACTCATTTATGCGCTGCATAGTTATGTTCCTGTCGGTCAGGACGCTGTCAAAATTCGCCATCAGAGCAGGCTTATCCACCATCGGCAGATCACCTAGGGATATATCCTCACCGAGATCTTCATACAGCTTTCTTATAAAACGGACTGTTCGCCCTTGCAAAGCTTACCAGTTCCTCAAGACGTTTCTGCTGAAGTTTCTCTGTTTTCTCACGGGTCAATTTGCCGCCGCTGAACGTACTTATCATTGCTGAAAACAAACTCATACTGTACTCCTTTTCTTTTTTACGCACAATTATATCTATCTAACTTTTTAAGGCAACACCGCACAACCATTGTGCACCGGATACGCCCAACATCAGTGAAACTGATGTTTCAGATTTTTCGTCAGGTTTTCTAAATTTGACGCTGGAAGGCTGACGCCTTTAAAGGAGAATTTGGGAAAGATGACGAAAGATCTGCAAGCGGATGGTATGCAAAGGCTTTAGCCGCTGGTTGTGCGATGTTGTCTTAATTATAACCCGTATATTGTTACTCGTCAAGAGCTTTTTAATTATTTATTCATATAACAAAACAGACTGCCGTTTTACACGACAGTCCGTATAATTATTGTTCAAGCTTTTTAAGAAATGCCTTTGTACGTTCGTTTGAGGGTGAGTCAATAACATCAGCAGGACTTCCCTGTTCGACTATAACTCCGCCATCCATAAAGATAACATGGTCGGATATGCTTCTTGCAAAGGCTATCTCATGGGTAACTATCATCATGGTCATCTTCTCTGCCGCCAGTTCTTTCAGAACTTTCAGTATCTCAGCGGTAAGTTCGGGATCAAGTGCTGATGTAGGTTCATCGAAAAACAGCATACGAGGTTTCATATTAAGCGCACGGGCAATGGCAACACGCTGCTGCTGACCGCCCGAAAGCTGATAAGGATAGTAGTCCGCCTTATCCGAAAGCCCCATCTTTTCAAGCAGTGCCCTGCCCTCTTTAATGACCTCGTCCTTATCACGCTTCATAACGTGTATGGGGGCATCACAGATATTTTTCAGCACGGTGTAATGCGGAAAAAGATTGAAATTCTGGAACACAAGGCTGTAATAGCTTTTTATCTCTTTAAGCGTTTTCTTATCCGCAAAAACGCTTTTGCCGTCTTTTTCGGACATAGCTGTCTTTCCGCAGTAGGTCATGGTGCCGCCGTCAGCCTTTTCGAGCATGGACATACATCTTAACAAAGTGGATTTTCCCGAACCCGAGGGTCCCAGAACAGATACCACCTGTCCCTCCTCCACATCAAGGCTTATATCCTTCAAAACTTCCAGTTCATCAAAGCGTTTGCGGAGGTTTTTTATCTCTAATAATTTCATGATATACCTCCTACCTGAAAAAGTTCATCTTTTTCTCAAGACGTTCCATTGCAAACGCCACAACGAAATTGAACACATAATAGAACACGCCTGCCACGAACAGCGGCATTATGGTGGATTCCTTGGCAGCCACCTGCTTTGCCACGGTGAACATCTCTGTATAAGCTATGGCGAATGCCAGCGAGGTATCCTTAACAAGGGTTATGACCTCATTGGTTACGCTTGGCAGTATATTCTTGACCATCTGCGGGAATACGACCTTGAAGAATTTCTGTGCAGGGGTATAGCCCAGTATCTCGCAGGCTTCATGCTGACCCACAGGCACAGCCTGTATGCCCGAGCGGTATATTTCCGCAAAATACGCCGCATAATTCAGCGAGAAACCGATTATGACCGCATAGAACCTATACTCAGGTGTTGATCTTATGCCGAACAGGAAGAAAGGTCCGAAGAAAACCACCAGCAGCTGCAGCATCAGCGGAGTACCTCTTACCACGGAGATATACAGCTTCACCAGCAAGCTCAGGGGCTTGAACTTCGACATCCTGCCAAATGCAACCAGCAGTCCCAGCGGCAGTGAGAACAGCAGTGTCAGGAAAAATATCAGCAATGATGCGCCCACACCGCTCATCAGCTGAGAACAGATACTTCCCAGTCGTTGTGCAAAGCCTATATTATCTGCAAGCATCATCATTCAGCCGCCTCAGCGCCTGTATCTACAGGCTTTTCATTGGGGTCAAAGCATAGGCTGGTCTTGTCTATGCCCTTATCCGACCACTCATCAGCTATCTTATCGAGAGTGCCGTCCTTCGCCATTTCAGACAGAGTAGCCTGAACGGTATCACGCAGTTCGGTATTGCCCTTTAAGAATCCGACACCGTATTTCTCGGAAGAGATATGCTCATCAAGCATCTTGAACTCGCCGTTTCTTGCACTTATCTCGTAGGAAGCCACGCCTATATCCATACAGATAGCGTCACCTGCACCCGAAGAGAGGTTCAGGAATGCGGTATTATAATCGCCCACCTGCTGGAGTTCGGTAAATGTGGAAGCCAGCTGCTTGTTCTCTTCACTGGCATCATCGCCCTCCAGTGCGTGCAGTGCAGAGCTGTCGGTCTGTACCACTACCACCTTGCCCGAAAGGTCGGAAAGGCTGTTGATGCCTGAATCGGACTTTACAACGACCACCTGAGAATTGTCGATATAGGCAGTTGACCATGTATAATCATTCTCTCTGCCGTTTATGGTGAAGCCGTTCCAGATACAATCGATAGCGCCCGAACGCAGCTCCATATCCTTTGAATCCCAGTCGATGGGCTGCTTAACAAGCTCCCAGCCGTTGCGCTTGCAGACTTCTTCAGCCAGCGAAAGGTCAAAGCCCACATACTCGCCGTTATCGTCCTTGAAGCCATATGGAGGGAATTCCGCATCGAAGCCGACTGTAAATTTTTTAGCGCCTGTATTGGAGGAATCTCCCTTGACGTTATCGTTTGTGCTGTTGCTGCCCGAATTCTGTCCGCAGGACGAAAGCACACAAGCCGCAGCCGCAAAAGCAGCTAAAGATGATAATAAACTCTTTTTCATGATGATATACCTCTATTCTTAAATAATCAAGCAATTTAATTTTATCACACCCATAGTCTGTTGTCAAGAGATAGCCGCCTTTTAAGCATAAAAAACATCCCTCTGCCAAATAATAGCAAAGGGATGATGATGTACTGTATCAGAGCATGGAAGCTCTCAGCTCATCGCCGCTCTTGGGCGAGAGGTATGCAGGTGCAATATCGAATACGGTCTTTGCACCAACTGCGCCCTCCTTGCTGAGCTTATATGCAGCTCTTGCATAAGCTACGAGGATGCTTGATGTGAACTCGGGGTTAGAACCAAGCTTCAGGCTGTACTCGATAACGTGTCTTGTCTCGCCGTTAACGCCTGTCTTACCTGTTCTGAATACGAAACCGCCGTGAGGGATACCGCTGTGATCTCTGTCCAGCTCTTCCTGAGAGATGAAGTGTACAGTGGTATCATAATCAGCGAAGTAGTTAGGCATATTCTTGATCTCCTGCTCGATCTTAGCCTTGTCAGCGCCTTCCTTGGCAACAACGAAGCACTCTCTGAGATGCTTCTGTCTTGTGGTCAGCTCGGGATCCTCACCGTTTCTTACCGCTTCCATAGCAGCCTCAACGGGGATCGTGTACTGCTTGCCGTCTGCAACGCCTTCAACTCGTCTGATAGCATCGGAGTGTCCCTGAGAAACGCCCTTGCCCCAGAATGTATAATCCTTGCCCTCGGGAAGGATGCAGCTGCCGTAAAGTCTCTGTACGGAGAACATACCGGGATCCCAGCCCACGGAGATAACGCTTACATTGCCGCCCTTCTTTGCAGCAGCGTCAACATCTGCAAAATATGTGGGGATCTTTGCGTGTGTATCGAAGCTGTCGATGGTATTGAACATCTCAGCATACTTGGGACCCTGTACAGGCAGGTCTGTAGCACTGCCGCCGCAGAGGATGAGAACATCTATATCATCCTTATGTGAAGCCACATCGTCAACGGAATAAACGCCAACGCCCTCGGTGAGTATCTTCAGTGAGGAGGGGTCTCTTCTTGTGAAAACCGCTGTCAGCTCGATATCGGGAGTCTGTCTTACAGCCAGCTCAACGCCTCTGCCCAGGTTGCCGTAGCCGACAATACCAATACGTATCTTACTCATATCTATCATATCCTTTCAGAAAATATTATCAAACGGCACCCAAACTCCGCACCCTGCCATATCTGACGAGATGGTGACACAGCCAATAAAAATGCCGTTCACTAAATTCTTACGATAGATATTTTAACACAATTTTTTTCATACGTCAATAGTATGATACTACTTATACCCATATTTTTGTAAATTTTCTACCCTAATTTTCAGACATGGCATATAAATTATCCACATATTATATAAGTTTTTAACTTGCATGTTCTATAGTAGACTCATATGTTTTTGAATCTGTCTCATTTGTAGAATCTTCAATCTCAAAAGAGTGATAGGTAATTACGATATCTGCATCAGCAGGAAACTTATCATTTTTATTAAAATTTGTAACACCATTAATAGAAACTTTTTCTACTGTGTTTTCTTCGGAAACCCAACCTGTCAATAGATCTTCCATAGGATTAAGTTCAATATTCGTAAATCCTGCAGACTTTAATCTTTTTTCAACATCTTTATAATCTTCACCCTTAAATTCACTATAGTAAGCTGAAACGGCAATCTCATTATTCGATTTAGCCGTGTTATTACTACTATCAGAATTACTTGCAAAAGCAAATATCCCATAGAACACCCATACTACGGCAATTATACCATATCTAGCCGCATTCGGCAAAGTCCGATTTCTCAACAATAGAATTGTCAACGGAACAGGGAAGATAAATATCCAACCAAGAACCCATAACCATGTTCTTTTTTTCTGGTTTTGAACATTTGTACTATTAGTATTTTGAGGTACAGAATATATAGGTTGAACTCTTTGATTAGGTTGATTATTTACTGGTTGCCAATTAATTTGATCTGGCGAACCGTTTAAACCTTTTAACCGTCTATAAGCAGATATATGATTTGCAGGTATTACTTGTCTACTATCACAATAAGGACATACCAAAACCATATTAGCTTCATCTATATCTCTTTCGCCCATACAATTAGGACATTTTAATTCCAGGTTATCAGGAATTTGTTCCTCTTGATGATTTTGTATAGGTCGAACCGGTTGTAACTGCTGAGCAGAAGGAGCACTATAATTATTTATAACAGTTGTATTTATAGTTGTGTTATTATTACGTCTTGCCGAAGCAGCTGAACCGATTGCACTTCCAACAGCACTGCCTAATGCATTACCTAAAAATTCTGCTGTTCTTTTAATCATATTTGTTTCCCTCCTCACATATTGTTTTCCAATTTTATTTGACAATAAATACAATTATTCTCTTGTCTATATAAATAATAACATATTCATTGTATAATTACAACATTATCAATAAGTTAATGTGGAAACTTTTTGTTGCTATTTTCAAAAGAAATGAAAAATAAAAGCGAAATTTGTTTTTATATTTACCTGACTTAGAAATACTCTTTATTATCATATAAGTGATATTTATGCTTTGTTAGATGATACAAATTTGATTCATCCATCTTATGCATATCGCAGAAAATCAGTTGTTTGATAAAGTTAACTGGAAAATCCCAACAAAATGTGTTATAATAAATATCGGTATAACAGTACCGAATAATGATATCACCTAACAACGGGAGTTGAAGCTATGAACACACTGGAAGCTATATTTTCAAGACACAGCTATCGTGGAAGATTTAAAGACACACCTGTCCCCAGGGAAGACCTGGTGACCATAATGGAGATGGGACTGGCTGCACCATCGGGCTGCAACAAGCAGACGGTAAGCCTGATAGCGGTGGACGATGAGGAACTGCTGAAAAAGCTGCACAGTGTCATTGTTCCCGACGTGGCACAGTCTGCCCCTGCGATGATATGCGTGCTGAGCCAAAATATCATTGCTTACAGAGACAGGTGCTTTGCACTGCAGGACTATGGTGCTGCCATAGAAAATATGCTCATCGCCATGACTGACATGGGCTATTCGAGCTGCTGGTACGAGGGGCACATTACCGACCGTGACCGCATCTGCGACAAGATGGCGGCTATACTGGGTGTACCCGACGACTATGAACTGGTATGCATGCTCCCTGTGGGCATAGCCGAGGAACCTATCGTAAAGCCAGTGAAAAAGGATTTCGATGAAAGAGCCTGGTTCAATGGGTTCGGGAAGAAGCAGTAAATTATAACTTAACAGCAAAAGGTCCGCAGAAAAATCCTGCGGACCTTTTATCTATCTCGGGGGTCTTGAATAGTGCTTATTATTCTGCCTGCCAGATCTCAATGGGCTGTGCCTCATATACGAATATCATAGCATCATACATATCGGTTGGGGCAAAGTTCAGCTGATAGCAGTTTTTCACCGACTTGATAAGTATATTATACTGTTCGCCCAGTGAACCTGTTTTCATGGGAGCATTTATCATACCATGGATAGGGTCGTCCTCTGATACCTCGGAGAAATCCATATAATACTCGTTTCCTTCCATCTCGCCCACCTGATAAGCCAGAGGGTCATCGGAGATGAACTTATATACTCCTCTTACGCCCTTGCTGTCGGGGAGATTATCGTTGGTGATATAGAAATCCGTTCCGATAGCGAAATACTCTTCGCCCATTTCAGTATAAAGGAAATTGCCCAGATAAGTCGCTGCCGAAGAATTGTTCTTTGTCATATGACCGTTGTGACAAGAGAGCATCAACCTGCTGTTATGGTCGTTTTCCTCGATGCCCAGCGCCCACTCAACATTCTCCTTCATCTTTGTATCACGGTAGAGGTTAGAAAAATTCTCTTTCTCACGATACTCCAGATAACATTTGAGCATATCGTCAGCCCTGCGTGCAGTTTCAAATTTATCCTTGTTAGTCTTGCTTTCATAATCTGAACGGTTTGCGTCCATATCAGCCGCTACCTCGTCAATGAAAGCAACTATATTATCATAATTTGCCTTGTCATAGACATCTTCCTCGGTGCCGAAAAGCTCATCGAACTTTGCAGAGAACTCTGCTGCCTTATCGGGTGCTGCCTGCTCGTAAAAGTTCTTTATGAACTCGATGCTCCACATATCACGCTGTATATCTGCACCGTACAGACGCACCTTGTCGCCCTCGGGTGCTGTTTCGTTGTAGTCATGCATCCACTGTACAAGCTCACACATCTCATCTGTGCGGTAGATACGATAGCCCAGCTTTTCGGTAACTTCCTCAGCCGTACCCTCGCCGCCGTTTATATAATCATTTGCCAGTGCGCAGCCGCCGAGATCGCCTTCAAGGATCAGACCTCTTACATTTGTGGTCTCGACCAGTCTTTTGAACACCGAGAGTTTCAGATGCTGAAATTCCTTATTGCCGTGGGTAGCTTCACCCAGAGCGATTACCCTTGCGCCCTCGGGGACTGTCAGTTCGTCTACTGCCTTTACATTCTGCGAGAATGTTTCGATCTGCTTTGGCTTTATATGCAGCTGTGATGCTGCTGCACCTGTTCCCATTGCTGCTACGATCAGTGCTGTTATGATGATACCTGCTTTTTTCATAATATTATCTTCCTTTCATGTTCGTGTCATCTTTGACTGTATCTGTATTATAACACAGTTTTAGCTCGTTGTCCTGCTTTTTTCATTACCTAACATTACAATTTTGTAATGCTAAACCGGCACAAAAAAAGAGCGGCACATCAAATGCCGCTCTTTATGTACCGAGGCAACTTCCTTAAAATGGTCGGACAGTGCCCTTGAATTTATGATCAGTATTCAGCCTTGCCTGTGATCTTTGTGTAGCACTCCTTATAGAGAGCAGCTGTCTTTTCAGCGATCTCCTCGGGGAGCTTGGGTGCGGGTGTAACACCGTTGAGCTTGTTCTCGATGAGCCAGTCACGAACGAACTGCTTGTCGTAAGATCTGGGAGATACACCTGTCTTGTAATCCTCCGCTGCCCAGAAACGGCTGGAATCGGGAGTCATGATCTCGTCGCCTATGGTCAGCACGCCGTTCTCGTCATAACCGAACTCGAACTTGGTATCAGCGATGATGATGCCCTTCTTCTTAGCCTCTTCATAGCACTTATTATAGATCTTGATACATACATCTACCAGCTCATCAGCCTTCTCATCACCGATCTCGGCTCTGAGTCTGTCAAGAGTGATGTTCTCATCGTGACCTTCGCTGTTCTTTACAGAAGGTGTTACCATAGGCTCCTTGAGCTTTTCAGCCAGCTGATACTCTTCCTTGATGGGCTGACCGCAGTAAGCGCCGTTCTTCTTGTAATCCTCCCACATTGAACCGAACATATAACCTCTTACGATGAACTCGTAGGGCAGCATCTTGAGCTTTTTGGTCATTACTGTTCTGCTGCCGTACTTCTCCTTATCTGCAAACTCTGCGGGCATCTTGGAGAGGTCATCTGTGATGATGTGGTTGGGGATGATATCCTTTGTAAGCTCGAACCAATAAAGTGAGATGAGATTGAGTGCCTTGCCCTTGTTGGGTATGGTGGAGTCAAGGATAACGTCGAATGCGGAGATCCTGTCCGTTGTTACGAGCACCAGCTCGCCGTTATCTGTTTCGTAAACTTCCCTTACCTTACCTGAAATGATCTTTTTCATGATAAACACCTCTTAACCTTTCTTCTCTGCGATCAGTATATCCATACAATGCTGATGCGGCAAGCCACTGCTCGTACAGTCAAAAATGATCTCAGAGTTTTTGTGAAAGAGCCAGTCATGGTAATACATGAACAGCTCTCCCGAAAGCCAGCCTTTCTTATATGACTCGCTATTTATCCTGTCGGGCGGTGTGAGTATGAACGGTTTCTCCACAAATACATTGACAGCGTTGATGCCGTTTTGCGCTGTATGGTCTTTAAGGCTGTCGATAAGCTCCCTGCGAACAGCTTCATCAGCATAGCAGAAAACACCGCTGGAGTATATGATATCATATTCCCTCTCGGGTCGCCAGTCACGCATATCAGCTTTGAAAAAGTCGATATGCACGCCGTTTCTGCGTGCAAGCTCGCAAGCCTTATCGATACCGCTCTGCGCTGCATCAAAAGCAGTGACCTCATAGCCGTTTTTCGCAAGGAATACAGCATCCTTGCCTTCGCCGCAGCCTATCTCCAGCACACGGTAAGGCTTCACAGGCGGTCTGAGCCTCATGATATCATAACACATATCATTAGGCTGCAAGCCCCAGTAGTAGTCCTCACCTCTGTAGCGCTCCTCATAGACCGTCAGATCATCAGCACGGTATCCCAGCAGAGCATCCACAGTAGTACCCAGTACGAAAGCAAGCTCGGGCAAAAGCTCGATATCGGGACATGATGTGCCCTTCTCCCATTTGCTGACCGCCTGGGACGACACATCGAGCCTGCTTGCCAAAGCCTGCTGCGTAAGCCCCAGTGCTTTGCGCTTTTTCAATATTGTATCTGCGAGGGTCCTTTTCATCTCATCGCCCCCTTCTGTATATATTATAGCACATTCCTTCACGATGTTCAATAACTTATTTTTAGAAACCTTGTCAAAAATTCTACCAATAGTTGAGAACGAAATCACTCATATATCAGAGGATATAGCTAAAAAAACAATATTAGATATAAAATTCGTCATATTCGCAACTATTGGCTTGTATTTAACTACAAAATTAGATATAATTTTAAAAGATAGGGCATTTGCCCATTTAAATTTTTAAGATATCGAGGTAATGATATGAGTAAGGAAAGAACACCACTGGTAACACATATTTTCACAGCAGACCCTTCTGCACACGTATTTAACGACAAGCTTTATATTTATCCTTCCCATGATCTTCCCCATGACGGTGAAGATAACGACAACGGTGATGAGTATGTAATGGAGGACTACCACGTTCTCTCCATGGACAGCATAGATGCTGAATGTGTAGATAACGGCGAGGCTCTCAACATGAGAGATGTGCCCTGGGTAAGCAACCAGATGTGGGCACCTGATGCAGTTTACACAAACGGCAAGTATTATCTGGTATTCCCTGCACGTGACAAGGACGGCATTTTCCGTATCGGCGTTGCAGAGAGCGAGAGTCCTGTAGGACCTTTCAAGCCTCAGGAGAATTATCTTGAAGGTTCATTCAGTATCGACCCTTGCGTATTCAAGGATGATGACGGAAAGATCTATATGTACAACGGCGGTCTCTGGGGCGGTCAGCTCCAGTGCTGGAAGACTGATAAGTTCGACCCCAACGGCACTGAGCCTGCAAAGGATGAGCCTGCGCTGGAACCTCTGTGTGCTGAGCTGAAGGAAGATATGTCAGGTCTTGCAAGCGAAGTTTTCCGCATTAAGATCGTTGACGAGAATGGTGAGCCTCTCAAGGCAGGCGACGAGGACCGCAGATACTTCGAGGGTCCCTGGATGCACAAGTATAACGGTCTGTACTACTTCTCTTACTCAACAGGTACTACACATTATCTGGTTTACGCTACTTCTACAGACCCCAAGGGTCCTTTCACATACCGTGGCAGAATAATGGAGCCTGTTATCGGCTGGACAACACACCACTCCATCGTTGAGTATCACGGCAAGTGGTATCTGTTCTATCACGACTGCGAGCTTTCGGGCGGCATCAACCACAGACGTACCGTTAAGTTCACAGAGCTCAAGTACAATGAGGATGGCACCATCGTTACCATTGATCCTTATTCTCACAAGAAGTGATGATACATCCGCAGCATATCCGTGCTGCGGATCTTTTTGTGCTTTACTTTTCTTGTGAAATGTGTTATAATGACATATAGTCTGAAAAAATAATACCTGAAAGGGGTAATCATAATGAGTGATAATACATCGGGAATAAAAGAACGCATAGCTAAGATGAAGCTCGTTTCGCCTTATATGGCGGCTTCAAAGGAAGAAGTAAGGAACGGCGCACTTTTAGCTATCGCAAAGGTGCTAAAAGAGCATTCCGCTGAGATATTTGAAGCGAACCACGCAGACCTTGATGCTGCCGAGAAAAACGGCATCTCACCGAGCGTGATGAAGCGCCTGAAATTCGACGAGAATAAACTGGCTGATGTTTGCGCAGGTCTTGAACAGCTGGCAGGTCTGGCTGACCCTATAGGCAAGACAACTCTGGCAAGACAGCTCGATGAGGGTCTGACACTGTACAGGGTAAGCGTGCCCATCGGTGTTATAGGTGTTATCTTTGAGGCTCGTCCCGATGCGCTGGTACAGATATCTTCACTCTGTATCAAAACAGGCAACTGCGCTGTTTTAAAGGGCGGCAAGGAAACTACAAATACCAACCGTGTGCTCTTTAAGCTCATATATGAGGCTGCTGTTGCATCGGGTCTGCCCGAGGGCTGCCTTATACAGGCTGAGGCTCACAGCGAGATAGATGAGCTCCTCAAATGCCACGAGGAGGTTGACCTCATAATCCCCAGAGGTTCAAATGCTTTTGTGCGCTACATCATGGACAACACCAAGATACCTGTTATGGGTCATGCAGACGGTATCTGCCACATCTATGTGGATAAAAATAATGATACCGAGCTGGCGCTGTCAGTCATCGCTGATGCAAAGACACAGTATACTGCTGCGTGCAATGCAGTGGAAACTCTGCTGGTACACAGGGATATCGCAGCAGACTTCCTGCCCAAGCTGAAAAAATGCGCGGATAAGAATGGTTTTGCACTAAAGGGCACAGCAGAGGTCGGCAAGGTGATAGACTGCGAAGTTATTGATGAGAGCGAGTTCAAGGAATATCTCGACCTGATACTTTCCGTCAAGCTGGTAGCAGATGTGGACGAAGCCATCGAGCACATCAACCGCCACGGTTCGCACCATACAGACAGCATCATAACTACCGACGATGCAGCCGCTGACAAATTCATGCAGCTCGTTGACTCCGCAGGCGTATACCGCAACTGCTCCACAAGATTTGCAGACGGTTTCCGCTACGGTTTCGGTGCTGAGGTCGGAATAAGCACAAGCAAGATACACGCAAGAGGCCCTGTGGGACCTGACGGACTTGTGACCTACAAGTACAAGCTCATAGGCAACGGTCATATCGTCGGCGATTATGCTTCGGGCAAAAGAAGCTTT
Source organism: uncultured Ruminococcus sp. (assembly GCA_902788785.1). Taxonomy (GTDB): domain Bacteria; phylum Bacillota; class Clostridia; order Oscillospirales; family Ruminococcaceae; genus Hominimerdicola. Next base: position 50,638 of record CADALT010000015.1, read on the forward strand.
AACTTCAAGGATATCTGAATATAACAAAACAGCCATAGTATCCATCAGCGGATACTATGGCTTGATTTTTTTACTCCCTTTTTACAAAAGTGTTGCTAAGATAAATCAGAATCTATCGTTTTTTCAAAGCGAAACAGGCTTTATAAACTCCCACTGCTAACAGCAGAACTGCGTTAATGATTATTACGAGCATTATATCTTTCGCAAATAACCATACAACTTTGTACGGCGTTGCCATGATAGGCGGGATAGCTAATAATACGATCGGAAGGATCATGTGCCTTATAATATCCGATACAAAACTTTTTTTCTCAGATACTTTTGTTCTCCACTTCTTCAATTTGACAGCAGAATGAATGCTTATGAAGAAAATCACAAAGCATATCACATCTATCAATGCATGGAGTATCAGATACAGGTTGGGAAGTTTCTGCTTGGGTTCTCCGAGAAGCGGCATAACAATATTTCCGAGCAGATTATTGCCGACAAGATAGTCATTCATATTAACGAGAACGACAATCGCTATACCTTTTTCGGGGATAATA
>CADALT010000016.1 GCA_902788785.1 uncultured Ruminococcus sp.
TAGTAACAATTATAACACAGCATTGAAGGTCTGTCAATAGAAACGCCATAGTACTTCTGACCTTACATCAGAAATACTATGGCGTAAAACTTCTTTATGAGTACCGTACTTAACGGACGGCTTTTTCTTTTTTATGTGACCTGCCACAATTCAGGCAGATCTATTTTGTGTGAAATGACGGTTGACAAGAACGATATTCTGTGATAACCTATAAACAGAACGATATTCGGTTTATAGACATAAAGGAGACGATCACATGATAAAGAGCAAAACGTATGAAAAGATCATAGGCAGCTTTCCTGTGGGATATTTTGATTTCAGCAATATCGAAGCTATGAATTATCAGCTCAACCGTTATTATTCCTTCGGTCTGTTCGACCGTGACGAGCTTTACTCCATAGGGCAGAAGGCTGACAGTTTTGAGAAGTGGATAAAAATATTCACAGAGCTGGGCGAAAAAGCCGAAGCCGAGGGCAATATCCTCAGAGCAGCGACCTGTATACGTGCGGCACATTTCTACACCCTCAGCGACGTTAAAGACACAAGCGGCAAAAGCCCGAAATCCAAACTTTACGAACGCTGCCGCAGCCTTTATGACCGCTACTATGCGCAGTTTGAGGACCTTGAATATGTGAGCATACCCTTTGACGAATACGCTATACCCGTTTACTTTTCAAAGGCTGCCGACCCTAAAGGTACTATCGTGCTGCACGGCGGCTATGACAGCCTGATACAGGAATTTCTGGGGCTGTATTCATATTTCACGGCGCTGGGATATGATGTATATTTCTTTGAGGGACCCGGACAGGGCGAGGTGCTGATGAGGCACGATGTGAGAATGACCGAGAAGTGGGAGGACTGTACGGGTGCAGTGCTTGACTATTTCGGGCTTGACGATGTTACACTGATAGGTGTATCTCTCGGTGGATATCTTGCTGCCCGTGCCGCTGCTTTCGATAAACGCATAACACGGCTGGTGATGTTCGACCTGATATACGATTTCTACGGTGCGGTCATAGGCAAGATTGGCAAGCTGAAAGGCAAGTTTTTTGACTGCATGACGGGGCATCCCCACAGCTTTATCTGGAAGTATCTGGATAAAAAGCTGGATGAGAACTATTTTACCAAATGGCTGATGGGACAGGGCTACTCCATATATAAAGATGTGCACACCCCCTGCGAATATTTCAACTACATAAGGCGGTTCAATGCAAGGGATATCTCGAAGCTCATAACTCAGGATACTCTTGTGCTTGCAGGCGAGAGCGACCTGTATACCATCTACTATGATGAACAGCTAAAGGCGCTGACCAATGCAAAAAGCGTCACAGGGCGGCTCTTTACAAAGGAAGAAAATGCCGACCACCATTGTCAGGTTGGTAATATCGGGCTTTTGCTGAAAACTATAACGGATTGGACGGAGGAGAAGACCAATGGCTAGAAAAGCAGTTTTAGAGGGCGGCAAGCGTGATGAGATAATCCGCACCGCCATGGGATTATTTTTTGAACACGGCTACGAAGCGACCTCGGTGAGAATGATAATGGATAAGGTCGGCGGCGAGATAGGTATGTTCTACCACTACTTCAAATCGAAGGATATGCTGTTTGACTGTGTGGCGGAATACTTCTTCAAGGATTTCAGGGAGAAGTGCGAAAAGACCGTATCGGAATGTACCTCGCCCGATGTATTCGCAGAAAAATTCCTGCCCCTTTACGAGGAGGGTATGGCGCAGTTTGATAAGCTGAAAGGTCATATGCACTGGACGATACAGTTTGCGATGCACGCAAGGACAGTTGCATCACTGGTGCCTTTCGGCATAGCGCTGATAGATAAATTCGGCATAAAAACAAGTGTACCCAAGGATATTCTGGCAGGTCAGCTTATCTATGGCATATCGGCTACGCTTCATTCCGAAAGCTTTGCCGGAATGGACGATGCCCAGAAAAAAGAATGCCTTATGGAGTACATAAACAAACTGCTTGACAAGTAAAGCGAGGTGACAGCTTATGCGGATATTCGCACTGGAACTTGATAATGACATAAAGGGCATAGACAAACGCAAAGCCTATATCGAGGGGCTGATAGCTAAGCTTGATCGCCCTCAGCTGGTGGTGCTGCCCGAGCTTGCACTGTGCAGCTATATGGCAAGCCCGAAAATATGGCAGTATGCCGATAACTGCGGCAGGTATACTTCCGAATGGGCAGCCGCAATGGCTGAAAAATACGGCACCTACATTGGGGTGGGATATCTTGACAAAGAGAACGGAGATTACTATAACAGGTACATGATAGCAGGCGCAGAGGGTGTCTGCGGAACGGTCTCAAAGTCCGAGGGCGAATCTGCGGTATTCAAGCGTGGAGATTTCCCGAGTGTGATAAATACGCCTTTCGGCAAGGTCGGTGTGGGGATATGTTTTGATTCGAGGCGCAGACATTTCTATGATAATGTCAAGGACGAGGAACTATCGCTGATACTGTTCCCACATGGTGCACCTGCCGACCCGAAAGCCCCTGACAAAGAGCAAAAAGAAAACGATACACGCTGCTTGATGTATGCAAATGCTTTCGATGTACCTGTGGTTTACGTCAACAGCAAGGGCAGCCTAGAATATATGCCGGGTAAGATGGGCAGGATGATGGAACATAACGGCTTTCGCATGAACGGCATGAGCAGGATATATTATATGCACGGCAAAGATATCCCTGCCGCCATACCCGAAGCTGTCGGCGCAGATACCGACATCTCCCCGAAGCACAGAAAGGGTGAGATACGTTTTTACGGTCAGGATATCCTCAAAGGCAACTTTCTGTTTCGTCACCTTATACTCAAACCCGACACAAAGGCAGGCATAAAAGCATACGAGAAAATGAAAGACTCTGTATAACGTTTCTCCAATTATTGGCTTTTAGGTCAATTTGTTAACTATTACCCTCTAGTTTCAATTATTGTTCACATAATTTTTACTAATCTTGATACAAAATATGTTATACTATTGATGATTATTCCAGTACACAATTTCTTAACAAACAAAAGTGCAGGATCACAATGATGCAGAACAAAGAACTGTTTTAGGAGGCAGTAATGTGAACGAAAAAAAATTTGAAGAGTTAATGTTAGATGATGCCTTAGATATCTTCAGTAATGATATCGATGCCATCCTGCTGGCAGATGCTAAAGCAAATACCATCAGAACTCTGGTGAAGCGAGGGGTATTCTCGGACTTTATCGAAGACAGCTGGAAGTACACTGATCTTATCGAAAAGCTTTGGTATCATTTCAACAACAGTGCGGATGATATAGACAAGGACTACCACGTTTTTCTTCCGACCTCGGGCAAATTTGTCGGCAAATACAGCAGACGCATAAACATCATGGTAAATGACATCATCCATGTGATACAGATGATGATATATCCCGTGGGCGATGAACAGTACATGATACTTCTTGATGAACTGGACAAGAGTATGTTCCGTGATGAAGATATGACCAACAAAAAGGTCGATACCATACAGAACATCTACCTGTTCTCAATGTATATCGACATCGTCAAGGACACCACCAGCAGTATACGTGTCACCGAAATATCGGGCGAGGTCATCAACCAGCAGCTGAAATATACCCAGTGGCGCATGATGATAGTCAATATGATATCACCCGAGTTCCAAACACTGTTTTTAAATGAAACAGACCCCGAAAACCTGAAAAGAAAATATGCCCCCGGGCAGTCATCTTCATTTGACTGCCTGATGAAGAACCTTGAGGGCGAATTCATCTGGGTAAAGCTGATATTCAGCCGTGCCGAGACCAGCAACGATAACGACTTCCGTTTCGTATTCCTGGTACAGAATATCCACGAAAGCTTTGTATCGCTCCACCAGACACTGAAAAAATACGAGCAGATGGCTTCGATGGACTCACTGACTTCCATATTCAACCACGGCAGGATAGAGACCGAAATGTGCAACGCCATCGAAAAGCGCAGCCAGTCAGACAGGGATATATCCGTAATGATGCTGGATATAGACTTCTTCAAAAACATCAACGACAAGTACGGTCATTCGGTGGGTGATGATACGCTGGTACACTTCACACAGACCGCAGCTGACATGATAAAGGATAAAAATGCAGTTATAGGTCGCTGGGGAGGCGAGGAATTTGTCATAGTCTGTTATGATACCTCCATCGAACAAGCCCATGAACTTGCAGAGAAAATAAGATGCACCATCGCAGATAAGGAATTTGATAAGATAAGCCGCATCACCTGCAGCATAGGCATCACTGAGATAACCGACAACGACAAATTCGATACAGCTTTCGAACGCATGGATAATGCGCTTTACAACGCCAAATCAAATGGCAGAAACTGCGTTAAGGTAGGATAAACAAGACAACACAATGCCCGACACTCAAAGTCGGGCATTTCTAATATATTCAGCTCGGATATTGCTCTTATCCTGAAAAGCCCGAATACCGAACCGCAGCTGCCGTCCAAACGGATTATATCGTAAGATATGCGGTAGGAACGCCTGCTACAGCCTTTTCTCGTTCTGTGTCATGGACAAGTCCGACAAGAAAGATCATAATATCATACTATTCATAGAAAACCGATAGGAAATTTTCCACAAATAGGTATATAATGTCGGGCAAACCTCTTGTACGAAATAATGAAATGCGCCGAAATCGTTGACAGAATTGGGTATATATGATATAATACCAATAAATCATACTAAGTATATCGGAAATATTGTATTAAAACAGGGAGGGTGATGATATGGAACAGGAAAAACTGGGTGAAGCTATATATAAAAAATATATCGAGCCTACAAGCCGCAAACGCAGTACCTCCATAGGTGTGGAAATAGAGCTGCCTGTGGCAGACCTTACGGGCGGAGCTGTAGATGAAGCTGTAGTGATTGGAGCAGCTGACAAATTCCGTGAGCACTTCTCTTTCACCGCAGATAGCACCGATGACAACGGAAACGTTAATTCCATGTCAGACCCCGAAACAGGCGATAATCTTTCGTTTGACTGCTCATATTCAAATCTGGAGCTGTCACTTGGAAAAAGCGATGACCTGAATGTTATACATGAGAGATTCAAAGAATACTATAAGTATATCCGGTCACTGCTGGAGCCGCAGGGATACACTCTTACAGGCATGGGCATAAATCCGCACTATGATATAAACCACAATAAGCCCGTGCCGAATGAGCGTTACCGTATGCTTTATCACTACCTGCACTCATATCACAAGTATGAGGACACCATAAATATGCGTTTTCACGACCGTCCCGATTTTGGCACGTTCACCAGTGCATCTCAGGTACAGCTTGATGTCAGACAGGATGAACTTATAGATACACTCAACGTTTTCACCATGCTCGAACCCTATAAGGCACTGCTGTTTGCAAATTCCTATCTGCCTGAATATCCCGAATATCTCTGTGCGAGGAATATGCTGTGGGAGCGCAGTATGCAGGGATATAACCCGCACAATGTGGGTATGTTCTCAAAAGTTCCCGAAAGCATAGATGAACTCATCGAATACATAAAATCGCAGTCGGTATACTGCACTATGCGTGATGGTAAATATATTGATTTCAAGCCAACTGCGGTGCGTGACTTTTTCTCAATGAAAAAGGTCAAGGGTGAATATTTTGACGGCAGAAGGTATACTGAAACTGTTTTCACGCCCGAAGAAGCCGATCTTAAATATCTGCGGACTTTCAAATTCGAGGATCTTACTTTCCGCGGCACTATAGAGTACAGAAGTTCATGCACACAGCCCATAAAAGATGTCATGACTGTAGCTGCGTTCCACACGGGGCTTTCGGGCAGGATAGGTGAACTGGCACAGCTTATAAAAAGCGACCGCACCATTTACGCCCACGGATATACCGCCGCAGAATTGCAGGATATGCTTTCAAAGCGAAATATACCCGATTTCATCGAGCGCAGCAGCCTTGTAAAACAGCTTACGGCGATACTCGATATCGCATCACAGGGGCTTAAAGACAGGCACAAGAACGAAGAAAAGCTGCTGGGACCTCTCTATGAAAGGGCTCAGGCGCTGACTAATCCTGCAAAAGACATGGTATGCGGTCTTGAGAACGGCATATCACTTATGAAATTTATAGAGAAATATTCTGAATTATAAGAAGGGCATCAGATATGGATAACAAATTATTTTATAAAGGCTTTTACGGACTCGAACGTGAAACGCTGCGAGTTGACGAAAGCTACAGGCTGGCGCAGACACCTCACCCGTTTTCGGAAGAAAGTATTACCAGAGATTTCTGCGAGAACCAGACAGAGCTCATTACACCCGTCTGTCACAGCATAGAAGAAACTGTGTGCGAGCTGGAAAAGCTTGATAAAAAAGTAAGAGAAACTCTCGATAAGCAAAACGAGAAGATATGGCTGTATTCAAATCCGCCCCATATCGACAGCGAAGATGAGATACCTGTGGCAAATTTCACGGGCAGACATTCGGGCAAAAGGGCTTACCGTGAACAGCTGGAACAGCGTTACGGCAAAAAGCTCATGCTGTTTTCGGGTGTGCATTTCAATTTCTCCTTCGATGACGAGTATCTTAAAACGCTTTTTGGAGGCGAGGACTTTTCACGCCTGCGTGATGAATTCTATCTCAGGCTGTACAAACAGCTTTGCAGATACAGCTGGCTGTTACTGATACTTACCGCCGCAAGCCCCCTGTACGACCGCTCGCTTTTTGAAGATGGTGCGGAGGGCGTTGTGCTCAGCGAGTATGCTTCTATCAGAAACAGCGAGAAAGGCTACTGGAACAGCTTTGTGCCGATACTCAGGTTTGAAAGTCTTGATGACTTTGTAAAGAGTATAGAAGAATATGTGGAGAACGGTCAGCTGTTCTCCGCAAGCGAGCTGTATCTTCCCATAAGGCTCAAACCCAAGGGCACCAATCATATAAGCAATTTCAAAAACGGTGTGAGCCATGTCGAGCTCAGGATGTTCGACCTTGATCCAACTTCACCGCTGGGCATAGATGAGCGTGACCTGGAATTTGCTCACCTGCTGATAATGTATCTTTCAACTCTGCCCGATCTTGAATATACGCCAAAGCTGCAGGAACAGGCTATACGTACCCACAAGGAGGCGGCTCGGTTCGACCTTGATAAAGTTTATGCAGATGGTGTGCCTATACTTCAAAAGGCAGAAGAAGTGATCGATGAAATGTCGGTATTCTTCGGGGATAACAGTCCGGTGCAGGATATACTGGCATACGAAAAAGATAAACTTACAAACAGGCTCTGTGAACGTATAGAAAAAAACAGGACCTGCGGATAGGAGGAGAGAAAATGTGCGAGCTGTTCGGATTTTCAGCGGCGAAAAAAACTGATATATCTGACTATCTGAAAGAGTTCTTTGCCCACAGCGACAAAAATCCACACGGGTGGGGAATGATGTTCGGTGAGAACAGGGAGATAGTCAAGGGTGCTGAAAAGGCGGCGGACAGCGAAAAACTCCGCACAATGCTGGGCTCCTTTGCACCACAGTACACCACGGTAGCACATATACGTTTTGCCACGGTGGGCTCCATAAAACAGGTGAACTGCCACCCTTTTGAGGGTACTGATATATCGGGCAGGCTGTGGACGATGGCACACAACGGCACGGTATATTCGGCTAAGAACACCTACAGGTATCTTGATGCCCAGCAGGGCGATACCGACTCGGAAAGGCTGTTCATGGCTTTTCTCGAAATGATGAATGATAAGCTTGCCAAGGGCGATCTTTCGGAGCGACAGCGGTTCAAAGCGGTGAATGACTTCATCACCGAGAATGCCCCAAGAAACAAGCTGAACCTGATATTTTACGACGGTGACCTGATGTATGCCCACAAAAATCTTAAAAACACCCTGAGCTACAAACAGAGCGGAGACGGTGTATTTATCTCAACACACCCCCTTGATAACGGAGAATGGAAACCGTTCCCCATGGCACAGGTCATAGCATTCAGGGCAGGCAAAGAGGTCTACAGGGGCAAGCCGCACAAGGGCATATTCGTACCGACCCTTGAATATATCACAGCGATGGATGCGATGAATATATGATCGAAATTACAAATACTGCCGAACAGCTTACAGCTAAACTTGCAGATACACATGACCTTACGGACGAGGAGCTTAAACTGCTCATAGAAAGCGATAACAGTGATGAACTGCTTTTCAGCCTTGCGGACAAACAGCGCCGCAAGGTCTACGGAGAAGATGTATACCTGCGTGGGCTGATAGAGTTTACAAACTGCTGCAAAAACGACTGCTTTTACTGCGGCATAAGGCGCTCGAACCACAACACCGACCGCTACAGGCTGACCGATGAGCAGATACTTGAATGCTGCAAAACAGGTCACAGGCTGGGATACCGCACATTCGTACTGCAAGGCGGTGAAGATGCTTATTTTACGGACGAAAAGCTGTGTACACTCATATCACGGATACGCAGCGAGTTTCCCGAATGCACCATCACGCTTTCCATCGGTGAGAAAAGCCGTGAAAGCTATGAGCGGTATTTCAAAGCAGGTGCACGGCGCTATCTTCTGCGGCACGAGACTGCCGATGATGCGCACTACAGAAAACTTCACCCCGAGACCATGTCGCTCGATAACAGAAAGCGCTGCCTGTATGACCTGAAAGATATAGGCTATCAGGTGGGCACGGGCTTCATGGTGGGCTCGCCATACCAGACTACCGAAAACATCATCAGCGACCTGCGCTTCATGCAGGCACTCGATCCTGATATGATAGGCATAGGTCCGTTCATAAAACACAAGGATACGCCATTCTCGGACTGCGAGAGCGGCACATTGAGCGGTACACTGCGGCTCATAGGAATTATCAGACTGATGTTCCCCCATGCACTGATACCTGCAACAACTGCGCTGGGCTCTATCTCGCCCACAGGACGTGAGCAGGGTCTGAAAGCAGGGGCTAATGTCATAATGCCGAACCTGTCTCCCACGGAGGTCAGGGAGCTTTATCTTTTATATGAAAATAAGATCTGCACAGGCGAAAATGCAGAGCTGTGCAAAGGCTGTCTCGAACGGCGCATAAGCGGTGCCGGATATAGGATATCCTACGCATCGGGGGACGTTATAAGGAAAGGAGCAAGGTAAAATGAAGATCTCAACAAGGGTAGAACTGGGTATAGTTGCCCTTGCGGACATTGCCATGAATTCGCAGGAAGGAAATACAGTCTCCTCGGCGGAGATAGCTGCAAGACAAGGCATATCACAAAAATATCTGGAGCAGATAATAGTCGGGCTTCGTCAGGGCGGCTTTGTCAAAGGACAAAAGGGTCTCAGGGGCGGATATTTGCTGTCTCGGCCTGCAAGCAGGATATATCTTTCAGAGATACTAAATGCCCTTGACAACACTATACTTGCCGATACCTATGAAGATACCGAAAACAGCGGCAATGATATACGCTCATCGGTGAACAGCTGTCTGTGGGATAAGTTCAACGGCTATATGCGGCGTTTCACCGAACAGATGACCCTTGCAGACCTCATAAAGGAATGCAAAGAAAATTCCGATCAGAAAGCGAACTATATGTACTATATATAAAATATAAAAGGAGGAAAGTAATATGCCCATCAGGCTGAAAGAAACACTGCCCGTCATCGAAAAACTCAAAAAGGAAAACATCTTTGCGATGACCGAAGACCGTGCGATACACCAGGATATAAGAGAGCTGAAGATAGCTGTGCTAAACCTGATGCCCGATAAGGAGAACACTGAGCAGCAGCTGCTAAGGCTGCTGTCGAACTCGCCTTTGCAGATAGATGTGACATTCATAAGGCTGGTTTCACACAAGTACAAGAACACCCCTGCTGCATATCTTCTGAAAAACTATCAGCCCTTTTATCAGATCGAGAACAAGTATTTCGACGGTCTGATAATCACAGGTGCGCCTGTGGAAAAGCTGGGATTTGAAGATGTGGATTACTGGGGCGAACTTACCTCGATACTTGAATGGTCAAGGCTGCACGTTACCTCGACGCTGCACCTGTGCTGGGCTGCACAGGCGGGGCTGTACTATCATTACGGGGTGCGCAAGTATGACTATGAAAAAAAGCTTTCAGGCATATACGAACACACCGTCACCGACCCGACCAATGAACTGGTGCGTGGCTTCGATAAGAATTTCTATGCGCCCCATTCACGCTATACAGGCATATTCCGTGAGGATATCGAAAAGGCAGATGGGCTCACCATAATAGCCGAGTCCGAAAAGACGGGACCCTATATAATATCCGACGGCGGCAGCAATATATTCGTAAACGGTCATCCCGAATACGACCTCTACCGTCTGGCAGAGGAATACATACGTGATACCGATGCAGGGCTTTCACCCGAGATACCTGTGAACTATTTCCCCGATGACGATCCCGACAAGGAACCCGTCAGCCGCTGGATATCCGCTTCAAGCCTACTGTTCTCGAACTGGCTGAACTACTTCGTGTATCAGATAACGCCATATCAGTTCTGATGAATATAAAATGACGGCAGCTGCGTGCTGCCGTTTTTGTTGACATTTTTTATGCTATCTGATATAATACAGACATATCACAGCAGAGAAAGGAGAACAGCTATGAGCGATACTTCAAAGAAAACGGGCTATGCCAAGCACATAATAAAATGCTATAACGAAGAGCTGAAATACGGCATTTCAAAGAAACTGATGTACAAGCTGACTTATTTAGACAGCAGGACAAAGTATTACACAGACTCTCTCATGAAATACTGTGGCTTTCCCTATCTGTATTCAGCGCTGTTCCATGACCCTGATGCAGAAGATATAAGATATATAAGAAATATCGCCTATGATATCATGAGTTTTCATCACAGTGACCCTTTCTTTGCAGAGGTACTGATGAAGAAAGCCAATTACGAAAGTGGTTTTCCCGATTTTGATGAATGGGACAAGCTTGATCCCAAGGACTACTACGGCGGTGACCGTCCGCTGCTGGCAGCAGGCTCGGCACACCCGAACGGATATGTCCGTGAGCAGTGCCTGAGACGGTTCATAAAGCACGACTCCATGCTTAATTTCATCATATACCGCCTGAATGACCATGTACCTGAGGTGCAAAAAGCGGCTCGGGAAGTGCTGGAAGAATACCTGAAAAGACCCGATGCAGAACGGGCGCTTATCGAGGCTGCACCGACCTATGTGGAATGTGTCAGGCGAAGAAAACGTGTATCGGAGGACGAGTCATTCAGAACAGAGAAGCTAGACAGTCTGATACGCAAAGTTATCACTGAAAATATCGCAAAGCTGCCCACAATGGTATGCTGTAAGGCCCTTGAGATATACCCCGATCTTCTTGACCGTGATGATCTTGCGAAGATCTTTCGCAGAGAAAGAAACGGTGAGCAGAGGGTAATGCTGGAAAGGACATATATACATTCCTCCCCTGAACCCATCCCCCGTGAAGAATTGGAGATGTTTATGGAGGACGAATACGAGGGTGTACGCAGGGTCGCTTATGCATACCGCTTTGAACATGAGGGCATATGGGAAGGTTTTGAAAAACTGCTGTGTTCAAAATCACGCAGGATAAGGAAGTTTGCGGAGCAGAAACTGAATGAAGTCGGCTTTGATATAGCTGCCTACTGCCGTGAACACCTACCCGATACAATGCTTGCCCTCTCCGATACGGGCACAAAGGAGGATATACCCCTTATACGACCCTATCTTGATACTCACCCCTGTGAAGCCCTGACCGCACTTGTTCGCCTTAAAGCGGAAGACACGGCGAAGCTTGTATACGATCATATGCACAGCGAGGACAAAGTCGCCGCAAAGACAGCATACCACATTGCAAGAGATGTCGGGTGCTTTGACAGCGAGATACTGCTCAGCATGATAAACAGCGAAACAGACAGGGTGATACAGTGGCGAGAGATATGTCTGCTGACAAGGGAGGGTGTATGGCAGGTGATGCCCCACCTTATACGTTTTGCAAGGAAGTATCCCAAACAGAACATAGATATCATTTATCTTATCAAAAAAAATCTGGGCAATAAAGTCAGGCTGCCTGCCGAGCTCAAAAATGAGATACAGCAGGCGCTTAGAGAAAGCCGAGGAAAGGGCATACCTACCGAGGTAAACAACCGCATATTCTTTGCTATAAGCGGATAAAAATGAGCTTCCGAAAACACTGAGTTTTCGGAAGCTTTGTTTTTTCAGACTATCCTGTCCGCTATGAACTTTTTCAGCACCCCGTCGATACTGCCGCTGACCTCAAACACACGCACTCCCCTTTCGATGAGGTATGCGGCTGCACCCTCGCCGATCTTCTGCACAAGCACCGCATCGCAGTCCGAGAGCAGCTCTATTATCTTATCAAAGCGAGTGGTGTCATGTCCCAATGTCTGCTGACAGGCTGCCACTGCATCACGCACCTCGATGAAGTCATATCCGTCATTTGAGATGTCGTATACACGGAAGAATTTGGCATGACCGAAATGCTCGTTGACAGCAAAACCGTCGGATGTGGCTATAGCTAATCTTGACATATTATCATTCCTTTCAAAAAGAGCTGCCGTATACCGACAGCTCTGTACAAGGCACTACAGTTGATGTTGCCTTTATTATTTATATGTTGCAAGTGAGGTATTGTAGATGTCTTCAATGACCCTGAGTCCGCCTGTATAGCCCACATAGTTGGTGGTCAGTACGATGCGGTAGGGAGTGGGGCAGGCGATGGATAGGAAGTCTGCATCTATCTCCGCAGCAAGCTCCTTGTCCCAGCCGCTGCCGAGGATAAGTCCTCTGCCCTTGTGTTCAAGCCCTCTGATAACGTCCTGCATAGCACCTGCATCGGGGTCGAAATAAACAGGTATCTCACGCTTGTCTGATGCCGCTTTTATCTGTGCGGCGATCTCTTCCTGATACTTCTTGGGAACATTGTCCACGATGAACTGTTCCTTGGGTATAACACCTGTTTCGTGCAGAAGGAACTTGGTCAGACCTACCACATAGCCTGAATCATGAAGGATATGCGCATAGCTTGGCAGACCGTAACGGAACTCCAGCAAGAATGTCGCCAGATTATCCAGCTCCTCATAGTATGCTTTTTCTTCCTCTTCGATAAATCTGCGTGCTTTCTTTTCATCTATCTCAGCGCCCTGTTCGAGAGCAAATTCCAACACGCCGTTCAAGAACTTTGTAGTTTCGTTTGCACCTATGGGCAGGTAGCCGAATTTGAAATAAGGCTGACCGTATCTTCTTTCGAGGTTCTTAACTATAGGCTCGCCGTACCAGGGAGAAACGAACACATTGAAGTTCGCCTTTGGAATGGTCTGCCACTCCTTCACGCCGCCCGAATGGGGTCCGAAAAGTATGTTGACTTTAAGTCCCAGACCTTCCAGCAGACGCTTGTATTCTTTAAGATTACCCTTCCAGAACTGATCCTGATAGGGTATTGATGCGATCACATTAACGAGGTTCTTCTCGCTGCGTGAGGGATTATCTTCCTCAAAGCGGCTCACATACTGGTCGATTATCGCATTTACCACAGCCGAATGTGATACATAGTTATTTGACTTGAAGCCCGAGGTCTCAACATGGACGATGGGTCTGTCTTCCTCAAAGAGAAATTCATCTGTGACGCTTGCCACATCATCACCCACGATACCTGCGGTACAGCCTGTCACAACGACTTGCAGATCGGTATCGAGCACCTTGTAGGTGTTCTTGATTATGTTCCTTAGTCTGTCAGTTCCGCCGAATACAACTTCCTTTTCGCTGAAATTTGTACATGGTGCGGTCTCGCCGCCTGCGTAGCCTGCCGAACGCTCAAAAAATCCCTTTATCATAACTCCGCAGCCGGGACCTGAGTGAAGTATAGGCACCGCACGGGGTATAGCGACTACAGTCTGCAATGCGCCTATGGCACAGGTGTAGCGCTCCTGTTCAATTAGTCCTGCCATATATTATTTCTCCTTTACTTTCCCAAGAATGTGTAGGGCTCCTGTTCAAGCCACCATTTTGTATAGGGGTTGACAGAATGCTTTGCAAGGTTCTTTACGAACTCGTCGTTCTCGATGGTCTCAAGAATACGCTCACCGTAAGCCACAAGACCCTCATAACCCATGCCGAAATGCTCATCACCCACCAGCAGCGAGGGTATGCCGAGCTTTGCGCCCCAGAGCGTCATGCCGCCGTGACGTGCAAGCAGTATATCGGGACGTATGCGGTTGAGTACGTTAACAAGCTCGAATTCCTGCTTGTTGCAGACATTGTAGTTTGGTACATCGCCGTAATCCTGTACAGTGTGTTTGAGGGTATCTGCACGCTCATCCTCATTATCATATTCGGGATCGTGGTGGAATATAGCAGCGCCCTGCGTCTCCATGCCCAGCTCTTTAAGAAGTGCCAGCAGCGAATGTCCGTGAGATGCGCCTGCGGTGACGTAAGCGGTCTTACCCTTGAGCTTTTCACGCAGAGCCTCTATCTTAGGCATATACTCGGCTTTCTTGCGGGCTAAGAATTCCTCGACCTCTTTCTCCTTGCCGAGTATCTGACCCAGTTCCCTGAACCAGCGGTCGGTCTGGGCGATACCGTAAGGAGGTGAATTGCGTATCTCGGGCACGCCGAAGGACTGCTCCAGTGCGGCACCCAGATATGAGCCCAGTGTGGAGCAAGCCTGGATAGTCAGTGCTGCCTCGCTGGAGTAGCTCAGGCTGTCCACTGTAGCAAAGGGGGTTATATAATTTGGTTCGTAGCCGAATTCAGCGAACCATTCTCTGAAAATATCGCTGCCCCAGAAGTTTATAACATTTATAATGTTGCTCTTTTGTCTTGCAGGCTTGATTATCTTTCTGGCGATGCCGTGATAGCCTGCATCAAAGCCCGATGTCCACATCTTTGAACGGAAGCCCTCGCAGAATACTGCGACCACGGGTATGCCCAGTTCTTTCTGTGCTGCGTTGGTGACACTCTCCACATCATCACCGATGATACCTGCCGCACAGGTGGTTATGACGAATATCGCCTTGGGCTTGGCACGCTTGTATACTTCCTGTATGGCAGATTCAAGCTTCTTTGCGCCGCCGTATATGGTATCCTTCTCTTCAAGATTGGTCGAAAATATCTTGCGCTGAGTGGGGTGCTCGAGCTGTCTTAAATAAGCATTCACACGGTATGTGAAAGCAAATTCGTGCAGGCAGGTAGAGCAGCCCACCGGCCCGTGGGAGATTATCGCCGCATCCTGTATCAGGGTCAGGGTGCAGGCAGCGTTCGATGTTCCGCAGCCCAGGCACTGGCTGAATGAACGGCTCTTGTCCTTTATCTTGCCAGAGCACGCAGAACAGGCATCCACAAGTTCCTTGGCTGTTCCCTGAAATCCCGTTATCGAACCCAGACGTATCTCTCGTATCTCGACCTCGGGTATATCAAGATTAACTTTGCTCATTACTATCTCTCCTTATATCTTGTAATCGTCCTTTAGGTCATCCATCAGACCGTACTCGACCAGTATCTCTTCAAGACGTTCCTGAGTCATTGGCTTAGGGATAACGAACATATCGTTCTGCTCTATCTTTTCAGCCAGTGTGCGGTATTCATCAGCCTGCTTGGACTGTGGGAAATGCTGTATAACTGTCTTCTTGCGGATCTCGGCACGCTGTACATCATTGTCACGGGGAACAAAGTGTATCATCTGTGTGCCCAGTTCCTTAGCGAAAGCTCTTACCAGTTCAGCCTCACGGTCAACATTACGGCTGTTGCAGATGATACCGCCCAGACGTACACCGCCCTGTCTTGCATACCTTGCGATACCCTTGGATATATTGTTTGCCGCATACAGCGCCATCATCTCGCCCGATGCAACTATGTATATCTCCTTAGCCTTGCCCTCACGGATAGGCATTGCGAAACCTCCGCAGACAACGTCGCCCAGTACATCATAGAACACATAGTCAAGGTCTTCGGTATAAGCGCCAAGTCTTTCCAGCAGACCGATGGATGTGATGATGCCACGGCCTGCGCAGCCAACGCCGGGCTCGGGTCCGCCGGACTCAACGCACTTTGTACCCATGAAGCCCTCTTTGAGGATAGCGTCCAGCTCGATCTCGTCCTCGCCCTGATCTCTCAGAGTATCCAGCACGGTCTTCTGATGAAGTCCGCCCAGCAGAAGTCTTGTGGAGTCAGCCTTAGGGTCACAGCCTACCACCATTACATTGTTTCCTCTCTCGACCAGTCCTGCGGTCAGGTTCTGTGTCGTGGTCGATTTACCTATACCGCCCTTGCCGTATATCGCTATCTGTCTTAATTCCTTAGCCATCTTACTTTACCTCATTTCAATTTTCATATATCAAATACCATATATAGTATTTCTTCTGCATATCATATATTTCATATGGTATTTCAGCCATGTGAGAATGTATCTTTTCTTGATAATCTTTTAAGGTTCGTATATATCCTGCTGCCATAGTCCTCGCCGCCGGGGATACCCACAGCGTCCGCACGGCACCGCTGGCAATGTCTGAATACATCAATATACTTCGATGCTTTCAGCACTGCCCTCTCAAACTCCATGCAGTCGGGTTCACGACAGTCTTTGAGCTTATGATTCGGTATCAGCGGGATAATATTGTATATATCCGCACCAGCCTCCGCCACGGTCTTAGCTACCTCTTCGATATGCTCCGAGTTTATATCGGGCACATACACTGTGTTGACCTTAACGGTAATGCCTGCCTCGCTTATAAGGCGTATGCCTTTCAGCTGCTGCTCGATAAGTATCTCTGCCGCCTCGACCCCTGTATAGTGCTTTCCATGCCATATGATGCCGTCATTTAGCTGCGCCTCTATCTCGGGATCGACCGCATTAACTGTCACCGTCAGCGAATCAACGCCCACATCTATGACCTCCTGCGCCTTTTCAGCAAGCAGCAGTCCGTTGGTGCTCATGCACTTTACCAACTGCGGATACTTCTGCTTTATCAGCCTGAAAGTTTCCAGCGCATAAGGGCTTGCCAGAGTATCTCCGGGGCCTGCGATGCCTGCTACGTGTATATCGGGACATAGCTCCAAAGCCTTGTCTATGGCTTCGAGTGCTTCCTGCGGAGTTATTACCGTCGAGGTCACTCCGGGACGCTTTTCATATGTATTGAAGCTGCGCTCGCAGAAACGGCATTCGATATTGCAGCTGGGGCTTATGGGCAGATGCATCCTGCCGTTGCCGCTGTTTGGACCTTTAGCAAAGCACGGGTGCTTTGTAGTCAGTTCTTCGTATGAGATCGCCATCTGTCCACCTCCCATTGTTTTTCTTCCATCAGCAGACAAAGTGCCTGCTCTATCGTCAAGGGGATCTGATATACCTTTATCCCCTGTTCTTCCATATATTTTACAGCTCCGGGACCTGCCCGCTGAACTACCACTGCGCTGATACCGCCAAGTATCTCTGCGGTATCCCCAAAGGCTGATACCTCGTGTTCTCCGCCGTGGCAGGAGGGTGTCACATCAACATATCCGCCGATATCATAATCATCAAGCTCGGTATCTATCAAAGCCTTGTAGAACCGTTTTGCTCTGCCAAAATGTTCGTTGACGTTCTCTCCGTCGCTGCTTGCAAAAGCTATTTCATATATCATTTTTTCTCCATCAGCCGAATAATCCCGTGCTGAAATATCTGTCACCTCTGTCGGGGAATACCACGACTATCACGCCCTTATCCAGTGTCTTTGCCAGTTTCAGAGCTGCCGCCATGGCTGCTCCCGAAGATGAACCTGCGATTATGCCCTCATTGCGTGCAAGCTGTCCCACTGCACCGAAAGCCTCTTCATCGTTCATCTTTATGACCTCGTCCACCAGTTTTATATCCATGGTGTCGGGAATGAAATCGTTGCCGATACCCTCAATGTTGTAGTCGAAGTGTTCGCCGCCTCCAATGGTCGAGCCTTCGGGGTCTGCCAGCACGCCCTTGATATTTGGGTCATGCTCTTTCAGGTATCGGACGATCCCCGTGTACGTTCCGCCGCTGCCTGCACCTGCCACAAGGTGTGTCACCCTGGTGCCGATGTCATCCCATATCTCTTTGCCCGTGGTCTCATAATGGGCAAGGGGATTATTCGGGTTTTTGAACTGCTCTAGTGATATGGAGTCGGGTATCTGCGCTTTCAGCTCTTCCGCCTTTCGCACAGCCCCGAGCATTCCCTCGGAACGTGGTGTATTTATTACCTCCGCACCCAGCGCCCTCATGAGCGCCTGTTTTTCTGCGGAGAATTTTGTGGGCACTGTGAATATTACTCTGTAGCCTTTACCAAGTGCTGCGAATGCTATACCCAGTCCCGTATTGCCTGCGGTAGCCTCGATTATGGTGCTGCCTGCTTTAAGTCTTCCCTCTTTTTCGGCAGCCGCTATCATATACTCGCCGATGCGGTCCTTCACGCTGCCCGAGGGATTGTACATTTCCAGTTTCGCATATATCTCTACTTCGGGGGAGACCCCCATATTGTTCAGCCTGACCAGCGGCGTGCGCCCGATCAGCTTGTGCATATTCTCATACAGCATATCACTTTACCTCGCTTGATGCTATCGCCTTGTCAAGGTCAGCCAGAATATCGTCTATATCCTCGATACCGATTGACAGCCTTATCAGACCGTCGGTAATGCCGACTTTCTTCCTTATCTCTTCCGGTATGGACGCGTGGGTCATGCTCGAAGGATGGCACACCAGTGATTCCACACCGCCCAGGCTCTCCGCAAGGGTGATAAGCTCAAGGCTCTCAAAGAACACCTTTATATCGTAGTTGTCTTTCAGTTCAAAGGATATCATCACGCCGCCGTTCTTCGCCTGACGCTTATTGACTTCATAGCCCTTGTCACTTTCAAGTCCCGGGTAGTGCACGCTCTTAACAGCCTCATGTTCCAGCAGATGCTTTGCAGCTTTCTCGGCGTTTGAAACGTGCCTGTCGAGCCTTACACCCAGGGTCTTTATACCTCTTATCAGCAGGAAGCTGTCAAAGGGTGCCAGCACACCGCCTGTGGAATTCTGCAAAAATGCCAGCTTTTCGGCAAGCTCCTTTGTCTTGACCACCGCAAGACCTGCCACCACATCGCTGTGACCGCCAAGATACTTCGTAGCAGAATGTACCACGATGTCAGCGCCAAGTTCAAGAGGTCTTTGCAGGTAGGGTGTCATGAAAGTATTGTCAACTATCACCAGAAGACCATGCTTATGGGCTATCTCTGCAACCGCACGTATATCTGTCACCGTCATCAGCGGATTAGCGGGGCTTTCTATCAGAACCGCCTTGACATCATCTGTTATATCCTTTTCAAATGAAGCAGGGTCCTCTGTATCAGATATAGTATAGTTTATGCCGAAGTGGTCGAACACCTGATTTAACAGCCTGAATGTTCCGCCGTAAACATTTGAGGAAATGAGCACTCTGTCTCCCGTATTCAGAAGGCTGAGCACTGCTGTTTCCGCCGCAAGACCGCTGGCAAAAGCAAAACCTGCTTCGCCGCCTTCAAGCTCGGCGATAAGTGCTTCAAGGGCTTCTCTTGTGGGGTTGCCTGTTCTTGAATACTCATAGCCCCTCATCTTTCCAAGACCATCCTGTTTAAATGTAGATGTCTGGTATATGGGTACATTCACCGCACCTGTGCGCTCATCTGTTGATATGCCGCCGTGGATAAGTGCGGTGTCGATCTTCTTGTAACTCATTTCACTCATTCCTTTCATATTTTTCCTATTTGTTTGGTATGTATTCATGATACATCAAAAACGCCTTATAGTCAATCGCAATATGTGATAACGTTATCTCATCTCCCCCCGACATCAGTGATTTTTCCGCCTCAAAAGTCCCAATATAAGTTTATCTCGGTAAATATTTTTGAACATCTTTTTAAATCTCCCGTTTGATTGATAACGTTGTCACGCCAAAAACACATATTTACGCCTTTTATGTCGGAAAATCATATCAATTTCTCCGATATCCGACCTCGTGTGCGGCAACGTTATCACAAGTAAACTTTTAAATGAACGCATAAAAACAGCCGATGCGGTAACATCGGCTGTTTATCATATATAATATTCAGGCTCTGTCAGTTCTTTCAGAGGTCGGCAGCTTTCACGTATGACCAGTGTACCTTCTACTTCAAGCCTTGAAACTATCCTGTGACCTCCCCTTATCCTGTCAAGCAGCAGCATAAGCGCAAAGCGCACCATATCATTTTTCGGCAGCGAGATAGTAGTCAGCATGGGTCTTGTATACTGCGCAGCGTCTATATCATCGCTGGATATGACTGAGGGCATATAGCCCCGTCCCCTGCGCCTGTTTATGGCTTTCAGCATACCCACCGCAAGTATATCGTTGGCACAGTATATCCCCGTGGGCGGATCATCAAGTCCGCTGAAATATTCCATAGCCGCAATGCCGTTAGCCTCGTTGGGCAGGGTATCAAAAATATAATCTATATCCACCGCAAGGCGCTCATTTGTCAGCGCAGCCTGGTACCCCGAAAACCTCGATTCGTTATGGCAGTCGCCCACATAGCCTATCTTCGTATGACCGAGTTTTGCCAGATAAGCTATGGCTGTCTGCGCTATCCTGCTGCCGTCGCATAGAACCTCGTCCGCCTCGTAATTGGTGGAATTTCGGTTTATCGAAACTATATTCTTCTCCTTATTCTTCAGCATTTTCAGTGCTCTGCCCGTGACTTTGCCGATAACGATAAGCCCGTCCGAGTGGCGCTCATTATCGGGATAAAGGGAATCGACCAACTTTTGCAGCTTGTCAGTCCTGCTGAGTTTCTCATCGGAGAACTCCGCATTGTGCCAGACATTCCCCACGATGCACCCACTGTTTCGCAGTTCCTTCTCCAGTATCATCAGCAGTTCATCATAGAAAGGGTCTGCTGCCTCGTGCGCAAATCTCGTAAGCAGTATATTGACATGGTATATCTTTTCTTCACCCGATGCACCCGTTTTTAACGAACGTGCGCTGGCATTGGGTATATAATTTATCTCCCGTGCTGCCTCCAGCACACGACGCTTGACCTCATCATTTGCACATTTGCGGTTCGGGTCGTTGAGTATACGCCCTACTGTCGAAACAGATACACCTGTCATCTGCGCTATCTTTTTAAGTGACATATGCCTCGCCTCCCTAGTATACCATAGTAAACATATCTTGTTAGTATGATTATAGCGCAGACTTCTCATTTTGTCAAGATGTTAACTGTGAATTTTTTCCATTAACAAAGAATTTATAAACAAACAATAAAATATTGACAACCAAACAAACAAATGATATAATATACTAGTCTAAAATATTTATATCTACAGTAGTGAAAGGAGATCCCCAAAATGAACAGACACATTATTATAAGAGCGATAATTGCAGTTATATGGATAATCGCAGGTATAGCCCAGCTGGTATCAAAGGACAATACTATGATGGGCATAGTTTCGCTGGTACTCGGCGCTGCATTCGGTTACAGCGCATTTATGATGACAAAGAAAAAATAGCGCAGGTAAACGAAGAATGGGAGAAATATTAACTGTAAAGGGACTAAAGGGCTGGTATACTGCCGATAAGCCCGTGCTGAAGGGTCTTGACCTTGATATAGAAGAAAACAGTGTCATCGGACTTATAGGTCTTAACGGCGCAGGCAAGACCACACTCATGAACATTATCTGCGGTCTGCACGACGGTTTTGAATGCAGCTCGGTAAAAATGCATGATAAGGCAGTCACTTTCAAGGATAAGGCTTTCATGAAAAGCCGCTACATAGTATTCTCGGAGGATGAGTCCTTCGGGTATTTCAACTTTGATGAGTATCTTACATATGTTTTTGGCTGCTACGGAAAAACTCCCGATGATGCATATGTAAACGAACTGGTGGAACGTTTCGGCTTTGGCGAACACAGACCCAAGCTGATAAAGGACCTTTCACTGGGCAACAGGCGCAAGGCATACCTTATCACGGGCTTTGCTTTAAGACCCGACCTGCTTTTGCTGGATGAACCCGTGAACGGACTGGATTTCAACAGTACAGAGACTCTGTACTCGCTTATCGCAGGATATAAGGAGTTCGGCACGGTGCTGTTCTCGTCACATATCCTGGAGAGCGTTACACTTACCTCGGACAAGGTGATAGTGCTTGAAAACGGTGTCATCACCAAGACCTATACGGGCAGCGATATAAATGCCGAAAGCATCAGGGCTTCCCTGGGAACGGAGGTCAGTGAGGGCGATGTATAAGCTGCTTTCAAGAAAACTGCTGGGCGATGGTTACAAAAGTGCCATCAGGTCTGTGCTGGTAGCAGTAATCATATGGTTCTCGCTGCATAGTCTGGAAAAAACAATACCCATCGCACAGAAAGTCATCATAATAACGGGTATGTTCTATACGATGACCGTGATGATACAGACGCTTACCTCACAGGATAACGCCAAATGTCTCAAAGGGCTTTTTGCCATGCCCTGCGATGAAAAGCGTACTTTATGGGAATACACAGCGGTGGTCGGTATATATGCGCTCACCACAAAGACCTCGCTGCTGTTTGCACTGTTATTTGCATTCTGCAAGCCGGAGCCTTTGCAGATAGTCATACTGGTCCTGAGCGTGCTGTACTCTATACTGGGCACGATCGCAGGCTATGGCTCATTCAAAAAAATGCCAGCCGTTACGGGCGCATTAGTGGTGGGTGGTATAGCCATGGCTATGCTGCTGCCCGAGGGCATGATCGCAGCGGCGGTGCTGGCTGCGGCTGATATCGTTGCAGCTGTGGTTCTTTCGCTGCAAAAGCTTGACAGCTACAGGGTCTCGGAAAATACAAAGGTCAAAGCTCACCGCACCAAGGGCAAGCCTAAAATGCTGTTGTGGCGCTATGTTATGCGCTATCTTGCAGCACACAAGAACTATCTGCTGAGTACGGTCATCATAATCGCATTCAGCTGCTACCTTGCCATAAATTTTGACGATCAGGGCATGAAAATGGGCTGCGGAATAGGTCTTGCAATGATCTCGCTGAATACTCCGATGGCTATAATCGTCAGCTCGAACAGAGGCTTGAAGCGCAAGCTCGAAGCCCTGCCCGACAAGACCCCAAGATTTTTTATCCCCTACGGTATCGTACTTTTTATTTTCTATATGATATGCTATGCGTTATTCCTGACAAGCTTCGGTATCTTCGGCGGAACAGTAGATCTGAAGGCATTCATAACAGCACCGCTTTTCGCAGCACAGGCTGCATTTGCAGCAGCACTGATGGAGGATAAGTTCACCATAACAAAATGGAAGACCGAACCCGACATCTGGCACAACCCCAGAAAATATATCACACCCGTTGTACTGACGCTCGAAGCTGCACTGATATACATGGTATTCTGATAATGAAAAGACACTTCTGAACTTTCTTGCGGAAGTGTCTTTTTTTGTGCTTATCTCATATACGTACTATATGATGGTCTTAAATATAAAAACTTGAAAAACTCACGAAAATGTGGTATCATATTTGTTGGTCATAATTCGGCACTGCCATGTACGGTGCTGCCTATAAAAGGAGGACACAAAAAATGCAAAACATATTGGTTGTTGATGATGACATATATATCGGTGATATGCTGGAGGAAACTCTGTCGGCTGAGGGGTACGGAGTCCTGCGTGCTTATTCGGGTACCGAAGCACTCTTCGTACTGGGAAACCAAAAGCCCGACCTTATACTTTTAGACCTTATGCTGCCCGGGCTCAGCGGTGAAGAACTTCTGCCGAAGATAAAGGACATACCCGTCATAGTGGTCAGTGCAAAGGTCGATGTCAGCGATAAAGTCGCACTGCTGATGTCGGGTGCCTGCGATTACGTGACAAAGCCTTTCAACATTTCGGAGCTTCTGGCAAGGATAACCGTACAACTTAGGAAAGCGCAGGCAAGCGCCAATTCCGATACCCTGAAATTTTCAGACCTTACCCTGCACTGCGATACGCTCACCGCTGTTATCGGTGCGGAGGAAGTCAGGCTGACACGCACCGAATGTGCGATACTCAAACTGCTTATGCAAAATCCAAATTCTCCTGTGGGCAGGACGACCATACTCGATAAGATAAGCCTTGATACCCCCGACTGCACCGAACGTTCGCTGAAACAGCATATAAGCAATATGCGCAAAAAGCTCGAACTCGTCAGCGGCAAGGATTATATCGAAGCGGTGTACGGCATTGGCTTTAAAATGAGAGGTTAAAGACAAGGTATAGGCAACACTGCACAAAGGCTTTAGTCGGTGATCGTACGGTGTTGCCTATAATATCTTGACCAAATCTTGACTTTTTCTTGGCTGCTTTCTTGACCTTTGGGTGTTATAATGATATCAGAAAAGGGGAACGGAACAAAAACATCCCCCACAAAACCAATAACTGATACTTATTTAACGGAGGTCTTTAAGATGAAAAAGAACAATGCAAACAACAAAATGTTATTCGTAATGATGAACGCAGTGATGGCTGTAGCAGCTGCCTTATCCGCATACGGTTTCTGCATGAGCAATGAGAGAGGCAACCACTGGGTGACTGCGGTGCTGATGCTTGGCATAATGCAGCCCATGAAAAACCTGCTCACCGAGAAACAGCAGAAGCTCAGCATTGCAGCGGCAGGCATAAGCGCTCTGATAGCAGCTGTGCTCGTTATCGCAAAGGTCGGTGCTTTGATACTGAACATCAGATACGCAGCTATCGTCTTCATGGCAGCAGTTGCAGTGCTTTCGATATCACAGGTAGTTTTCGCCCTCATGGGTAATAAAGATAAGAAAACAGCTTGATGCTTAAACAAACTGACGTTATTACGACCAAGAAAAGAGAGGAAAGAAAAAATGAAATACGCACTTAGAACAAAAGAACTTACAAAAAAATACAAGAACTTCACCGCACTTAACGGTTTGACCATGAATGTCCCCCAAGGCTCTATCTACGGATTTGTCGGCAGGAACGGTGCAGGCAAGACCACACTGATAAGACTGATAACAGGCTTGCAGCACCCGTCTTCGGGCACATTCGAACTGTACGATGTACAGAACAACGACCGCAGGATATCTCAGTCAAGGCGCAGGATGGGCGCTGTGGTCGAAACACCTGCAATATATCTTGACCTGAATGCCAAGGATAACCTCAAACAGCAGTACAGGATGCTGGGACTTCCCGACATGAACGGTATAGATGAACTGCTGGAACTGGTAGGGCTTGCCGATACGGGCAAAAAGAAGGCAAAGAACTTCTCGCTCGGTATGAGACAGCGCTTGGGCATTGCTGTGGCACTCTGCGGCGACCCTGATTTCCTGGTGCTGGACGAGCCTATCAACGGTCTTGACCCCCAGGGCATCATCGAGATAAGAGAGCTTATACTCAAACTCAACCGTGAGCGCAATATCACCATACTCATATCCAGCCATATCCTTGATGAGCTGGCAAAGCTCGCCACACACTACGGCTTTATCGACCACGGCAAAATGGTCAGGGAGATGAGTGCCGAGGAACTGGAGCAGTCCTGCCGCAAGTGCGTAAGGATGAGCGTCACCGATACAAGCGTCCTTTCAAGAGTGCTGGATAGCATGAACGTTGAGTACAAGATTCTTGATGACAAGACAGCCGATGTTTTCGCAAAGCTGAATTTTACTCAGATGGCTCTTACACTTTCCAAAGAGAACTGTGAGATAATCACCATGGAAGAAAAGGACGAGAGCCTTGAAAGTTTCTATATATCTCTGGTGGGCGGTGAAGAATAATGATAAATCTTTTAAGCGTGGGCTACTCAAAGCTTTTTAAAAATCTGGCATTCAAGGTAAACCTGCTGATAATGGCACTCATACCCATGTTCTTTTCAGCGGTCGCAGTGGTGAAAAATCCTCCGGACGGCGGACCTCTCAACGGGATATACAACACGGGCATGATATTCATAGGTATCATGATAGGCGCTTTTGTTTCCCTCTACATATCACAGGACTATACCGAAAAGACCATAAACAATAAGATAATGGCAGGCTATTCAAGGATAGAGATATATTTCGCCGATCTTATCGTGACCCTCAGCGGAGCGCTCATAATGCAGCTTGTATGCATAGCAGCTGCTTCACTGATAGCGATACCTGCCTGCGGAATGTACACCGATGCCATCGGTGATGTGGTACGCTCTCAGCTGCTTTTGTTCCTTACTGCCACTGTGTATACGGTAGTGGCGCTCTTCATCTCGACCGCTATAAACTCAAAGGCTTATGCAGTTGCAGTATCGCTCATAACTGTGATGATAATGCTAATGGCAGGTATCGGTGCATATGATGCTGTTACAAGGGCTGATGAAGTACCTGCGCAGGAAGTCACCACAATGGACAAGGTTTTCGATACGCTCTACCTGGTACTTCCGCAGAGTCAGATGTATGCTGTGATGAATGAAGGCATACCTGCTGAATGCGCTGTGATGATGGGCTGTGATGCTGCGACTATAACCGTCATGACAGCTCTGGGACTTATGATGTTCAAAAGAAAAGATATAAAATAATTTGACCGAAAAAGCGAGGAGATCACGATGAAAGACATTTTTATGGCACATATGGGAAGACTTCTGAAGCAGAAATTTTTCATTGCAGGCATGGTGCTGGCATTTGTTATAACATACTGGGTAACTGCAAATGTAGGCAGTATGGGTATACTGCATAATATATCTACGGATTTCGATTTTTCACTTTTAGCAAGTCTCGGTATACCTGCATTTTTCTCGGTTTTCACACCGCTGTTTTTAAGTGCTGAATATAAGGGCGGCACCATACGCAACAAGCTCATCTGCGGAAAAAGCAGGTCGTCCATATACTTTGCGACCTTGATCACAATGACCGTCGCAATGCTCATGATGACGGCAGTCTGGGCAGCCGCTGCGCTTATTTCTGCAAAGACCCTGCCCGATGCAGGTTTTATAGTTGCAAGCATCGTAAAGATAATACTCTACAACACCGCAAACCTGGCATTTCTTGTACTTATCTGCATGAACATAACGAATGAGGGTGCTGTTACTGCCATAGATTTCATGTCGTTCCAGTTTTCGTTCACTGCTGTGCTTATGATGCAGATGATAATGGGCATGACATCATCCGGTGCAGGCAAAGTGATCGCTTACATCATAAACCTGATACCCATAGGACAATGGCTGAGCATCTCGGCTATCAGCGATGAGAGCACACATATCCCCGGGGCTGCACAGCTGATACTCTCCGTGATAATGATAGTGCTGATATCCGTTTACGGCAGCAGGATGTTTGCAAAGAAAGATATAAAATAATACGCCTGACAAGCTCACAGTAATGCTGTGGGCTTGCAGCCGTATCCACCGAAAGGAATGAACTATGATATATGCTCTTCTGTGTGCTGTTATAGCGGCACTTATCATCAAGATAATAGTTTTAAAACGAAATGCGAGATCCATAGGCTCACAGTTTGAACAGAAGCTGAATGAAAATACCAACACGCCTATCAGCGTAAATACCGTCGATAAAGATATGCGCAGGCTCGCAGGCAGTATAAATACCTCGCTCAGAAAACTAAGAGCCGAGCACAACCGCTATGTCTGCGGCGATGCAGAACTAAAGGCGGCGATAACAAATATCTCCCACGACCTGCGCACACCGCTGACTGCCATATGCGGCTATCTTGAAGTCATGAAAAAGGGTGAGTGCTCACCGCAGACTGCAAAATATCTTGATATAATCGAAGGCAGAGCGGAGCTTATGAAACAGCTGACCGAAGAGCTTTTCCGCTACTCAGTGATACTTTCCTCCGACGGCAGTGAGGAGACAGAAGAACTCTCTGTAAATCAGGTGCTCGAGGACTGCATAATGGGCTACTATGCCGCTTTCACCGAGAGAGGCATTATCCCTAAGCTGGAGCTTACCGAAGAAAAGGTCATAAGGCAGGTAAACAAAAATGCCCTCGCAAGGACATTCAACAACCTTATGAACAACGCCCTGAAATACAGCGACGGCGATCTTTTCATCAGCCTTGATAAGGACGGCGAGATAGTGTTCTCGAACAGTGCAGCCGAGCTTACCCCCATTCAGGTGGAACGCCTGTTCGACCGTTTCTACACCGTAAGACAAGCACGCAACTCCACGGGTCTCGGCTTATCCATCGCCCGTACTTTCATAGAACAGATGAACGGCAGCATCAATGCCGAACTTTCGGGCGGCAGGCTGATAATAAGGATACGCCTGTAAACTGCATATATCAAAAAAGCCATAGTGATACCGAATACTGTATCACTATGGCTTTATCTTTTTATCAGAATGTTACCGTTCTCGGAGGAGCGGTAAAGGATGAGAATGTTGCCTTTGCGCCCTTGATATAGAGCACCTCGGTATTGTCATCATCTGCGGAATACATAGCCTGCAATTCGGGATAGTTGGAAAGCATATGGCTCTTGGCTTCCTTGCGGTCATCACGTATAAGCTGACCTGCAACTCTCAGCCATACACCGTCCTTGAATGCGCATATCTCCGCCTTGGGATTAGCCTGTATCTGCTTGGATACATCCTTGGACTTACCCGTCTGGATATAAAGCTTGCCCTCAAATATGTCCACCGTACCGAAGGGGCGCACCCTTGGCTGGTCACCTTCAACAGTAGCCAGATAATAAGTACCTGCCGACTTCAGAAACTCATATACCTCGTTCATCAAAAACACTCCTTTATATATTTTTACGCAATTATATCAAATGACAAAACACGCCTTATCCCAATACGGGTGCAGAAGGCTTTGCAGTAACAGGTGCTACCAGTATGCGTCCCGTGCCACGGTAAACATTTACAAAGCCCTCGCCCGAAGCCGCTGAACCTATCAGTGACTTGGTGGACTTCTCCACAGTGAATGTCAGGCTCTGCGACCATGCGATAGCCATGTTTCCATCGATCTTTATGCAGTCGTTATCCAGATCGAACACCAGCAGTTCGTCCTTGGGCACGGGGCTTTCCAGTACAGCCACGCCCTTGCCTGTAAGGGTGCTGTTGAACAGACCTTCACCGCCCAGCATTGCCGATGACAGATTGCTCCTTGCAGTAACCTTCATATCCACCGTATCATCACAAGCTAAGAACAGCCCGTCCTCAATGGTCATTGCGCCGCCCCAGTCTGCCAGATCTTCGAGCAGTATATACTTATATGTAGGTTCAAGATAAACTATGCCGTTGCCCGTATATCTGGGTTTTACCGCAGATTCGCCTGTGACTCTGCTACCAACAAACTTTTTCATCAGGTCGCCTGCGCCTTTGATATTGGTGGCGATCTCCACATTGCCTGTAATGATCTGCATTGCGCCTGCCTGCAGGATCACGCCTCCGCCGTTTACCCTGCAAATGACCTGTCTTTTCCTAAGCCCCATCTTGGAAGCAAAATATTCCGTAACTGCCGATGAAGGTGTTACCGAGATATCCTTTGTATATTCAAGCACGCTGAAATTACCGACGCTCTCGGTTATCTGCCTTACTTCCGTAGGCTGAAAGATATTTGTCTGGACCATAGTTTATCGCTCCTTTTTTTCAAAAAATCACACCTATATTATAACCTGTTTTTGGCAAATTGTCAACAGTCCACGAATAATTATTTGAATTTTTATGAGTATCACACAGTTTGATGTGAGGGTTATCTCCAAATGACAATTGTCATTTCAGAAAGTGACCACGCTCACTACACTTTTTCAGCGCAGTCTGTTATAATGTGTACAGTAAAGGAAATGTCGCCTAAACACAAACAGGAGGTAACACCATGGAACAGACTGTAGTAAAAATAGAAAATCTGGTAAAAAGATATAATGATCTGATAGCGCTGGATCACCTTGATCTGACCATAAAAGAGGGCGAGGTCTACGGGCTGCTGGGTCCCAACGGTTCAGGCAAGACCACGACCATGAACTGCCTGCTGTCTCTGCTGACCTTCGATAAGGGCAATATTGAGATATTCGGCAAGCCCATGTCCCCCACAGCTTACGACATCAAGAAAGATATCGGTGTCATAATGCAGAATGTGGCTGTATACGACGAGCTAACGGTCAGAGAGAACATCGACTATTTCTGCGGACTTTATATCCGTGACAAGCAGGAGCGCAGGCGCTGTGTTGACGAAGCCATAGAATTCGTAGGGCTGGAGGACTTCACAAAGTTCTACCCCAAAAAGCTTTCGGGCGGTCTGTTGAGAAGACTGAACATAGCCTGCGGCATCGCCCACAAGCCGAAGCTCATTTTACTTGACGAACCCACCGTTGCAGTTGACCCCCAGAGCAGGAACAAGATACTCGAAGGCATTTTACAGCTAAACAAAAACGGTGCGACCATAATCTACACCTCCCATTACATGGAGGAAGTCGAGCAGATATGCACACGTATCGCCATCATGGATAAGGGCAGGAAGATAGCCGAGGGCACTAAGGACGAGTTAAAGCACATGGTCAAGAACACCGACACCATCACCGTGGAGATGAACGACCTGCCCGATAGTGTGCTCGGTCAGCTGAAAGAGATGCCACACGTTTACAGCGTCACCTACGAGGACGGCAAGCTGGTTGCAGCTTGTTCGGGCGGCAAGCACAACCTGATACGCATACTGGAAGTCTTGCAGAAAAACGACCTCAGTTTCGGCAGAGTATACTCCGAACAGCCCACCCTGAACGATGTGTTCCTCGAAATAACAGGCAAGGCTCTCAGAGATAAGGAGGACTAAGTATGTTCACTAACGATTATAAATATACGCTCCTTTCCACGTTGCGCAACAAGCGTCTTATAGGCTGGCTGATGATCTTTCCCATTGTGCTGAGCATACTTTTCAAAGTGACATTCTCGGGGATATATGACAAGCAGGTAAGCTTCGACCCCGTCCCTGCGGCAATCGTTGAAGATGAGCCGAACGAGGCTTTCAGTTCTGTGATAGACAGCGTTTCAAAGGGCGAGAACAGACTGCTGGATGTGACCTACACTAATGAGGAGGAAGCCCTTGAACTTCTGGATAAAGGCGATGTGTTCGGAGTGATCTACACAAGCGATATTAAGCTGACCGTAAACGGCACAGGCATCGAGCAGACCATACTCAAATCCTTTACTGACCGCTACCTGGTCACAGAGAAACTGCTTAACGAGACCGCCGCAAAGCATCCCGAAAAGCTGCCCGATGTCATAGCTTCCATGAGCGAGGATATCACTGTTATCGAACAGGACAGATTAAGTCAGGGCAACCCCGATGTATATATCACCTATATGTACAACCTGATAGCTATGGTAGCCGTATGCAGCTCTGTCACGGGACTTTCGACTGTGACCGAGACTCAGGCTGACTTCTCCGCACTGGGTGCAAGGAAATGCATATCTCCCACCCCCAAACTGATAAACATACTTGCAGTGCTTTGTTCCTCCTGGACAGTTACAGCGGTATGCATGATGATAAGCGTGACATTTTTAGCTTTCGTACTGAAAATAAACTTCGGCACAAGACTTCCGCTTGTGTACTTAGGTGCACTGATGGGCGGCATGACAGGCGTATCCATGGGATTTACCATAGGTTCTTTGGTAAAGGGCAGCTACGAGAAGAAAAACACAGCGGCAATGATAGTCTCTTTGTTCTTCTCGTTCATGAGCGGATTGATGCTGGGCGATATGAAGTACATCGTACAGGATCATATCCCTTGGTTCAATCTGATAAACCCTGCGGCAGTGATAAGCGACAGTTTCTATTTTCTCAATATCGACGAAGGCTACGAACGTTTCATATCAAGGCTTATCATTATGGTCATCATGATAATAGTATTCACCTTAACAGGGTTCATTTTTACAAGGAGGAAGAGATATGCAAGTATTTAAGCTTTTCATGAAGATACTGAAAAAGAAGCTGCTGTTATCGGCTGCGTGTGTTGCCTCCTTTCTGGCACTGTGCATCATTACTACAGTGACTAACAGCAGCGAGAAAACTTTCACCGATACCAAGATAGATATATGCATATTCGATGAAGACAACACCCCCGAAAGCCAAGCCCTTGTGGACTATATCGCCGCAAGGCACAATATCAAAGAGATAGAGAATGACCGACAGGCAATAACGGATGCACTTTTTTACAGCAGGATAGATTATGCACTCACCATAAACAAAGGCTATGCGCAAAAACTCGCCGACGGTGAAACAGAGGGTATGTTCACCGACAGACATCTGAGCGAAAGCTACGGCACAGCCTATATGAACAACTTCCTTGAAGAGTACGTGAGCTGCATAAATACCTGTATCGCAGGAGGCGAAAGTCTAGCTTCAGCCATAGATACCACAGGCAAAGTGCTCTCGGAAGGGACCGATGTAGTTATGATAAGCAAGCCGCAAGGCTCGGGATTATCTGACGGCAACGGATATTTCAGGTACCTTGCATATTTCATGCCTGCTGTTATGATAAGCTCTCTCAGCCCCGTCCTCATGACACTCAACAAAAGCGAAGTCCGCTTCCGCACCAACTGTTCGACCATACGTCCCGTATCCGCAGCTTTTCAGATCTTCGCAGGCAGCACCGTATTCGTGGCATCGGTATGGCTGTTGTTCATAACGGCAGGTGTTTTCCTTAAAGGCGAATTCTACAGCGGCAACGACTGGTGGTGCGTACTCAACAGCCTGCTGTTCTCGGTCATATCAGCACTTATAGCATTACTCGTTGCAATGCTGATGCCAAAGTCGGATATGCTGATGCTGGTCGCAAATGTGATATGTCTCGGCATGAGCTTTTTGTGTGGAGTATTCGTACCCATGGAACTTCTCAGTGACAGCGTAAAGCGTGCAGGACAGTTCCTGCCTGCATACTGGTACACCATGGTAAACGAGATGATAAACGGCACAGCAGTATTCGACAAGATAAAACTTGTGAGCTACATCGGTATCGAGGCAGCCTTTGTTGCAGCCTTTGCAGCAGTGGCACTGCTGCTCTTCAAGCTGAAATTCTCATCGGTACGCCAGAGCTGATGACCTATAGTAAACGACATTAAAATTTCTACATTCGACACTCGTCGGAACTATGATACTTGTTTCGATGAGTGTGGAATGTACAGAAATTTATGTCGTTTAATATAACTTCCCCCGAAGTCCGCATAAGGCTTTAGGGGGAATTTTTTTGCCTTAAATAAAATCATTGACAATACGGGAGTTTTCGTGTAAAATAGAAAGTGTATGGACATATTATGTCTAAAATGTATTGCGGAGGTTTTAGCATATGGATAATAATAACAGACCACGTGCCCGTGAGAAAAACTATCAATCGGGCGGCAGCGGCGCTTACAGGAGAGGAAGTGGACTAGGTACAGGACCCGTAGGGCACTCCGGCGGAGGAAGTTCATCGGGCGGCGGCATAAACCGTGCAGCAATGGGCGGCGGCGGAACTCTGCTGCTGATAATAGCAGTCGTACTGTTCAATGTACTGGGCGGCGGAACTTCGGGCGGATCTTCCGTGGGTACACCCAACAACTACGGCACTGCGCCCTCCGGCTATAACGATACCGATCTCGGCGGATATACTGCGGCAAATACAGCCCAGGCTGATACTACCGTGGCTGCGGGCTCCCGTGAAAAGCGCACACAGATACTGGGCGGCGGTCAGGATAAGATCACTATGATGGTATATATGTGCGGTACAGACCTGGAGTCAAAGTATGGCATGGCTTCCTCCGACCTTTCAGAGATGGCAGCTGCAAAGTACGGCGATGATGTGAACATCATCGTTTATACAGGCGGCTGCAAGGGCTGGAAGACCAAGGGTATAAGCAATAATGTAAACCAGATATATCAGGTGAAAGACGGCGGACTCAAACTGCTGGTGCAGGATGACGGCTCAAAGGCTATGACCGACCCCAACACACTTTCAGCCTTTATAAAGTATTGCAGCCAGAATTTTCCTGCAAACAGAAATGAACTGATACTCTGGGATCACGGCGGAGGATCAGTCAGCGGTTATGGCTATGACGAGAAGAACAAGTCAGGCGGTTCCATGGGACTTTCGGGTATCGACAAGGCACTGACAGACGGCGGCGTACAGTTTGATTTTGTGGGCTTCGATGCCTGCCTGATGGCAACAGCCGAAACAGCGCTGATGCTCAACGATCATGCGGATTACCTGATAGCCTCCGAGGAGACCGAGCCGGGTATCGGCTGGTTCTACACAAACTGGCTCAATAAGCTGGGCAAGGATACCTCGATGCCCACCGTTGAGATAGGCAAGAACATCGTTGACGATTTCGTGGCAGCCTGCGGCAGAAAATGCCCCAGTTCCGCAACGACACTTTCCGTTATAGATCTGGCTGAGTTCTCCAACACTGTCCCCAAGACACTTTCGGATTTCTCAAAGTCTGTCAGCGCTAAGATAACTGCGCAGGACTACAAGTCGGTCTCCACCGCAAGAAATAATTCGAGAGAATTTGCAAAGTCATCCAAGATAGACCAGGTAGATCTGGTGGACCTTGCGGATAAGGTAGGCACTCCCGAGGGTCAGGCACTTGGCAAGGCTATCAAGGGTGCGGTCAAGTACAACCTTACTTCGCCCAGCATGACCAATGCTTACGGAGTTTCCATCTACTTCCCCTACAAACGCACATCCTTCGTGGATACAGCTTGCAGCACCTACAATGCCATCGGTATGGATGCTGAATATGGCAAGTGCATAAGACAGTTTGCTAAGCTTGAGACCAGCGGTCAGATCGCCGCAGGCGGTACAGGCTCTCCTCTGGAGTCACTGTTCGGCGGTGTCAGCGGTGGTTCATCGGGCGATGTGGATATGATAGGCAGCCTGCTGGGCGCATTCCTCGGAGGTTCATCAGGCAGGAGCATTGACGGGCTTGACAGCGCAAATACAAGCTTCATGTCCGAGAATTCCGTAAGTGACGATGCTGCTGCAAGTTACGTGGCTGCAAACTATTTCGACACCGCAAACCTCAAATGGGAAAAGAACGGTGACAAGTACACCATGGAACTCCCCGAAGACCAGTGGGAACTGGTACAGTCTCTGGATCTGAATATGTTCTATGATGACGGCGAGGGCTATATGGATATGGGTCTTGATAATATGTTCAGCTTTGAGGACGGCAAGCTTGTGGCTGATACCGAAAAGACCTGGATATCCATTGAAGGTCAGCCCGTGGCATACTACCACACCGACACAGTCGAGAACGGTGATGACTACACCATCACAGGCTATGTGCCTGCACTCCTCAACGGCAGCAGAGTTGACCTTGTGCTGAAATTCACTGATGAAGACCCCAAGGGTCAGGTCATCGGTGCTACGGACGCTTATGTTGACGGTGAGACCGATACGGTCGCAAAGGGCGAGATAGAGCTGCAAAATGGTGATACGATCGACTTCCTGTGCGATTATTACACCTATGACGGTCAGTATCAGGACAGCTTCATGATGGGCAATCAGATAACAGTCAACGGCGATCTGAAGATCTCCGATACCGATATAGGCAGCGGCAAGGTAAAGCTGACCTACAAATTCACAGATATCTATAACGAAGAATACTGGGCACCTTGCATCGAACTGTAATAAATAATAAAGCTAAGCCCGAAGGCAGAGATAAAACTGCTTTCGGGCTTTATTTTTTCCTTGACAAATCGGGGCGGCTGTGATATAATTGCTCTTAATATTATTTTGAGAGGAGAATAGAAAATGCACAGGATACTTTTGTTTGACCTGGACGGAACACTGCTGAAAACTGACAAGACCATATCGGATAAGACACTGGCGGCGGTGAGAGCAAGCCGTGAAAAAGGCTGTATCATCGGCATATCCACCTCACGCAGCGAGAGCAACAGCCGCAAATTCACAGGTGCGCTCGCCCCGGATATCATCATTTCAAGCGGCGGCGCAATGGTCACACTAAACGGTGAAGTTATCGTTGCCGAGGAGTTTAGCGGCAGCGAGACCGCAGATATTATCTCCGCTGCACGAGAAATATGTGGTGACCTTAACATCACTGCTGATACTGCTGACAAGAACGCAGAATATTTCATGAACTGCGAACTGCCCGAGGATGAACTGAAAAAAAGCTGGGGCAAAGCGATATACGACGACTTCAATGATTTTAAAAGACCTGCGCTTAAACTATGTTTCGAGATAGCAGATGAAAATAAAGCAAAAGCGCTGGCAGACAGACTTGACTATTGTGACTGCATACATTTCACAGACGGTGACTGGTATAAGTTCACCAAAAAAGGTGTCACCAAGGAGACCGCCATCGAAAAGCTGTGCGCTCACATTGGCATCACTTCTGCCGATATGACCGCATTCGGTGATGACCTGGCTGACATAGGTATGCTGAAAATGTGCGGTACAGGTGTGGCAATGGGCAATGCGCTTGATGAAGTCAAGGCAGCAGCTGATGTGGTCATAGGCACAAATGATGAGGACGGTATCGCAGAATACCTTGAAACTATGCTAAGAAAATAGGCATAAGTAAAAAACAGCACATATAAAATCACCGCCTCCGCAGGACTATCCCGCGGGGGCGGCATTTTTTGTATCACATTTATCCTAGCTGTGCTAAAAGTCGGATTATATCTTCCCTCTTAGCGAGCCCTTCGGAGAACGCTGTTGCGCCGCCTGCGGCTGTACCGAGTTTCAGCGCATAGCCGTAGCCGCCCTCAGATACGCCTGCCACAAAGCCTGCTACCATAGAGTCTCCTGCGCCCACGGAGTTTTTCACCGTACCCGTGCACACTCCGCACCTATGCACTTTGCCGTTCTCATCTAACAGCATCGCACCTTTCTCCGCCATGGATACGAGCACATTGCGTGCCCCCATCTCACGGAGTTTTTGCGCATACTTCAAAGCATCGTCCATGTTATTTATCTTGACTGCGAACATCTCGCCCAGCTCGTGGTCGTTCGGCTTTATGAGAAAAGGCTCATACTTCAGCACATTCATAAGCAGTCTGCCCGTGGCATCGACCACCGCCCTTATATCCCTGCCCGAAAGCCTTTCCAGTATACGTTCGTACACATCCTCGGGCAGGCTTGTGGGTATACTGCCTGCAAGTATCAGCGTATCGCCGTCATTCAGCTCATCAAGCTTTTGGAACAGCTTTTCAAGTTCAGCCTCGCTTATCTCGGGACCCTGTCCGTTCAGGTCGGTCTCCTGCGCCGACTTTATCTTCACATTTATACGTGAGTTTCCCTTTGCCAGCCTGACAAAATCGGTATCGATACCCATTTCTTCAAGCCCGTTCTCGATGGCTTCGCCCGTGAAACCTGCTGTAAAGCCCAGGGCTTTTGAGTCTATCCCCAGTTCTTTTAGCACCACCGAAACATTTATACCCTTGCCGCCGAAGAACATTTCCTCATGCTCCGAACGGTTTACCTGCCCCGTTTTCATATCACCGATATGAACCACGTGATCTATCGCAGGATTAAAAGTAACTGTATATATCATATTTTCCTCCGTTATTTCTTATCGAGAGTTTTCTCCATGCGTATGCAGTCGAAGGTCGCACCCTTTATGACAGTGCCGTCCGCAGCTGCGTAGCCAAGCTTTTCATAGAACCCCACTGCCGTTACTCTGCTTTCGATGACTGCATTTTCATAGCCCAGTTCCGTGAGCCATTTTTCAGCCTCAGCCATAACACGGCTGCCAAGCCCCATACTGCGGTATTCGGGCAGTACCACAACTCTGCCTATCATGGCAAACCCTTTCCCCAGCGGATAAAACCGACAGGTCGCCACGGGAAAATCCGCATCTGTCAGCACGATATACTTTGTATCGGGAGTATCATGTTCATCAAATTCTTCACGCAGAGTAATGCCGTGCTGTTTTGCCATACCCTGTATGCGCACATAATATGCCCCTGCCTGCTGCCATGTCTCGCAGGCTCTTATTACCTGTATATCCATATCCTGCCGCCTTTCCGTTTTCTATATTATACCACATTTCCCGCCTGCGGTCAATCAGGCAAAAAGGACTGCCGCATAGACGCAGGTGCTATAAAGAAGTATCTTTGCATCACCTAGTGAATAGCCTGCTGAATGAATAACGAATAGTGAAAAGAAAAAGTGAATAGTCAAGGATCTCAATACATCGCCAAAGGCGATACCTTAACTATTCACTATTATTTATTCACTTTTCTCTTAGCTGCAGCAGTCCCGTGTTCATCATTCTATCGAACCTATGATGTAGTTCTGATTTTTTGCAGCCATCTCTTCCCAGTAAACATAGCCAAAGAATTTCCTGCTCATTTCGCCCATCATATCAAGCTTTGCTTTCAGCACAGGAAATCTTTTAAGATCATCAAGGTTATCATATCCGTCATATACCGAAAGCGAGGGTGCGGCATATTCCATTATCGTCGATCTGTCTTCACGCTCGTTCTCCATACTGTAATCACGTATGAATGAGATATCGTCCATATGGTTTGAATAATAGCCGTGATCCAGTATGTTGTCACGGTATCTGCTGCCATGGGCTTGCGTGTAGGAAAATCCCTCGGGCAGCAGTTTCGCCCACCTTGCACCATCTATCTCGCCATACATCGGCGCTGCAAGATATTCCACAGCGTGCCAGGTCTCATGGTCAAGATCGGAATAAAAGCTCTTATCATGAGACTTGCTGCTTATGGCAACATCTACATAGTTTATATCCCTAGTGGTCTTAGCCACAACATTCTCGCCCTCAAAGCCCCCTGCGAACAGCAGCCTGTAACCGCTTTTGTTGTCGGCTGTCTTAAACTTATCAAAGAAGCCCTCGGGGTAGGTCGAAAGCCATATCGAAAGCTCATTCAGCTGTTCATCGAGCTGTTCGGGATAGCCTGCATACATACCGTCCTCAGCCGATATCATGCCCTTGTAAGCATTCTTCACCTCGTCACCGATGAGTATAGTTATGCCGTACTTATCTTCCAGCTTATCCGCTTTTTCACGCTGTGTCCTCAAAGCCTCGCCGCAGGTAACAGGCTTGA
Source organism: uncultured Ruminococcus sp. (assembly GCA_902788785.1). Lineage (GTDB taxonomy): Bacteria > Bacillota > Clostridia > Oscillospirales > Ruminococcaceae > Hominimerdicola. The sequence goes on from CADALT010000016.1 coordinate 38,985, forward strand.
AAACGTCCTCTATATCAGTGCCTTTTTCGGCATCTTCCCAGATAAGCCTGTCAGCAGCCACCACAAAGTTCTTAGCAACACCTTTGCCTGTCCTGCTGTTTTCTTCCGATATATTGACTACCCATCTCTTATCATCAAGACATATGCCGCCTGTGACATACATATTCTTTATGCCCACATCGACCTTGCATGATTTGCCGCTTGCAGGGTCAAAGAATGTTATATGATCCGCAGGCTGTGTCGTGGCGACCATACCGCAGTATGAATCATCGGAGAAGCAAAGCTTCGATACACTGCCTTCCACTTTATATACGCCTTTTTTCTCGCCAGTTTCAAGGTCAAAGCACCTTACTGCCGAGGTCTCGCTGCCATTATCCTGCGCTCCCAGTCCGTCACAGACCACCGCCGTGTTATCCGTGAAAGCTGCGCTGCCCGAATGCAGTACAGTTTCCCACAAGGTCTGCCCGTCGGCAAGCGATACGAAAGCAAGCCCGTTAAGACCTTCTCCGTCCAGGCATACTGCGCCTATATTCTTTGAAAGCTCTATCCCCTTGAAAACAGCGCCGTCCACAGCCCTGTACTGTTCTTTGAGCTTTCCGTCGGGTCCTATAACATATACCGCATTGTCCTTTACGCAATACAGCATATCATTCTTGTCATCATATTTTATATTAAGATAGTCCGCATCTGTCCTGCACTTTTCGGGATCGTTCCTGCCCGACTTATAAAAGTACAGCATATTCCCCTGTGCAGGGTCATTGCCGGACATTATCACAGTCCCGTCTTTCTTGATGCCAACAAACTGCAAATACACATCGCTGACAAAGCTGCGCACCACCTTATCGGATGAGGTGCTTATAACCACATATTCTCCGCCGTTTTTCTTCTTTGCAGCACTCGTGCTGTTCTTCAGTGCCACCAGTCTGCCGCAGCCGCCGCCCAGCACACTTGCACCCGCAGCGCTTTTAAGTTCCCACGCCGCAGCCGACTTATCTCTTTCTTCATTAAGCGAGTTTATGCCCTTTAACATACAGGATATCAGCGCAAGGTCTGTTACATTTACGCTCCCGTCCTCATTCATATCCAGTCTATTGACCGAATACTCATCAAGCAAAGCCGTACCTTTCATATACGACAGCATCATCGAGAGATCCGTAACATCATAATTCTTTTTATTGCTGCAGCTGCTGCCATTCTCCGCATATGCCGTAAGGACATTTGCTGCGATCATCACACCCATTACAGCGGCAGAGATCCGCTTAACGATGCCCTTATATTTCATTTTACCAGATCCTTCCAAAATTACACACATTTATCTTTATTCTGTGAGGTTAGTATAACACACATTTTTTTCTTTGTCAACAAAGTCCCTGTTTTCTCAGTTTTTCATCACAATATTCTCATCTGCCCACACTTAATTGCAACAGAAAAAACAGCCCGACTGTCTTACGAGCTGTCGGACTGAAAAGCTTATCATATAATATAGAACCACGCTGTATCTTCATCAGCATCGCTGTTTTCAATGGGCTTTGAAGTATCAAGGTCAGAGCTTAGCTGCTGATTTTTTACACTTATCTTCGCACCCTCGGGCACTGAATGGGTGATGAATGCATTACCGCCCACAACTGCGCCCTTGCCTATGACCGTGTCGCCCCCAAGGATAGATGCACCTGAATATATAGTAACATTGTCCTCGATGGTCGGGTGACGCTTTTTGTTTTTAAGCGACTGACCGCCTCTTGTGGAAAGCGCACCCAGTGTAACGCCCTGATATATCTTAACATTATCGCCTATGACCGTAGTCTCGCCGATAACTATGCCTGTGCCGTGGTCAATGAAGAAATATTTGCCTATCTGCGCCCCGGGGTGTATATCAATACCCGTCTGGCTGTGGGCATACTCTGTCATCATTCTCGGGATTATCGGCACACCCAGCACAAACAGTTCGTGGGCTATCCTGTTTACCAGTATTGCGAACAGTCCCGGGTACGAATAGATTATCTCGTCCTCGCTGTAAGCCGCAGGGTCGCCATCGTAAGCCGCCTGAACATCGCTCAGGATATACTCCCTTATCCTGCGCAGGCGCTTGACGAATTCCAGCGAGATCTCCATAGCCTTAGCCTCGGTATCTTCATTGCTGTCACTGTCATCAAGCACTATGGTCATCTGTTTTGTGAGTTTGTAAACCACATCTTCTATAAGCATGGTAAGGTTATTTCTAAGGGTATAGACCTTCACGGATTTATTCTTGAAATATCCGGGAAAGATTATCTTTCTCAGACTGTATAATATATCTGTGATGACCTCCTTGTCGGGGTGCCTGAATATAGGGTCCTCGTGACTGCCCGACTTTTGTTCGCAGTCATCCAGCAGGTCGCTTACTATGCTGTTTATATTCTCTTCAAACGTACTCATTCTACATCACTCCTTAATTAGTATTCCCATCAAACAAGTATAGTATAACATATGAGCGCTTTTAAGTCAATAACCTGTAAAAAAATGTATGTTGCATTTTTTATGAACATATGCTATAATCATACAAAAGCTAAAGCCCGAAATAATAAAACGGAGGTGGCTGTATGAGTGAAAAATTTGATCTGCAAAACTACATGACCAAGGGTGTCGAAAGAGTCGTGGCAGAAGCGGTGAAGGCTACCCTGAAAGACCCGAAGGAAAGCGCATTTATGCTAAGATTTGCTGCCGCTAGCCGCAGCGCATCCAAAAAGCGCCGCAAAGCCGAGGACAACGGCGAACATATCCCACCTTTTCTCATCGCAAGCATAACAAGCAGCTGCAATCTCCATTGCGCAGGCTGCTATTCAAGGTGCAATAACGCCACGACCGATACCGCCCCCGTAAAACAGCTGACAAGCGAAGAATGGCTCAGAATATTCGATGAAGCGCAGGAACTGGGCATAAGCTTTATCCTGCTGGCAGGGGGCGAACCCATGCTGCGGCGTGATATAATCGAGGCGGCAGGTCAGAAACAGGATATACTCTTCCCCATATTCACAAACGGAACTTATATCGATAAGCGCTATTTTGAGCTTTTTGAGAATTGCCGCAATCTTGTGCCTGTAATGAGTATCGAGGGCGGAAAAGAAATAACCGATAAAAGACGCGGCGAGGGCATCTACGATAAGCTTACTGCAAATATGGACAGCTTTAAAAAGCGTGGGCTTATCTTCGGGGCTTCGGTAACTGTGACTACCGAAAACTACAGCCAAGTGACCTCTGATGAATTTCTTGACGGGCTATCATCAAAGGGATGCAAAGCCGTTATATTTGTGGAATATGTGCCTGTTACCTCCGAGAGCAGCACTCTTGCACCGACCGATGCAGAAAGGGAATATATCACGAACAGGATACAAATACTTCGTGAGGAACGTCCCGAAATGGTATACATATCATTCCCCGGGGATGAAAAAAGCTCGGGCGGCTGTGTTGCGGCAGGCAGAGGCTTTTTCCATATAAACTCCCACGGCGGTGCTGAACCATGTCCGTTCTCGCCCTACTCCGATGTGAATGTAAGGAACACTTCTCTGCGTGAAGCTATACATTCACCGCTGTTTGGTGCACTGCAAAGCGGTGATATACTGCTCGATGATCACAGCGGCGGATGTGTTCTGTATGAAAAGCGTGAGCTTGTGGAAGCGCTTATAAAAAAGTCCGCAGCCGCTGAATAAAACAAACCGAGGACACCTGCTTTCCTGCAGATGTCCTCTTTTACTTTTTATAAGATCAAACGCCCCAGCCCATACTCTTTTGCTGTATATCGAAAAGTTTGCGGTAAATACCGTTTTTCTCCATAAGCTGTGGGTGTGTGCCCTGTTCTCTTACCTTGCCGTCATCAAGTACGATTATGTTGTCCGAGTCTACTACGGTCTTTAATCTGTGGGCTATCATTATGACGGTCTTGCCCCTGACAAGTCTTGCCAGCGCTTTCTGTATAAGCACCTCATTCTCGGGGTCAAGGGAAGCTGTGGCTTCGTCCAGCATTATCACGGGGGCATTTTTCAGCAGTGCCCTTGCTATGGATATTCTCTGACGTTCACCGCCCGAGAGCGTGCCGCCGTTCTCACCGAGCACTGTATCATAGCCCTGCGGCAAAGCTGAAACAAATTCGTCGCAGTATGCTGCCCTTGCCGCCGCATAGACCTGTTCATCCGTAGCCGTGGGCGAACCTATCTTGATGTTGTTGAATACAGTGTCGTTGAAAAGCGTAACATCCTGAAAAACAAAGGACATCTTTTTCATCACACTGTCAGGTGAAAGAGTGCGTATATCCTTGCCGCCCAGACTTATCCTGCCATCGTTCACGTCCCAGAACCTTGCCAGCAGCTTGGACACTGTGCTCTTTCCGCTGCCCGATGCACCCACCAGCGCAGTTACGCTGCCTTCGGGTATATCTATGGACATATCCTTTATCACATCTTCATTGTCATAACCAAAGGTGACGTGTTTCATGGATATTCCGCAGCCGCTTGCCGCTTCTCCCTCGCCGCCCATGGCAGGAGTCGAAAGCAGAGTGCGCATCCTCGAGGTCACAACGCTCAGGTTCAAAAGAGATGAAAGCTGTGAAAGCACTGCCAGGAACGGGCCGTATATCTTAGTGGACATAAGCAGGAACATCAGCAGTGTCAGCAGCTCTATCCTGCCATTTATCAGCAGCATCGTGCCGACAAATACGGTTATGCCCATACCTGCCTGCAATATCATGCTTGCGCCGGACATGAATACGCCTACGCCCATCTCGACCTTTACCGAGGTCTTTCTCAGCCTTTGCAGGGCATTATCCAGTTTCTTGAAATGTGCCCCGTCCAGTCCGCAGGACTTTATTATCTTCATTCCTTCAAGATATTCCTGCACCTGTCCGCCTGCCTCAAGCCGAGCCTCGTTCTGTGTCTCAAAAAGCTGTTTCTGCTTGCGGCGGCTCAACAGTATAACTCCGAAAGCCAGCGGCACCGTACAAAACAGGCAAAGCGCCAGTCTTATGTCGAAAAATGCCAGCATTATACAGGTCAGCGTCACCGTGATGAGGTTTGCTATCAGCGGAGGTATCGTACTGCTGAGCATTGATTCCATGCTGCTGCAATCGCTCATCATATTAGTGGTAAGCTCCGAAAGATCCTTTGTATTGAAAAAGCTCATGGGCAGCTTTCTCAAGTGCTCCGCTATCCTGAGCCTTGTGGCGTTGGACTCTTGGTAGGAGGCTATATAAGTCTTGCGGTAATCGTTCTTTGCGGCTATGAATACAAGCAGCGCCCCAACTAAGCCCACGCCCCAGAGTATCCAGAGCTTTTTAGTATCAAGCTCTCCGCCTGTCAGCGGTCTTATGAGTTCGCCGAATATCATAACAGTTACCCCGAAAGGCAAAAGCATGGCAAGATTAGTGAGCGTGCAGGCGATTATCGCCTTTTTCAAGTCATTCCAGCCCTTGTCCGATAGATAAAGCTTTTCTTTTAAGTTCATGCCTGTACCGCCTTTCCGCCTAACTTCCAGTCCATGGAGCTTGTATAGTCAGCCCAAAGTACAGCAAATCTGCCGCCCTTTGCCAACAGCTCGGAATGTCTGCCCTCTTCAGTCTTATGACCCTTATCCATGACTATGATCTTATCGGCGTTCTTTATGGTCGAAAGCCTGTGGGCTATCATGATGACCGTCTTATCCTTCATCAGCTTCTCGAACGCCTTCTGTATGAGATATTCGTTCTCGGGGTCGCTGAATGCTGTTGCTTCGTCCAGCACGATGATGGGCGAATTTTTGATTATCGCCCTTGCTATGGCGATACGCTGTCTCTCTCTCCCCGAAAGATGCACGCCCTTTGTGCCAATGACCGTATCGTAGCCGTCAGGCAGCTTTGTTATGAAATCGTGGCACTGTGCTGCCTTGGCTGCGGCAATGACCTGTTCCTTTGTGGCATCAGGGCAGCCCATACGTATATTATCAAAAATGCTCTGCTTAAAAAGGAAAATATCCTGGAAAACAAAGCTCACCCGTTTTGTCAGTTCCTGCTGTGAAATATTCCTTATATCTGTACCGCCTATCTTCACGCTGCCATCGGTAACATCCCAGAAACGTGAGATAAGATTTGCAATGGTGCTTTTACCGCTGCCCGATGAACCCACTATGGCGGTGGTCGTGCCTGCCTTTGCTGTGAAGCTTACTCCGATTACCGCCATATTCTCCGCATCTCCATTATATGAAAAGCTCACATCCTCAAATGTAACATCGTTCGAAGCAGGCACGACGGGTCTTTCTGTTTCGGGCAGGACGGGTATATTCAGTATCTCGTCCATTCTTGCAACGTTTGAATCTATCTGCATGAAACTTTCAGACACGTACATTATCTTATTGAGTATACCCGCAGCCGCAGGCACAAAGATAAGATAGAACAGGAAAGTCATCGCAAAACTCCTGTAATCTTCGGTGTGCATCGCCCTGATTATTCCAAAGGGCACCAGCAGCAGGTAGATATTGTTGATTATTGTTGTGAACGCAGGCATACAATTCTGCCAGCCCAGCGAGAATTTCAGTACCCATTCGGTATAAGCTTTAACAGACTTCGAGAATTTCTCGAATGAACCTGCGCTCTGTCCGAAAGCCTTTACCACAGGCATACCACGGACGTATTCCACCGAAGCATTGTTCATATCCTCCAGAGCCGTCTGATAGTTTGCCATATTATCCTTCATCTCTTTGCTGCCGTAGCCCATGAACTGAACGAAAAACGCCAGTATTATCCCGACTACAGTACACAGCCCGAACTTCCAGTCCGCTATAAGCAGCAGTATGACCATCACCGCAGGTGCAGTGACTGATGCCACAAAATCAGGGAACTGATGGGCGATAAAGCCTTCAACGCTCTCGATGTTCTCATCCATTATCTTCCTCATCCTGCCGCTGCCAATGGTCAGGTGATAGCCCAGCGGTATGTGAGTTATGTGCTGCGCAAATTTCAGCTTCAGCTCGTAAAGTGTACCGAAAGCTGCGATATGCGAACAGAATATCGCTGCAAAATAAAGCAGGATATTCGCTGCGATGCCTATGAGTGCCAGCCACGCATAGCCCCATATCTCTGCGCCGTTGACCTTGGGATAGCCCGAAACTATCTCACGCACTATCAAGTATACCGCAATGTACGGAACAAATGAAGCTACAGCCGCCAGTGAAGACAGTACAGCTGAAAAATACACAAGCCCTTTCCTGTCCTGCGCAAGCTCCATGCATCTTGCCAAGCCTGTTTTGGGCTTGGGTGCTTTTGCCTTTGACATTTTCATCTTACCTCCGAAAAATAAAATATGCTGTGGTTATTCAAAACTAACCACAGCATATATTTTATACTATTCGGGATAAAAAATCCACTCCGTTCCTGCTACTGCTGCTCCAAAACAGCCCGTTCCTGCTTTTTAGTTCTGCGGTAGTCCTTGGGAAGCATACCGTACACCGACCTGAAAGCCGCAGCAAATTTGCTGGCATTGCTGTATCCCAGTTCAGCCGCAATATCCAGCACGCTGTCATCGCTTTCCGCCAACCGCTGCGCAGCTATATCCATCTTATACTTTTTGAGATAGGCATAGGGCGTTTCACCATATACCTGCAAAAAAATACTATGGAACGCAGACACCGAAATATGGGCATCTTTCGCCAATTGCTCGACCGATGCCCTGCCCTGGGTATCAGCTATGAGCCTGTTTCTTATATCCTTGACTTTCGAGATCTGGTCACGGCTGTAATATTTCATCTTATCCGCAGGTACATTTTTCAGCCTGGAAATAAGCGCAAGGATCTCCAGCGCTTTTATGCGCATTATGGTGACATCGGAATTTTGCTTGGCTTCATATATCTGCGAAAATACAAGGCTTTCTTTTTCACCTATCGGAGCGATGAACCAGCCATATTTCAGTCCAAGGTCGTCGATTAGGCGGTCTATATCGAAATTCAGCGCCCTGAGCATAAGCATAAAATCTTTACCGGCTTTACTGCGGTCGATGACAATGCTTACCGCATCAAACTTTCCAAGCGGAAACGAAAAAGTTTCAGGCAGACAAGCCGTCTCCTCAACTGCAACACTGCCCTCGGGAAGATAAGAGACTCTATGATCTGTAAATTCACATTCATATCTGCCATATCTACAGTAAGTAAGCTGTATCACGTCATCAGAAAAAATCTGCGAATGGAACTGCTCCGATGTATCGCAATCCATAAAACAAAGCTGTACACCCTCAAAAAGATCGTAAACTGTTATTATGCCCTTGCCTTCACAGCCATAGTCGATCACAGTACGATCCTCATCATTTGAAATGAGACTTGCTTTGCTGCCGTACCAATCCCTGTTAAAACTGAAATTATCCATAAGCACCGCCTTTCTCAGATGTGGTATAGAACATTTATATATAACAATAAAGTCCGCAAACAAAACGTTTACGGACTTAATGGCGCCACCTGTTGGACTCGAACCAACGACCCTGCGGTTAACAGCCGCATGCTCTACCGACTGAGCTAAGGAGGCAGATAAGCCAAAACACTCCGAAGAGTGTCTGGCACATATATGTCGGCGACAACTTATTTTCCCGGGCGGTCGCC
>CADALT010000017.1 GCA_902788785.1 uncultured Ruminococcus sp.
ACACCGCACAACCACCGACTAAAGCCTTTGCGCACCATCCACTTGCAGATTTTCCGTCATCTTTCCCAAATTTTCCTTGAAAGGCGTCAGCCTTCCTGCATCAAATTTAGAAAACCTGACGAAAAATCTGAAACATCAGTTTCACTGATGTTGGGCGTATCCGGTACACAATGGTTGTGCGGTGTTGCCTTAATATTTTTATAGGTCATGATCGACCCACTTTTATATTATATATTTTTATCTTTTTTTAAAAGGGGACACAAGGTCACAATGGCTGAGTTCTATGTTTAAAAACAGCCTTCAACAAGGAAGGCTTGTTTAGTATTGAACGGCTTGATCGTCAGATTTCCGTATTAAGAAGCTTTGATACTTCCTCGCTGAAAATGTCACTGACATACTCTGAAAGATAATCAAAAGCCTGATCGTATATCATACATTCCTTGCCATCCTTGATATAGTATATACCGACCACGTTTTTTACAGCGCCATCCTCATCACAATATACCGCAAGGCAATATATGCTCTTTCGGTCAACATCTACGTTTAGACCGTGCAGAAAAGATTTAATGAGCAATTCCTCTTGTATAGAGGCTGTGTATTCGCAGAACAAAACAGAAAAACTCTCCCCTGCTCTGGATACAGCTCCAACTATATTCATTCAGATCACTCCTTCATCATTCCGGACTGTCAATGTATTCCACATCTCCATCTTCTCTGGCATTTGCTTTATCACGCATTTGCGCAATTTTCTCATTTGCTTCTGCATCCACAGTATTGAGATCTTCACCATCATCAGCATCCTTATTCTTTGATATAGTATCCATATCTGTCTGAGGTATATCTATATCATCGATCTGACGCTTATCACCTACAAGCTCATCATCATTGACAAGATCTTCCAGTGCCTTTATATCAGATTCAGAAACTGTACTTGCAGAATATGTAAATCTCTCGTATTCTTCTGTGAGTTTATTATATGTAGTAACTACCAGACATCTGTCTTTATAGCAAATAGCCTGCTGTAAGGAGCTGTCCTCAAATACCCAGTCTATGCCGAGTTTATATACGTCATCAGCTAAAAACATACTGTCATTCCTGCCATACTGAGTGGCAATATCGCCCTCACTGTTCAGGATCTTATAACCCTGCAAGGCTCTGTTTTTCATTGCGTTTGTATCAAGATACTCTCCTGTTTCATCATCATACTCAGCAAGTGCATGATAAGGATCAAATGTGGTCCTCATACCATTCTGTACAAGCTTTGAATAATAGAATTCTTTAACAGTACGCTCTGAAAACGCCGTATCATTTTCAGCAGGATCAAGTATTACCATCAATCTTTCCCTTGATGTCTGTACAAGGAAAGTATTATCATCAAGTCGTGCGTATTCATATATTTCAGGTACGATATCAGGGATATACTCGGTGTTAAGGTCAAGCAGTGAATATGCCTTGCACCAATCCTTATCGCAATCATAAAGGATATTGTATATTTCTGTTCCCTTGATATCGGACTCGGAATTTTCTTTGTTAGTAAACATTATGCCGCTCACGGGCACATTTAGTATGGAATAATCATCTTTTTCATTTCTCTCTATCTGAATGCCTTCTTTAAAAGAATAGTTACCGTCGCTTTCTTGGGTGAAGCTGCTTTCCACGCTGCCCATCCAAGAAACGATATCTTCCCAGGAGGTCTCTTCTTCATTGAACCACTGAGTATCATTGATTATCGGCTGAGACAGAAAATTAACAACAAAGTCCTGGTAGTCCTTATCACTCCAGAAACTGTTAGGCTTGCTGTCTCGGAGCTTTCCGTTATTGGATTTCATAGTCTCCATTGTATCCAGCACTGCTTCTTTAAGCTGATTAGTACGGGTAACACCGCCTCTGTAGTCATTCTGCTGCATCTCTTTTGCAAGCTTTTCTGCTTTAGCCGCAGCCTTCGCTTCATCATCACCCGCAGCATCCTTGCTTGTAGTGCATCCGCTTAATGCGGAGATGATACACATCAAAGTTACAGCCATCAATGTGGTTCTTTTTATAATAGTCATCGATACTTCTCCTTCAAAACTATATTAAACGGCATAAATTTCTATACACTCGGCACTTATAAAAATACAGTTATATTTTTATAAGCACCGAATGCAGAAATTTAAATGTCGTTTACTATAAAAAGGGCTGTTCAGAATTACCAAACAGCCCTTTTATCATAATCTACAATACATAGCTGCGGATCATTCTATCCGTCTTTTATTAGCAGATAAATTATTCTGCATTACCAAATTAGGTGAGGACACCAATACCATTAGGTCCAAGTATGCTCTTCATAGTTATCATAACAATACCGGACATTGTCATGATGATACCTTTGGTCTTAGCTTCGGGCTGGCTCTGCATAAAGCTCATAACTATCTCATATACACCATAAACACAAAGTGCAACACCTGCAAATCTTGTTATAGTGAGCAATATACCGATCACTTTAAGCATCGCTGTATTGGCATCTATATTTTTATTCGTACCACCGGGGGTATCACCAAAATCTGCAAAAGCCTGTGTCATAGCAACATTAGCAACCGTTGATGCAGCAGCTGCAAAAGCCGAAGCCTTTACCAGTGCGTTTCTGATCTTGTTCTTTCTTGTCATTTCCATTGTCTTTTGACCGCCTTTCCTCTCAGCCTATAAGCTGAGAACTCTCAAGTTTTGCTTCTTTTTTATCCACTTTCGTATGTTCAGCATGGATAGCATTCCATGACGAAGGAATAGCGATTTTTTCACCGTACAATTTTTCAAATCCATTCGGGTCATACTCATGATCTGTCTCCCATATATATTGTCTCGGGGAAAACAAATTTTCCTGAAGTACCGTTCTTACAAATTCAAAGAACGAAAGACCGAAAGGTTTGAAAAATCCGATAATAAGTATTATCGTTACGGGTACAAGTGCAAGTTCAAGGCTTCCCTCTGTCATTTTATAAACTGCAAAGCCCGAACCTAATGCCAAGGTTATGTAACCGGCTTCTTTCAAAGAAAAGTTACCGATATCCTTTGTCTTAAATTTTCTAAGATCCTGTGAAATCTTGATCTCCATAAGTCTGAGTTCACCTTCCATATATATAATGTCGATGTTGCCCCACAAATTTATAAAAAAGATAAATTCAAAAAAATTTATGCCAAAGCTTCTTTAAGTGCTTGTCTTATTGCACTGATACAACCGATCTCAGCTATAGGAACTATCAGAAATCCCAGCATTGCAGTAAACAGATCCCACACAGCTTTAATCGAATCTTTTTCGGCTTTCACATCATTAAATGCAGAAATATTTTTAGTTATTTCTGATATTGCCAAAGCGTTACCCAGTTTGACTACCAATATAAACGATGCTCCGTATAAAACTGTAGCCAGCAATCCCTTACACCATTTTATCGCCTGTGAATTTTGTCCGCTATAAATATCAGCCAGCGCTATTGGCGAAATGCCGACACGGAAAAGAAGTTCTATCTTATATCCAATGGCTTTATATTTCCATACCAGCTGACAAACAATTGTAATTATCCAACAGCCGATAGAAGGAAGGATAAGGAGCAATGCAAGCATAAAACTCGCTTTGCCCATAACAGCATTCAATGTATCTTTCAGATCAACAATAGCTTCTTTTCCGGGATTAAATGTATCCATTTCTTTAATAAAACTATTACCCATATCTACCAATGAATGTACTATCGTTTTGGCATTACCAAGCACAACTATTGCAGCTACCAACTTGATAAAAGGTACTGCAAAAGTTTTTATTGTAAGGTCGGTAGATTCAAAGGCATATTTACGGTTTACCTCCAAAAGGAAATAGATCAGCGTAAAACCGATACCCACCAATGCAAAATACCCCCACAAATCGTCTACAAACCCAAGCTGTTCAGGTGTGATACATAGCTCATCTGATGTGAGTGCACTGTCTTCCGTAATTCTTTTTAAGACCCAATCCAACAGTTTGATAATCAATTTTCCCATTTGTTCTTATCTCCTTTCACTCAGTTTTTTGCTAATTTTATCATGTTCTGATTATTCTTGAAATAGGTGTTCAATTCAAAGCCCTGCTCTTCAAGTTTCTTCTCGATCTTTTTCAAAAGACCCCAGCGGCGGTGCTGTGTCAGAAGGAGTTTTCTGCACAGAAACGGTCTGTTGCCACGCACTATCACATAGCAGTCATCTCTGAAACCCGAATTTATCGAATCTATATCATCCATAGTCACAAGGTTTACTTCCGTAGGTGTAAAAGTGGTCGAAGGACCCGAGTTGCTGGACGATGTGGATCTGACCTTGATGGTCTTTTTACCAAGCGCCTTCTGGATATACTCCTTATCCTCCGTATCGATATCGGGCACGCCCAGGAAAACCGTAGTATCGCAGTTATCGGGGATTATGCCCCATTCATTCTCTTTATACATGGTTTTCAGCTGATCAAGACCCTGTATTACCACCGTACTGCCTATACGATATTTTCGGCTGGTAGCAAGTATTGTCAGGAAATTAGGTATCTCACCGATATTCTTGAACTCGTCAAGCAGGAAGTTTACGTGTATCGGCAGCGCAGGTTTCTTTGCATATTCATCACTGCCCCAGATATACATTTTATCGATATTATCTATGAGCATTTCCATCGCTTCTTTATTGACGCTGGATTTATACGGCTTTTTGCGCTTATAAACGATATTATATATCTTTGTGCCATTGACATAATCTTCTTCAACTATATTACTGTGTGAAGATACATACGCCTTTTCTTCAGCACAAAATTCATCATACAGAGCTCTTTTTTCATCAGACAGTCTTGAAAGCCTGTCAGCAAGTGCTCTCTCTTCCAGATCGAAAAGTGAACTGAACTCACCGTATACATCACTGTATTTCTTATCACTCCGGGCTTTTTTCCTGAAGTCCTCTCTAGCCATCCTGTCATTTATGATGTTCTCATAAAACTCAACAGCTTCTTCCCTTGTTTCAAAATAATCGAACATAGGAGTACCGACACGGTATCCAATATGGAATTTACCTCTGAGCTTTTGTTCACCCAGTTCATAAAGTCTGCCGTAAAGCTGAGAATACAGCATAGCGATCAGAAAGTTGTACGCCTGATGCGACTGAGGGATACCCAAAAACAGGTAACTCTGCTGTGTAGCTATCGTATCTATGGATATATTCATCTGCGGATGTTCAGTATCAGTCCTGGTGACGTTATCAACTGCCTGTGTCGCAAATATCTGAAGATCTACCGCTGTTGTTATCAGGATAGTATTAGCTGTCTTTTGGGGAGCGATAAGGAAAGTGTCATAATATAGCTTGGTCTTATACTTTCCGCCTGCTGTCTTGTCGATCTCTTCGATCTCACCGTCAGGTCTGCGTCTGGCTATACCGACCTTGACGAACCATTCCTCCATTTCAAGTGTAAGAGGGCTCTTGGGTTCTTCTCCCGAATCCTCATCTCCGCCTATCTTTGCCATCTGGACTTTATCGAGAACAGTCCTGAAACATTTATCCTTGATCTCAATCTCGTCATTTTCCAATATATAATAGATAAGCGCAGTCATGAAAGCTTTCTCCGATTTATCCCAGAACGGGTCGCTGCCGCCTGCTTCCTTGCCTGCTTTAGCATTCTTCATGTAAAGATCGACAAGTACATCGACCTGTTTTTCAGAGATATTTCCGTCTGCATCGTAAACGTTCATCAGGGGATTATAGTGATTGCTCAATGTAAAATCAGATGCGTTAAAAAGATAAACATTATATCCTCTTGCCATCAGATATGGAGCAAAGCTGCTGAATATATCTCCCGATGGGTCTGTAACGACCACCGAACAATTCTCCTGAAGAATATTTGGTTTTATGTACTTAAAAGTTTTACCTGTACCTGTACCGCCTATGACAAGTACATTGGCGGAACGATTGCATATCTCATTGTTAAGGCTAAGACTTACAGGATACTTACCCTTGAACATTGCGAACAGCATATTATCATCAATATAATCAGGATCACTATACCTTTTGTCTGTTTTCAACTGATCTCACCCCTTGATATCCATGTGTCTCTGCCTGTATTTTTTATAGTCACTCATTGTGGCAAATCTTGCATTACCGTGTTCAACGCCCTCTCTTCTTGCCTTTCTCTGTGCAGCACGGTCCCAGAACAGTAAAGCTGCTACAGCACACACTGCAAAAGCGATACCAAATGAGGTGAAGAATATATCAACATAGAACGGAGATAAGCATATCGGCGTATCATTAAAGAACCACGAAAAGAAACACTCGAATGTATTTCTCACATTGCCGCTATTAGCAATGAAATATGAGTTTGCCATAATGCCGAAATACGAAGAGATCGCCAATGTAACGATAACCGATGCGATAAGCTTATTCCGTATAGAAGGCTCGGCATCTTCAACTTTGCCAAATGTCGCTTTTTCAAATGTTGCCTGATTTGTATATTTTCTGCGAGGTTCGCTAACGATCACATCAGTATCATCATCGGTGAATTCTTTAAGTACCTCTCTGCAGCCGTCAATGATCTGATGGAGTCTGTTTATAGTGTCTTCACTTATCGTTATTTCGGCAGCAAATTCCTGATCTTCAGGAAGATCGGTCTCTTTGCCCAGTTCATGAAGTCTACCTATAAGCTCTTTTTCCTCCTCATCATCAAGCTCGGGTTCATTAGGGTACTGACAGTCAAAGGGGTCGCACCAGAAAGGACTGCTCCCCAGAACTATCTCGCCCTGACGTATGCTGTCGATTATCTCATCATCACCATCAGGTTCCGGAGCGTAAGTATTATCCTCTGCCTTTTCAAGTTCTTCAAGATCATCTTCAAAGATATCGTCAAGCATCATGTTTCGGTTTACCATTCTTCTTCCGCTCCTTATATTTTGGTATATTATATCATCACAGGCTAAAAGATGCGCCTGCTGCTTTCAGGTATCGGCATCATCTGCAATAATATGACCGCTCTATAATCATTATGTCGATGTTGCCCTACAAACGACCATAATAAAGGCAAGGTATTAAAACCCTGCCTTTATTTTATCTTACTCGAGATCGATTACCCTTGTTCTGGTCGTATCATTGATGAGCCATGAGTATATCGCAAACGATTTGCCCGAGAAATCGTTGCCTTCGTCTATACCATGCAGGTATATATTTCCAAGACCATCAACAGATTTATAATCGCTGCCGATACCCTTGTCGTTCATTGATGTAAGATCAACAACTACCGGTACATTAGGCTTTATGACCTGACCTGTGGAAAGTTTTATCTCTTCATCCAATATGCCTATGAATACACAGAATTTCTCACGCTGATTTTCTTTTATCTGATTTGCATAGAATCGTCTTTCACTCTCAGTACCGAAATTCTGTATCAGGCAGCAATATGAAGGCAGCACCACATCATTAAGATCATCAGTTTTAAGATGGACGATAGTATCACCCGGCAGCGCATTTGATGAATTGCTGCTGCTCTCAAAAGTATAATTTTTAGATGCATCTTCGCCTCTTTCAATGATAGTTTTGCCGTTATGATGCCTTATATAGTTTACAAATGCTTTTTCATCACCTGCGGTACAGCATCCTGCATAAGTCACCGTACGCTCGATGCCGTCAGGATCGAGCATCGACACTGTCAGGCCCTGACACGGCTCATCAAGGAAATTATGTTTGTGAAGGTCGTTAAAGTGTCCTTTACCGACAAAGCCCAAAGTCTCCCTGACTGCTTTTTCTCTTTCCGAAGAGAAATTACCGGCATACTTTGTTTTAAGAGCATCTACTACCTTATTTATATCAGCCGTACTTAAAGGCGCTTGTCCTGCACCCTTATAACCGCATCCGTAAGGGATGATCATTTCATGTGTCACCTTTTTGCCGTCCAGGGTCTCGACTTCTGTCTCACCCTTTTCACCCAATGAACCATGGCAAATCTCCTGTGGGATATCAAAGCCGTAGGTATCATACCAGTCAGAACAGAATTTCATCAGTGCCAGCGTCATATTATCACTGTTCCAGCCTTCATATTCCCTGATATTACAATCATGCGTCGGAAATACATTATCGCCCTTTAGGATGACACAGTCAACATCGAATATATCTCTGAGTGTATGCCATGCTGTAGAACCACGCAAATCATATCCCGATTTCCATTCTTCACCAACTACTTTGACATTCAGACCCTGCATACCCGATGCTGAACCCTGAGGATCAAAAAGCGGAGATCTCGCACCTCCCGATGAGGCGATCGTCTTTAGATTATCATATTGAACATTCTCGGTAATGACCTTTCCTCTTATCTCATCATAGCCATTGGCTTTCATGTCAAAATTATCTGCAAGCGGCTTACCGGAATTATCGTCCTGCATATCTATCATATCTATCTGCTCATTTGTCATTGAATAAGTAACTCCATGTGAATGAACACAGATATGTCCGCCGCAATAAGAGAATGTATGACCTGAGCAGTCTCTTTTGAACGCATTTTCCTTTTGCTCATAGAGACATACCTTAGCATTGAGCACTCGGTACATTTTCTTATGTTTTGGAACTATACGAGAAATTTCGTCCACATCTATAGTGTATTCGCCAGCGGGCAATCCCGTATTCCAATATTCTCTTTCTCCATCAGGATGAACAATGAAGAGGTGGACAATATCTCCGGCTATGTATCCTTCATTGTCCTTTTCAAAGTCTATAGAATTCAAGCCAACATCTACACACTTTTTCGCATCGTAGTGGTTTCCATCATTACCGGTACCATGAACTATAAGCATGTATGCCATTCCTGTGCCGCCTTCTGTGCTCAGAACATTACTAAATCTGTCATAATGAACTTGTTCTTTTTCGGTGCCGCCTTCCAAAGGTCTGTCAGGATCTTCCCAAGTCTCTATCGTCGCATCGGAATAGTCTACCTTGAATTCGGGTTTCTCGTAGCTTGTCTTTCTGAACAGATCTCTGTTACTGTCAAGGAAATACTTTGTCTCGGGAAGTGATGCATTGTCATATTCAGCCCTCAAAGCAGCTTCGACATTTGCCTTGGCAGCCTCCTCACTGTCATACCAGCCATCGGAACCTTCGTGATACTCTAATGTATCTGTATTAAAATCCCAATCATTTACATTGCCCGAGTACCAGCCGTCACCGCCCGTACTGTTCGCATAGACAACCTTAGAATCACTCACCTCATCTGTCTTGAACTGTTTCCAGCAGTGATAATTCTTTGTCTGACTTTCTATGAATTTAAAGGTATCCTCATCAGAACCCATATTTTCACGCAGGCATACTTCCTCATTTTTATCTGCAAGATTGTCCATAGTAACGGTAACTTCATACTTACCTGTATCCACGGGGAATTTTATACCTGTAGCGTCATCGCCATTCTTCCAGAAAAATGGT
This sequence comes from uncultured Ruminococcus sp., assembly GCA_902788785.1. Lineage (GTDB taxonomy): Bacteria > Bacillota > Clostridia > Oscillospirales > Ruminococcaceae > Hominimerdicola. Next base: position 9,424 of record CADALT010000017.1, read on the forward strand.
GAGATCCTGGGAGTATCGGCATTTTTGTTCCAGAAAATCTCAAATTTGTTTTTTACAGGATTTTTACAATAGCCGAGAATACTTGCGTTCTCTTGATCGATATTACTCGTTATATCTATTATTCCTGTATCTGTATTTATCATTATCGGCTCATTCTTATAGTATTTTACTTCAAAGGCGATCTCTTCCTGATGCGAATCGCTAAATAATGTGCTTGCATATTTACAAACAGTTGAGTAGCCAACGTGCTTTTGACAGAATTTCCTCATAGGCTCATACTTTGCTGATGTAAACGGAGCTTTTACGGTGTTCCATAGCCACTTAAAGAAACCTACTGTGTTGTCTGCCAAATTTTCCCATTTAAGTTGTGCCGGAGTTTTACCGAGTATGCTCTGCTCTCCCTTATCGAGATCTGCAATAGATTCATCAAGATCCATGCCGTACATAACATCGACCATGCAGATTATATCCTTTATATTTGATGTATGACCGCTCTCTATAGATGAATAGCCGTATGGGTTGGATCTTACACTTCCATCCGGAGCTATAACTTTATTATCGATCTTATCGAATGCATTATTATTTGCACCGAATGAGGTTATCTGTTCACCGTCATAATGCCATACTGTTTTCTCTTCACCATTCTCGTCCTTTTTCTTTTCTTTCTCCGTTATGAGATGTGTACTGTCGGTAAGAACATCAGCATTATACGAATGAGGTATTGTAATTTTAGTACCCGAATATTTTTCATAATCATAAGCAGATCTGGTCTCGGGCTTATTATCCTTGTAAAAAGGATTTATAGCTATATCGGAATAATAACCGTTTTTGTCTTTATCCAGAAGAACAAGATCGTCGAAATTCGATATGTAGTCCTGAAATTCCTGATAGTCAGCACCATAACGATTTCTAACCCTGTCTACAGAGATAGCATTATAATCCTGTACATCTTCCTCGACCCATTCCTGTTCCATTGGAGAAAGAACTTCATAATATAGTTTCCATCCTATTGTGTCTTGATATGTTTTGGGCTTAGATAGACCTACCATATCAAGAAACGAAGAAATACACTGAACAGCAGCTATACAAACAACCATAGCTGCTGTAAGCATAAACATCACAGCAACAGTAACAATAACTACCTTTTTTCCAACAGCACTCAAGACATTCTTGAAATTTATCAGGAATCCGCCTAACTTCGTGCCTGCTACCTTAAATAGGACCTTATTTTTTAATGCTCTGTATCTGCCTAAAATACTGCGTTGTCTTCTGGCTGCTTTCTTAACTGCTTTAGCCTGTGCTTTTTGTGCTTTTGCAGCATGCTTTGCAAGTTTTTGAGAGGAAACCTGCTTAGGCGGTTTTTTAGCCTTTGGCTTCTTAGGAGTCTTTGCTTTTGCAGTCTTAGGTTTAAGTACGCCTTTGCCATATTTAGATGATGACTTGAGTTTTGCTCCTTTGCGAAGTTTGACATATGTAACGCCCTGACGCAGATAAATTATACTCTGCGTTGTATACTCATAAGCTTTTTTAACCTTAGTATACGCATTATACAGCTCAGCAAATGTACCTGAATCATCGGCTTTAAGCAACAGATTCAAACCTATACGCTTAAGATCTTTAAGATCTTCTCTTAATATTTGTGTTCGATTGAGTTTCATCAAAAACTGCTGTGTGTGTTTAGATATACCAAACCTTTTTAGCTGAGCAGAAGACAACTTTCCTATTTTATCCGGATCGATCGTCCACTTACCATTCTTTTTAGAGAAAATATCAATGCCTTCTTTTTGAGCCCTCATAATAAAGGCTTTATTTATCTCTAAAAGTTTATCAGCATTGAAGTTTGCTCTGGTCACATTTACGCCAAGATCCTTTTGTATGCTTATCATATTCTGCAAAGCTGAATACTCGGAAGGATTAAGCGTACACATCTTACTTTTAAGAAGCGAATCTAAAGATGTCTTTTCCGCAGCTGAAAGATTTTTGCCGAATTTGAGAGAATATGCTTCTGCTGCCGTTGACAGATGATATTTCTCCATTGCATTCAGCTTTATCTCACCTAAGCCTGCTGCTTTTGCATTGGATAGTTTATCAAGTACACCTATCTGCTCTCGGCTAAGACCAAGTTCGCCGCTCTTTTTAAGTATATTTTTTAAAGCATCACCGTTTTCGCCAAACTTAGTTACATCTAACATCGAAGTTTTGTATGTAAAAGGGCTATTCGATATATGCCAGTCCGTGTTAAGTTCCGATGCAATATCATTAAGCTCATGCAGGGCAAAATCAACTCTTACACAAGTCGTTGTTCCACTGCTGTTGATCTCATTTCTCTGAGTCTTCTCCACATCAGAAAGCGAGATCTGAGATTTTATCTCATTCCAATCGGCTTTATTGAAACCTTGCACATCATTATCCTGCTTTATCTTATCGAGCTTTTTGAACAAAACCTCTCTCTCTGAAAAATCAAGATTATTAACATGACCACTGTTGTAAAATGAATTTATTGCCTGAGTTTCTTTATATGTAAATTTTGCACGATCAGTATTATACAATGAATACATCATATCGCCCTGAGTTTTACTGATCGCCATATCCTTGTAGAAACTCTCAGCTTTAAAATTATCTGTAACAGCATAATCCTGCTTATATATATTCTTTATTATAGCCTCTGAATTTGAAACGATAGGCTGTATCTTTGTTTCATGATCGAAAGATGACTTATTTAAGATATCCTCGGCTGTATTTATGCGTTCCTCATGCCTTTTCAGAATGCTTTCTCTTGTTGCGTCATCAGTAACCAGTTTACCATCTATGACGACGGTCTCATTATTTATTACAACGGCGCTTTTTGCCATACCTGAAGCGGGTCTGTACTTTTCCAGCTCAGTGCCTATTTTGACCATATTATTTATAACTTTACCAAGTGCATCCATCTCATCGGTCAAATAGTTATAGAGATCTCCATCACCGCTCTCATTGCCATGTTCATCAAGATACTCGGTCTTGAAAGGTTTTTCGGTGCCAATATCCATTCTCGAACCTGCATCACGGATAACATCTGCTGCAGAAACAGATGACATACTTGCCCCTGCCATTTTCTTAGCAAGTTCACTGTCGGCATTAAGATCGGAATAATTTATCTCACGGGGGATCTCGATCAGGATCTGACCCATGACTTTTCTCGACGATCCTACAGCATCTATTCCCTGATCTTTCATGTCCTGCAAAAATCTTGAAGCATCTTCCTTATTTGAAAAAGCTATACGTTCATAATCAGAACTATTATAGTCAGACTGAGAATGGAGCTTGCTGAACATTTCATTTACATTATTTTCATAAACTCTGTTAGCTTCATTCATTCGTTTTGCTATAGCATGATCAATGGCTGAATCTAAAGATCTGACACCATTCTCTTTATACGAACCGAAATTAGCCATTTTCACCAGCTCCTTTTTTTGTCATCATTCCAACTTCTCTTACATATAGTCTGTAAACTCATCATTACTGAGTATTTCTTCTGATACTTCGGCATCATCATAAGAATAATCATCATCGTCATATTCACCGTAAGCATCTTCCAATCTTGAAGCCTGAGCTTCCTTGTATAGTTCTTCCTCATACTCTATATCAACAAGAGATACCTCTTCTATACCGAACTCGAAACGGTTATTTGCAAAGGCAAGTCCCACAAAAATGATCTCACCATCGTCCTCAGCCGCAAAAATAGGGTTTATTATGCTGACGCAGTAAGATCTGCTGTTTTCAAGTTCAGGCTTTATAAGGTCGATAGTCAAAAAGTAATCGGCAGGCTGACCTTTAATATTTTGTTCGGAATTATGCTTGACCATAGCATCCCAAAGAATCCTTATCTTTTTCAGATCAAAAAAATTACCGTCAACTTCGTGGATATGGAAATATACATATCCATCCTCCATGTTGACGTATATCTCATTGACAGCTGTTTCGACAGCCTGTGTAGTCAGTACCAGTTCTCTGCCTGTACCGTCACTTGCTTCCATACCTTGTCTGAGAGTTGCCACCACGCCGCATTTCTGCACCTTTTCAACGCAGGTCTTCAGCGTCTCCATTGTCTCATCCGAATTAAGATTTATAGAACTTATCATCTGGATATCCTCCTATTGTGCTATCAGATCGATAAAATCTTTATCCTGATATACACCATACAACGTATCTCCGTCTTTATATATACCCGTTCGGCAAAGCTCAGCCTTTTCATCCTTACTGTCCCAGAGGACATAGTCATATAAGCCGTTGATATTCTCTCTTATGGGGAATAATTCTTTGCCGTCCGACACACGTTTGCCAAAGTTTGCAGGGATACATACACCTTTATGAGTATATATCTTATGTTCAAATTCACCCTCGGAAGCCTTGAAGAATGCCACATTCAGCAGTCCGTCACGACCAAAACGGCAGCTTACAGAAAACTGAACGCCGCCTACTCCGAAAGTTACATTTTTACCGCTGTACAAACGATATTCAACTGCATCATCTACCACTACTATAGTACTCAGCGACGCCAACGGTTTAAGATATTCCGTTGGGAAAACATATACCTTGACCATCTGGAATTTAGGTTTGATGGTAGTCAGTTCTATAACAGTGTACCACATGGTTTTCCTGAACTTACGCTTGTTTGTTTCCTGAAGTTCATAAGGAGTATTCTGAACTACGACACCGTTGCGTACTCGTTCAAATTTCTTTTTAGCCTTATGACTGAACATTTTTTCAATACCCTGCTGTATCTGTTCCTGCGACTTTTCCTTGGTAAATACATCTTCTATCAAACCGTAATACACATCATACTCATCCGAAGGCTCATCAAGTATGGCTGTCATCTTTTTTATACTCTTCTCAGGGCACAGAAAATTAAATTTCTCGCCCGAGATATGAAATACCAATATGCCGTTCGATACGACAAGATATATAAATCTCCTCAGAAAATAATCTCCGTAATCATGACTCTCTCTATTGGCTTTACGAAGATCGACATTCACACATACAAGGTGATACGTATCTTTATCACTCAAACCATCCATAAAATCAAGAAAGGCTTTTCTGTTTGGAAAGCCATGTTTAGTGGTATAATAGTCTTTTTTTCTTACAGTGACTTTCTCATCCGAGAAATAATCGCTATACACACTCGTCACCTACCCACTCAACACCCGATACTAATCTAATATTATCGGTCTTTTCAGACAATATTGTCCTGACATAAACGATGCTGTAATTGGCCTCATTTATAAGCTCTGCGATCTTATATGCATTTTCGGGAGTAGGATCTATGCCGTGCTTATCGCATATATTGATTATGCGGTTATAGTGCGTGAGTGTATCCTTTTTTAAGCCCTTGCTTTTTGCGGACTCACGGAATATTATCTTCTTGATAATAGTGTACAGCAGACATTTGTTTTTTTCTGTATATATTTTCTCAGCAAGAGTCAGGTCTTTATTAAGGTACATAAGTACCTCCTGAGAAATATCATCTTTGTCTCCAAGTGATGAGCTGATGCGGTAGAGCCTTACAAGGTCTCTGACTGTACTGTTCAGCCATTCCCACATAATACCTCTCCTTTCACTTTCTTTATTCCTTTTGTTTCTTTACACATCAGTCTTATTATCTCGGCTGCCTCTTCATGAGTGTTGCCAAGACAAAAATTATCTTTACTTATGTAGTACGGTTCGTCTTTCAGAAATTTTTCCATATCTTCCATGTTTTTAAAATTCACTTTGATGTCCCTCTTTCTAAAATCTATATATTACAGCAAAGCGTTTGCAGGATCACCGACAAACGCAATGCAGTAATGCTCTAAAGCAGTTACACATAACGGTCGTTAACCACTAGCATATAGTGTAACACTTTGTAGGTTTTAACAAGGGGACATTATGACAAAACGTCCTGCATTTGTTAAATAATTCATCATATTTAATTACTTTTATCTTATTAAATTATTGTATTATTCTAATTCTCATCTTCTTCATCGAGCACGGGAATATCTATATCATCTGCAAAATGCTGCTTATTAAACTCTACCCTTTCCTTTTCAAGAACAGCTTTTCTCTTCTTTGTTCTTTCAACGTCATTCGGGTTAGTGGACATAAGACCATACAGCTTTGAGTCTGTCGGAAGTCTGTAGTTCATAGGTATGAGCACACGGTTGTTATATATAAGACCGATACCCGAATCTTTATCCTTGATATAATCAATAAGAGAATCCGCAACGTTCCAAAGACGCTGAACAGTTTCCTGACCGACAGGCGACTGTTTTAGGATTATAAAGAAGCCTGTGTTATTGAACATACCTGTTCCCTGGGAAGTTCTGAGCAGGTCTGCGATATCCTGTGTGATACCTGTCATGATACCGCCGTACTTACGTACACGCTTGAAGTACGCAAGAATGGTAGATGCAGAACTCTCTGTCTTGAAGAACAGATGGAACTCATCGAGGTATACCCATATGGATTTGTTTCTGCCATATTTGGAATTCAATTCCTTGTTCTTGACGATACGAGTCCAGATGTGTGCAAGACAAACCTTCATCGCCATCTCTGTCATTTTTTCGGGCAGATAAAGCAGGTTAAATATAGTAAGTCTGCTTTCGCTCTGAATATTGGTATGGTGTGCAAAGAGGTTATAGTTACCGATACAATAAGGTTCGATAGCCTGTGCGATCTTGTTCGACTCGGCTGTCTGGTCTGCAAGCAGCTGCTCATAGAAATCAACAAGTGTGGGACATATCTCGGGATAAATATTTGTATTATCGCCGTCCTCATGTCTTCTTGTCATCTCTTCTATATAAGGCTCGTACATTTTGTTGCAGGCTCTGTGGATCGCATTGACCTCAAAGGGATTACATTCACGGTTTCTTCCGAGTATCGACTCTACCAGACCTACCATATAGTCGCACTTGTCTGTAAGAGGTGTAGCCCTCTCATCCTCCCACTCCATGGACATATCACATGGATTTATGTGGAAATCCGACTTAGCTTCGAGGTCAATGATCGTACCACCCAGAGACTCGCCTATGAGTCTGTACTCGTTCTCGGGGTCAAGGATTATCATATCGTCTTCACTGTCAAGCAGATTAGGTATGATCTCACCCTTTGTTATGAAGGACTTACCGGAACCTGACTGACCAACGATAAGACCATTTGCCAGCCTTGAACGCTTACGGTCATACATAGCCATATTTTTCGACTGTGCATTGATACCGTAGAAGTGACCTTTCTTATCATTAAGTTCCTGTATGTTGAAGGGGAACAGTGCGCAGGCATCATCACCCGTAAGCATACGGTCTATGATTATTTTACTGTTACCCACAAGCAGTGCGGTATTAAGACCTCTTACCTGCTGACCGAACAGGATATTCGGATTGAGCGAATAGTCCGTACACTTAGACTTGTACAGTGCCTCGATATTGACCATTTCCTCCTCGGACTCACCTATGAGAGTTGTCACAAGGGTCGCATAGAATATCTTTTTACCTTCCTGTACAACGTCATTACGCAGCTGCTTAGACTCATTCTGAGCCTGTACCAGGTCATCATTGATAAGGTCTGGAGAATAGCCGGCCTTATACGCTTGCTGGGTCGCCTTGATAACATCAGCCTTTATAGATGTATCCTGCATCTTAACAAGCATAAGAGCTTTCTTTCTGGGAACAGCCTTAAGCTGAACGACAGTTACCATCTCGTAAGGAAGATTAGTTACACTGGTCAGGAATGAAGTATCCAGCGAGGAAGGCAAATTATTGAAGCTGTAGGACTTAGCAAATCTGTTCTCGGACAGCTGGAGCATATTTTTTGTCTTAGTGATCGTCTGCGGAGCGATAAGGTCCTTGACAGATGTACCGGACTTTTTTAGGGCATTAACGTTCAGATTTAAAGATACTTCGCCTTCATCATCGACATTATGTTCAAAAAATCTGTCATACTCAACATCAAAAGGTACGCCGTCAGAACCGTTAAGTATCTCATGCATAACTCTCAATCTTTCGATGGCATCGAGCTGAGTTACACCTACACGGTTTATCTGCTTAACAGATTCCTGCAAAGATATATCAGCAGCACTGAAAACAGTCTGAGCATCTTTAAGGGAAGACTCTTTTACATTGAGCATTATGTACTTCTCTTTACTGATATCGTTTCTGCCTTCGGTTATCTTAGCATCGATTATCCGGTTATAGTCAATTCGCCACTCATCAAGTCCATCGCCCTTAGGCTTAATGTGGTAGTTATCGGCAAGCTGCTCCATGGTATTGCGCTTATTTACAATGATGATCGAAACATCCACGTTATCAGGAAAACGGTTGATGAACTTGCTGTAGTTTTCAAGTATATCCCACTGTTTATGATCTGATTCGGTGATAAAATTAGCGTCTTCCACTTTATAGATCTTTGAATAGTTTCCGCCCTTGGTGAGGATAATACCATCCTCGGTTATCTTATCAAAATCAAGCACTTCCTGAACAGTAGTTGCCATCTTTTTCACCTTGGGGGGCGTTTTACCTTTTTTGGCTGCCTGATCTTTTTTTCCCTTTCCAAGCAACTTTTCAAATGAATTCATTCGATATAACTCCTTTCAGCCACACTGCAGATATAAAGCGTTAGAGATCATAAGCTATGTTAAGGTCTATAGCTTTACGATCAATTTGCAGAACATAGTGTATCATTTTGCGCTAGTGATAACAAGACAAATCCGCAAAATCTTCTCAAAATAAAAATGTCTATGTTGCCCTACAAATTTCGACAGATAATAAAACAAGTATTTCGCCAAAAAATATCAGGCTAACGCAGCATATAAATAAAAGTTGCACAAGACCGAGCATTATGCTATAATTATACCGAAGGATGGTGAGGACAATGATAATCAACACAGGTATGCGCACGGATATCCCTGCATTTTACTCGGAATGGTTCATGAACAGGATACGGGAAGGCTTTGTGCTTGTCAGAAACCCTTACTGTCCCGAACGGATAACAAGGTATGAACTTAATACAGATGTGGTGGACTGCTTAGCTTTCTGTACGAAAGATCCTGCACCTATGCTGAAATATCTTGATGAACTTAAAGCATACCATCAATACTGGTTCGTCACTATAACGCCTTACGGAAAAGAGATCGAGCCCAATGTTCCGCCGAAAGAGGAAGTGATGCATAGCTTTATCGCTCTTTCAAGATCGGTGGGGATAGACTGTGTGGGCTGGCGTTATGACCCTATATTCATTGACAGGGTATACACTCCCGAGCGGCATATAAATGACTTTGAGCTGATGTGTAAAACACTTTCGGGTCATACAAAAGTATGCGTTATCAGTTTTATTGATCTGTATGAAAAGGTAAAGCGCAATTTTCCGCAGGCACGAACAGTCAATCAGAAGGAGCGCATCGCTCTGGGCAGTGCTTTTGCAGACATCGGCAGCCGTTACGGGATAACGATAAAAGCCTGTGCCGAGGGAAATGATCTTGCGACCTATGGCGTGGACTGCGGCGGCTGTATGACACGGCAGACTTTTGAAAAAGCCATAGGCAGTAATATCATCGTACCTAAAAAGAGATCACAGCGTGCCGAATGTGCCTGTGTGCTGGGTACAGACATCGGCGCATACGATACCTGCGGACATCTCTGCCGATATTGCTATGCAAATTACGATCATGAAAATGTCAGAAGAAATATGAGACTTCATGACCCCGACTCTCCGCTGCTGGTGGGGAAAGTACAGGCAGGCGAGATCATCCATCAAGCCGTGCAGGAAAGCTGGATAGACCGTCAACTTTCGTTTTTTTAACTGCGTACATCTTATTTAATACACTATAATTGTTCACATACCTGTACTTGAAAATGTAAGTGGGGTATGTTATAATTCTCTGAGGTGGATGCAGGCTGATTCAGCCATTAAAAACTTAGAAAGCAGAAGGTGTAAAATAATGAAAGAACTTATCATAAGCAGCGGTAAAAAGCTGCATTTCATATACAGCGAAGGCTGCGAAACGGGTATAGTTAAAATAGCCCGAAAGGTGGCGAATGATGCTGAAAGAGCCATAGACGCTGTCACGGAAGTTTCGCAGGTGAGCGGTGATGTTTCAGCGGAAGGCAATGCAATGCAGGTGGCATTCGGTGTTGTGGGTCAGAGCAAAATGCTTGATGATCTTTGTAAAGATAAAACAGCTGACCTTTCCTCGGTCGCAGGAAAAAGAGAAGTATACGGATTTTTTGTACTGCCTGACAAAAATATGATAGTTATTGCAGGCAGTGACAAGCTGGGCGCTATATACGGACTTTTCCATATGTCTGAGCTTATGGGAGTCTCACCGCTGACAGATTTTTCATCAGTTGTGCCTGCAAAGAAAAGCGAACTCAAACTGACAGAAAAAGACAGTATGATCTCAAAAGAGCCGTCAGTCAGGTACAGAGGTTTCTTCATAAACGATGAATGGCCCGCTTTCGGCAACTGGTGCATGAAGAATTTCGGCGGCGTAAATGCAAAAATGTACGACCATGTTTTTGAGCTGCTTTTAAGGCTTAAAGGCAACTATCTCTGGCCTGCCATGTGGTCATCGTGTTTTGCGATGGAAGGACCCGGACTTGCAAGTGCAGAGCTGGCGGATGAATACGGGATATACATGGGGCTTTCACATCACGAGCCTTGTTTAAGGCACGGTGAGGAATACAGCAAAGTCAGGGGCAAGGATTCAATATACGGTGATGCCTGGGATTTCCGCTCGAACAGAGAGGGCATAACACGTTTCTGGCGTGACGGCTTGCAGCGAAACGGTCATCTTAGAAATGTAATAACCGTGGGTATGCGTGGAGAGAGAGACTCTACGATCCTCGGCGAAGAGGCTACGCTGAAAGATAACATAGATCTGCTCAGAGATGTGATAAAGACACAGAATGAGCTTATCCGTGAGAACGTTGATGCAGACCTTGAAAATGTGCCCCGTATGCTGGCACTTTATAAAGAGGTCGAACCATATTACTATGGTGATAAGAACACAGAGGGACTGAAAAACGATCCCGAGCTTGACGGCGTGATACTTATGCTTTGCGACGATAATCATGGTTACATGAGAAGTCTGCCCGATGAGGAGATGCGCAGGCATAAGGGCGGTTTCGGTATGTACTATCACTTTGATTATCATGGCGGTCCCGTTTCGTATGAATGGATAAATTCCACATATCTGCCCGAGGTATGGGAGCAGATGACAGCCTGCTATGAGCATGGCGTGGATCAGCTTTGGATAGTCAACGTGGGTGACCTCGGCTTGCAGGAAATGCCGCTTTGCTATTTCATGGATCTGGCTTATGACTACGAGAAATACGGCATATCTGCACCGAACACCACAGACGCTTACATGGAAAACTGGATGAATATACAGTTTGGCGGTGCACTGGAGGATAATGACATCAAGCTGCTGGCAAAAAGCTATACCGAGGCTGTTAGGCTTATCCACGACCGCAGACCCGAACATCTTAATGAAAATATTTATCTGCCCCAGGGCTTTGGTGAGGCTTATGACCTTATAAACAACAGGATACCAAGATTGAAAAAGGTATTCTCGGATATGGCAAAAAAGCTCCCCGAGGAGTACAAGGCAGCGTATACCGAGCTTATCGAGTACAATATGCTGGGCGGACTCAACCTTATAGAAATGTGGATAAACAAAGGCTATAACCACTATTATGCAGGCATAGGTGCAGTATGTGCAAATGACTTTGCCGAGAGAATAAAGGACGCTCTGGCTTATGATGCGATGCTGAGAGACAAGCTGCACAGTGCCGACAACGGCAAGTGGTACGGCTTCGGGCTGGCTGAGCATATAGGTTTTTGCAACTGGAACTGTGAAGAATCCAAAATGCCCGTTATTGAAACGGTGATACCTGTCGGAAGAGCTGAAATGGCTGTGGGTCTGCTGTTTGAAAACGGTGAGACAAGAGGTCTTGACTGGACGAAAAAGCCCCTTACCATAAACAGGTTTGTCAAGCTTGACAGCAGTGAAAAACGATGTGCGGGATTTTTTGCTGCACTTTGCGGCAGAAGTGCCATCGACTACACGGTAAAGACCGACAAAAATTGGCTGATACTTGACAAAACAAACGGCAAAGTAAACGCTGAAAAACCGCTGACAGAACACTTCGTAACTATCGATGATGAGAAGCTGCTTGCTAAACATCAGAGTGAAAATATAGTCAGAGACAAGGCTGTTATAGAAGTGAAGTACGACGGCGGATGTGTGAATATAACCGTAAATGCGGTGGCAGTACGTGAAAAGTGCGAGAATGTGTTCACCGAGGAAAACGGTGTGATCTCGGTTCTGGCTGAACATTTCACTGAAAACAAGGCAGCAGACAACGCAGTATTCAAGGTGCTCAAAGATCTGGGAAGAGATGAGAGCGCAGTCAAGATATTCCCTGTTGATGCAGATATTTCCGATATGTCAAGGACACCGTATGTTGAATACAGCTTTAACACCTGTGAAGAGGGAATGTTCGATTTAAACTTTATGATCGAGCCCACAAGTCCCTTCAAATTCGGCAGTAAGATAAAGCTGGCTTATTCGCTCAACGGCGGCGATATCATAACAAGGGACGTGCTGCGTGATGACTATGAGGCAGGTGTCACCGATGAATGGGCGCAGGGCGTGCTCGACCATGTAAGAGTGATACAGGAAAAAGCAATGCTCAAAAGCGGTCTGAACACTTTGAGATTTTACGGTATATCAAAAGAGGTAGTTCTGGAAAAACTGGTGCTGGTACGTGAAGGCACTAAGCTTCCCAAGAGCTATTTCGGTCCGCAGGAAAGCATATGATATTAAAACGAAAACGGCAGGGAAAGATTTTTCCTTGCCGTTTAGTATTATTCATATTATTTCAGCGCTTTAAGATATCTATAACGCCCTGGATTATCTCGGGATCGGGATAACCCTTGCCTTCCTCGCCGTCGATACCGTACTGCATCGCAGCCGAAAAGTTATCAGCCATACACTCCTCGGGATCGATCACATAATCAGTATTCCTTCCCATAACTTCATCAAAGTTAGATGCCTGATCCATGGTATAATACACATCTGTTCCGTCTATAGGTACAAGCGCTACATCTGTCACAAAACCGTTTGGCGGATCATTTTCGGAATAATCCTCCGTGCAGATCCACACAAGGAAACAGTCTGTATCTTTGCCATCGATATTATATGTCGCATACGAATTGTGGTGTTCCACATCGGGATTATGGAAATACTTTGCACTTACACTGGGCGGCATCTCAAAATCATGATCTGCAACGGTAAAGTTGATGAGGGAATACATCTCAGCTCTGAAATCGGGATCGTTTCTGGTAAGACAATGGAACAGTTCGTGCCACATCAAATGCTCAAAATATTCGCTTGCTTTTCCGGGAATACTGCCGACCAGAATATTCGCAGAATTCAGGTAGATCTGAGTGCCGTGAGTATATCCGGCGTTAACTCCTTCGACCTTCATATCCGTTTTTATGTATACGATCTCCTCCTTTAACTCAGGAAGTTTGTATCCGTTTTTATTAAGCTTAGTTACCATTTTTGCAATATTGCGATCCAATAGGTATTTCTCAAAAAAATTGAAATCCTTTATCTCATCGGTAGTTGCATCTAGCAATTCATCAAGTGTTCCGCCGTTTCTTTTAAGCCTGTAATCAATATCATTCTGTGAGAAATCGGAATAATACTCGGTGTTTGAGAGAAGAAGTTCCCTGCCCTCTTCGGCGGATGCGAAATGGTGGGGCAGCTTTTTCGCTTTGATCTCGGTCGATACCACATCGAATACTAACAATAGCAAGATGAGGATAAATAAGATCAATAAGACCCTTTTGAATTTACTTTTCTTCTTTTCCATGTTCTGTTCTCCTTTTCTTTTTTCTGTCTATTATGAGCAAACCGAATATTTACTCTAAATTGAATTATAAATCATTTTCATACAAAAGTCAAGAATTAGATCTGCTTTGTTGACTTTTAACAAGAAATGGAATATAATATTAAACAACAAAATTACTTCAATATCATTTCATCGGAGGTGTAACATGAATACGCTTGAGATACGAAATATCAAAATTTCAAACAACTATGAAAATGAGTGTTTCTTCATTGATGGTATCCCCCTGCATGAGTATATGGAAAAATGGGTCGGAACCTCAGACAAGGAAAATGACTTGCGTGATTTTACACCTCTTGATGACCTTGCATTGACCTGGAAAGGTTCGTTTGATAATGATGGTGATGCCAGGTTCATGCGGTGGCTTATGGAAAAAGACAAGCTGAATATCCCAATATTGTCATGCTCTGATGATATGGACTTCTCATGCATAGTTATTGTGGCAGAAACAGAAAAGACCGATAAATATGTTTATTGGAAACGTATCGGAATGATAGATCATGCAAATGAAAGCCATAAACAAGAAAAAGAGTATGGTATCGTATTTGCCGACAATTATACTGATGAGGATTGGGAAAAGTATGCAGATGCGGCTTTAATGCAGGTCGATAGTGCCGAATGGAGGGAATGGATATCTGCTAATTGGTCGGAAGAACTGTTCCGCAGGCGCATAAACTACACATATCATTACTATCAGGACGACAGAAATATCAAGTGGCTATGCGAATGTAACTGGTGCTTTGACAGAACGGCATACGACAGACTTGCTGCATCTTGCAGACCGAAATGGTGCATGGACAAAGATGAGTAAAAGCTGCGTATCTCATTCGTGGGATACGCAGCTTTGATTTATTGGTCAAATTATTATTAACAAGGATACGACTTATATTACACTATGAAGCTTATGCTCATATATCAGTTTAAGCCGTTTATCCAATCCTGTATCTCACTTTCGGAAATACCTGCATCAAGTCTGTCGCCATCGAGCCAGTTACCGCTGCCTGCCTTTGATGCGAGATCACTTCCGCTTCTGCCTATGGAGCTTCCGCCCGAAGTGCAGAAAGGTATAACGGTCTTGCCATCAAAGCTGTGAGCCTCAACGAAAGTGCTCATTATCCTGGGGGCATCTCCCCACCAGATAGGATAACCGATATAGACCGTTGTGTAGCCGTTCAGGTCAACAGTATCATTTGCTATTGCAGGACGTACATCGGGATCGTTCATTTCAATGGTGGTACGGCTGTTCTTATCGTTCCAGTCAAGATCAGCATCAGAGTAGGGCTCGGCAGCAACTATCTCGAAAATATCAGCATCGGTGACTTTTGCTATGCGCTCGGCTACGCCCTTTGTCGTACCTGTTGCAGAGAAATACACAACTATGGTATCGCTGCCTGCGCTTTCAGGCTCATCAGCTGCAGCGGAAGTTTCTTCCGTCTTTTCGGGTACTGCCTTATCCTCATCGGGCTGTGCAGTTTCCGGTGTTTCAGCGGTCTGCTGATCCTGCTGTGTCTGAGTTTCCTGCACGGCTTCGGTTGTCTGCTCAGTTGTGTTTTTCGCAGATGAAGTGCTTGCGGTACTTCCGCAGGCGGTAAAGCCTATCATGCACAAAACGGCTGCCAATGATATCATCATCTTTTTCATATGATACACTCCTTTTGATAAGTCTTGTTGCTTTTGTATTCTGACATCGTGTCACTATAGATATTATAGCACCATTCTGACACTGTGTCAATATATATTTTATATTTTCAGAAATTTCGTCATACCGCACATATTGCCGCCGACAGATTTATTGAAAACACCCACAAAAAAAACAGCCTTATCCCGTATCACAGGATAAGACCGTATCATTCATATTATTCTTGATCACAGCGCCGCAGAAGATCTTTTTTCTTCAGACCGTTCTTGCGAAGATATGCAAGCCAGCTCATATTTGCGGACATCATATATAGTTTGCGTGGGAAACCGCTGACATCGGCATAGATATCCTTTTCGGTCCCTGAACTGTTTACCGCCTTGCTTAGCTTTTGCATACCTATGGCAACGTTTTTGGCAGGACCCTTTTCAAAGGATGCCGAGATGACCATCTTGCCCAACATTTCGCCTGCGCCCACAGCGAGACCTCCGCCGTAGACATAGCCGCAGTTATCGCACCATTTTTTCATCATGCCCATGAGATTGCTTATCTGCCTGCTTTCATAAAAACCCATATTCGCAATGACATAGACACGCTTATCTGCGCACCTGCCCCTTGTTTCCAGCTTTTCCATGAGACGCAGTACCGCCGAGGGTATACCGTCAACATAAAGCGGCATACCAAGCACCAGCTTTTCGGAATTTGCCAGTATATCAACCAGTTCGTCCTGTTTATTCAGGTACGATACCAGGTCGATGCTTTGCTTTGTCCCGTCTATGTAACTCTCAAACCGATCAAGTATCATTTTGGTATTTGCGTTTTTACCTCTCAGGCTACAATTAAGCAGAACGGTACTTCCCTGTTCACATTTATATGCGGCACTATTATTCTCCGCAGGTGCGCACTCTTCAAAGCGTATATCCTTTATAATGCCATGAAGATTTAAGCAAACAGCCTTGATGTATTTTTCGATTTGTGCCTTGTCATCATCAGTAAGTCCGCTGCCCCTGAAAATAAAAGTAAAAGGCTTATCCTCGGGATAGCGGCTTTTATGGTGCATCTCGCCGTTTATTATCTCGAAATACGGCAGCACCCAGCCTATACTTCTGTCAAACACATTTTTGATAAAGCTGCTGAATCCGCCGTAGGTATAACGGCTTATGACCATAACTTCATCCGCTTTGCTGATAAGTGCGCCCATATTATCAAAGCCGTCTTTTATCACGCATTTCCCCGGAGTTTTTATCCAGCACCCAAAACATCCGGTGCATGGGTGTATCTTACCATTATCGGATATTATCTTCCAGCCGCTGTGATCTGCGGAAACTTTCTCCCATTCTTCATCATTAAGGTCATGTATCAGCAGTTTCATTTTTGCATATCTCCTCTCTGTTTTTATATAGTATAGCACGATGATGATAAAAAGTAAAGTGCGCAAACTCACTTTTTGATATGACATTTGTCATGACACGATTGACGTTTCGTTTCAGATATGGTATCATATTTATATTACCTGAAAGGAGCAGAATATGACTTACGAAGAAGCAATGCATGATATACCAATGGGCAATACACAGCCTATTAAATAATGTGTATGAAAGTATCCGCAGCCAAACCGACTACGCTTCGGCGGTGTTATATAATTCATAAGCAACTTTAAGTCGGGAGGTTCAGAGACTATAATTGCTTCCTAGAAAACAGGCGATATTGTTTTCAGGTATTGGATAGTCCAAAATGTTGCGTCGGATAGGGCGGCGTATAATTGCAACACGGTGGGTCGTGCCGTGGTGAGGAAAACGACGTTATTTCTAAAATATGAACAGCCACGATACTACCTTGACGACAAATCAAGAACGTGGTATAATCTTAACGAAAGGAAGTGTTTTTATGAAAAAGCTGAAAAAATGGCAGAAAATAGTTATTGGAGTATTGGTGGCGCTAATCGTTGTCATCGGCGGATTGAAGATATTTAAAAGACCGATTTTATCGGCGGTGCTGTCTGAGGATGAACAGTTTCAATATGACGCTTACTGTAAGGGAAAACGAGCTTTAAAGAACATTGGCTTAAACATGGATTGTGACCTAGTTTTCGTTTTGGACGAAACTGATGACTCTATGCTAATATCATCTTTTTATTCCGACAAATTAAATCAAGTTCAAACTTATGTGCATTATTTAGATACGGAATGTTATTATAATGAAGATATGGGATACGCTTTCAGTGCAATGACTGTAGAATTCGATGATGATTCTCATTTACCTTTAATGATTAATCTAAATGAAAAAGGATATGACGAGTTTCCAATTGAAACAATTACGCGGAGAACAGACTTATTTGAGTTTTATACAGATGAATATGAGCGTCAGTTTAATATGGATACGTACGATATTAAGATTAATAACAACGTTTCGCAACTCAGACAATCGGCGCTTGAAAGCGGGACAATAAACAAATCCAAAACTAAATTAAGAAAAATAGAGATTTTATATTATATATTTAGATAACCTCACAATACATTAGATATTATATAATGGCGTCAAAGAAGTATTTACTTCTAGTGGTTTTCATGCATTGAGTCAAGATGAACTGCTGGAGCAATTGAACGACTTTAACGCAAGTGATCGGTATTGCAAAACACTCCGAGACTCTTGAACCTATGGTGGTTTACCGTGCACTTTACGGCGAACACGGTATCTGGGTGCGCCCTGCATCCATGTGGAGCGAGAGTGTGGGGAACGTATTGAGGTTTACAAAGATTAACGATGAATAAGGAAAATATAACTATAGCAGAAAGACAATGTACGGTATACAGCGCACGATCCCCTGCCTGTCTGCTGATACAGCCATCGGGTGCGCACGAAAATGAGACTCTGCAAAATGAGATAAAGCATATTGCTAAACTGACCGATCTGCCGTTTATATTCGCAGCATTTGAGATAAAAAACTGGAACACTGAACTTTCTCCGTGGGAGGCTGCGCCTGTTTTCGGTGACGAACCTTTTGGCAGCGGTGCAAAAGAAACTCTCGACCTTATCGAAAAAGAACTTATCCCTAAACTGACCGAGAGGTATCAGCTTGACAGGGATATACCCGTGATACTCGGCGGATATTCGCTGGCAGGTCTTTTTTCGCTGTGGGCAGGATATGATTCGGGCAGGTTTTCTGCCATTGCCGCAGTATCGCCTTCTGTTTGGTTTCACGGGTGGCTTGGATATATCGCTCAAAACCTTCCTCTGTGCGACAACATTTATCTTAGTCTTGGAAGAAAAGAGGAAAAGACAAGGAACAAGGTCATGGCGATGGTCGGCGGCAATATCCGCAGACAGTATGAACTGCTGAAAGAAAACGGAACAAATACAGTTCTTGAGATCAACAACGGCGACCATTTCACTGAACCCGAACTGCGCACGGCAAAGGGCTTTGCGTGGTGTATCAAAGAAGCGGCAGGCGGCAAACTTAAAGATCACCATTAACTGCAAAACGGTCTTATCCCTGTATCGGGGACAAGACCGTTTTCATGTATAGTTCATCAGCTCTCTGATCTTAGCATTGCCAGCTCCTCATCGGTAAGCGGGCGATATTCTCCCTCCGCCAGTTTTTTATCCAGCATAAGCGTACCGATGCTTTCACGGCACAGATAGAATATCCTGCAACCCACCGATTCGAGCATAAGCCTGACTTCGTGCTTTTTTCCCTCGGTTATCGTAAGCTTTGCCGAAAACGCAGGACCGTCGGGATATTTCATATAACGCTCTGCCCTATCCTTGGGCATCATATCTTTAAGTTCGTGTATAAGGTATTCATCTAAAAATTCAAACCTTGCCTTTTTTGTTACATATCCCGACATCTGTATGCCGTTTTCCAAACGCTGCTTTTTCTCATCATCCATAGTACCCAAAGCATAAAAGAAATATGTCTTGCTGATGTGTTTGCCCGGCTGCATTATCTTCTGATCCAGCTCTCCGTCATTTGTAAATATAAGCAATCCGCAGGTGTCTTTATCAAGTCTTCCCACAGGGTGAAGCTGTACTGCGAGCTCATCGGGAAAATAGTCCATTACAGTACGGTGCAGCGCATCTGAACGTGCCGTGACACAGCCCTGCGGTTTATTAAACATATAGTATAGCATCTTTATCCTCTCGTGTTATTATATATATCAGTAAAACTATCCGTTTGCTGTCCAATATTTTGTACATAGTTTTTTTACCACTCGCTTATTATCCTGCTAAGCCGTCTGTCAATGTCGATACGAGTCTTTTTGCACTCCTTTGGGTGATCTTTAAGCGTCTTGAATGTAAACCTCAGCAGAAGCGATGAACCGAATGGCAGTACGATCTCCAGCATCGACTGCGGGAATACAAAGTGCGAACCATATTCATAAGTAAGTTTAGCGACCCTGCATTCATGGGGCAGTGCTTTCAGGCGCTCTGTCATTCTTTCGATGTATCGGCAGGTATCCCACAGCGAATCGTCCTGAGCTCCCACCAATACCAGTTTACCCTTTATTCGCCCGACCTTTATCTTCATATCCTCTGTAACAGGGCACAGCTTTTCTGAAAGATCGAACATATCCCTTGCCGCCGCCATATCACCTCTGCGCTTTGCTTCTTCACTGAGCTTTTGCCAGTATTCGGGATGGCGGTAAGCATAGGGCAGATACGGTAGACTCTTACCCCTGTACGACAGAGTCGATTCGTTATTTCCGGGGCGTTCTCTTGCACCATCGAGCCCATCACGGTAAAATCCTTCCATAATGAAGTCAGAGGGTGAAAGTGCGATGGTCAGGGTAATGTCTGGTATAAACGATGCTGCTGCAAGCGCTGCCATGCCTGTGGTCGATGCACCGACGATACCGAACTTCACACAGCCCTTGCTTTTAAGGACTTCTATGGCTTTTTCATAGCTTTCTATGGGATAGTCATGGTATGCATAGTCCTTGGTCTCGCTCGACATCGCCATAACATTACAGCCTTTTCTGTGCAGCCATTTTACACCCATCTTCACCATCATGTCGTCTATCCTGTCACCCAGCATAAGGATAACGCCACGGTCACAGGGGGCGGGATTTTTATAATATGCCCCATAAAAGCCATCATTTTTTGTACTATAGTATTCTCTTTTCATTATTTTACTCCCCCATTCAGCACAGCTATTACCGCATCGACAGTCAGGCTGCGCATAACATCAGCCTCAAAGCCGTACAGCTCATTATTCATCATCATATGGCAGTGCTGCTCCATTATACCTATCGCAACATAGGCTCTCTCACGGATATTGCATTTATCATCAAGCACAGCTGCAAGCTTATTTATAACGTCATCCATTTTTTTGGCGCTTATGTCGCTGTAAAGCTTTCTCACATCTTCGTCCGTATGCTGAAGACCTTCCAGTTCCTCATGTATCTCACGATATTTTATATGGAACTGCTCAAAGCTCTTCAAGACACTTACAAGCGCCGCCTTTAGATCAGTAACGTTTTCGGGGATACTCATATCACCGATGTTTGCCATACTTACGATTTTATCTGCACCATATTGTATAGCCGAGAGCAGTATGTCTTTTTTATTCCTGAAATATCTGTAAGCTATACCTGTGGAGACTCCTGCCTTTGCCGCTATCTCATCGACCTTTGTGCTGTGATAGCCTTTTTGGGCATACATCTCCAGCGCTGCCAAAAGCAGTTTTTCTCGGGTTTTCTGTGACCGTGCCTGAACAGGCTTTGCTGTTTTTTCCATTATTTTCTCCTCTTTTTCGGGACAAGTATCCTGAACATATCGTGCCCCATGACCTTTGCATTTGAACTGTCAGCCGCTTGTTCAAGGCGGCGGATCTCTTCTTCCGTAAGTTTTATCTGCACCGCCTCGGCAAGTTCGCTGACCTGCTTAGGCTTACGGCATCCGCAGACAGGTACGACGCCTTTGTTTGCACAGTAAGCCTCAGCCACCTGCGGTACCGTGATATCGTGCCTGTTCGCAACGGCTATCATTACTTTATACAGCTCACGCATTTTTCTTTTCTGGCGGTCCATAAAGAATTTCATTAGCGAAAACTTTGTCTTTACTCTAGGGTCTGTGAGCATACCTTCTTCAAGCACTGCCCATGCCCAGAAGGATATACCGTTTTCCCTGCACCAGTCAAGCAGACCATTCTTCTCCCACTCACGGGAAATAAGACTGTAATGGTTCTGCACACCGTAAAGAGGTATACCCTCCTTATCCAGTATTTCTTTGGCAAGCCTGCATTCATCAAGGTCAAAATTCGACACACCGATATGACCTATCCTGCCCTCTTTATAAAGCTCGATCATCTCCGCCAGATGCTCCTCTATATCTGTTGGCAGATGCAGCCAGTATATTTCAATGCTTTCACGCTTGAAATCAGCCAGGTCCTTTTCAAAAGATCTGCGCACGCAGTTTTTCTTATAATGTTTCATAGGAGTAAACTTAGCGGACAGGATTATATTTTCTGTACCAAATTCGCCTATCATTTTCTGTGCCTTGCCAAGTCCGTAATCACGGGCAAGGTCGTAGATCATAAGCCCTTTGTTTTCAGCTTCACGCATAGCTTCGATAATAATGCTGTCCTCCACATAGCTTCCTCTGAGCACTTTGCCGTATGCCTTACTGCCCCACGAGTTAGTACCTATGACTGCTTTTGCCTCTATTCCTTTCATATGATTGCTGCCTTTCTAAATATGAGATATTTCTCACATTTAATATATCACATCGTAAAGGATTTGTCAATAGAAAAGTGAGATTTTTCTCATATTTCAATATAAAAAACAGGCAAACGCCTTAAAATAAAGCATTTGCCTGCTAAAACTTATCTGTTCTCATGAAACGGATCTTTCAAGGCTGACTGTTATGGTCAGCACATCATTTTCAAGATTTGCAAAGATATTTCCGCCCATAGCTTCCATAAACTCTTTACATATATAAAGTCCGATACCTGCGCCGTTTGCTGTTCTGGAACTGCTCGCACGGTAGAATTTATCGAACATTTTCTCGGTATCTATCTGCTTTTCGGATACAGTGTTTGACACAGAAATATTGACCGTATCATCGGTATGTATCACAAAATCAAGGCTGCCGCTGCCGTATTTTATACCGTTTGATATCAGGTTTTGCAAAACTCTGGTAAGCATTTTTCTGTCAGCCCGTACATAGATTGGTACGCCGCTGTCTTCAAAATGCGGCTCAACGCCTTTTCCCTCAAAATTCGGGTAATTTGCAAGTATCAGTTCACAGAGCATATCATTCACATCTATCTTATCCATAACAGGCTCTATGCCATTTGAGTCGATGACAGAAAGCTCGAAAAAATCATTCACAAGGCTGCTGCAATATCTGGCTCTTTCCAGTGCGATATCAATATTGGCACGCTGTTCTTCATTCTCGGCAGACCTCTCCGCAAGCTGCAAATATCCCACCACCGAAGTCAGGGGAGTGCGTATATCGTGGGAGATATCAGCGATAGCCTGTTTCAGCGCAGCCTGCTCTTTGGTGACATTCAGCTTAGCCATATAGTCATTCTCTTTCATGAGATTTATCTTTTTTACGACTTCCTCTAATTCATCACCGTCAAGGGTGGTGGTTATAAGAGGGTTTTCAGGGTCATCGAGCTGTTCGGACAGTGAGCTTATCCTGCTTTTTAACGAGATAAGCCTTGCCGCAAGCAGACATACAGCGACAAAAAGCACTGTTATAATTATCGTTTCTGCCACTGTATCATCTCCTTGTTTATCTTACTTCTGTTCTTCTGAATATCCAATGGGTCAGTGCCAGCATCGCTGCAATAGTCAAAACAGCGAATACTCCGGAAAGAAAAAGTGTTTTTGTATCACTTGTTTGTGCAAGGCTGAAACACGAAAGCTTGAAAACATACTTGTCACTCAGAAAATTGCGGAGCATATTACAGGTGAAAAATGTAAATACAACTGTAAAAGCTATGCCTGCCAGCGCCTTTTTAAGAGCAAACACTATAAACATCACACAGCCCACTATAGCACCTATCTGTACTAATATGACCAATGACCAGATCAGATTACGGCTCTTGAACATGGTGCTGTCAAACCCGTATCTTACCCAGAAACCTGCAACTGTCGAGACTACATATATCATATGTATCAGTGCCGAGATAACAAATGATACGATCGTCTTTGTGAAGATCACGGAAAAACGTGTCCTGCCCAGTTTTATCTCGTTATGTATCGTCCTGTTGAGAAAATCATTCCCCACGAACCATGATACTATAGATGTGGCAATGAACATCAACGATGTATCGCACAATGTTAAACTGAAGACCTTTGCGCTGTCAATACCCGATGGGAATTTCAGATAGCCGTAGGCAAAGCCTGCTGCTGCCATGATAGCTATCCCGACATATATCATCCAGAACCTTACTGCTTTAAAGCTTTCCACTCTGAACTGATCACGCATTTTCAACACCTCCTGTAACACCGAGAAAATATTCTTCAAGACTCTGTTCCGTAACAGAAAATTCCTTTGTAACTATCTGATTTTCCATAAGAAGCTTAGCGATGTCCTCAGCCTTTTCTATTTGCGAGAACAAGTGCATGGTCTCATCATCGACAACCTTATATTCCGCATCACTGTAGGCATTCTCAATAACTGTGATACATCTTGGGAGTTCGTTTGTACGTACTTTAATGTACTGCCTGCATTTTGTTTCAAGTTCATCATGGGTCAGCGACTCGATTATCCTGCCCTTATGGATGATATAATAATCTGTAGCCAGCAGATAAAGCTCGTTGAGGATATGGCTTGATATAAAAAGCGTCACATCGTTTTCCTCATTCAACTTTTTGAGCAGTACCCTGAGTTCTGAGATATTCTTCGGATCAAGACCGTTTATGGGTTCATCAAGTATCAGCAGTTTGGGCTTGCCGACCAGTGCCAGTGCAATGCCCAGGCGCTGTTTCATACCCATGGAGAATTTCTTTACCTTCTTGCTGCGTACCTCTTTTAGACCCACCAGGTCAAGCAGTCTGTCACAGACCCCCTTGTCAGGGTTGCCTATAAGCACCCGCTGCAGCTCCAGGTTCTGGTAAGCAGTGTAATTTGGATAAAGCGTCGGGGCTTCGATGATGCTGCCTACCCTGCGGCGCATTTTAAGTATATCAGCCTGTGTGTTCTTGCCAAATAGAGTAAATTCACCGCTCGTCGGATAGCTGAGTCCTGTTATAACTCTCATCAGCGTGGTCTTGCCTGCGCCGTTCTCACCTATAAAGCCGTAGATGTGTTTTTCTTTGATGCTTATGCTCACATTGTCAAGAGCAAGAAAATCACCGTATTTCACGGTTATGCCGTTTGTTTGCAGTATGATGTTATCCATAATGCAGACCTCCTTTTCTTTCTTGCTCATATAATAACATACGATGTCTTAAACATTCTTCACCAAATCTAAAGAAATTCTAAAGATGTTAGTTCATAAGCCAACTAAGCGGTAGCCCATGCCGTAAACTGTCTCGATATACTCTTCGGAAGTGAGCTTTGCTATTTTCTTGCGGAGGTTGCTTATATGGACGTTCATGGTATTGTCGTCGCTCAGATATGTATCCCCCGAAACGCTCTCGTACAGCCTGCGCTTTGAAAATATAGTCTTGGGATTTTTCAGCATAAGCTCAAGTATTGCGTATTCTGTCGCAGTACAGGTCATCTCATTTTCTCCGAGATAAACACGTTTTGAACCTGTATCAAGTTTCATATCCTTGAAAAACAGCATATCGGAAGTTTGTGCCTCGGTACGGCGCAGGACTGCCTGTATGCGCAGCAATACTTCATCAATATCAAATGGTTTAGTGATATAGTCATCGGCGCCTATCTTAAAAAGCTCTATCCTGTTATAGACTTCAGATTTGGCTGAAATAATGATAACAGGTGTGTTCTTGACCTTGCGAAGTTCTTTCAGGACCTCCTCACCAGTTTTGAGCGGAAGCATCAGGTCCATAAGTATTATATTATGATCGCCCGAAAGCGCCTTATCCAGCCCATCAAGACCATTTTCGGCACTATCCGCATTATAGCCGCTTTGGGTCATTATCCTGCACAGCAGGTCATTTATAGATCTGTCATCCTCTATCACAAGTACTGAAAGCATTGTAACACCTCTTTTTGTTCTGAACGGTAAGTTTATGCATTACAGATATAATTATATCATAGAATTCACAAAAAAGCAACATTATAAAAATGCGCTGAACATTGCCGAGGTCGAATACATCTCGTCCGCAGGACTTAGAGTTTTGCTCTTGGCACAGAAGACCATGGCGAAAAAAGGCGGCATGAAGCTATCAATGTGGACAAGGACATCATGGATATATTCGAGGTCACGGGATCTTCTGATATACTTGGCATTGAGTAATGTACAATTTTTTGTACTATAGCAAGATCAAAACAGCGCTCATCATGAAAGCCTACGTTCCATGATGAGCGCTTGATCGTATCATATAAGGATACTAAGTCCCAGAAACATTACCGCACCTGCAATATTGCCCTTTGCAGGAAGCTTTGTGGGTGCGAGCAGCACAAACAGCGGCAGCGTATTGAAGACACAAGCCCACACAGGCAGGCTTGTCTTGCCCGAAACGACAAGCACCAGTAAAGTCCCTGCGAAAACCAGCAGTCCCACATATGCTGCGGCAGCCGCTGCTGTCCTCTTGAAAAAGCAAAGCACAGTTTCAAGTGCTTCATCAGTTCTGCCGAGCTTTATGTAAAACCACTCAACAGCGCCGCAGAAAACATGGTGCGCAGTTATCGGTACGATGAAGAACATTCCCGAAATGAACATTATCTTTCCCGAGATGTACGAATACTCCTGCGCCCAACGGCTAAGTCCGATATATCCGAAAGCCGCCATAAACAACGCCATCACGCCGTCCAGCATAGAAAGCTCTATCCTCCGCAGCGGCATTTTTTCAAACAGCTTTTTCATCTTTTCGCTGTCTGAGGTATCCTTCTTAAAATCAAATCTGCCGTCAGGCGTATAGGCAAGCAGGCAATCGGTAATACCGCAGATAATATGCCCAAGACAAGCAATGATAAGTGTGAGTTTCATGTTTACAGACCCCATTCTAAAAAACAGCTATACCTTTGGTTTTTCCAGCATTATAGCTTTTTTCCAGTCAAAGAAACGACAGACTATCCTGCAATGTTCTTCTATCTGCTCCCAGGTCATATTATGCACAAAGGGCTCGCAGATACAGGTCCAGAATGAAGATACGAGTACATGAAGTTCCTGCGCAGTTATATCGGTCTTTGCCATACCTCGTTTTTGGGCTTCAAGATAATACTGCTCATAGGAAAAGCTTGCTTTGGTGACAAAATCGTGGTTGAAGTTCTCATAGCGTGTGCCTGACGCCTTATCGATAAGCAGTGAAAAGGTATCACGGTATTCATACAATGTGGTGAACATTGGCAGCATAGTCTCATAGGTCATTTCCCATGAGGCATATACTTCAGCATCGCTCAATGCTGAAAAATCCGGATTCGATCGGCTCTCCATAAATTCAGTCAGAGCAGCTACGATATCCTCCACCACTGCACAGAAAAGCTCCTCTTTGCCTTTATAGCGCTTATAAACTGCGCCTGTGGTTATATCCGCATTCATACAGATGGTTTTGAGTTCAGCTTTCAGGAAACCGTTTTTCAAAAACTCTGCTTTCGCACTTGCAAGCAGCCTGGGATCAATGCTTTTATCGGGGGTTGACATAGTATCACTCCTTTGATGATCGGATTATCAATAAATCGTTTATCATTATATCAGATGTTGTTTTGATTGTCAAGCATAACAGCTCGTTCCAATACATTCAGACATATCAAAATAAGGAGCTGCCGCACTCAGCAACTCCCTATAAACACTATTCTGCACGGAAAACTACCGACACCTCGCCATCACCAAAGGCTTCAAGCAGCTCATCTTTATCGGCATTGATATGCCCAAGCTTAGTCAGCTGCCACCTGTTCTCGTCATAGTAAAGTGCAAGGGTGTCGCCCTGATAGAGAATTATATCCCCTGCCTGCGTGACTATCTCGGTATCATTGGTCGGCAGTTCAAAACCAAGAGACGCATTCTTTTCAAATCCGCCGTAATCGTTCATATCAAGTGTCAGCGGACTGCTTTTTATCTTCTCAACAAAGGCTTTTGCTGAACTGTTATCCTCTAATTCTACATCAAAATCTGCACCGTTGATGGCGACCACGACCGAAGTATCGTTCTGCATATCCGTACTTAGTTCGCTGATAATAACATTCAGTCCGTCATCTACCTTAGCTGAAAAGACCTCTGCAGTATCATCCATAGTGTTAGTTACTGTGATCTTGGTTTCGCCCTGTTTTAGTCCTTTGAATGTGAATATCACATCGAAGCCCGCACCATCGAGCTGCTCATGATCTTTTTGGTGATAAACTTTATTTTCGGTATACGAAAGAACATCGGGATCCTCAATCACAACATTATATTCGGGTCCGCCGCCGTCAAAGGAATCAAAGCTCAGCTGCGCATCTGCCGTGGTATCATCGTTCCCGGAAAGGCTCGTTTCACTTACGGGAGCCGCTGTTTCGGAGGTTTCTCCATAAACAACATCACCTTTCCAGTCGATTATACCGCCGAACTCATACACGTTTTTATAGCCCATATCAAAAAGCTTCTGTGCCGCTTCCTTGCTGCGCCTTCCGCTGCGGCAGTAGATAAGTATTATCTGTTCCTTATCAGGCAGTTCCTCGGGCATTTCAGTACCTATGCTCTCATTGGGTATACATATCGCCCCGGGGATATGATACTCGTCGTATTCGTCCTGCCGTCTTACATCGACCACTATCTGTCCGCCTTCAAGCTTCATCATCTCAGCGGCTTGTTCCTGAGATATCTGCGTATATGAATTTACCATACCATCACCGTCCATAACTTCGCCTTTCGATGAACAAGCTGCAAAAGCCAGCACCGCCGCAACACATAAGACCGATAAGATAATACCTTTCATTTTTCCGCCTCCTTAAAAAAACTTGTAATTGTATTTTACCATATAGAGCCCGTCATTTCAAGTGGTTATGGGCAATTTTTGATTTGACTATCGTGCAAAGCCGTGATATAATATACCTGATAAGTCGATGATATAACATCTGAGAAAACTTTTTTATGAGAAGGTGATATAGGGTGATAATAAAAAATACAGCGATGATACTTTTGCTCACACTCGTGCTGATCTCATGCGGTCTATCGGAAGAGGCAGACACAGCAAGCAGCTACGTTACGAGTGAAACTCAGACAGTTACCTCGACCGTAAATACCGAAACAACTGCCGTGACATCGTACACCACCGCCGATGATACAACGCTCATCACCGAGTCGGAAACTGCCACGGAGACTGCCGCAGAAGTCACCGAATTTCCCGATGAAGTGCTGATAGATACAGGCACGTTCAACCAGTACCAATGCTCCCTTGCAGGCAGTACCGCCTGCGGTGCGACTGCTGGCACATTGCTATTGCAAACTGTATCTTATGTGACGGGCGACGAACTCATCGAGCGCATGGACACCATACGCAATTATTCAGCGCTGGGCGATGATTACAGCTGCGGTGCACCGCAATACTATCTTGCAGGCTATCAGATAAGCAACTGCCTTAACAAATATCTGGAGGATAATGGTTTTGATGGCTATCATCTTACAAACCACCGCACAGACCGCTCCACCGAAGAAACACTGATTCAGCTGCTGGCAACAGGCAGACCTGCCGTGCTTGAAGTCTGCTACGCAAACGGCACTATGCTTTCGGATTTTCAGGGATATTCCCACTGGATATGCGTAAACGGCTATCGTATCACCGATGAGGGGGTACAGTTTCGATATTCCGATACCATTACCGATACGCAGATGTGGGTCGATTCCGACCTGCTGGATATATCAAATGCAAATGTTTCCTATGGGAACTTTTACCTACAGCCCGAAATGTACATCGTCTCCTTTGACACCCCTATTTGAGTACTCTCATACAGATAACAAGAGCCGACCTTACTGCAAGATCGGCTCTTTACTATATCATCTGTCATCTTTTTTATGAGCTTCCTGCTTCATCTCATACATAGCCTCGTCTGCCATGCGGAAGTATTCATCGTACTCCAATGTGGTATCGGGTTCGACGACAACATAGCCAAAGCTTACGCTAAGTTTGAACGGCAGGCTGTAATCATCAGAGATATGTTTGGATTTCTCTTCCATCAAGCTCTTTATAGCCAGCATCTTTTCAGTATCATCATACTCACCGATTATAACGAACTCATCACCGCCGTAGCGTACAGCCTTCCAGCTTTTTGGCACAGAATTCTTTATTACCTCTGCCACTATCTTTATCGCCAGATCGCCCTGAAGATGTCCGTAATGGTCGTTTATGACCTTCATTCTGTTGATATCGGCGACCACGATTATCGCTCTGCTTTTGGCATGGCGGAGTTCATCAAGATAGGGAATAACTATCTTCTCATATCCCATTCTGTTATAAAGACTTGTCAGCTCATCTCTTACAGAGATCTCTGCAAGTATCTTATTGAGATTTTCCAGCCTGATATTCTGCCTTGCCCTTTCGATAGCAGATGCTGTATGCCTTACCAGGGAGTTCATATATAAATCCGTTATCAGCTTATGATTATTTTTGCCTAAAAAATATCCTATACATTCTGCCCCGGCATGGAGAGGTACAAAAACATATATCACAGTTTCTTTACTGTCATTATCATAATACGGCACCATATCACTGCGGGAAATGATATGCCTTTTGACCGACACACCGTCTTTCATGCCGCAGATAATATCAATGGTATCACTGTAGCCCTCACTCCTGCTGTTTTCGTCATTGCCCATGGAGTCTACAAAGCTTTGGTCGAGACATACAAAGAAATCATCACCCTCATAGGAATGGCTCTTTTCCCACATCTCGGTTAGTGCTGTATGTACATCATCAGGATCCTTGACGTGTGCGACGCAGTTATCCATTTCGATCAGGTGCCAGTCAAACAAGGTCCTTTCCACAGGCATGATGAATGATCTTCTTCTGGCCTCCTGCTGTATCCTGATACCCTCATTGCCCATGGAACAGCCGCAGCTTTCGCCCAGGTCGAATTTTGAGTCGTACACCTTATCTCCGAAATCAGGCTCACCGTTCATAAGTCCCACAAGACTGTCCATAGCCTGATAGCATCTTTCCTCCCAGCCACGGTCTACAGATGCCAGTATGGGTGAGAAATTATTGCCGCTCCTGAGATTATCATAGCCCGTCACCTTTACATCCTGCGGCACTTTTATACCAAGTTTATCAAGCACCACGCAGGTAGCCAGCGCCATTGAGTCATTTGCACATATGAAAGCATCAGGCAGTTTATCAAGCTTTGATACAACACCGGGCAGCTGTTCTTCAACTATCTTATAACTCCAGCAGCCCTCAAACACCTTGTTTTTATCGAATGTCAGACCATACTTCTCCATGATCTCGACTACGGCTTGGTATCTCGCCTGACTCTCCTCATTATCAAAAGGACCGCTTATCCAGAACACATCCTTAACATCATGAACGACTACCATATGCTCCATTAGCTCTCTCATGCCGTTTATATTTTCGGTCCTTATGCAGTTTATTCCTTCAAGTTCAGCTTCCAGACAAATGGAAGGCACACCTGCATCGAGCACTTTTTCACGCAGTATCGCATTCTCGCCTGCATTATTAAGTGTATTTCCCAAAAGCAGTACGCCTTCAAAATCATTAAGATCGGGAAGATTTAATATATTCAGTTCGCCCTTCGTATTATCTTCGGTTATATCATAGGAGGTGTAATCCAGAAAAATAAATATATCTATATTATCTTCGGCTGCACGCTTTCTGATACCTTCCAAAGCGAAGTCCAGGTAATCATCATTCCAACCATTTGTAAATACGGCAACTTTCTTCTTCATGATGACCTCCATACACTGAGATCTACGTCATTTAATATATAGTAAACGACATTTTAATTTCTGCACAGGCACTTGTCGGAACTATGATACTTGTTTCAGTGAGTGTCCATGTACAGAAATTTATGCCGTTTAATATAATTAGGCGCAAATAACCTCTTCCGAAATTAAAGCGCTAAGTATCTGACCTATAACAATTATAGCATATACAACATAAAAAGTCAATGGTATCTGTGAGAATTGTTTATTTTTATATAATTTGACAAACTATTGGTTATATATACCAAAAATCAGCCTATCCTTTTGGCGAGTATAACACAGACCATCTCCCTGGAGCCGTCCTTTTTGATGCGCATATTTTCCCACCTGAAGCTGTCGCTCGTGATATCGGAGAATATCCAAAAAGCGTCCTCCTCATCAAGCACCTTGCCTGCGAGCCTGTCACCTGCCTGCCTGAAACAAAGCCTTTTCATGCAATGGTCGCAGGTGTACACCACATCATAGCACTTTTCTTCCTTGTTGAACATCCTGACAGAAGTACCGTACTCGCCGTCGGGCTGAGGTGAGGTATCCCTTGTCTCCCTCGATGGGAATATGAAAATATCCTGTACGCCTGCACCCTCGAGAATACGCCTGAATATCCATTCGCCTTTTACGTGCCTTTTCTGACCGTCCTCGGTTATATCGAAATAATCGCAGTCCCAGTCACCGATAAGCGGAGCGAACCAGTCATACTCCTTGGGTATCTTGCTCGACCTAGTGCTGAGTAATGCGCCAATAAAGCTATCCATAACTTATACCTCTTTTATTTAAAAATCTTCTTTGAATTCAGTATAGCCGCCATATCCGAGCGGTCTATCCATTCTTCCGTGTATCCGCAGTCACAGCAGATATATCTCTCCACGAAAACAACGCCGGATAACACAGTTGCCCTGCACTGGATATTATTTCCGTATGTGCCGTCGGGGTGACCGTCATTTTTTATCATTACGATATTGTTTCCGCCGCATTTTATACAAGTTTTGCTGTTTTTCATAGCTGCCTCCTTTATGTCCCTGAAACTTGCAATGTTATTCTCCTCTGTCATTACAGTTTATGTCTGCCGATCACTTAACCCACTATCGCTTGTCCCTGTCCATGAATACCCTTGAACCTGTTGCACCTCGCTGACCCTGATACTTGCCGTCATAAGGACGAAGCGCCTTATCGTCCATCTTAGCGAATACCAGCTGACCCACTCTCCTGCCTGCGGTCAGTTCGATGGCGCATCTGTTGGCATTAAAGAGTTCAAGCGTTATCTCGCCCTTAAAGCCGGGGTCTACCCAGCCGGCATTCTGTATGAAAAGTCCCATTCTGCCAAGGGAGCTCCTGCCCTCGACAAAAGCTGTCAGGTCATCGGGAAGCTCAAAATATTCCTTAGTTGTTGCCAGCACGAACTGTCCCGGCATTATCAGATATTTATCCGCAGTTATGGTCTTATAGCCTATCTCATCACCCAGCGTTATTATGCCCGATGAAGTATCCTCCACCACGCTGAAAGTATTGCCAAGCCTTATATCCACGCTTGCAGGCTGTATCTGTTCATCATCTACAGGCTCGATAACAAGCGATTTTTCTTCGATCATTCTTTTTATTGTCTTATCCGAAAGTATCATATAGCACCTCACTGTTTAAATATGATATCATTATAACCCATATGTAACATTTTGTCAACAAAATGACCAAAATCATAAAAATATTCTGTCTTATTTTCTATCACTGTATTACCTAAACAAAAAGGGTACTCCCACAATATGGAAGTACCCCATGATCTCGTTTATCAGAATGCAGCCCATCTCTGGACAAATACCGAAGGATCATGCGCATTATTCATGACCATGACCTCATCTGTGCGCTGCTGCACGGTAAGCTGTTCCGTTTGCGCCTGCGAAGAAGTTTCCTCCCCCTCAGGCACGTAACTTTCCGCCAACTTATCTGCCGCCTCCACGATAGAGTTTTCTTCAACTATCATTGAGCTGTCAGCTGCGGGTGTCACTGTAACGTTCTCAGCAGCCGATGAAGAGCTGTTCTCTGTCATCGAGCTTGATGTGACCACTGCGTAATTCTCCTTCAGCGGTGAAGCTATGGCGATCTGCTCATTGCGCTGTTCGGTGACGGTCGCACCGTCTGTCAGGCTTATATCGAAGTTGAACTCCTTGAAGCCGTAGAACTGTCCGCAGCCGGATACAACTGCCGCAGCCTTGCCTGCTGCAAAGTTATTATAGAACTTGACCTTATAATCAATATCCTTGATAAGCTCGCAGCCATCGAGATATACCTTGAAATCGGGCTCGATATATCTGCCGCTGTATTTATATACAGGTATTATATCCGAGGTACAGCCGCTCAGGGAAGCTTTTGTCCTGACAGCCATAGGCTGCGAGACGCTTTCTGTTACACCGTTATCAGTCTTGAGTATCGCATCGACCCTGTATTCGTATCTGGTATTTGAAGGCAGTCCGTCGTCACTGAAACTTGCAGTGCCTACCACAGCGACTTCCTTGAACTCACCGCCTGAAGAAAGCGCTCTTCTCTTTACGGAATAACCATCGGAGTTGCCCTCACTTGTCCACGAGAGCTGTATATGGTCGCCATATACACCATCAGCGATTATCTGCGAAACAGGTCTTGCATAAACATTTCCCATATAGTTTGAACCGCTATCGGAGAATTTATTATCCGATACATAAGCATCAGCATCTTCCGCTGCGTTTATGCAGGCGGTCTTACAGCCTGTAAAAGTATTGCTCTTTACGTTTATGCCGCTGACACCTGTAAGCATAACACCGCAGTCCTCACTGCCCTCGATGGTATTGTTTTCTATCTCAGCCTTTGCACCGTCAGAAACGGTTATGCCGTTCTCGAAGGAATTGGTGAGCTTATTGCCCTTGATGGTCAGTGCCGCATTGTTCTCGGCTCTTATACCGCTGGCCGAACTGTTCATGCAGATGTTGTCAGCCACCAGTCCGTCTGTACCGCCCAGCACGCTGACCGAATCGCCCTGACTTCCCATCAGGTTATTGTTCTTCACGGTAACGCCCTGAGAATACTTGACGTTCACGAGATTTGAGTCATAAGTCTCCGTATCGGAAGGACAGCCTATGGTATTTGAACTTACCAGCACACCGGTCGTATCGTTCATCGTTATGCCGATACCTGCGGTGGTGATATTGTTCTGTTCAATGAGTACGCCCTCGACCTTATAATCGTGGTCGGGAAAAAGTCCGTCCTGCACCAGTCTGCCGTAAAGGCTTATACCGTAGGGCTTGGGGCACTCGGAAGTGATGAAAGTGCTGATAGTATTGCCCCTTATGACCATATCGGAAAAATCGTTTATCCTGTCATATATCCCGTCAAAGCCATCCACGGGGACATTATAGCCCGAGCTTTCCAGACTTGTCATATTCTTGAAAGTTATACCGCTGCCCACATTGGTAAGAATATTGTTCTCTATGGTACAGCAGCGGTAATTCTCCATGATTATCGCCACATCATAGATATTATTGAAGGTATTATCGGTTATGGAGAAATTTGTATAGTACTGTCCCACCGTTGCGGAATGGGAACCTATACCTCTCATAGTATCATAGAAATTATTGTTGCGTATTATAACATTATCACAGGAAGTATCATCAAAGGGCTCAAAACCTTCAAAGAGGTTCTCGTTATTGAGCATATCGAACTGTATCGCCTCTTTGTGCTTAGCACCCCTGAACTCATGGAACTTGCAGCCCTCTATGGTGACATTGCGTATACCGCCAAGTTCGAGATGGTGACAGTTGTAATTGTCCTTAAAATCAACATTCCTGATCCAAAGGTCATGCAGATGTCCCATACGGATATGAGAGAATGTGTACACATCATCGTTGGTATTGCCGTCAAGGCAGCCGCCCTCGATAACGATATTCCTAGAGGCATCAAAGCCGCCGTCATCATTATCCATATAGTTCATTATCATGCAGCCTTTTTTATAGTCTCTGCGGAGCGTAGCACCCTCCATATACAGCCATGTATTGGAGTGGATATACAAACATCCGCTTATGCTGTATGTGCCGCTTGGTATGATGACCTTGACCTGCACATCATCATTGGCGTGTTCGCCTGCATAATCAAGGGCTTTCTGGATCGCTTTTCTCGAATCCTTCTTGCCCGTGGGATCGGCACCCAGGTCTGCCACATTCACAGCAAGTGCTGACTTATATCCGCTTATGCTTGCACCTGTTGCATAAGCGCCTGATACGCTGCCATAATCATAAGCCTTGCATTCCAATAAAAAACGCCCCGACGAAAGCAAGACCGCAGCAAAAAATGCAGCAGCCGCCTTTGACAGGGCAGATCTCATCTTTACAGATATCACTAAGCCTCTATCCTTTCGCTTATCTTCTCCAATTATTATACCACAGTTCCGGGAGGATTTTTTGTTTTTTATGCCCGAATACCATGAAAAATTTTTACACAAAAATATTATAACATCTAACATCGGATTTGTCAAGCCCGAAAGCGCCAAAAACCGACCATTTATTTCAAAGCGGACATTCGATGGTAAGCATTTTCAATGAAAAGCCGTTTTTCTCATAAAATCGCATACCGTCCTCGTTCTGCGGAAAGACCTGCGTTCTCAGAAATTCGGCACCATTAGCTTTTGCATATTCTTTAACGGCTGACATTAGTCTGCTGCCGACACCTTTGCTTCGGTATGCCTTTGTTACGACCATATCCTGTATATAGATATTTATCTGAGGTCTTAAACAGGGTATGTCTTTGGCTTTCAACAAAACAATATGCACAAAGCCAACCATATCTCCATTTTCTTCTGCGACGAACAAAGCCTGCGCATCATCTTCAAACATACCATTATTTAAACGTGACGAACCATCGCTCATCACAAAATGCTCGGGCTGATAATGCACTGCATCTTTTTCAAGCTCGGTGTAGAGCTTTGCAAGACTTTCGGCATCAGCTTTTACAGCCCTGCGGATCAAAACACTGCATTTTTCCATAAGACTTACCCTCCCAGCCTAAATATAGTAATATTATAAAACTTTTTAATTATATTGTCAATATTTCTCCGTCATTTTAGTAAAACTGCCTGATAACGTGGTAAACTTTTGTTAAATGCGTGTAATGCCCGTGACGGTATACCCAATATGTAAAAAATCTAAAGTTTTTTTGGAAAAACACTTGAAATATCGTTGGAAATAGTGTATAATAGATACAGAAATTTTTTCTAGGAGGTACAATACAATGGCAAATGTAAAAGTTGCAATTAATGGTTTTGGTCGTATCGGCCGTCTGGCTTTCAGACAGATGTTCGTGCTGAAGTTCGATACTGCTCAGGGCGGTTACTGCGGAAGGATCGGCGAGAACACTCACACTGTTTCTGCTGATGACGAGGCTAACACAATCACAGTTGACGGCAAGACTCTGCAGATCTATGCAAAGGCTAACGCAGCTGAGCTTCCTTGGGGCGACCTGGGTGTTGACGTAGTTCTGGAGTGCACAGGTTTCTACTGCTCTAAGGCTAAGAGCCAGGCTCACATCGATGCCGGCGCTAAGAAGGTAGTTATCTCTGCTCCTGCAGGCAACGATCTTCCTACTATCGTATTCTCTGTTAACGAGAAGACACTGACTAAGGATGACAAGATCATTTCTGCTGCATCCTGCACAACTAACTGCCTCGCTCCTATGGCTAAGGCTCTGAACGACTATGCTCCTATCCAGAGCGGTATCATGAGCACTATCCACGCTTACACAGGCGATCAGATGATCCTCGATGGTCCTCACAGAAAGGGCGACATGAGAAGAGCTAGAGCAGGTGCTGCTAACATCGTTCCTAACAGCACAGGTGCTGCTAAGGCTATCGGTCTGGTTATCCCTGAGCTGAACGGCAAGCTGATCGGTTCTGCACAGAGAGTTCCTGTTCCTACAGGTTCTACAACTATCCTGACAGCAGTTGTTAAGAAGGCTGATGTTACAGTTGACGGTATCAACGCTGCTATGAAGGCTGCTGCTTCTGAGTCCTTCGGCTACAACACAGATCCTATCGTTTCTTCCGACGTTATCGGTATGAGATATGGTTCTCTGTTCGATGCTACTCAGACAATGGTTTCCAAGATCGCTGACGACCTCTTCGAGGTACAGGTTGTTTCTTGGTACGACAATGAGAATTCTTACACATCTCAGATGGTAAGAACTATCAAGTACTTCGCAGAGCTGGGCTAATCCATTACTGCAACTTAATAGTGAACTTAAAGCTGTGCAGATCATTCTGCACAGCTTTTTTGTGTTTATAGCGCCACATCAAGGCTCATCATCAATATAAACCCGACCATAACACAGATAGTGCCCGCACGGGAATCTTCAAGATGTGCCTCGGGGATAAGTTCATCTGCCACCACGTAAAGCATCGCACCTGCCGCAAAAGCCAGCATCCATGGAAGTATAGCCTCAACTGTGCCGGCTATGAGCACAGTTATCAGTCCGAATATCGGTTCAACGATACCCGATGCCATGCCTGCCAGAAAAGACTTGCCTCTGCCAATGCCCGATTGTCTCAGCGGTATCGAGATAGCTGCGCCCTCGGGAAAATTCTGTATACCCATGCCCACTGCAAGCGCTACTGCCGCCGCAAACATCGCAGGCTCGCCCGTATTGGCTGCCACCGCAAAGGCAAGGCCCACCGCCATTCCCTCGGGTATGTTATGCAGGGTTATGGCAAATATCAGCATGGCTGTGTGTCCGAGCCCTCGTTTTACACCCTCGGCTCTGTCGGGCTCGGGATGAAAAAACGGCAGCAATTTATCAAGTCCCATGAGAAATGCCACGCCCAGTGCAAACCCTCCTGCCGCAGGTATCCAGCCGCTTTTGCCCAGTTTCTCGCTTTCTTCTATCGCAGGTATGAGCAAGCTCCACACCGATGCCGCTATCATTACGCCTGCGGCAAATCCAAGAAAAGCCTTCTGCGCCTTTTCACTGAATTCGTCCTTCACCATGAACAGCACCACCGCCGCCCCCAGTGCCGTCATCAAAAAAGTAAAGCCTGTTCCGCAGGCAGTCCATATCAATCCCGTCATAGCAATGACCCTCCTGTTTTTATTTCATACTATGCAGAGGGGGCTTGTTTTGTCAAAAAAAGCGGCACAGCCTTGTTAGCTGTACCGCTTTGTATGCATTATTCAGTTTAGCTGATACCCAGGAATTCCAATCTGTTCTTCTTAGGCATTACTGTTACCGAGGTCTTCTTCAGTTCGCTCTCGGGAGTCAGTCTGTACAGTACCACCAGCTTGCCGTCCTCTTCAGTCCAGCCCACATCAGGAACTATACCACGCACGCCCTTGTTAGAGATGGTCTTCTGTATACCCTTCTCTTTCAGAGTGAAGAACTTGAGCTTGATATCGTTGCCGTAAGGTACAACGCAGATGTTTACTGCACCCTTATCACTGTTCTGCACATCGTAAATGATAATTCTGTACTTACCATCAGGTGAAAGTGCGTTTTCATCCTTTGTGACATCGCATATCTTAGTGTACTGTGACTTATAGAAGTCAAATACATCGGTGTCTCTGTCCATATCAGCATCAAGAACAGTCATTGTAGATGTTCCGCCGAAAAGCATATTAAATACGAAATATGCCACAAGACCAAGTACATATACCAGCAGGTATATCGTACCCATTACGACCTTGACTGTCTCGTGAGTACCTGCCGCAAAGAAGATTATCAGTCCAACTACCAGCGGCGGCACGATAAGTATCCAGTCATACATATTGAACAATATCAGACAGAACGCCAGCAACAGCATCAGCACGCTTATGATCTTCGTGATCAATACATCTCTTGAATACAGCATCAGTACCAGGAAGATAACGCTCGCCGCAACGTAAACCGTAAAGAACGATTGCTCTTGTCCTGCTGTGAATTCCAGATCATAATCGAACGTCGCATAGACCATCATACCTATAACCGCAAAGTATACCAGGTTGAAGACACCGACCGCTCTTTTGACCCAGATATTGGATAAAAACTCCTTCATACCCTATAGTTCCTCCTATCCGATCAAACGCTTTGATTACAGCGCTTTATATCAAATTATGGTAAGCGAAGATAACTAACGCTCACTACGTTAACAGCAGACTTTATCCTCTTATTAAAAGTCCGCCGCATATCGGTCATACAAAACTATTTTACACTAAAACTGTCTAAAAATCAAGCAGTTTTCAAAAATTCGTATATATGCATAACCGCACCACTGCCAGTAACGAACATTGTCGCTTAACTTAATAATTATAACACTTTTCCGCTTAAAATACAAGGTCATTCCAGCTTAATTGTAACACTTCACAAAGCACATAGCTAGAATTTGGTCAATCTCAACTATTAACTGCATCTATAAGCTCTGCAATAATGCCATTTGATACCAAATAGCCTTTTCTTGTAAGCTTCACACGGTCTTCCCCGACCTCAGCAAGCCCGTGGCTCTCAAATAATTTTGCACGTTTTAACAGACTTTCAGCCGCTTCAGGTGAATATAGCTGTGTCACTCTGTCAAGGCTTATACCTTTACTTAATCGGAGTCCCAGCAGGATATATTCCTCACCGCTGTCAACACTTTCCTCCGTGATAATCTCGGGCTGTATCTCGCTTTCAATAAAGCGTTTCACGTCCGAGGGACAGCAATAACGCTTGCCGCCATAGAAAGAATGTGCCGATGGTCCGAAACCCAGATACTCTTCACATTCCCAATATTTGTTATTGTGTCTTGACTGAAAGCCCTCTTTGGCGAAATTCGAGATCTCGTACTGCATGAAACCATGTGCCTCCAGCTCCTCTGCGGCTGTCAGATACAGGTCGCACATTTTATCATCATCTGCGACCTTGTTTCTCACCTCATCGCAGTCAAAAGCTGTGCCTTCCTCGATCTTCAACATATATGCCGAGATATGGTTAAGAGGCAATGCACACAAGGCATCGACCGAGCGTTTTATGCTCTCGCTGTCCTCACCGACCGAGCCCAGCATCAGATCGCCCGAAATATTCGTAAAGCCCACTTTAGCCGCAAGCTCGACAGCTTTTACAGCAGTATCCCTGTCATGGAGCCGCCCGAGAAATCTCAGCTTTTCATCATCAGCCGACTGTATCCCGAAAGAAAGGCGGTTCACACCTGCTTGTCTGTAACCGATAAGCTTTTCCTCATCGACCGTACATGGGTTTGCCTCCAGCGTTATCTCGGCATTTTTAAGCCCGAACACTTCCCGGCACGTTTTCACTATCCGCCATATCTGCTCTGCAGCTAGCACCGAGGGCGTTCCGCCGCCGAAATACAGTGTATCCGCCTCAGCGCCCACATCCCTGTACCTTTCCATATTACGGCAGACTGCCTCAACATAGGCATCAGAGTTCTCTGCACTGAACGGCACAGAGTAAAAGCTGCAATAGGGGCATTTTCTCAGGCAGAAAGGAACGTGGACATAAATGCCGATCACCTTTCGTCCTCCCCATCGCTGAATGCGTTATCTATATACTGACCTGCTTTTTCGCTGTTTGAGCGAAATTTTTCAATAGTCTTCCTCGCAAAAAATCTTATGACCCAGATGATATACATTATAAGCGATATCACCAGCGCATACACGATAAACACGATGGTGCCCTGCAAACCAAGTCTGAAATACACCGACCTTTTCACCAGCATTTCCATCACCGCAGGATGTATAGCCAGCGAGCACACAAAGCCCAGCACGCCGCTGTAAGCCAGTGTACAGATTATCCCGATGAAAGCTTCCTTAAAGCTCATACCCGAGAATTTTATGCCTGCGAATATGAACCACGCTGTAAGCAGCAGCAGTCCCCCGCCTGTGGAGATATTCGCATAGACCTCATAAAGTACAGGAATCAGCACGGCACCCGTAAGTCCCAGTATGATAGCCTGTTTCATTGATCTTCGTAGATCTGTCATCTTATTCCCTCTTTTGCCATTTCTGTCTTGTATGTGTTAAGGCAGCGCTGAAAGTGCATCATTTAAAAATATGCACGGTGCCGAAGAGATCCTTCATTCTTATGATAAGCATAGCCACCGATGCCGCACTCAGGAACACGCCTGCGATAACGCTTGCCCTGGCATTGCCGTCATAGACCTTTTTGCGTTTTTTATCCAGCATCAGCCTGCATTCTCTGCCCTCGGAATAAAGCTGCCGCTTCATTATCATTTCGCAGGGGAACACATTGGGATATTCCTCATCGCCTATCTTATAGTTAGGTGTCTTGAAACCGAAACGCTCGTTGATGGTTATCTTTGATACTTTCCCCGTAGTGCGCTCGCATCTGAGCAGTCTTACGGCACTGAAAGCAAAGAACACAAAAAGTGTTGCCATCATAAAGAGCATCAGCAGCATCAGACCGAAAAGGATAAGCTCTGTCGATACACCGAGTATCAGCAGCAAAACAATTATGATAAGCAGTATGATAAGTATCTCCATGCATATCCCCCGTTTCTGACACCGTTAAGATGTCACTGTCAGTCGTCCAGCTTCAGCACGCTCATGAAAGCTTCCTGCGGTACGGCTACCGTACCCAGCTGGCGCATACGCTTTTTACCTTCTTTTTGCTTTTCAAGCAGTTTTTTCTTACGTGTGATATCACCGCCGTAGCACTTTGCAAGCACGTCCTTACGCAGAGCCTTGATGGTCTCACGGGCGATTATCTTGCCGCCTATGGCAGCCTGAACAGGCACCTCGAACATCTGTCTCGGGATATTCTCCTTCAGCTTCTCGGTGAGCCTTCTGCCCCTTGCATAGGCTTTC
This sequence comes from uncultured Ruminococcus sp., assembly GCA_902788785.1. Taxonomy (GTDB): domain Bacteria; phylum Bacillota; class Clostridia; order Oscillospirales; family Ruminococcaceae; genus Hominimerdicola. Next base: position 51,778 of record CADALT010000017.1, read on the forward strand.
TCTTCGTGTACGATGAACGAGAGCGCATCGACTATCTCGCCGTTGAGCAGAACATCGAGCTTGACAAGCTTGGATGGTGCATAGCCTTTAAGCTCATAGTCAAAGGACGCATAGCCCCTTGTTCTTGATTTAAGGGCATCAAAGAAATCATACACGATCTCATTCAGCGGCAGGACATAGTGCAGGTCAACACGGTTCTCGTCGATATACTGCATATCCACGAAAGTACCACGCCTGTCCTGACAAAGCTCCATTATATTGCCCACGAATTCCGACGGTGTATAGATATGTGCATTGACCACGGGTTCTTCCGCAGAAGCCACTGTACCGGGGTCGGGATAGTTTGTGGGGTTATCTATATACTTGACCTCACCGCTTGTGAGCGTTACCTTGTATATAACAGAGGGCGCTGTGGTGATAAGGTCAAGGTTATACTCTCGTTCCAGTCTCTCCTGGATTATCTCCATATGCAGAAGTCCCAGGAAACCGCATCTGAAACCAAAGCCCAGTGCTATTGATGTCTCGGGTTCAAAAGAGAGTGAGGCATCGTTTAGCATCAGCTTTTCCAGCGCATCACGCAGATCGCCGTACTTTGCGCCGTCAGCAGGATATATACCGCTGAACACCATGGGATTTACCTTTTTATATCCCGGCAAAGACTCGTCACAGGGTCGCTCGGCATTAGTCACCGTATCACCCACACGGGTATCGCCTATATCTTTGATGGAAGCGGTGATATAGCCGACCTCACCTGCGTGCAGTTCGCCCACAGGTACAAGATCCTTAGCGCCCATATATCCCACTTCAACGGTCTGGAACTCAGCCTGCGCCGCCATCAGCCTGATGGTATCGCCTGCTTTGATATGACCCTCCTTGACCCTGACATAGATTATAACGCCCTTGTACTGGTCATAGTAGCTATCAAATATCAGCGCTTTCAGGGGTGCATCGTCATCACCTTTCGGTGCAGGTATATCAGTAACTATCCTTTCAAGGACTTCCTTTATGTTAGTACCCATCTTAGCCGAGATCCTGGGTGCGTCCATTGCAGGTATGCCTATGACGTTCTCGACCTCATTGCAGGCACGCTCGGGGTCTGCGGAAGGCAGGTCTATCTTATTTATTACAGGCAATACCTCCAGATCATGTTCGATGGCAAGGTAAGTGTTTGCCAGAGTCTGCGCCTCGATACCCTGTGAAGCATCAACTATCAGCACTGCACCCTCACAGGCAGCCAGCGACCTGCTGACCTCATAGTTGAAGTCAACATGACCGGGAGTATCAATAAGGTTGAAATAATAATCCTCACCGTCATCCGCATGATAAGTGAGCCTTACAGCTCTCGCCTTTATAGTTATGCCACGCTCACGCTCGATATCCATATTATCCAGCAGCTGATCTTCCATCTCACGCAGTTCAACGGTCTCTGTCAATTCCAGTATCCTGTCGGCAAGGGTCGATTTGCCGTGATCTATATGGGCAATTATGCAGAAATTTCGTATCTTATCCTTTGGGGTCATATGCACTTTCCTTTCCTGTGACGATCATGATCGCATATTATCTCATTCTAAGTAATTATACCACATCTTCATGACGATGTCAAATAGCAAGTACAAAAAACAGAGTTCCCGAAAGAACTCTGTTTGAAACTTATTTCAGTGGACTTATGCCCTTGATATGAGAAGCCAGCATGGATATATCGGTAACATCCAGTCTGCCGTCACTGTTTATATCGGCAGATGCTCTGCCGTCCTTAGCGACCGCTTTCACACCCTTTATGTGAGCAGCTATCTCGGCTATATCGGAAACGTTTATATATCCGTCACCATTGGCATCGCCCATAGAGAACGGCTTTACATCACCGTCGTAAAGATCCTCGGGAGGTGTCCACTTATCTGCTTCGGCAGGGGGAGCAAAGGCATAGATCTTATAATATCTTGCATCGCCTGCCTGATAGTTATAATTATTTATATGGTCATTGACCTGTACGCCCTGACCTCTGCCGAAGCCATGGTCGGTACCCGTACTCTCGATACGCCAGTCAATATCCTTGTAATTCCACATGGGGGATATGCGTGTTGCCACATCATCCATGTTCTTTTCGGTAAGATATGCAGTGTACGCTTTGACTTCCTTAGCTGAACTGAACTCGCCCATATAGAACCACATATGATCTCCACCGGGGTCTCTGGTAGTCAGGTCCTTGTCATTATACGACAGCGCCAGCACCACCGAACCTACAGGTATCTTATCGCCGTTCTTCATCATGTAATACGGCAGATCCCAAGTATATTCGCCGTTTTTGACCACATTGATCTTTACTCTGCTGCCGTCGGCAGTCTTCCAGTAAACATCATCATTTATACCATCGAGATCATAGCCGTTGGTATTCCAGCCATGGGTGGAAGGTGGTATGCGGTTATATTTGTAGGAAAAGGCTACCTGTCCGAAATAATCATAATCCGAACCATAAAAGCCCTGAGTGCTAACACCCAGACTTGCCAGCACGTACACAACAAGCTCAGAGCAGTCAAGACCGTACTTTGCTATCTGCTGAGTTATCTCCTCATTGGACTGATGGGAAAAATCGTAACCTCTGTTGTGGTTATACTTTGCCCCCAGTTCAGCAAGATACATCGCCCTCGCAATAAAGTCCTCACCCGTGGGCATATTTATCTTATCCAGCGTAGTGCCAGCAGGACTTTCAAGCATCTGCGCCATAACGTCGGTGAGCTGTTCGTTTTCGTCCGCAGTCTCATCAGCGACCTGTTCAGCAGCTGTGTTTTCCTGCGCAAACTCATCTACGCTTTCAGCATAGGCAGGCAGACACATATTTCCCAGCATTACCGCAGCTGCAACTGCCGCAACTGTTTTCTTTTTTAACATTAACTTTCCTCCGTCTATGTATTCTTTTATTTGAGTATTCCCCTGTTTTTCTTGACTTTCAGTATCCTTGCAACGCTCTCATTTATCCTCTGTTCTGATATCTCACCGTTCTTTACAGCCGTTTCAAGACCGTCCACCGCAGCCGACAGATCCGCAGGCATAAGCAGTATATCTCCGCCTGCCTCCACGACCTTTACAGCAGCCTCTTCAGCCGAATAATTATCCGTCACAGCACCCATCATCAGCGAATCTGTGATGACCAGACC
>CADALT010000018.1 GCA_902788785.1 uncultured Ruminococcus sp.
TATCGCCTTTGGCGATATATTTAAATATGTCCGCAAAGCGGACACCTTGACTATTCACTATTCATTTTTCGCTATTCATTATTCACTTAGCAGGCTCTTTGCTAAATAACACAAAGACACTTCTGCTGTGATACAACAGAAGTGTCTGTATAAAACTTCTTTATAGAGCCTGCGCTTAAGGAACTGCTGCCTTTTTTTTTATAAGCGGTATGCTATCAGAGCATATATGAATCGGTATAAGCGGTCTCGATCTTTACGGGCGGACCAGCTGCCTTGGTGATCGTGCCGCACATTTCGCACTGCCTGAGATGTCTGGCTTTGAGTGTGGAAGCATCGCTGTCTGCAAAGTCGATCACGGAGTTTTCCATAGCCTTTGGCCAAAGCTCGTTATACAGCTTGGCATAGCTCTCGGCATTGCCCGAATACAGACGTTTCATCGGGATATTATTGCGGTATACCTCGTTATCGAAGTCATTATCTCTAAGACAGCTGAGGTGCGGCTGCCATATTACATCGCCTACAGGGTCGGTCAGTATGAGATTGCCGCCGTCAGTATCTATCTTCATATCAAAGAACAGTGCAAGTGATGAGTCGATGTTTTCGGTGTACTCGTTGTAATAGTCGAGTACATAGGGTATACCGTTTATTTTTCCTGTTATGACGTTCATCGCACCATCGGATACCTTGTTGGCAGTGAAGGTTTCCGCACTGCCTGTGATGCTGTAAAGCACGTCCATAAGCGGATAAAGCACCTGTGAACTACAGCTCATGCGAAAGCGCAGTATCTTCCTTTCGTCGATCAGCTTACGGGCATGATGCAGAAATTCGCTGACTGAGGGCAGAAATCTGTAGAAATTATTGACAGCATACTTTGCATCTTCGCTGGCTGAGATAAGGTCCTTTACTTCAAGATGATGCACTGGCTGTTCCTGTAGTACGGCTATACCTTTTTTCAGGAGCTTTTTTACAGTATTGGAGCTTCTTCCGCCCGTTATCATGGATCTTGCAGCCATTATGACGACATCTGCATTATCTATATTTTCAGCATCGGTATAGAGCGGCACCCGATATTTTTCGGATATACTGCGGCTTTTTTCGCTGCCTTTTGAGAGTATGCCGCACAGAGAAAGCTCGCTGCTGTTCTCGATGGCGTTTATATAGAAGCTGCCGAAATTTACACCGCATACAACTGCTTTTATCTTATCACCCATTACTGCACCTTTCCTGCAAGACGCTGATTTATCAGGTCGCAAACTTCTTTTTTCTGGGTATCCACAAAGAAGTGACCGCCCTCACGTACCTCAAGGCGCATCTCACCGCAAGTGACGTTCTGCCACTGTTTGGCTTTCTCGTAATCAACAGTGTGGTCCTCCTTGCCGTAAAGCACATCAAGGTCAAGGGAGAGCTTATCGTGTTCACGGTAAATGAAGGTATCGAGCATCTTGCAGTCCGCTTTCAGCAGAGGTACGTAGTATTGCAGGAACATTTCGCTCTGGACTATCTTTTCATCGAACATACCCAGGCTCACAAGATATTCGGTTATATCGTTCTTGGCATCTTTCTGAGGAAACTCAACAAGTGAGTCCCTGAGATATTCGGGTGCTTCACTGGAAGCCACAAGTCCCCACAGGGGTTCTTTGCCTGTGAGCTCCTTGACTTTTACGGCTGCCTCATATGCGATGACCGCACCGCCGCAGTAGCCGAAGAATGCGTAGGGCATACTGAAAAGCTCGATGTTGTCATTTACCAGGTCTTCGATGAACTTATCGAAGGTCTCCTCCATAGGGTCTTTCTTCCTTATCTCACGCTCGGGATAAAGTATGGGTATAAGGTTTATGGAGGGGTCTATCAGCTTTTTCCAGGTTGCGAAGCTGCTGGCACTTCCTCCGGGGAAAGTGAAACAAAACAGGTTTATCTTATTGTTCTCATCAAATCTTTCATGGGCTATCCATCTGCTTTTATTCATATTACCATCTCCTTATCATGCGTTCAGAGCCTGTGCCATGAGCCTTATCGTCGGGCATTCATATACCTCGGGCAGTGTGAGCTTATAGCCGAATTTATTTTCAAGCTCGGTTATCAGCTTGACTATCATTACAGAGTCGCCGCCGCAGTCGAAGAAATCTTCATCGACACCGATATTATCGGTATTGAATATACTGCACCATACGTCAAACACATTCTTTTCGGTCTCTGAAAGGTCGGTATCACAGCTTGTGCTGTTTTTCTTCTCATCGATAAGCTCTGCTGCCATCTCGCCCAGTGCCTTGACATCTACCTTGCCGTTCTTGGTCAGCGGTATCACATCGAGATACTTATAGAATGAGGGTACCATATACTTAGGGAGCTTTTTGGCAAGTGCCTCATCGAGCGTGTCCTTATCGGGGAGAGAAGCGCTGTTTTCGGGCACGCAGAACATTACTATATGCACAGACCCGTTATGGTCCGCAGCGATTACCTTTATATCCTTGGGTTTCAGGATATCGCTTGCGGCAGATTCTATCTCGCCCAGCTCTACTCTGTGACCTCTTATCTTGATCTGGAAATCCTCTCTGCCCTGGAATTCTATATTGCCATCGGGCATATATCTTCCGATGTCGCCTGTTCTGTAAAGACGTTCGCTCAGCTTTTCGGAATATACGAACTTTGCATCGGTAAGTTCCTTATCGCCCAGGTATTCAAGGGCAAGACCTTTGCCTGCGATATATATGCTGCCTGTTACCCAATCGGTAAGGGGCTGCAGCTTTTCATCGAGTATATAGAACCTCTGATTTGCCAGGGGCTTGCCATAGGGGATACTTCTTTCGTAAACGGCTTTGGGGTCGATGGGATAGTATATTGACCATATAGCCGCTTCGGTAGCGCCGCCCAGACTTATTATCTCGGAATTGGGGAAGCACCTCTTTATATCGGCAGGCAGGTCTGTGGGTATCCAGTCGCCCGAAAGCAGTACCAGTTTGAGAGACTCTATCGTTTTCTCCTGCTCGCCTTCAATGAACATGGTGAGCATCTTCATCTGTGCAGGCACACTGTTCCATACGGTGATGTTTTGTTTGCGCACAAGTTCGAGCCAGTGGGCAGGGTCTTTTGCAAGGCTCTCAGTAGCTTGTACAAGCTCTGCGCCTGCATAGAATGCTCCGAATATATCGTATACGGAAAGGTCAAAGCCCAGATTTGCCAGACCCAGCAGACGGTCCTTTGAAGTCACGTTCCAGCGCTGATTTATATCGAGGATAGTGTTCGATGCCGCCTCGTGGGAAATAACAACGCCCTTGGGAGTGCCTGTACTGCCTGATGTGAAGATAACATAGGCAGGTGATGAAAGCTCGGGGGCATCGGGGACTATCTCAGTATCATCAGCTTTTTCAAGCTTTGTGATGTCTATTTTCTTTGAGATGCCGTCGCTGACATAGTCATAGTTTTCGAGCAGGATATACTTGGTGCCAGAGGTGGTAAGTATCTTTTCTGCTCTTTCGGAGGGCTGATGTACATCAAGCGGCAGGTATGTTCCGCCCAGAGTAAGTATCGACAGTACGGCGGCTATCTGCCAAACGCCTTTGGAGATGGATAATGCAGCTATCTCGCCCTTTTTGAAACCTGCCTCACTGAGCGCTCTTCTGAGTGTGACGGTATACGCTGCCAGCTCACGGTAGGAGTAGGTGGTGCCGTCATTATAAAGCGCAGGTGCATCGGGTGTTTTTTCAAGACTTCTCATAAAGCCGTCATAGAGATATGTGGCTTCTATTTTCTGCTCGGTACTGTTCACCTCGTCTCTCACCTTCTGTACCTTTTCGGGGAGCACGGTGAATATACTGCTTTTCAGTCCCTCGGGTGATGCAAGGCGGATGACGTTATTGCGGAATATCTCAAAGGCATTCTCGATAAGTCCCTCGGGGAACACGCCCTCACGAACGTCCCAGTTAACACGCAGTCTGCCGTTGACTTCAAGCACCTGACAATCTATGAGTACCTGCGGTGTCATGCTGATGGTGTAGAGCAGTCTGCCTATACGGTCTATCTCGGTATTCATAGCGCCGAGGGTACTGGTGAATACCGCAGGCACGACTATCTCGCCGTGAGTATGGCGGCTAAGCTCTCTTAATACCTCTGTACCCGAGAACGCATTGTGTCCCAGGTCTTCCCAGAGCCTTGCCTGGAGTGCCTTTGCCTCGTCGAGATAAGTTTCGTAGCCCTTATCCTCAGCCGCAAGTATGCTTGCGATAGTAAAGTCGCCAACGACTTTTCTGATGTCGGGGTGTATCTCGGGTCTGTCGGACATGGTGACATCTATGCAGAAGGACTTGTTCGAGGATATAGCCCTGAGAGTTTCAACATAAGCTGTAAGCACAAGATTTGATGGCGTTACCTTTTCGCTGCGTGCTGTGTCACAAAGGCGAGTGTATACATCATTTTCAAGGAAAAACAGGTGCTGCTTGAAAAGCACCGCATCATTGCTTACGTTTCCAAGGGTGGGGAATACGGGGGCAGACGGCATAGTTTCAGCCTTTTCGAGCCAGTATTCCTTATCCTGTTCATACTTGCGTATACCCTCGGCTGTCTTTTTCAGGTTCTCACGGTGGATAACGATATCCCTGAAAGTAAGCTCGGTGGTTTCGGGCTTTTTCTTGTTGTAGTAGTTATCCTCGAACTCATCGAATATAAGGTTTATGCTGACGAAATCCGCCACAAGCATATCCAGCGAGAAATGCAGCATATACCTGTCTTTAAGCACAGTCATCTCCAGGTCGAACTGCGGCCATGTTCCTGCTGGATACTGTTTGAGAGTAAGCTCTCTGCGCTTGTCAGCGAGATATTTCTTCTCTTCGTCATCCCCCATAGAGCTTACATCTGTCAGCTTTATCGCAGGGACGGTATACTCCTTGAGGACTCTCTGCACGCCCTTTGATTCTATCACAGCGTGGAGCATCTCATTACGGGCTATTACAGCTTCCCATGCTTTCTGCACCTTTTCATAGTCCAGCTCATCGAACTCAAATTCGGAATATATCTTACAATTTGTTCCGCCGTATTTGTAGAGCGAATCCTGTCCTACCAGATAGGAGGACTGGATATCTGTCAGTGTAAATTCATCGTAGATATGTTCCTTGTCGATTATCACACCGTTGTCGCTGTGCTTTGACAGATACTCGATTATACGTGGCTTGTTTTCTTTAAGTACAGCCTTGTCCTGTTCTGTAAACGTACCCTTGGGTGCGCTGAATTTCAGTTTATCTCCGTTAAGAGAAAGCTCAACACCTTTCTGTCTGTATGACAGAAGCAGTTCCTCAATACTCATCATATCTCTCCCTCATCAGTATAATTGTCTTTGATCTCGTCTTTCTGTCTGACCAGTTCATCTATGCAGCCTGCAAGTGTTTTTACATCACCGCAGCCGAAAACATCGGTGATCTTTAGCTCAACTGCGTATATGCGGCGCACCTCATTTATCAGTCTGACCGCTTTGAGTGAATCGCCGCCCGACAGTATGAAGTCGCTTGATCTTGTAAAGCCTGTTTTGCCGAGCAGGTCTTCCCAAAGGCTTAGGACAGTTTTTTCGGTGTCGCTAAGCTCTGTGGCATCATCAGCATCGATCTTTACGGCGGCTTTCCTGCCTGTTTCGGATAATCTTTCGTTAAGCCGTGAGAATATATATTCCTTCTGGCTGTCCACCAGAAAATGTCCGCCGTCACGCTCGATGATGCGTGTTTCACCGTCGGTGAGACGGTTCCAGCGCAAGGCTTTTTCACCGTCCACCTTCGGGTCATCGGGACATATTAGCACATCAAAGTCACAGCTGAGTTTATCATGCTCCTTGAAATCATAAGAATCAAGCAGGTCGTGGTCTGCTGTGAAAAGCGGCTTATAGTAGTCCAGAAAGACCTTGTCATGCAGGGTCTTTTCATCTATGAACGGCAGTGCCGAAAGATGTTCGAAGAAAAGGCGCTCTCGGTTCTCGTCGGTTATCTTCGGCACAGACTCATGCAGAAATTCAGGAGCTTCGCTGGATATTATCATTCCGTACTCGGGCTCGGTGCCGTAAAGTTCTTTTACCCGCACCGCCGTTTCGTATGCTATGACAGAACCGCTGCAATAGCCAAAGAACGCATACCTTTTGCGGAATATATCCTCAAGCGATACTGCCAGATCATCGACAAAAGTCTGCATATCCTTGTACATAGGTTCTTTGATGCGCTTTTCACGCACGGGATAAAGTATCGGTATCAGGTCGATATCCTCATTGAGAGAATACTTCCATGATGAAAAATAGCTGGCGCTGCCTCCGTCAAATATAAAACAAAGCAGCGATAATTTATTGCCCTCGGTCACATTTTCGTGAGCTATCCATTTATTTGCTTTCATTTTACTCTCCTAGGGATCATATTTCAAATTCGTCTTCATCGGTCTCGGTGCTGCCTGCATTGGCGGCTTCAACAGCCTTTGCGAGCATTGCCAGCGTTCCTGCTGTGAATACTTCCTTAACGCTTATCTGTATACCGAGATCTTTCTTTATGCCATTTACTAGGTAGATGGCTTTGAGGGAATCGCCGCCTGCGATAAAGAAGTCGTCATCGGCATACACGGGTGAATAGCCCAGTACACGTTCCCAAACAGGTGCGATCTGTTTTTCGGCACCGTCTGAAAGGGGAGTTTTCCTGCGCTTTTCAGAGCTGCTCTTGATGCTGCGGGACATCTCGTACATTAAAGCAGTGTCGATCTTTCCGTTTGATGTGAGCGGAAATTCTTCCAGATGTACAAATTTTCCGGGGACCATATAAGCAGGCAGTCTGTCATGCAGCTCACGCTTCAGTTTTTCCTCGGTCTCGTCGGTATATTCGCCGTTATAGCGGAAGAATACTATCAATATGCCGTCACGGAAAAGTATCTTGCCGTCAGATACATTTTCGAGTTTATCTACCGCAGCTTCTATCTCGCCTATTTCCACACGATATCCGTTTATCTTGATCTGGTTATCAAGTCGTCCCAGGAATTCGATGTTGCCATCGCTCCAGTATCTGCCCATATCGCCTGTGTTGTACATATACTCTCCCGTTACAGGGTGTATGATGAACTTTTCACGGGTCTTTTCGCTGTCGTTGAGATATCCCATAGCAACGCCCTTGCCTGCGATGAATATTGTTCCTGCCACTCTGTCGGGACGGTCGGCAAGGTGTTCATCGAGTATGTAATACCTCTGGTTGAGCAGCGGTTTGCCGTAGGGGATGCTTGTCCAGTTCTCGGGTATTTTTTCTGTTACCTCGTAGATGTTTGACCATATGGAGGCTTCTGTTGCACCGCCCAGCGAAACGAACCTGAGCTTCGGGAACAGTTTCCGGATCCTCTCGGGCAGAGTTGTGCTTATCCAGTCACCGCTGAGCAGCATGATCCTCAGGGAGCTTTCAGCGCTGTAGTTTTCGCCGTTAAGGTATTCGCAGAGCATTTCTGCAAATGCAGGTACACTGTTCCACAGAGTTATATGCTCTTTTTCTACAAGGTCTATCCAGTGCTCGGGGTCTTTGTGCTTGTCGCTTTCGGGCACTACGATCTTGCCGCCTGCTGCCAGCAGACCGAATACATCATATACCGAAAGGTCAAAATGCATATTCGATATGGCAAGGCACGCATCTGTCTGCGAGACCTCAAATCGGCTGTTGATATCCTCGATGGTATTCACAGCACCCGAATGGGGTATCATTACGCCCTTTGGTATGCCTGTGCTGCCCGAGGTGTAGATAACATATGCAAGTTTCGATGGATCGTTTTTCGCTGCGATGCTGTCGTCCTCACAGGGAGCTGTGGTCTGTGCATCTATCAGTTTGTATTTGCCGAAAGTATCGAGCCTTCCGTCGGCAAGGTCTTTGTAGATCATCTTGTCAGTGCCGCTGTCGTTGAGTATGGTAATAAGTCTGTCATCGGGATTTGATATATCCAGCGGCAGATATGCACCGCCCGAAAGCAGTATGCCCAGTGCAGCGATGATCTGTTCGGCGCATTTCGGCATTAGTATAGCCACAGTCTCGCCCGGCTTTATGCCGTATGCGAGCAGCTGCTTGCTTATACCCAGTGCTCTTGCCTTGAGCTCGCTGTAGGTATACCTCTTGTCAGCGCACACAAGTGCAGTATTATCGGGATACTTTGCCGCTGCTTTCAGGAACATTCCGTCAAGCGTATCTTCGGGAAGTTCCTTGTCGGTCATATTGGCATTTTTTCTCGCCTCGCTGAGTTTTACTTCTATCAGGCTGTGAGCCTTTTTGTCAAACAGGCTGCTGTCAGCTGAAAGTCTTCTGAGAAGGTCTGTATATGCTGCGAACATCTCATCTATGAATCCCGGATAGAAGATGTCCTTCAGGCTGTCCCACGACAGCTGTAATCCGCCGTCTCTTTCGACCACCTGATGATCGAGCCAAACCTGTGGTGTCTGGCTGATATTGTATGTGAGTTCACCGATGCACTCGTTATCCGCCTGACCGTTAAGACCGATACCGCTGGTGAATACCACAGGCATCAGCGAATCCTTTGAATTGCCCGTCTTATGCCTGAGTTCTCTTTCGAGGTCCACGGCACTGTAGCAGGAATGTTCAAGGTCTCTTGCCAGCTGTCTGGCTATTTTGCGGGCTCTGTCTGCAAAGGTCTCCTGATCGGAATTTCTTATCTCAAGCAGTGTCAGGGTAGTAAAGTCGCCGAACAGCTTGTTTACATCGGGGTGCAGCGGCTTGCGGTCGAACTGTGTAAGGTTAAGTGTAAATTCGGGTATGGAACTTCTCGAACGCAGAGTTTCGGTATATGCTGCTATGAGAAGTACCGATGGAGTAAGCTCAAAGTGTCGTGCGCTCTCACGCAGGCTTTCCCACTCGTTCTTTGTAAGGAAGGCTGAATGGCGCTCAAAGTGCTGGTCGGTGATCTCACTTTCTTTCTTGACCGTAGGCAGCGCAGGTGCAGGCAGGAAATCGTCGATACGCTCCTCCCAGTATGCCTTATCTTTTTCGTATTTGCCCGAGTTCTTGATATTTTCAAGCCCCAGTACATAGTCACGGAAAGATATCTCCAAAGGCTTGTCCTCACGGAAAGTACCCTTGTAGCGCTTAGCCCATTCATCGAGCACGCCGAACATACTGAAACCGTCAAATACGATGTTATCAAAGCTTACGAATATCCTTGATCTGCCGTCAAATTTTGCAGCTCTTATATCGAACAGCGGCCATTTCTCAATGTCGATGACCTGATGGGACATATTCTCTCTGACATTTGCAAGCTTTGCATTCAGTTCAGTCTCGGGTATGCCGTCAAGGATCATTGTGTCTATATGATATTCGGGCACTTCGGGGAGTATACGCTGGGTGCCGTCATAGGATATGACAAGGCGCATGGTGCCGTGATACTTTATCATATCGTTGAGCGCAGCTTGTGCACGCTCTATATCCAGGTCATCACCGTCAAGCTCGAAATAGCAATGAGTTGCCACTCCGCCGAGAGAGAAGGTGCCGCTTCTGCCCAGCAGATATGCGTTCTGCACTTCTGTAAGCGGGAAGGGAGCATAAGCATTCTCTGTATCTGCCGAGATAGAGGTGTTTTCCTCCTTGCAGATGTGTCCGCCCTCAGCCAGTCTGCGGTCTATCTTTTCAGCCTGTACAGCTATGGTCACGTCCTTCATCATGTCACGGACAGTGTACTCTATGCCGAACATTTTCTTTATGCGTGTGGTCATGCGGATAGCGGTAAGCGAATCTCCGCCAAGACGGTAGTAGTTATCATCTGTACCGATGCTATCAAGACCGAATATCTCCTGCCAGAGTTCGCAGAGTTTCTTTTCGGTTTCGGTAACAGGCACAGAAACTGATGACTTTTCCTCCGCAGTCATGCTTGCCAGCTTTTTGAGCAGCTTGCGGTCTACCTTGCCGTTTTTGCTCAGGGGAAGCTTATCCATTGCATAGTATACCTTGGGTATCATATATTCGGGCAGTTTCTGATCTATCTGAGAAAGTATGTAGTCTTTATCGGGCACATATTTTCCGTAGGAAGATGCAGCCATGACAAGCATCCTGCCTGCACAGTTTTCGGGCAGGATATTGCAGATGGTATCCGCTCCCTCTGTTTTGAGTATGGACTTATAATCATCATAAGAGGGAAGTTCAGCTATGCGTTTTTCGAGGATATCTGCGGTGAGCCACTGCAGCGCAGTGTTATCTGTGACCTCCGCTATGAACATAACGCCCGATGCTGAAAGCATACCGCTAAGTGCGTGCAGCTTTGCACCCATATCCTCCTGACGATGGAGATAGTTGTAGGCAAGCACTATATCAAAGCTGCCCTGTGATGCGAGCATATCACTATCCGTCATAAGCTTTGTTTCGCAGCAGCCGTAGGCTTTTCTAAGCTTATCCGCCTCTGTAAGGAAGAATGCCGAGGTATCTGCGATGGTGTATGAGATATCCATACTGCCTATGGTTTTGAGTATATTATCTGTAAGGGCGGTATCTCTTGCGCCTATCTCGAGGATATTTACCTTTCTGCCGTATGCGCCTGTTGCCGCAGCTATCCTGTCAGCCAGCACAGTTGTGATCTCATCGCTGCCGGGAAGTCTTGACAGCAGTGAGTTCGGGGAGAGCTTTTTATCGGGGTCGTAGAAGAGTTCTGCGGCATCTTTACCGCCCGATATGATCTCGGGGATATAAGGCTTTATCTCGTCAAAGTAAGCCTCAACAGCCTTCTGCGCTTCTCCGTCAGCTTCAGGTGCTGCGGCATCGGTGCAGGACTCGAAGCCATGTTCGGTTTTTCTGATGATGTCGTTTTTGCAGAGCTCGTCAATATACATATCCACAAGAGGTCTGTACTGCTCATCGACCTTATCATAGCTGCCTGTAAGCAGACCCAGAGCCTTTACTGTTTCATAAACTACCGAGAGCACCTTTTTACGGGAATACTCAATGGCTTCTTCGTAGCCCTTGACAGATATATCTGCACTCTTGACAGCCGATGCTATCTTATCCGATTCCTCCTGTGCTTTGGAATTGATGGTGAAGAGGGGAGCTTTTCGGTCACTGCCTGTTTCAAGGTAAGCTACAAGGTGCTTTTCGCCCATGCCGACTTCGGCAGCCTCGACCACTGCACTGTTTACCTGAGGAATCTGTTTTAAAACAGCCTCGGCTTCACCGAGTTCGATGCGGTGACCTCTGATCTTCACCTGGAAATCCTTGCGTCCGAGGAATTCGATCAAGCCATTTTCTCTGAATCTTCCGTGGTCGCCTGTTCTGTACCATCTTGTGCCGTTTTCTTCGATGAATTTCTTTTTGTTGAGTTCATCATCGCCCTTATAGATGCCGACACCGATGCCGCCGATGAGAAGTTCGCCTTCGCACCAGAAGGGTACGTCCTTGCCGTTGTCATCGACAACTCTGTAGGACTGTCCGCTGAGGGGACGGCCATAGGGGATGGACGGCCAGTTTTCATCCAGAGGCAGGGTCACACGATGGAAGTTCGACCATATGGACGCTTCTGTTGCACCGCCCATGGATATGAACAGGCAGTCCTCTGTCAGGGCATCTGCTCTTACGGGCAGATCAAGACCTATCCAGTCGCCTGAAAGCATTATCTTTTTGAGAGGAAGTTTCTTTGCAGCTGCTTCTGCGGCGGTCATAAGCATATTCAAAAGTATCGGCACGGAATTCCAGACTGTGATGTTATGCTTTGATACCAGCTCCAGCCAGTATTCCGCATCACGCTTTTTCTCATCGGGTATCATGATAAGCTTTGCACCTGCCCGGAATGTTCCGAAGAAATCGTATACCGACAGGTCGAAATCTATCGAAGATATGCCGAGCACTGTATCATCGGCAGTTATGCCGTATCTTTCGTTTACGTCACGGATAGTGTTTGCCGCACCCTTATGGAACATCTGCGCTCCCTTGGGCAGACCTGTGGTACCCGAGGTCATGATGACATATGCAGGCTCATCGCAGGATACATCGGGCAGCTTTGCGGCAGCAGGCTGTTTCAACAGTTCTTCTATGACGAGCACACGGGTATCCTCGGGCCACTCTATATTGTCATGTACGAGTTCATCGCAGATAACGCTGCCAATGCCTGTTTTTTCGTGTATCAGTTTTCTTCTTTCCTTAGGCTGGTCGATGCTGACGGGTACATATGAATTGCCCGAAAGTATTATGCCTATCAGTGCGACAGCCTGCCTGTATCCTCTGGTAACTGTAACAGCCACAGCCTCGCCCCTGATGTTATTTGATATGAAATATCCCGCAACAGCGAGAGCTTTTGCTTTCAGCTCGCTGTAGCTCATCTCGATACCTGCACCTGCATCGACAAGTGCGGCCTTGTCGGGATATTTTTCTGCCGAACGCAAAAATCCGTCGAACAGTCTTTCCTGAGTTTTCGGAAGAATGATGTTCTTTTGCTCCTTAATAAACTCACGCTGATTTGCAGGCAGCAGGTCAAAATGCGTATCCCATTCATTTTCGGAAGTATCTGTTATGAGCTTCTCCATAGACTGCATCATGTCTTTTATCATGCCATCGGGGAAGAGCCCGATAACACTATCCCAGGAGAGCATTATGCTGTTTGGAGTCTCGTATGACTGGAAATCTATCCATACACCGGGGGTCTGTGAGAGCATTCTTTCAAATTTGCCGAATACCTCCTCGGTCTCGCCGCCTATGATAGAATTGCCGAAATTGCAGGCAAAGACTACAGGCGCATCATTCTTGACCTCGCCATACCTGCTCATGATGTCACGCTGTACCTTTACACCCGAATAGGCTGTGTGTTTCATAGTCTCGCTGAGCTGACCCTTTATCTGCAATGCAAGTTCTTCAAAGGTAGGGTCAGCGGTGAGGTCTACTTCGAGCAGCATAAGTGTAGTGAAATCTGCCACCGCATTTTCCGATGCACCATATTCGGTGTGTCTGTCAAAGGTAGGTATATTTATCAGGAAACGCTTGTTGCTGCTCCACTCTGCGATTATCATGGCATATACTGTCATAAGGTATACCGCAGGTGTGATATTGTATTTTGCAGCCATTGCAGCTGCTTTGTTCCAGGTATCCAGAGGTATATCCACTATATCCCTGACTGTTCTTGTGTTGGTGATCTCCGATGGGTCTTTTGCCAGGGGAAGTTCGGGCGCATGGGCAATATCGGCTATGCGTCCGTTCCAGTATTCCTTAGCCGCAGCCTCATCTTCGGCTTCCTGCTGCTTTTTGTTTTGAAGGTATGATGCGAAATCCCAGTTCAGTGAATCCACGGGAAGCTCTCTGCCCTTGTACGCCGCAGCAAGATCACGCAGAATGATATTAAAGCTCTGCACATCAGCCACGAGCAGGTCAACATCATAGAAAAGGCGGTACTCATCGTCCTGACCCTTTACCAGTGTAAATGCGCAAACATGACCTTTCTCCACCTCGAATTTACGGTGTGTGAGCTTTTCGCCTATCTTGGCACACTTCTCAAGCCAATCGCTGTCGGCGCTGTAGTCATAGATGTCGATGTGCTCGCTGTAGGGCTTGTCCATGATCTCCTGTTCGCCGTTGTCAAGGAATCTCGCACGCAGCATAGGGTGATGATACTGCACCTTTTTCCAGGCAGCATCAAGTCTCTTATCATCTATCCCTTTGCCCGAGAATTCCATGAATGCGTGGCAGCCGATGCTGCCCAGCTCTCTGCCGTCCTCTCTGCCTATCTTATAGGCATACTGTATATCGGTAAGCGGGAAAGACTTCTTCGCATCAGCAGTCTTAACCGCTTTCTTTGCTGTATGAGCCTTTTTCTTCTTTTTGTTTTTCTTTTCCTGTGCTTTTTCTATCAGCTTATGCCATGCTGCAAGCGTAGGCTCTTCAAGAAGCTCACCGTATGAGATCTTGATGCCCTCTTTTCTCAGCTTGCTGACGAACCGCATCACCGTCAGTGAGTTTATGCCTGCATTTATAAGGTTCTGGTCATCACTTATTTCTTTGGAGATCGGCAGCATCGCAGATACTTCCTGTTTCAGCTTTTCAAATTCCATTAGATCAACCCTCATTTTCTGCTATAGTAAGAAGTTTTTTAGCGTCCTTTTTACCCACTGCCGTGAGCGGAAGTGCATCGAGCGTGATGCATCTGTCGGGGAATTTATACCTTGCTACGCCCTTTTTGGTAAGGTGTTCAAAGATTTCCTCCATCGTTACCTCATCTGCATCGGCAGACACCATAAACGCATAGATCTTATTGCCGATCTCGGGATCGGGCACGCCTATGACTGCGGCATCCTGTACACGGCCGTACATACAAAGATGTTCTTCCAGTTCGGCAGGCATTATCTTTTCGCCTGCTCTGTTTATCTGTTCTTTTATACGTCCCACGAACTTATAGTATCCCTCGGCGGTCCTCATTGCCTTGTCGCCTGTTCTGTAGAAACCGTCCTTGGTGAAGCTTGAAAGGTCCGCATCGCCAAGACCGTAATAGCTGTCGATTATGTATGGACCCTTGCAGATGAGTTCGCCGTATTCACCGTCGGGCACGTCATTGTCCTCGCTGTCAACTATCCTTATCTCGGTGATCTCACATTCTTCGCCTATGAACTCATCGGGGAGCGCTTTGCCCTGATACTTCTTGATGTATTCACGGCTGTCATCGAGCAGGGTAGTTATGATAAGCCCTTCGGAAGTGCCGAACACCTGCATTATAACAGTATCACCGAATGCCTCTATCGCACGTTCAGCAGCACTGTCATCAAATACCGAGCCGCCCACCTGGAGTATCCTGAGCGATGATATATCAAAGTCATCATCTATCTCCAGCATATCTATGCACATACTTACCATGGTCGGTACCAGCGCTGTCACGGTAACCTCATACTCGGTTATCTTATCAAGCACCTCATCGGGACTGATGTGGCTGCAAAATACCGCAGTTCCGCCAACGTCCATAACACCGAGAAATCCGGGGTCGCCCGTAGGGAAATTATGCTCGCAGGGAAGTGCCACAAGGTAAACATCATCAGCTGTAAGCTCGCATCTGTCACAGCAAAGCCTGCACAGATACATATAATCCGAATGAGTCCTTGCTATCAGCTTGGGAACACCCGTTGAACCTCCGCTGAGAAGATAATGCAGGGTGTCGTAGGGGTCTGTTTCGGGAAGCTCGCCGTTTTCGGCTGTTATATCCTCAAGCGCTATAACTGTGCTGTCATCGCCGTCGATCTCGCCGTCAACTATTATGTATTTAAGACAGCTGTGTTGCGCCTGAAGCTTTTTTGCAAGTGGAAGATACTCATATCCCATGTACTTGTCGGGTATGATATACACCTTTGGCGCAGCAGTTTCCATGATAGAATTAAGTTCGGCTTCACGGTGTGCGGGCAGTACGAGTACAGGCTTGACACCCAGCTTATACAGCGCAAAAAGCGTTATGACATACTCTGCACTGTTAGGCAGCTGTATGGCAGCCGTATCGCCTTTTTTAAGTCCCAGCTCGCTGAGCCCGAACGCCCTTTCGTCACTGAGGCTGTCCATCTCCGAATAGGTAAGATCATAGTCATCTGCTATCACGGCTGTTTTGTCGCCGTACTTTTCAGCCCATTCTTTTATGTATGCAGAAAGTGTTTTCTTTTCCCAGTATTTCAGACTTTCAAACTTACTGAGGTCTCTCTTGTATCTTTCTTTCATTTCTTTCCCTCCTTGGTACGATAACACAAAGCGGCAGAATATCCGTCGTATCTGTCGATACGCTGTACCTTGTATCCTTCCGTGCCGCTCACCGTTCCGTTTTCGTGCACAAAAAAACTCTCGGGAGATATGGAAAAACCTTTCCCGACAGCTTTTACATATGCTTCCTTATTAGTCCATATCCTGTAGAACTCATCTGTTCCACAGCGCAGAACTGCTTCCTTTTCTTTCGGGTGAAGTACAGTGCAAAGTGAAGCCGCATCTATATGAGGATCTGTTTTCTCGATGTCCACACCCACTTCTGCCGATGCTGAAAATGCCAATAGTATCATATCGCCCGAATGTGATATGTTATATTCAAGCCCTGTTTCCCCCATGATGACGGGCTTGGCATTTTTGAGGGCGTTTATCGCTATATATTCGGCTTTGATACCTAGATATGCTGCCACTATAAGTTTTGTAAATATCCTGCCGCCTGCAAATCTCAGCCTGTCTTCCTCTTTGAGAAAACGTCGGTATCGGCAGATCTCCTCCGCATCAAGATAATGCAGTTTACTCATGATAAGCTCACGGTCAAGGCAGATATCCGCCGACCAGATATCCGCCGTGCCGTGTCCCGGAATACTTTTTATATCGGGTATATCCCGTATCTTGAAATATGACAGGTTCATATCACCTTACGAAGATAACTGATGACATCCTTCTCTTTTTCCTTGATGAAGAAGTGATCTCCCTCAAACTTGCAGCAGTTGAATTCGTCAGAGTATGTTTCCCACTGCATAACATCATTTTCGTGAGCGTCATCATCATGTGTGCCGCAAAGCGCTGTTATCGGGCAGGATATCCTCGCCTTTTCAAAGGAGAAACCTTCGGAGACTGTAAAATCAGCCCTGAGCATCGGCAGGAACATATCGAACAGTTCTTTATCCTGCAATATTGCCTGCGGAGTACAGTTATACTTTCCGAGAGCTTCACGGAACTCATCTGTGGGAAGATCGCCGATAGGATCGTAATCGGGTATGTGCGGTGCACTGCAGCCCGATACTATCAGTCCCTTTATATCTATGCCGTCATTCTCGAACTTTTCTGCCAGCGCATAGGCGATCTTAGCACCCATGCTGTGTCCGTAGAGGTATATATCGTGGCCTGAGAATTTTCTGATCTCGCTGTATACGTCCTCCACCAGTTCTTCATGATCCGCATAAGGCTGTTCGCCGAAGCGTTCTTCTCTGCCGGGAAGCTGTATGGGGCAAACCGCAACATCACTGCCAAGACCATTTTCCCAGTTCCTGAAAGCAGATGCTCCGCCGCCTGCATAGGGAAAGCAGAACATTACCTTATCGCTTGAGGATATTTTTTCCTCATTTTTGATGAGTTTCCTGTTATCACGCATCTTGCGACACTCCTTTACTATTATTTATCAAACTGTTTTTTGAATTCTCCGAAAGTCATATCCTGCTTTGTAAGGCAATCATACACCGCATTGAATATCTTTACGCCCTCTGCTGCCTGCTCGCTGTTCATGAGCATTCCGTCATTCCTCAGGGTAAGTCTTATTTCAGTATCTGTCTCAACGGCTGATATGCACAGGAAGTTTGAATAGTAGTAATCCATAAGTGCCATATCAGAGAATGTTTTCGCCTTCGCTTCACCAAAGGGGATGACCTCATTGATATTCGTGATATAGCTCTGATATGAGATAACGCACTCGATAGGCAGAGCATTTTCTGTTATAACATAGGGCATTATGGGTGAAGTCCTTACCTCACGCAGATTGAGATCACGGCAAGTCAGTGCATTTTCCAGCATGGTCTTGCTGTCATCAAGCTCGATACGGCTGAAATACATCTCTGACAGCAGACCTATAGTCGCCATGTATTTCTTCTTTCTTGTTCCCACAGGTATAGTGAGCCTTGTTTCATTTCTTCCGTGAAGGAGCGAGAACATGGTATGTGCCATAATAAGTGTTACATGGAAGAAACTAAGGCGGTTCTTGCGGCAAACTTCATCGAGCTTTTCTTTTTTCAGCGTAACGAACTCGCCGTACTTTGCATAATTGCGTTCATCATATTCGGGGATCTTCAAAAATGGCTTGTACGCAATATGTCCCTTTATAAGGTCATCGTACTTTTCAAGCTGTGCGGCTAACTCGCCCGAGTTTACCATCTCATCAAAATCCTCGATAAACTTTGTCACACCGACAGCCTCGGCCAAAGGCATACCGTTATAGCCCGAAACTATGCTTTTCATGAGTATACCCATTGACATACCGTCGGAGATAAGGTGTATCACTCTTACATACAGGATATGATCGTCATCGCCCATATCGAAGAGAATGAAATTCCATGGGATAGCACCCTTGAAATTATTCTCTACCGAGAAACGGCGAACTTCGGATATCTGATCTCTGACATCCTGAAGGCGCTCTTCATCGGTGTTTCCGACAGCTTTCCTCGCATCAAGCGTATAGCCTGTATTTTCGACAGTATACTGGTATATCTCATTATCATTCTCGTTATATTCAAATCTGAAACTGAAAGCGTCATTGTTGAGAACGATATTGTTGATAACTTCTTCAAGCTTTTTCTTGTCGATCTTACCCTCTATGCGGACAGCGCCTGCAAGTCCCGGGCTGTAAATGCCGTTCTCGGGAAAACAAGATAATTTCTGAATGGGGTAGAGTTTTCTTTTTTCCATGATAGATACCTCCTGTTAAAAGATGTTATTTAATAAACTGTTTTTTTAACTCTGCGAAAGTCATATCCTGTTCGGTAAGGCATTTATAGACTGCCTCGAACACCTTTACGCCCTCTGCTACCTGCTCGCTGTTCATGAGCACACCGTCATTTCGCAGGGTGAGTATGATTTCATCATTTGTTTCAACAGCTGACAGAGACAGGCAGTTGGAGTAATAATAATCCATCATACCGTTATCGGCAAATGCTCTTGCCTTAGCTTCACCAAAAGGCATCTGCTCGCCGAAATTTGAGATATAGCTCTGGTATGTAACTATGCATTCCATCGGCATATCATGCTCTGTGATGACATGAGACATTATCGGTGCCATCTTTGTTTCACGCAGATTGAAGCTGCGGCATTCGATGGTATTTTTCAGCATGGTCTTGTCATCATCAAGCTTTATGCGGCTGAAATAGCAATCTATCAGAGGACCGATGGTTGCCATGTATTTTTTCTTTCGTGGACCGATCGGGATAGTGAGTCTGGTCTCGTTCCTGTCAAAAACAATTGAGAACATGGTATGTGCCATCAGCAGTGCTATATGGAAGTAGCTCAGGCGGTTTTTGCGGCAGATCTCAGCAAGCTTATCCTTTTTCAGCGTGATGAAATCGCCGTATTTGGCGAAACTGCGGTCACCGCTGCGGGGTGCGTTCAGGAAAGGCTTGTACTCCATATGGCTCTTTATAAGATCATCATTCTTTTCAAGAAGCTCTTCATATTCGCTCGAACCCAGATAATCAAAAGAGTCTTTCAGGTAATCCGACATATTTGCTGACTCCGCAGCAGGTGCGCCGTTATAGCCCGAGATTATTTTATTTATAAGTATGCCGATGGACATACCATCGGTTATGAGATGGAACAGTCTGACATACAGGATGTATTTGTCATCACCCATATCGAATACGATGATATTCCAGGGCACTTCACCCTTGAAGCTGCCCTCAATATCGATACGGCGAACTTCTGCTATCTGATCTCGTATATCCTGTAACTTGTCTTCCTCTGTATCGCCCGATGCGGTGCGCTCATCAAGCGTATAGCTTGTACCTTCGACTTTATACTGATAGATCTCATTATCGTTTTCGTCATATGTGAACCTGTAGCTGAATGCATCATTCGTATGAACTATATCGTCTATCACAGTCTCAAGCTTTTTCTTGTCGAGCTTTCCCTCTATCATGAATACACCTGCCAGGCTGGGGCTGTATATCCTGGGTTCGGAAAAACACATTATAGCTTTCTGGATAGGTAAAAGTTTCAATTTTTCCATTATGCTTTTTCTCCCTTACATCAATCAAAAAGTTCCGCAAACTGTGCGATGGTCTCACGCTCATAAAAGTCGGAGACCTCGGCAGTTTTGCCTGTTCTGTCTTCAAGCTCTGCTATTACCTGTGCTGCGGAGAAAGAATTTCCGCCCAGGTCGAAGAACGACTCGTCCTCAGAAGGCAGTTCGTCCAGCTCGAGTATTTCTTTCCATATTTCTTTCAGTGTATCTTTCATTATGATCTTTCCTTTCCGATCGTTTAGGTAACATCGCACAAAGGCGTTAACCGTTGGTTGTGCGGTGCTGCCACTATCTTTTATTTGTGATCTCTTCGATGCAGAGCCTGTCAGCGTCGGCTATATCTTCCAACCTGATGTACTCATCATCACCTATCTCGTCGAGTATCCTCTTTTCGTAGGAGCTGTCAACAAGCTCAAACCCGTAGTTAAAGCCGTCATGCAGCTTTGATGGATCTCTCAGAACAGCCAGTACGGTCTCTGCAAGGAAATATCCGCATACTCTGTTGACGTTACGCAGACAAACCTTATATGCCTCGGCCTTCCTGATGCCGTTTTTCAGCCCTGTAAGTTCAAGGTACAAAAATGCAAGAGGTGTCTGAGAACCAAATTCCTTATTGGTCTTTATGCGCTCATTGAGCTTGTTTTCTATCATGACGGCAGCTTCCTCTTTGCTGTGTCTTGTGACATCTACAAGCAGCTTCATGAAAAAGCTTAGTGTAGCCATATCATCATAGGTGCAGAAGAAGTAATGCTCGTTCGACCCCAGTACCTCTGCCAGCTTTCTGCTGTCGCAGGTGATGAGCGGCTTGAATATCACCTTTTTATCCGAAAAAGGTGTGGCGTGGGTCTTTCGTATATCCGAACCCAGCGGAGCTATATTTCCCTTGGAAATGTAGGCATCTCCGCAGAAATCCTCATTGCCGGCGCCGATTATCATGTCCACGAAAGAACCTGCCGAGCAGCCGTCAAATCCGCCCTGATAAACTACCGAACGCTCGATGGTATCAAAATCTCTTTTTGCAGCCACATATGGCAGATATTCCGATAACCCCGGGATATATCCCGCTGATGCGACGCATATGCCTTCGGTGCTGCTGCGGTCTTTTTCGTAGCTTGCATCAGAGGGGTCAACAAGTATTTTTCCTGCCGAAATGACAGCATCTCTCACAAGCTTTCCGTAAACGTGGGACGGGCTGACGCAGTTGATGACTATGTCGCATTCGCTGATGAAAGCATCAAGCTCGGCTTTTACATTGACATCGATCTTGCGCCTGCTGAAATTCTCATACTCTTCAAACATATTTTTGTCACTGCGCTGTCCGCCAATGACCTGTACACCGTTTTTGAGCAGTTTTTCAGCCGCATTGCTCCCGATATATCCGCCGCAGCCCAATATACCAACTATACTGTTCTTCATTCTTACTCTCCTTTATATGACCCTCTGCCGTGCCGAAACAGCAGGCTTTAGGGTATCATTTATGGTTTAACGTATCCGAGAGAAAGAAGTATCTTCTCTCTTATAAGTGCTATGACGTTTTGCTCATCTTCTCCGTAAGGGAAAAAGTGATTGCCTCTGAATTCGTATCTTTCAAATCCTGCGGACGTTACTTTTGCCCATTTATCCACTATCTCGCCGTCTGCATCGGCATCTTCGCTGCCGTTCATGGCGGTTATCGGTATATCCAAGATATCGCCGTTATATACGTATTCCTCATTGAGCCTGTAGTCGTTGTATATTATCGGGAGAAATACGCTGCGGAAGGTCTTGTCCGAAAGCATCTCATCACTTTCCATTCCGCATCTTCTGAGCTCTTTTTCCAGCGCTCCGATGCCCTGTGAGTATTTGAAAGATGATGCAGTCTCTTCCGGAGGCGCATGACGTCCTGCGACAAAAAGTCTTTCGGCTTTCAGACCATGTCTCTTTTCAAGCTCACAGGCGGTCTGAAATCCGAACAATGAACCAAGACTATGCCCGTAGATGAAAAAAGGTGTGGAGTCGGCAGTTTGTGCTATGGCGCCGGTCATATCATCGAGCACGCTCTCAAAAGTCAGTGAGCTCGGGTCGCAGCTCCTGTCGGGGAGTTCCAGCGGAGCCACATCTATCAGCGGTGACATTTTCAGCCAGTTCCTGAAAGTACACACGCTTCCCCCTGCGTGGTGAAAGCAGTACAGCCTGCAAACCGCACCCGGCTTACCAATACCGAAAGGGAATATCCTGTCGAGTTTCATTATTCCTTACTATTCCTCCTTATAAACTAAATTAGCCAAATATTAGCCTAATCTAATTTAGTTAGTAGAGACTAACTAATGCTGATAGAAGCCCGATCTTAATTCATATCGAGCGTGTCAAACATGGTCGAATAATGACCGGATAGAGCTTAAAACGGTCAGATCTGCCGAAATAGTTAGTCTGGGATAACTCGAAAATACGGTTATCCAGTTTTTTCCTGTAAAAAATCGCACGGTGATATTATATCACATCGACAAACTTTTGTCAACACCTTAAATTAAGTTTTTGTGTAAGTTAAAAGAGACTAATATTTCTTTTGTATATCAAAAATAAAATAATACCGACGTTTTATCGGATTTACAAAACGTCGGTATTCTATGGTTTTTATAACTTCCAGCTTGCAGCTTTCTGTCTGTCTTCAACAAATGTACGGTAGATGCCTTGCTGCTGCATGAGTTCCGAATGAGTTCCACGCTGGGCTATCTTTCCCTCGTCGATGACAACGATCTGGTCAGCGTGTTCGACTGTTTTCAGTCGGTGCGCTATCATAATGATAGTTTTTTCCTTGGTGAGTTCCTTTACTGCTTCGGTAAGTTCAGCCTCGTTTTCGGGGTCAACATTAGCAGTAGCTTCATCGAGGATTATTATCGGTGAATCCTTCATTATGGCTCTGGCAATGGAGATACGCTGCTTTTCACCGCCTGAAAGACTGGCACCGCCCTCGCCGATGACTGTATCGTATCCATCGGGGAGCTGCTGTATGAAATCGTGGCAGCAGGCTTTTTTGGCAGCTGCTATGACTTCTTCCATACTTGCATCGGGTCTGCCGAAACGAATGTTATTTGCGATGGTATCCTGGAAAAGGTACACACGCTGGAATACAAAGCTGAAATTTTTCATCAGGCTGTCAAAGCTGTAATCCTTGACATCTCTGCCGCCCAGCAGGACCTGACCGCCGTTTACATCCCAGAATCTTGACATAAGGCTGGTCAGTGTGGTCTTTCCTACGCCCGAAGGACCTACTATGGCGGTGGTGGTCTTCTCGGGTATCTTCAGGTCGATGCCGTTGATGATATTTCTGTTCTCATAAGCGAATGTGATGTTTTTAAGTTCAATGTCGTGATTGGCGGGTGTTATCTCTTCACCGTTTATGTCCATGCCGGGAATATCAAGTATTTCATTGGCAAGAGTTACCGATACATCTACGATCCTGATAAGGGCACTGTAGCCGCTCATGGCATCAAGACTTTCGTATATCATGAATGAGCTTATCATCATCATGATGCAGTAGAGAAGGCTCATCGTACCGTTTACATAGAAGTATACCGATGCAGCACACATTACAACTCCAATAAGCTTTGTGGTGATATCCTGTAATGTGATGTAGGGTATCACATCGTATTCAAGATGTGTGTCGGCAAACTGCTTGGCTCTTATGGCTTCATCAAGCTTTTTAGCACGGCTCTTGGTAAGATTGTAGTTCTTTACTTCTACGATGCCCTGGATAAATTCGAGGATCGCAGCGATCATTTCATTGTCCGATGCCTGTTTCCTGGGGACGCTCAAACTTGCCTTTTTCTGCATAAGGCTGTTGATAACAGCGTATATACCTATGCCTAAGATCAGTATCAGACCGATCCTTACATCGAATATAAGCACACATATTGTCAGCACTATTGTGGTAAGGATGTTCTGGGTGGTCAGCATAACTATACGTGCGGCAACGCCTGCAAGGGATTCCATGGTATTTGTAGTTACGCTGGTGATATGACCGAGGCTGGTATCGTTGAAATAACCCATGGGGAGATAACGCAGATGTTCAGCGATCTCTAACCTCTTGCCAGTACTGCAGTGATAACCTGCTTCTGTATGGAGCATTGTGATCTTCATGTTTAAGATGACCTGTGCGCTTAGGGAAATAATGAGTATGAGAAGGGAATACCATACATTCTTCATGGACATATTATTATCGATAATACCCATTGCCACTACACCGATAGCGCCTATACGCATTGCTGCAAACAGCGCATTGATAACACCTAAACCTATCGCTTTATAGAT
Source organism: uncultured Ruminococcus sp. (assembly GCA_902788785.1). Lineage (GTDB taxonomy): Bacteria > Bacillota > Clostridia > Oscillospirales > Ruminococcaceae > Hominimerdicola. The sequence continues at coordinate 23,962 of CADALT010000018.1, forward strand.
CTTGTTCCTGTCCTCTGTCGAACAGAACATAAAGAATTTTTTTAGTGTTGATATCATTATGCTCCCTCCTTTACTGCGATATGGCTGTTCCACATCTGGCTGTACAGAGGAGAATTTTTGAGCAGTTCCTCCTGAGTGCCGCTTGCTTCGACCTTACCGTCGTTGATAACTATTATCTTATCAGCATCAGCTATGGTCGAAAGCCTGTGGGCGATCACAATGAGAGTCCTGCCCTTTACCAGCTTAGCAACGGATGACTGTACCAGTGCTTCGTTCTCGGGGTCGGTATAGGCAGTTGCCTCGTCAAGAATGATAACAGGAGCATTTTTCAGCATTGCCCTGGCAATGGATATCCTCTGTCTTTCGCCGCCCGAAAGATGTCCGCCTGCACCGCCGACTACAGTGTTATAGCCGTTCTCCAGCTTCATGATGAAATCGTGGCAGCCGCACGCCTTTGCAGCATTCATAACATCTTCGTCACTTGCGTTCGGGTCGCCCATACGGATATTATCCATTATAGTTTCATCGAACAGATAATTGTCCTGTGATACATAGGCGATATTGCGGTTGTATTCTTCAAGGGGGATATTCTTGATATCCACACCGCCCAGAGTGATCTTGCCTTCATTAACGTCCCAGAATGATGCTATGAGTTTTGCGATGGTGGATTTGCCCGAGCCCGAGGGACCTACCAGCGCATTGACAGTACCCTGCTTTATTGTCAGGTCTATACCGTGGAGGATCTCTTTTTCTTCGTAGCCGAAGTGTACGTTTTCAAGAACGATGTCTGTGCCGTTGGGCTTTTCTGTCATGACCTCGGGACGAACCAGTTCATCACGCTCAAGTATCTCGGTAACTTCGCCGATTATAAGTCCCATCTTTGAGATGTCATCGGTATACGATGTAACAGTCGAGATAGGAGCCACAAGGCTGAGTGAAAGTATCACCAGCATCAGCAGGTCTCCGCCCGAGACATTTCCGTGCATATATTCTATCGCACCGAAGGGGAGAAGTCCCAGCAGGAAGAAAGGCATCAGTATAAGAGCCATGTTTTGCCAGAAATTACATTTTCTCATCCATTCAATGATGCAGTTAGCACAGTCCTTTGCAGCATTGGCAAACTTTTCATAGGAACTTCCCGATTTGCTGAATGCCTTTATGACCTCGATGCCGTTTATATATTCAACAGCTGTATCGTTAAGGGCTTTGGTCTTAGTGATAGCATCACCGTATAAGTTCTTGCTTACTACCATCATACCCATGAAGAATATCGCACCTACAGGCACACACAGCAATGAGAGCAGTGTGAGCTTTACATTGATGGTAAGCATATATATAATAAGTGCCACGGGCACGAGTATACCTGCGCCTACCTCAGGGATAATATGTGCCAGTGTGGTCTCGATGGAGTCTACACGCTCACAGATGATGTTCTTATATGTTCCGCTGGAATCTGCCATTACTGAACCCAGAGGTATTTTTGCAAGCTTCTCTGCCAGTCTGCGGCGGATATTCGCAAGTATCACGAAAGATGTTGCGTGCGAGATGGTGGTGGATATTGCATGGCTCACCTTGCTGAGCACCCAGAAAACACCCATCATAATCATATCCCTGCTAAAATCGCCCATCTTGGGTACTTCGCCCGATCTGTGCAGTATCAGCAGTGTTTTAACTATATCTGCCATGTAGATATACGGCACCAGACCGCACACTACTTTTGATATTGCAAAAAGCATACACAAGATATAGTTCAGCTTTTTTTCTTCTGCGAACTCGATCAGCCAGCCGGTCAGAGAACGCTTGCTCTTCTTCTTTGTCTTTTCAGACATATGTATTCCCCTCTTTCATCAAAGTTATACTAGACTAACTTATGGTCAAAAAATACAGGCATCATATGCCCAGTATTTTTTTCCATCCTGCCGAGAAGAATTCTTCTATGGTCTCTGCATAGTGCAGTGCCTGTTCCTCGGTGAAATCGTGTTTTACTGCCTCGTACATTGCTGATACGTTTGCTGTTACCAGCATATGGAACTCCAGATGCGAAACTTCTCTCAGTTTCATATTATAATCATTCAGTTTATCGAAGTATTCCGCATCGAGCTTTTCTTCCATCAGTGCCATATCATGGATAAAGTTCTCGTATTTTGTTCCCTGCGAACAGCATACCAGCAGCTTGAATACATCGAAATTCTGATAAATAAAGCTCATTACCCACTGTGTCTTATTTTCAGCTTTAAGCAGTGCCTGTTCGTTAGCCAATACTTTCAGGCGTTCATATTCCTTTATGCTGGCTTTATCATAAAGTCCTCTTAATTCGCAAAGAGTCGGCTCGACAAGTGATGCAAACATTTCTTCCTTGTTCTCGAAATGTCTGTACAGAGCGCCTACGGTAATACCTGCATCAGCAGCTATTTTCCGCATTGAAGCATTTTTAAATCCCTGCTCCAAAAACTCCTTTTTAGCGGCAGCGATTATTTTCTTATTATTCTCGCTTTTATCTCTGGGCACAAGTATCACCTCCCGATTTTTAAGTGAGCGCTGTTCACAAACAGAAATATTATATCACTTAAATATGCGCTTGTCAAGGTATGTATACAGCGTTTACTTATTTTTTACAAATAGGGGTCGTCTGTATATGACAAAAAAACACACTGCACAGGGCAGTGTGTTTTAATGCTATTCGATATTTTTGAGTGCCAGTACCTTCGGTATCTTGCGGATACGGAAAAAGTCTATGACCGTTATGAGCAGATATGCTATGAATACCAGCAGGAACTCTTTTACAAAGCCTGATACGGGCATCGTGAATTCAAACCAGCCGCCCATACCGAGCATCATGGACTTCCAGAATACCTTCATCAGTATAAATCCGAGGTATATGGCTATAAACTCGGTGAAGAACACAAATATAGCCGTGGGGACAAGGTATAGCGAGGCTATCTCGGTATCGTTATAGCCGAGCACCTTTGTCATGGAGATGGCACGCTCGTTTTTCTCGATGATGATTTTGGTCAGCAGATAGAGTATCAGTGCTGCAACTATCACACACACATACTGGAAATATACCATGTATGCACCCATTGAGTGGTCGAGCTGACGGGCTACTTTCAAGATGTCGTCTTCGGTTATCTCGGCTGCGATATATTCATCATCTATATCGGTTATAGGTTCGTTGCTGATATAGCCGCTGAAATCATCTTTGTCATTATCGAACACCTCATTGAACCTGTCATTCGTCATGAATACAGCAAGACCTGCCGAATAATCGTAGATGTCGTATACCTTCCAGGTATAGTCCTTATGCTCGTATTTTTCTGAAAGAACTATCGTATCGCCCGCCTTGACATTATACTTATCGGCATAAGCCTGTGAGATATAGACCTCATCTTCGGCAGCTTTCTCGGTGAAGTCGGCATCAAGCCTTATGTACAGGCTGTCATCTTCAACACCGTAGACGGATATTTCTTCGTTATAGGTTTCATCCTTTCTTTCCAGTGAAGCTACCGAGATACGCTCGGCATTTTTGGCAGATGTGGTTATGGTGTTGCCGTCATCGTCCTCGGTGCGGCTGAGTATGAGCTGTTCTTTGGCGAACATCGACTCGCTCATGTGCGCCTGATGATAGTCCAGCGTTTCACGCATTCCCACAGCCATCGACAACAGCAGCATAACAAAGGTTATGCCTACGAAAAGCATCAGGTAATTCGGTATATTCTGGAGGAACACACGTATGCGGAACCTCGGGAAAAATCTCCAGCGGGGCAGTCTGACAGCCTTCTTGCGTTTGCTCCCTTTCAGGTCGTGACGCAGGAAACGCAGCGGTGACAGGCGCAGGGTCCTTGTGATAACGACCAGGTTGATGATGAGCATGAGGATTATCGGTATTATTGTGGTGCGCACAAATGCGTAAGGTGTCCACAGGGTTTTATAAGTGGGCAGGCTGTAGCTGTTATAGTACATACCTACCACGACATTCTTGAAGAACGTATAACCCAGTATATTGCCGACCAGCGCTGCGAAAACAGCGATCATGAGCGGTGCGCTCATATAGTACCTGAGCAGCTCGCCTTTGGTATAGCCCGAAGCACGCAGAGTTCCGATAACGGAGGATTCCTTTTCAAGCGTAGTGCTTATGGTAACAGCGAATATAAACGCCAGCACAGCGGTGAGTATATAGAGCATTATGCCGCCCATAGACATATCTTTTCCAAGGTCATTATTGGCAAAGTTTATTGCCTGGTTGGCATAAGCGGGAACGTAGTCCTCCAGCTCGATATCTTCATTTTCGGATACAGCGACCTGAGTGATGAGCGCTTTCATAAAATCGTCTGACAGCGACTTTTCTTCGTATTCGTCATCGGGACGGTCGTTGTATGTGAAAGCATAATTAGCTCGTGTATTGCCACGTATGCGCTCAAAGCCTTCGTCCGTGGTCATGGCAACGTTGAAGGTCATCGCATCGAACATGGTGTCGGTGTTGTTCTCGTAGAGGGTCGAATAATCAACAAAAGCCGCAAGTCCGCAAACTTCAAATTCTTCTTCGGCAACTGTGATGGTATCACCGACTTTTATGCCCACATTATCTGCGTGCATACGGTCGATCATTATTTCGTTTTCATTCTCGGGAGCCTTTCCGTCGAGAATATCGAATAAGTCCACATCTTTACGCTCGGGATATACTCTGATACCGATGCCCGGGTCTTCATCGACGGCAAGACCTTCCTTGACATCTTTGTAGAACAGCTCGTATACGGTTACGGGCACAGCGTCGATCTCTTCATCAAGACCGTATCTGTCGGAAAGCTCTGCGAACTTATCGTCTATCTCCTTGTCGATCTCCTCATGGGCTTTATCGAAAGCTTCATCGAGGGCATCGGCGTATTCGTCGGAGTCTTTAGCCTGCTTTAAGGCTTCATCGTAAGCCTCATCAAAGTTTTCCGAGATAGCTTTATCGAGTGCTTCTTCGAGAGCAGCGTCTTTCTGCTCACCAGTGAACTTCTGTCCCATTTCGGCAGCAGCCTCAAACTGCTTATCCACAGCAGCAGTAACCTGCTCGGTGATCGCTGCCCTGACCTGCTTGTCGATCTCTTCTGCCATTGCATCGTCCACGGCTTCGATAACTTCGTCCTCAGCCTCCTCATATGCACGTTCACGGAAGATCTCGGCTACATCAGCCATCTCACCGCTTTCGATGGCGGCGATAGTTTCCTTGTCAGCCGGTTCGGAAAGCCTGAAATGTCCGTCTTCACGCTTGAAACGTTCAGCACAGCTTTCAAGCGAGGTCATCATGCTGTTATTGGAAACGAACATACCCGATATAAAGCCGATAGTTAAAACGAACATGGTAAATATCAGAAAGTAACGTCTTCTGTCACGCCATATATCTTTCCATACTCGCTTTATCATCGGGTTTTTGGGGCGTTTTCCGTATGAAATAGATTCCTTTGCCATCAAAACGCCTCCTTACCATTCAAGGTCGGCAGCGGCGATCTTTTCGGTATTGACGATATCTCGTCTGATCTTACCGTCACGCAGTTTGATAACATGGTCTGCCATTTCCTTGATAGCCTCATTATGCGTTACCATGATGATAGTGTTGCCGTATTTAACATTGACCTCTTCTATCAGCTTGAGTATCTCCTTTGAGGTGTTGTAGTCAAGTGCGCCTGTGGGCTCGTCGCAGAGCAGTATATCGGGATTTTTTACTATCGCACGGCCGATGGAAACTCGCTGCTGCTGACCGCCCGAAAGCTGGTTGGGCAGCTTATGGCGGTGCTCGTAAAGCCCCAGTATTTTCAGCAGTTCATCAATATCCAGCGGAGCATCCGAAAGATATGCGCCTGTCTCGATATTCTCCTTTACGTTCAGGTTCGGTATGAGATTATACATCTGGAAAACGTAGCCAAGATGCTTTCTTCTGTACTTGGTAAGGCTCTTTTCGTTCATATCAGCCAGCTTGTCGCCGTCAATGTATATCTCGCCCGAATCGGCGCTGTCTATACCTCCGAGGATATTCAGAAGTGTTGATTTGCCCGAACCCGAGGGTCCCAGCATCACGCAGAATTCGCCTTTAGCGACTGTAAAATCCAGCCCCTTCAGAACGTCTTGCTTTGTATCGCCGCTGCCGAAGCTCTTTTTGAGTCCGCAAACTTCAAGAAATTTTCTTTCCTTTTCGCTCATGATAGATTACTCTCCTCCATACATATAAAATATTACGTTAGTTATAACAAACTTGATTATATCACTTTTGCGCTGACATTACAACAGCCCACTTGACAAAAAATAATTGACCTTTTCACAAGTATTTAGGATAACCTAAACAATTCATTCTCGGGACTTGATCTAATACAAAGTCTTAAAATTAACGAAAATAAGTTATAATTAAAGCAAGTTATCCTAATTGGTTCCAACAAAATATACAAAAATTGGTTATGCTTGGAAAAATCTTGTTCTAATCAAACAATTGACAAACAATGTTCAGTATGATATAATTCATACGGTTATGTATAACTAACTAAGTTATATTAAGCTAACAAAATTCATTTAGTAGGAGTAGATAGTATGAATGAAAACAAACTCAAGGCAAAAGATTTTATAACCATAGGTATATTTACTGCGCTGGTATTCATTGTGGAGTATGCTTGTGGTATGTTGGGCTTTATCCACCCTTATTTTATTGCTTCTTATGTAATTCTGATACCGATAGTCGGTTCGATCCCCATGATGCTGTTTTACACAAAGGTTGAAAAATTCGGAATGATAACCATAATGTCGGTGCTGATAGCAATAATCATGTTCGTTACAGGCATGGGCTGGCTCGGTGCACCCCTTATCATAATATCCGGACTGATAGCAGATCTGATCGCTAAAAAGGGCGGCTACAAGAGTTTCAAAATGACAGCCCTCAGTCATGGCGTATTCTGCCTGTGGATATGTGCAAACTATTTCCCGGTTATCGTAACAGCTGATAATTATCGCAAGAACCTGATCGACGGTGGTTTCTCAGCAGATTATTGTGATGCACTTTTCAGTGTCATCAACGCAAAAACTATAGCTATCCTCCTGATCCTTTGCATTGTATTCGGTGTTGTAGGCGCATTTGTCGGCAAGGCTGTTGTAAGAAAGCACTTTGAAAAAGCAGGTATCGTATGAGAAAGCTCGAGCTTGACCCACGTACAAAGCTGTTCATGATATTTGCCATGTCAATGATAGTTATGGTGCCCGCATTTAGCACTCTGCAAATGGCGATACGTATAATAGTTACCGTAATACCCATACTGCTGATGATGCTGGAGGGCAAATATGCAGCGGCGATACGCTTTGCGGTATTGTATGCTGCTGCGCTCATATTACAGCATTATTATCTGTCTGTGGAGTCAAGGGGCGTATTTTCGGCACTGATAACAGGCTATTGCAGTATCGTCGTACAGTTCATGCCTGCGATGATAACCGCATGGTACGCTATCAGGACCACAAAGATAGGTGACTTTATGTCGGCTATGCAGAAGATGCATATACCTGACGGAGTGTCCATTTCGCTGGCGGTGGTCATGAGATTTTTCCCTACCATCAAGGAGGAATACGAGAATATAAACGATGCCATGCGCATGAGGGGCATCGCTATGGGCGGCGGCAAGGTGACAAAGATGATCGAATACCGCCTTATCCCCGTGATGTTCTCGTGTGTGAATATAGGCGACGAATTATCGGCGGCGGCTGTTACCAGGGGGCTTGGTGCACCCATAAAGCGTACCAGCGCCAGAGAGCTTAAACTCAGGGCTGTGGACTATGCCACTATGGCAGTTTTTGCCGTATCAACAGTCTTATTCATGGCTGCAAAAAATATCGGGTGATATACATATGATAAATATAAATAACGTGAACTTTCACTACAAAGGCTCAAAAGAGGCAGGACTGCACGACTTTTCGCTTGATATAAAGCCGGGGGAGGCTGTACTGCTGTGCGGTGCATCGGGCTGTGGAAAGACCACTATACTGCGCCTTATAAACGGGCTTATCCCTCATTATTACAAGGGTGAGCTTGAGGGAAGTATAAATGTAAACGGCAAAGATGTGCCTAATAGCGAGCTGTATGACCTTGCGAGCGTTGTGGGTACGGTCTTCCAGAATCCCAGGAGCCAGTTTTTCTCGGTGGATACGGACGGCGAGATCACTTTCGGCAATGAGAACTTAGGCATCGAGCCGAAAGAGATAATCAGAAGAAAAGATGAAGTCGTAAACGAGCTTGAACTGGGACCATTGCTCGGCAAAAGCCTGTTTGAGCTTTCGGGCGGCGAAAAGCAGAAGATAGCCTGCGCAGGTGTTTCGGCACTGATGCCCGAGATAATGCTGCTCGATGAACCTTCCTCAAACCTGGACTGGAAAGCCATAGATGAGCTGAAGGAAGTTATAAAATACTGGAAATCAAAAGGCAAGACGATAGTCATATCGGAACACCGCTTGTGGTATGTGAAGGATATCGTTGACAGAGTGATATTCATGAAAGAGGGCAGGATAGAGCATGAATGGAACAGCGAGGAGTTCGACAGCCTGACCACGCAGGATCTTTCAGAGCTGGGGCTCAGACCTACCTCTGTGGAAGAAAAGTATATCAAGGAATTTGGTCAGGGCATATTCTCGGAAGATGAAGACTCGGATAATAGTATAAAACGATACGAAAACGGCGTTACACTGAAAGATATGTACTTTACCTATGATATGCCGAAATACTTTTTCCGTAAGAAAAAGCTCAATGCCGCTGATTCGGCACAGTACACCCTCGCCATACCCGAACTTGAACTGCCCCGTGGAAAAGTCATCGGGCTTATCGGAAAAAACGGTGCAGGCAAAACGACTTTCCTGAGATGCATCTGCGGTCTTGAAAAGGACTGCACGCTGAAAATAACCTCTGACGGTGAAACCGTCACGGGCAAAAAGATAGTGAAAAAATGCTACATGGTCATGCAGGACGTTAACCACCAGCTTTTCACTGACAGCGTAAGGGCAGAGGTAATGCTCTCGATGGACGAGGAAGATAAGGCGAAAGCTGACAAGATAATCAGTGATCTCGGACTTTACGGATATGAGGACACTCACCCCATGGCTTTGTCGGGCGGACAGAAGCAGCGTGTTGCGATCGCATCTGCACTTGCGGCAAACAGCGAGATACTGCTTTTTGATGAACCGACATCAGGGCTTGACAGAGCGCATATGATGGCTGTGGCAGAAATGCTCACGGGGCTTGCGAAGGATAACAGGGTCATCATCGTATCGACCCACGACCCCGAGCTTATCTCGCTTTGCTGTGACTATACTCTCTGTATTGAAAAAGGCAGGCTCAAATATTTGAGAGAATGTCAGTAAGATCATACTGAGCATCGTACCAAGATACAATTGGTACGGTGCTTTTTGTTATGCGGTGCTGTGCTTGACATTGAAATGAGGTTCTGATATAATGTTAGTGGGTTAGTCTGAACTTACCGGCTTTTGTCAGATAGAAAGAGGATTTAACTATGGCGGATAAATATATCAGGAATATGCGTTTGGCGTTTTTGGGTCTTGTGGGCGCAGTGTTTTTTATGGCGGGGGACTGCCTTATATTTTGCAAGGCAGGGCTGACAGATCAGACAGTGGAACCGCTTTGGGCGCAAATGGCAGAGCAGAGGTTCATTATCTCGACGGTGCTGGGATTTATCGGCATGGTGCTCATGCTGCCTGCCTGGATAAGCTTCCGCCGCATGATAGCCGATACCTGCAAGAGGGCAGTATGTGTGATGACCGATTTGAGTTTTATCGGTGTGGTATCGACGGGATATTTGCATTTTGCCTATGGGTCATTACTGCCGCTTACCTATAAAGCGGTGCTTGGCGGCGGCGGAGATGTTAAGCTTGCAGGCGAGGTCTGCGAGCATATTTGGGCGGTGATGACCCCGGTAAATATAGTGCTTACCATGTGCTTGTGCATGATATTTGCTGTGCATTTTTATGTGACGGTGTCGGGGCGTTCGGGGCTGAAAAGGTTCAGCTGTCTGCTGGGGATATTGGGTGCGTTCGCTGTAGGTCTGCTGTGGAGGGGCATTTTCGGAAACTCTGCCATAGGCGGTGCATACGGCGCATTTGAGAGCTTAGGTGAAGGACTTACCTACCTCACGGCAAGTCTTTACTGGAGAAAAAGATGGAGGACTGCATGATACACGAAAACTTTACAATGAAAGAACACGGCTTTGTGGGACATCTGGCATCTCCCGACGGCGGAAGCGACAAGGCTGTTATAGTAATTATGGGCGGCGAACAAAGTATACTGCCCGGGATAAAATTTGCCGAACGTTTTGCCGATCATGGTATAACGGGGCTTGCGGTGTCGCTTTTCGGGGCGCAGGGTCTGCCTGAGTCGCCCGACAGGATACCGCTGGATATGTTCGTCCCTGCGGTCAGGTATCTCAGGGAGAATAAGGACATAGAGCATATCAGCGTTTACGGGCAGTCGATGGGTTCCATATTCGCAATGCTTTGTGCCAGGTATATAGGCGGTTTTGAAAAGCTTATAATGGTATCTCCCACACACGTGCCATTTGAGGGTACTGATGCCGATAAAAAGCATATGACGGGGCACAGTGTCGTTACCCTGCACGGGGAAGAACTGCCTTTTGTTACGGCTGATTTTTCGGGCATAGGTGCAGTCAGCTATTACCGCCACCATGCAGTGCCTTATAAGGTGACAGGTATGTGGGCGGCGTACTACAAAGCCTATTGCGATAAAGAGGCGGTAAAAAAGGCTGAGCTGGAGATAGAAAAGTGTGATGCGGACATACTGCTGATAGCAGGGGCTATGGACGAATGCTGGTATGCGGAGTATTCGGTGAAGAAGCTGGTTCAAAGGCTTAAAGCGAAGAACTTCGGCAGACAGGTCAAGACCATCATATATCCTCACGGCAGCCATCTTAACGGGCTGATGCCCAACCGCAGGCGTGAGAAAAAGCTTTACCGCATGATGCCCCTCATCGGGTTGATGTACAGGACTTTCGGAAGATACCGCAGAGAGAACATGGGATATATACAGCGCTCCGAGAGGGAGATAATCAGCTGGATAAAGGGCAATATGTGATAAGGAGTGCAAATTATGTTTTTAACGATAATACTTATGCTGATAAACTGTGTGATGCTTTTTCTTATGATACTGGCGGCAACGATATTTATGCCGTACCGTGGGCTGGCGAAGAATTTCCCTGAGGATATTCAGCAGCGTCTTGTGCCGAGGCTTGATGAGATAGACAAAAAGCCTGCCGCCCCGAGGATAGTGGGCGCAGTCATCATGATAATGCTGTGCATCGGCTTTTGTGTGAGCTTTGTCATAGGTTTTGCTGACGGCAGAGCAAACGGCTTTACTTTCTCAGGACACCTTGCAAGGTCGCTCATCATGGCTTTTGGCGTTAAAGCCTTCGATATAATAGGGCTTGATTATTTCCTGCTGACCAAAACACATTTCTTTCAGCATTTTTTCCCCGAGACTGAGGGCTGTGCAGGCTGGAAACAGTTCGGCTACAACCGCAAGCAGCAGCTAAGGCATTGCGTGTTCATGCTGATAGCTTGCGTGGTGATCTCATATCTTGTCAGCAGATAAGAACTTATGTGACAGCATAATTAAGCGCAGGCTCTATAAAGAAGTTTTATTCAGACACTTCTGTTGTATCACAGCAGAAGTGTCTTTGCGTTATTTAGCGGAGAGCCTGCTAAGTGAATAATGAATAGTGAAAAGTGAATAGTGAATAGTTATTCATTATTCACTTTTCATTTAGCAGCACGCAGCAGCTGTAGTTTTCAAATACTTCTTTATTGCTGCTGCGCTTATGGTGCTGTCCTTTTATATAGTATAAGCGGTATGTTTCTAAAGAAATTTTAAGAGAATTATTAAGATAAAATAATATTAAACCTGAAATAATAAATGAAATATTAAGAATGGGTATGTATAATATAAACTGTTGGGACACTTCAATAAACCGAATGAATGTGGACCATACACAAAAGTGCATAGGGGTTATGCACAAAGTGCATAGGAGCTATGCATAAAGTGCATAGGAGCTATGCACTTAGGAGAAGAACACAGTTTAACAAGTATGGCAGGGACAATAGATAACAGAAAATGTCCGCCCCGAGAAAAGAAAGGAAGAAAACATGAAAACTACCAAGCAGATCAACACCTGTACCATCGAGAGGAAGTTCCCCGAATGGGCAAAAGTGGACCGTGTCATCAATGGCACACCCATCTACAACATGAACATCTTTGACAACATCATGTCCTTCAATCAGGACAACCTTGACGGCGAAGCGTTCGATTACTTCGGTACCAAGATAACCTACGGCGAACTGCCCGCACTGCGTGAAGCATATGCAAGGGGACTCAAACTTGCAGGTGTAAAGGAGGACGATGTTGTAACTTTATGTATGCCAGTAAGTGTTGAGAACCTTATGATGCTGTTCGCTGTGAACCTTGTCAAGGCGATAAGCAACAACGTGAATTTCCTGTTCTTGAAGAATGATTTTGCGCTGTATACCAAGGATAAGGGCTCGGATGTTATAGTAACGCTCGATGCTTTTCTGCCTTATTTCGTGGATCATCTTGAAGATAACGGCATAAAGAAAGTCATCGTTATGAGTCTGGACGATATGCTGCCCGAGGATAAGAAGGGTATGTTCCTCGATACCTCGGAGATGCCCGAAAAGATGCAGGAAGTATTCAACATCGAACAGATAGTCGAGTGCCTGAAAAACTTAGATAAGATAAAGGGTGTGGAGTTCATAAGGCTCGAAGACCTGAGAAAGGCAGGCGAGGCGAGCGATATACCCCTTGATCTGGGTCCCACAGACCTTGACCGTGATATAAGCTATTTCTACACCAGCGGCACCACCAACAAGCCCAAATGCGTGGTCTACAAGGAATACTCACTCAATGCGTATGTTGAGATGCACGCAGGGCTTGATACACAGAATTTTGTAGGCGAAAGAAACTTCCAGTGCATACCCCTGACGCATATGACAGGCGAGAGAGTTTGCGCTATCATGCCGCTTGCAAGGGGCGGTACACTCGTACCCAGACCAATATACAACAAGTACACCTTTGCAAGGGACGTTTCCGAGACCGAGTGCAACTGCGTAGTTGCCACAGCAAGCTTCTACCTGATGAGCGTAAGGCAGGGCGTTATCTCGCCTGATGCGCTTGCTTGCCTGAGAAGACCTGCATCGGGCGGCGAGGCTGTAAACATCAACAGTGTGCGCAAGATAGATAAGTGGCTGCGTGATAACGGCTGTAATGTGAGATATTCGCTGGGCGGCGGTGCCAGTGAAGAGGGCGGCGCAACGCTGGTAACATACTTCATGGACGAAGAGACCAAAACCAACGAAACGGGTATGCCGCTGGAGCCGTTTGTTCATGTAAAGCTTGTGGACGATAACGGAGAACCTGTGGAGGAATGCGGAGTTCTGGCAAACCTGCACGCCACAAGCCCTGCGGCTGCGGACAGATATCTTAACAACCCCGAAGCCACCGCAGAACGCTGGTACTATGATGAGGACGGCGTAAAATGGGGCGTTACGGGCGATATTGCCATGAGAAACGAGAACGGTTCGTATACCATCATGGGCAGAGCTTCCGACTCATATGTAGATGAGAACGGCAAGAGAGTTTACCTTTTCATGATAGAAAGCTCGCTGGACGAGAATGACCCCATAAACGAGTGGGAGATAAGCGCTTTCAAGAACGGCAAGGGCGGCTATGATGTGGTAGGTCAGATAATACTTGACCCCAGGCAGGCAGAGCCCGATGCGGAGCTGGTAGAGTACATATGCGATAAATATAAGCTTGACGCTGTAAAGTTCTATAAGGAGTTCGAGATAGGCGAGATAACCGCCAAGAGAGATTACATCCTGCTTACCCACGACTACGAGGGCTACTATGCACCATATGACAGCAAGCACCTGATGCTCGTGAACTATTCCGAGAGCGGTGACGATGTCAGGATAGTAGTTAAAAAGAAAGACGTAGAGATAGAGATAAACGAAAAGGTAAACAAGGAGGAACAGTAAGATGAGAGGCACAAAGATATTATCCGTGATGCTGTCAGCGGCACTGCTGGCAAGCGGTGCGAATTTAAAGGCATTCGCAGAGGAGACTAATCAGCAGATACCCTACAGCACATATAACTATGTGGCGCTGGGCGACAGTATCGCCGCAGGTTTTGGTCTGGCAGGGGGCGACCTTGCCAAGGACCCTGCGCTGGTCATAACCGATGAACTGCTGGCTGACCCTGTACAGGGGGCATATCCTGCCATATTCACGCAGTACATCAGCGAACTGGGCGAAAAGTACGGCGTGGAGGTAAAGGGTACAAATCTGGCTTCGACAGCCTACCGTGCGGAGGATATCGAGAAAACGCTGAGAAATCAGGGATATAAAGGCGAATTTGCAGCCTCGATACTGGATACATATGTTGGCAATGGTGCAAGCGATGTGCTCTCGCCATACCACGATATTTACAATAAATATCTGACCGAGGCAGACCTCGTCAGCATACAGCTGGGTGGAAATGACATTGTCATGAGTATAATACCCGAGATGACCGAGAGCGAGAACCCTGTGCTGAGGGCAACGGGCATCTCACTGATGCTTACCCTGTTCGGCACAGACCAGAAAACTGCCCTGGGCGGCGGCTTGCAGATAATACAGCAGAACAAGGACTCCATCACGTCTGAGACTTTCATCGAGGCGGCTGCTTATATGCAGAATATCGGCGCAAGGGCGGAAGAACTGGTAAATGAATCCGCAAACCATGTAAAGGGCGTTGTTACTGCGGTACAGGAGATAAACGATGATGCGGATATCGCTCTGGTAGGTATGTACAATCCTTACCGTACAGCGGAAGCCTCCGAGGAGACAGCGGCGGATATTTCCGATATACTGGGCAAGCTGTACTCACAGGCTGCCGATACTGCCGCAGAGACCGAGGACGAGCTGACCTCCGACGGCGAGCAGACAAAGGACTACATCGAAAAGATCAGTGATAAGGTCGAAAATATCGAAGATATGAAGACTGTAGTCCAAAAGTACGATGCTGCGCCCGAGGCTGAAAAGCTGATGGATACTGTCAAGGGATATGACGATATCAACGAGGTCAAGGCGCTGGCAGAGATAATGAAGCATTCGGGCGGCAGCCCCGCACAGCAGGAGCTTATGCAGCAGATGAAGAAATACAACAACATCGAAGAGCTGCAAAAAGCCATTGATATAGTCAAGGAGAACGATGATGTCAGCGAGCTGAAGGACCTGGCAGGCGTTATGGAAAAGTATCGTACTGCCGAGGGAAATGCAACTGCACAGGCTATCGCAAAGAAGATAGCAGGACCTATGATGATGCAGATGGCAGGCAGGAACGTTGATCCTCAGATGAAGCTGCTCAACACAAAGTTAAAGGCTATAGCAGAGGAAACAGGCGCAACATACGTGGACGTATACGGTATATCTCCCGAAACTGACAGCGACCCACACCCCAATGCAAACGGTCATAAGGAGATAGCAGGCATTCTGTTTGATACGATGTCGGGTAAGGTCAGCGAGAGAATGGAGGCTATGGACGAGGTAACTTCGGACGGTGAGGACGTGACTTCCGATATCGAGGTGACTTCCGACGAGGAGAAGAATGAGCCTCAGCCCATGGAAGATGAGCCCAAGGCAGAACCTCAGCCCACTGCGCAAGAACCCAAAGACGAGCCCAAGTCTGCGCAGGAAGAGCCTAAGAACGACCCCGTGCCCGTACAGGACGAACCTAAGAATGACCCCAAACCCGTGCAGGACGAACCAAAGAATGAGCCAAAGGACGAGCCTGCGGATAAGAATGAGGCTTACAAGGGCGGAGACATAAACGGCGACGGTCAGGTGGACGTGAGCGATATCGCAGCGGCTGCGGCACACATCAAGGGCGTTTCACCCCTTGACGAAGAGGCAGCCAAGCGTGCGGACGTAAACGGTGACGGCAAGCTGAATGTTACCGACATAGCCCTCATAGCGGCACATATAAAAGGCATAAAAGCGATAGTCTGAAATATATTGATCGCCTTATATGTCGATCACTATAAAACACAGCATCTCGGGAGTTTTTCGGGGTGCTGTGCTTTTGCTTGCCGATGGATTGACTTTTCTGCCATATCGGTGTAAAATAAATAAAGAGAAATTTCACAGGATACGGAGGTAGTGAGAATGCGACGCAAAGACAGAGAGATCACCGACAGTGCTGCTATTGAGAGCTTTATCGCAGGGGAGCAGATAATAAGGGTAGCTTTTTATGACGAGGGCGAGATCTATATAGTTCCCCTGAATTACGGGTATATAAACGAAAATGGGAAGTACAGCTTTTATTTCCACGGGGCTAAGGCAGGACGAAAGTACGGGCTTGCCAAGGCTTCTCCGAAGGTCGGGTTTGAGATAGACGGCAATTATCAGCTGCTTGAAGCGGACAAAGCCTGCGATTATTCGGCGAGGTTTGAGAGCGTCATCGGCACGGGGACGCTGACTCTTGTGGAGGACAGGGAAGAGAAGGTCAAGGGGCTTGATGCGCTTATGGCACAGACTTCACGTAAAGGCGGCTGGGAGTATAATGATGCCATGCTGAATGCGGTTGCGGTATTCAGGCTCGATGTTGATAAGCTGACCTGCAAGGCAAAGGGTTAAGCATCGCAGGAGCTGTTAAACGCCAATGGCGCAGATACGCCATCCTGCCCGAAGTACACCCCTCGGTACACCTTGGGTACACCTTATGGTACACCCTGAAACGGCGTATTTTCGGGTAAAGTACGCCGGTACGCCATAAATGCAAGTTATCTTTTTATATATATCAGCCGGGCTTTATAAAGTATTATCATAATTTATATAAGAAAATAAAAAAGGGGCGTACAGGCGTACCAACGGCTTGATACAGGCATTTGAGAATGTCCCATAGGGTGTCCCGAGGGTGTACCATGGCGTACCCTTAGACGTATCATCACAAAAACAGAAAAATCCTGACAAGTCATAATACCTGTCAGGATTTCGTTATATTGCGTAATATAGCCGTTTATGAATTACTTCATAGCCTCTTCAACAGCAACTGCGCAAGCAACAGTAGCACCGACCATCGGGTTGTTGCCCATGCAATGTCAAAAAAATTTACTGTTACGAGAAGTGACTTGCAATGACGAGAAAAGCCCGTAACTACGCCGTTATAACGCATTGTCGAAAATTTATCAAAATCTATTTTGACGGCGTTTTACTCACAAAAATTTATTTTTGGGTGACAAATGGGTGACAAAAATGCTTGACTTTTTCGGGTGTGGCGCGCTATAATAAATGAGGGTGATCTTATGGCAGATATCAACGCTCGCAAGCGTGGAAAGAAATGGGAATACTACTTTGAGATAGCCAAAATGGACGGCAAGCGAAAGCGTATCAGCAAGGGCGGTTTCAATACAAAGGCAGAAGCGGTCAGCGAAGGTGTCAAGGCTATGCACGAATACCAGACCGCAGGCACAGTGAACACGCCTTCCGAACTTTCCATGCACGACTACCTCAATTACTGGATCGAGATGTACTGTATCCCGAATTTGAAACCAACGACTGTTACTAACTATAAAAAGTATATCAGGCTTCACATATCTCCGAAGATCGGCAAGTACCGTCTTGCTACGATCACAGCGGAACAGCTCCAGAAGCTGATCAACGATATGGTCGCTAACGGTTACAGCAAGAATACCGTCATCGGCATCAAGGGTGTGCTGTCAAGCAG